>NZ_AP022612.1:5223606-5876557 GCF_010729895.1 Mycolicibacterium confluentis
TCGTCCGCAATCTCGCCGCCCATCTTGACGTGGAGTTGGACGACATCCGTGAGCGCTACGAACCGTGGTACTCCGATCAGCACATCGAATGCCGCATGACGACCATCGAACCCGGGCAGTTGGCCGCGGTGAAGTTCTCCGTCGAGGGTGTACGCGGCGGTGACACCGTCATCACCGTCGAACACGTCAACCGGCTGACCTCGAAGGCAGCGCCGGACTGGGAGTTCCCACCCGACGGCCAGTCCGGCGTCCACAAAGTGGTCGTGGAGGGCGAGCCCCGGATCGAGATGAGCACGAGCCTGTCGCACCCCGCACTCGACGTGACCGAGGCCGGTTGCCTGTCGACGGCCGCGCGTGCCGTCAATGCCATCGACTGGGTCTGCCGGTCCCCCGCGGGACTGGTCGCGCTGGAGGACATCCCGCCGACCGAGCTCATCCGCGGTGTCATGTGGTGAAGGGCGTTTCCTAGACTTCGGCTATGCCGTTCACGCTTCCGCACGGGGCCAGCCCAGCCGCGGAGGAGGTCATCAAACGGTCGCGCTTCACCGCCCGGGTCCGGCACGTCGAGTCCGAGCAGAGCTTCAGCGAGTTCCTCAGCGACGTGCGCGAGTCTGACCGTGCCGCCGGGCATCACTGCTGGGCCTTCATCATCGGCGACGACGCACGGATCGAACGGTCCAACGACGACGGGGAGCCCGGCGGCACCGCGGGAGCACCGATCCTGGCCGCGCTGAGATCACGGGACCTGACGAACGTGGCGGCCGTGGTCTCACGCCAGTACGGCGGGGTCAACCTCGGCACCGGCGGACTCGCACGGGCCTACTCCGGAGTGGTGTTGTCCGCGCTCGAAGGTCAAGCACTGTGCCCACGGGTTCGCGCCGAACTGTTCCTGCTGTCCATCGATCATGCCAAGGCCGGCAGGGTGGAGGCCGAACTGCGCGGACGCGGGTTCGACGTGGTCGACGTCGAGTACAGCGCGCAGGCGGTCTTCACGGTGGCGAGCACGGACGCCAGCGCCCTGTCCGCCGCGGTTGCCGGAATGACCTCGGGAAGCGCGGAGCTCGTCCCCGCCGGACACGTGTGGCGATGACGGCGGAAGTGTCCACCTAGGGTCGCTTTCCGCCGATGATGGTCAGCGCGGAATCGCAGCCCGCATCGTGCCCGAGTTCTCCATCGGTCACCTCAGGGCGCGCTTTTGAAGTTTCTGCAGTCGAGATACTCTGTGGCCAAGACTATTTCATGGATTTTCGCCGACAGATCCGCTCGGCTGACACCGAAACGCGGCAGCAGTTCCTCGTCCGGCGGACCGCCATACACAGCCCACACGCTCACGAATTCGAGGAGTGCGCGATCGAAGCCATCGAGTGAGTCGCCGCGGGGATGAATCCGACAGCGGTGTTGGAGAACCGCAGCAGCCATCCTCTGATCCCATTCCTTCATTGCGCGCAGCTGCACCCACGCGTGCGCCTGCAGTTGAACTCATCGCGCGAACAGCATCCGCCGGCCTGTATGTGGGTGCGGATGACACGTCCGCCGCGCGGACTGGTCACCACCTCGTAGTTGATCGTGTCCATCAGATCAGCCCAGTCCTGCGCGGTCTGCTCACCCGAAGCCCCCGGGCCGAACAGGATCACCTCGTCTCCCACGCAGACATCCGTGATTCCCGGCCCCAGGTCAACGACGAACTGGTCCATGCACACCCGCCCGACGCTGCGGCGCCGCACACCGTTGATCGCCACTTCAAGGCGGCCCCCGAGTCCGCGAAAGACCCCGTCCGCGTAGCCCACCGGCACCAACGCCACCGTCGTATCCCGGTCGGCGACCCAAGCGTGTCCGTAGGACACCCCCTCGCCCGCGCGGACCGGTTTCACCAACGCCACCGGGGCCTTCAATGTCATCGCAGGACTGAGTCCGAAATCACCCCGGCCCGCAATCGGGCTGAGTCCGTACACGGCAAGCCCGGGTCGAACCATGTCGAACGCCAGATCGTGCCGCGCGATGGTCGCCGCTGAATTGGACAGGTGGGCAACCTCGAACTCCAGACCCATCCGGCGTGCTCGCTCACAGAGCCGGGTGAAGGCCTCGTACTGACTGTCATTGGCCGGATGCTCGGGTTCGTCACCACACGCCAGATGGGACATCATCCCGCGGACCCGCACCGCATCAGCGGAAACCGCCCGGCGCAATGCATTCACCAGTTGGTCGAAGTAGGCTTCCGGAACACCGTTGCGGTTCAGGCCCGTATCCACCTTGACGGTGACCATGGCAGTGATCCCGGTTCTGTGGACCGCATCCAACACCTCGTCGAGTTGTGCGAGCGACGACACCGCAAGCTGTACATCGGCGACAAGCGCTGGTCCGAAGTCAGTTCCGGGCGCGTGCAACCACGCCAGGACCGGAACGTCGATACCGTTGCGGCGCAGCGACAGCGCCTCCGGCACGGTGGCCACCCCGAGCTCAGCGGCTCCCGCCTCCAGTGCGGCACGGGCCACCGGCGCCGCACCGTGACCGTAGCCGTCGGCCTTGACCACGGCCATCACCGCGGCCGATCCCGCATGTTCCTTGAGCAGTCGCACGTTATGCGCGATCGCCGAAAGGTCTACCACGGCTTCCGCGGTCGGCTTCACTGTCACCGACTCAGGGCGTATCCCGCTCATCTGTCCGCCGGATTTCGCTGCATCGCACGCCACTACGGCTGTGTCCCAAGGCCTGACACCGAGCGATCAGGCCAAAGCCACGATGGCGTCGATCTCGACGGTGGCACCCATCGGCAACCCCGCCACTTCGATTGTGGTGCGAGCGGGCACCTCGCCGTCGCTGAAGAACTCCGCGTACGCGACGTTGATGGCGGCGAACTCGCTCAGCCTTGTGGTGTAGATGGTGGTGCGCACCGCCCGACTGAGATCGGTGCCCGCCTCCGCGCACACCGCCGTCAGGTTGGTCAGACACTGCCTCACCTCGGCAGCCGGATCTCCCGCGTCGATCGATCCGGTCGCCGGATCAACCGGCAGTGACCCCGAGCAGTAGAGCATCCCAGCATGGGCGACGGCCTGGGCGTACGGTCCGATTGCGGCGGGGGCGGCCGCCGACGCGATCCGGGTCAATGTGGTCAAGGACGTCTCTTTCGTCATCGAAGTGGGCTGACGGCTCGAAGCGCTTCGGGCAGTCGCTCGGTGGTGATCAACTCGCTCACCAGCTTGCCGGTGACCGGACCGAGAGTGATGCCCCACATGCCATGGCCGCCGGCGGCGAACACGCGCGGGCTCGCGGTGCGACCGATGAGGG
The DNA here is from genome assembly GCF_010729895.1 of Mycolicibacterium confluentis. Classification (NCBI taxonomy): domain Bacteria; kingdom Bacillati; phylum Actinomycetota; class Actinomycetes; order Mycobacteriales; family Mycobacteriaceae; genus Mycobacterium; species Mycolicibacterium confluentis. The sequence goes on from NZ_AP022612.1 coordinate 5,226,892, forward strand.
GCAGCCCGTCGGCGGTGCAGGGCCGAGCGCCCACCCATTCGTCTTCACGGACGTCGAGGTGCGCACCGTTCAACAACTCGCCAGCAGCGTTGCGCAGCACCTGGATACGCCGATAATCCATCGGCGCATCGACATCGCGGAACTCCATCATCCCGGCGATGCGCAGGCGGTCGCCCACCGGCGTACACGCCACGCGCTGAGTGGGGAAGTACACGGGGCCGCGGGGCAGATGGTCCACCTTGACGGTGAAGCTGTAGCCCCGGCCCGCCTGCACCAGGCGTCGGACTCCGAAGGGCTTCAACAGTCGGTTCAGCCGCGCTCCTGTCGCCACCACAACGGCGTCGAACTGCTGGCCGCCCACGACGACGGTGGAACCGGTGTCCCGCACTTCGGCGATGTCGGCGCCGGCCACGATGTTGCCGCCCCGCGCGAGCACCTGGTCGGCGAGGGCATGCACATACGCGGCCGGATTGAGGAAGCGCTCGTCGAGGATGCGGATGGCCGCATTGACCTGCGGGGAGAGGGCAGGTTCCTGCGCGCGGGCCGTCTCACCGTCGAGCACCTCGAAGTTCACGGCCTGCCCGGCCGCCCGAATCTGATCGAACTCCTCGAGCAGCGTTCTGCGATCGGCCTCGCTGCGGTAGGCGGCGATGAATGGTTGTGCTGGCGCGGACTTCTCCGGCATGGCCACTTCCATCTCGTCGAAGGCGGCCAGCGCATCCCGGTTGAGCGGGATGAGTGCCTGCATGGCTTTGTGCCAGCGGGATGCCGTGCTGTTGCGGACAAACTGCAGCAGGAAGCGGATCAATCGGGGATCGACGGTGGGCGGAACGTAGACCGGTGACGCATGACTCAGGAGCGCGCGCACACCGTATTTCAGGACGGCCGGCTCCGGCAGTGGTGTCGCGATGCTGGGGGTCAGCCACCCGGCATTTCCCCAACTCGACCCGGCGGCCACGCCGTCCGAATCGAAAACCGTCACGTCGACGCTGCGCTCCTGGAGGTACCACGCCGTACACAGCCCGACCATGCCCGCTCCGATGATCGCCACGCGTTCCGGACGGCCGCCGTTCAATGCATTCATACGTACATATTCGAGCCCAAGGCTTCGACACCGGTTGTCCCAGATGGACAACAGTTCGGGCCATCGTAGTGCAGCTAATACAATCGCTGTCGTGGCCACGGCGATCGAACTCAGCGAACTTGTGGCAGCTGGGATGCTGTCGGTGGTGGTACAGGGCACCGGAACCTCGGTTTCATCGGTTCACTTCTATGGCGAGACCGAGCGACCCCCACAGGGGTGTCTGATCGCCGCAGCCGGTGCGACGGACTTCGAACAGCAGGAGAACGCGGTTGCGCTCGCGGGCGCCTCAGGCGCCAGTGTTGTGGTGGTACGACAACTTGCGGCGACTGCCACGTCGGACCGGTGCGGCGAACTCGGAGTGACCCTGGCCGAACTCGGTCCGCAGGTGGGATGGTCACATCTGGTGTGGTTGGTGCGCAGCCTGATGGATCGCGCAGAAGTGGTCGTCGGGCCGGAATCGGCGGCACAACAAGGGCTTTTCGCTATGGCCGACGCGTTCGCCGCAATGCTCGGCGCGCCCGTGACCATTGAGGACGCACACAGTCGGGTGGTCGCCTATTCGGCCACCACCGATGGCGCAGACAGTACGCGCACTTCGACAATCATGAGTCGTGCGGTTCCCGCAGAGGTCCTTCGGCGGCTGCGTGCGACCGGGGTCCTCAAACGGTTGGTGCGTGATGTCCGCCCATTCATCGTTCCCGCCATGGAGCCAGGGTTTCTCCAACGCCTGGTGATTCCGCTCCGCGTGGGCGGCCAGACTGTCGGGTCCATTTGGGCCATCTGGGACGGTCGTCTGGATCCTCAACTGGAGGCCCAGTTGACGGCCACTGCATCGGCCGCCGCCATGAGCCTGGTACAGCTGAACGCCAGCATCGACCTGGCTGGCCGCTATTCAATCGAAAGCACCCGCGCGGCGCTGCGCGGCGACTGCGACGCCGCGACCAGCGGTTGGGGGATGCCCTTCCACCGTTGCAGAGTCGTTGCGCTGCAGAGCCTTTCCGCGTCCACCGGCTATGACGACGTGTCGCTCTGGCGTTCCTACTTCCGTAAGAAGTCCTGGCCAGACCCGATCCTCGCCGACGTCGACGGGGTCACCTTCGCAGTGGTCCCCGACCGGCCAGGCCCAGGTGGCTGGGCCTGGCTCGCTGATCTGGCTCGCACCTCGGCTCCGGCCCCGATGGCGGCCAGCAGGCCGATATCAGGCAGTCACGGGCTGCCGTCAGCTCGACAGGAGGCTGCCGAGGCGTTGGGTGCAGTGTGTGCCCTCGGCCACCCCGTCGGCGCCTACGAAGAGGTGTGGGACACCGTCGCACTGCGACGCGCGGCTGCGGCCGTGGCGTCCATCGACCACGACGAACTTCGGCGGCTCTACGATGCCCAGTCCGGGGCCCAACCCCTCGCGAGCACCCTGCGCGTGTGGCTCGAATGCGCCAGCGACATCAGAGAGACCGCTTCGATCCTCCATCTGCATCCGAACACGGTTCGACACCGTATGAAGAAGATCGAGCAGCTGGTGGGAAGCTGTCTACAGTCACGGTCGCAACGACTTGCCACCTTGTTGTTGTTGCGAGGATGGGATGAGGTGCCGCCGACCTGACAGCCGGACCGTCCATATCCTCAGCCGACGACGGCGGGCATCGAGTCCCAGCCCCGCACGGTCGACGTGCGAGAGCGTCGCGCGTTGTCCATGTCGACCGTCCACTCGGGGAACCGTTTGAGCACCTCTTCGAGCGCCACGCGGCCCTCCAGGCGGGCCAGCGGGGCGCCGACGCAGAAGTGGGCACCGCGGCCGAACGTGAGGTGACCACCCGGCCTGCGGCGGATGTCGAACCGGTCGGGATCCTCGAAATGCCGCTCGTCACGGTTGGCCGAGGCCAACATGAGCAGCACCGCACTGTTGGCCGGTATGACCTGGTCCTGGAACGCGACATCGGCCGCGGTCACGTAGCGCGCGACGTGCGGACCCGGAGGTTCGAAGCGCAGCAGCTCGTCGATCGCGCCGGGAACCAAGGAGTGATCCTCGACGAGTTCCTTACGCTGGTCGGGGTTTTCGGACAACACCTTGCCCATCCACCCGAACAGTCGGCCGGTGGTCTCGACACCAGCGCCGGCGACGACGGCCAGGAAGATGATCAGCTCCTGCTTGGTCAGCTTGCGGGTGGTCCCGGTCTCGTCCTCGAACTCGACGTTCAGCAGCTCGGTGATCAGGTCATCGGACGGGTTCTTCTCCCGCCACTCGATGCACTCGCCGAACATCTCTCCGGTGAAGTAGTGGTCCTTGTCGATGTTCATGGGCTTCCCGGCCTCATTGCGCAGCGACGCATGGGCGTGCGCGCGCACCGCGGGCTGTTCGGAGTCCGGGATGCCGGCGAGCATCCCGATGGTCCGCATCGGGAGTTCGGCACCGAGGTCCTGCACGAAGTCGAAACGTTCTCCGCCGACCAGCGGATCGAGGCACGCGGTGCAGAACGCGCGCACCTTGTCCTCGATCGCGCGCATCTTCTTCGGGGTGAACGCACGTGCGACGATCGCGCGGTGAATCGTGTGCAGAGGGGGATCCTCGTTGATGAACACGCCGGGCGGGATGACCGGGTCGGTGAGCACCACTTCGAGGATGTCGCCCTTGGCGGAACTCAGGCGCGCGGTGTCCTTGAGGCCCGCGTCGACGTCGGCGTAGCGGCTGACCCCCCAGAAGTTGTGCTTCTCGTTGTAGAACACCGGGGACTCGTCACGGATCCGGCGATACGTCGGGTAGGGGTCGAGGTCGATCTCGAAGTCCCAGGGGTCGTAGTACAACTCGCTCATGCGTGTCCTCCGCGGTCTGTCCGGGCGACCATACCCGATCTGCTGTACGCACGTACAGCATCCCCTCTCCCCAGCGCAGCATCCCCCGTCCCGCGCGCAGCATCCCTCTCCCCAGCGGGCGGGCGGGTTTGTACGCGACACACCGGGCCGCGTGCGCACGTACCGATGCGACCGCTCGACGTTGCCGTGATGGACAGTCGTCAGGATGAGCAGGGGTTGACTCTCCCGCTGCGGGACACCGCACGCTGACGGCATGACACTGCGACACGAGAACTCCACCGTCACCTGGGATGAGCTGCCCGCCGCGGTCACCACCTGTCTGCGGGCACTCCGGGATCGGGATGCGGCCACCGCCCTCACCACCTTCGCCGCCGACGCCGAGGTGACCGATGAGGGCAGGACGGTGCGCGGACGCTCAGCCATCGCCGACTGGCTCAGCTCAGCGGGCAGCGAATTCACCTACACCACAACGTGCATCAGCGCCACCATGCCCGACGCATCGAACGTCGACGTACTCCAGCGCCTCGACGGTGACTTCCCCGGCGGTGTGGCCGAGCTGCACCACCGGTTCACCCTCGTCGGCGGCCTCATCCGCCGGCTGGTGATCGAACCCTGACCCCGTGAGACGACGAAGACCTCCGGGCGGAAGCGGCCTCACCGGCTCGCGGTCACCCGGAGGTCTTCGACGACGCTCAGCTCAGGAGCGTCTGCTCACAGCATGGCGATCTCGTAGTCGCTGATCTGATCGATCAGGACATGCAGCTGGTCCTGTGCCGAACCCAGCGTGTGGTCGATCGCAGTGAGTCGCGCCGCGTAGTGCGCCACCGGGTACTCGGCGGTGATGCCGATCCCGCCGTGCAACTGGATGGACTCCTGGCTGATGTGCCGTCCCGAGCGCGCGACCTGCAGCTTGGCACGGGCAGCGATCGTCGGGTCCAGGGTGCCATCGGCGATCGACATCGCGGCGTAGAGGTTCATGCTGCGGGCCAACTCGAGCGAGACGTACATGTCCGCGGCACGCTGCGTCAGCGTCTGGAACGTGTTGAGCGTGACGCCGAACTGCTTGCGGCTCTTCAGGTAGTCGCTTGTCAGTCGCAGCGACTCCTCCATCGCGCCCAGCGCCTCAGCGCACAGCGCCGACTGGATGCGGACGAGTGCCCGCTCGATGACGGCCGTGGCGTCCACCGCATCGCCCAGCGGTGTCGCGGGTGCGCTGTCCAGGTCGATCTGCGCGCCGCGCTGACCGTCGAAGGTCTGGAATCCGGTCTTGGTGACCGCGTCACCGTGTACCAGGAACAGTCCCGTGCCGCCGTCGGGCAGCGCTGCGGTGACCACCAGGGTGTCGGCGGTGTCGCCGGCCAGCACCGGGTTCTTCCGGCCGCTGATCACCCAGGCATCGCCGTCGCGCTCGGCGGTGGTCGTGACGCCGGCAGTGGGAAGCCGCATACCGGGTTCGGTGTGCGCGAACGCCAGCAGCAGGCGGCCCTCGGCCACCTCGTCCAGAAGCTGCTTCTGCTCATCAGAACCCTGGTCGACGATCACCGAACCGGGAGCCAACGCGGCGTGCAACAGTGGCTCGGGAGCCAGGCGCCGGCCGAATTCCGTGAGCACCAGCATGATTTCGATCTGGCCGGACTCCTCCGGATCGAAACCGAGGCCGAGGATCCCGGTGTCGGCCAACTGGCTCCACACGTCTCGGCTCCAGCCGAGGTCGCTGGCGATGACCTTGTTGCGGCTCTCCGCGTCGTAGCTGCGGGCCAGCAGGTCTCGGGTGGTGTCGCGCAGCAGTTCCTGCTCATCGCTGAGTTGAAAGTCCATGGTCTACCTCACAGTCCGAGGATGGTCGAAGCGATGATGGTGCGCTGCACCTCATTACTGCCGCCGTAGATCGATGTCTTGCGGTAGTTGAGGTAGTGCGGCGCGCTGCCCTGGGCCCAATCCGGCGAGGCCACGGCGTCACCCGCCTCGAAGGGCAATGCGTCGGGGCCGGCCACCTCCACCAGCAGTTCGGTGGTGATCTGCTGCAGTTGGCTGCCGCGCAGCTTCAGCACCGACGAGGCCGGGTTGGGCTGTCCGTCCTTGGAGCCCGACGCGACCCGCATCTGGGTGAGTTCCAGTGCCAGCAGGTCGTTTTCGGTCTCGGCGATCCGCGCGGCGAACAGCGGGTCCTCGAGCAGTCCGGACGCGGCAGCGCGCTTCTTCACCTCGGCCAGCCGCACCTTGGTGGTGCCGATGTGGGCGATGCCGGTGCGCTCGTTGCCCAGCAGGAACTTGGCGTAAGTCCAGCCCTGGTTCTCCTGCCCGACAAGCTGATCGGCCGGGACGCGGACGTCCTCGAAGAAAACCTCGTTGACTTCGTAGCTGCCGTCGATCAGCTTGATCGGGCGCATGGTGATGCCCGGCGTATTCAGGTCGATGAGCAGGAACGAGATGCCGGCCTGACGCTTGGGTGCGTTCGGGTCGGTGCGCACCAGGCAGAAGATCCAATCGGCGTACTGACCGAGCGTGGTCCAGGTCTTCTGACCGTTGACCACGTAGCTGTCGCCGTCGCGCACCGCGGTGGTCCGCAGAGACGCCAGGTCCGAGCCGGCCTCGGGCTCAGAGAACCCCTGGCACCAGAAGATGTCGAGGGCGGCCGTCGGTGGCAGGAAACGCTCCTTGATCTCCTGCGAGCCGAACTCGGCGATCACCGGTCCGACCATCTTGGCGTTGAACGTCAGAGGCTCGGGGACCGACGCCAGCTGCATCTCGTCCAGCCAGATCTGGTGCTGGGTCGGCGTCCAGTCCTTGCCGCCCCATTCGACCGGCCAGTTCGGTACGGCCAGGCCGTGCTCGTGCAGGAGCTTGTGGCTGGTGACGATGTCCTCGCGGCTGAGGTGACCACCCTTTCGGGTGCGTTCACGCAGATCAGCGGGGAACTTGGTGGTGTAGATGGTGCGGAGTTCGTCGCGGAAGGCGGCTTCCTCCGGAGTCAGTGCCAGCTGCATGTATTCAGGCTAGCCCACCGGTTGGTCGGGAGATCTGAGAGCCGTCTTTTCGCCCGCTCAGCGGGACGCCGCGGCCGGCTCCGCTCCCCCAATCCACGGACCCCGCACCACGGTGGCGGGCACCATGGGGTGACTGCACGCACCATCTCCCCGGAGGTCCAGCGATGACGAAACTGGCAGTGATCTACTACTCGGCGACCGGGCACGGCACCAAGATGGCCGAGCGTCTGGCCGCGGCGGGTGAGCGCGCGGGCGCGGAAGTCCGGGTCCGGCACATCGCCGAGACCCGAGATCCCCAGACCTTCGCGCAGAACCCTGCGTGGGCGGCGAACTACGAGGCGACCAAGGATCTGCCCGCCGCGACCGGTGACGACATCGTCTGGGCCGACGCCGTGATCTTCGGTTCCCCCACGCGCTTCTCCAGCACGGCTGCGCCGTTCCAGACCTTCATGGACAGACTCGGCGGCCTCTGGGCGCAGGGCAAGCTGGCCGACAAGGTGTACGCCTGTTTCACCTCCAGCCAGACGATGCACGGCGGTCAGGAGACCACGCTCATCGGGATGTACACCTCGTTGATGCACTTCGGCGGCGTGCTGGTGCCGCCGGGCTACACCGACGGCCTGAAGTTCGCCGACGGAAATCCCTACGGGGTCAGCCATGTCACCGGCCCGCACAACCAGAACGAACTCGACGACGCCACGCTGGCCGCGCTGGACCATATGGCCACCCGCGTCGTCACCGTGGCCGCACGCCTGGCCGGCGGCAGCCCCTAGCACCGCCTCGCGCGTAGGGCGATCCCGATGCAGAGCAGGATCTGCGCGGCGGCCAAGGCGGTGGGCACGTAGAAGAACCCGTCGAACTGCACACCATGGGCGGGCGCGTGCGACATCTCGGCCAGTTCCATCGCCGATGAGCCGTGGTGGTGTTCGCCGCCGCCTCCCGCGGGCGCGGAACTGCCGGCCATGGCCAGCATGAGGCAGAGGTGGATGCCCAGCATGACGGTGGCCAAGCAGCCGGCCACGAGCACATCCTGCCGACACGGAGCCCGCCACAACTTTCCGACGCATGGCACACACAGTGCAGCCACCACCGCCATCGCCAGCGTCACCTTGGGGTGGTGCTCGAAGTGACCGACGAGCATCGGGATGTGCCCCAGGACGCAGGCGACCGACAGAGCCGCTACGAATCGTCCGGCGCGCCTGCCTATTTGAGGGTTCGTCGGGACATCCGACGGACGTACCGGGTTCGCGATCGCCATATCGTTCGGTCCTTCCAGGATGAGTTCCCCTGTGGGGCAATGCCTGTTCGAAACGCATTGCCCCACAGGGTCAGTGATGTAGGTCAGACCCCGAGTTCCCGCTCGGCCTGTTCCAGTGCGGCAAACTCCTCTTCGGGTGCCCTCGCCACCAGGTGATGACGGCTGTAGAGCGCGAAGTAGGCGATCATCACCGCGTAGGCCAGTGCCGCCCACAGCACCACCGAGGGTTCGACGACGAACCCGGCGGTGAGCGCCGCGACCGCCAGCAGCAACGCGGTACCGGAGGTGACCACACCGCCCGGTGTCCGGTAGGGCCGGTCGAGCTTGGGCTCACGGACCCTGAGAATGATGTGCGACAACATCATCAGGATGTAGGACACCGTTGCGCCGAATACCGAGATGAGGATGAGCAGATCACCGGTGCCGGTCAGCGACAGACCGAAGCCGATCAGACCCGGCACCACCAGGGCCAGGAACGGCGTCTTGCGACCGTTGGTCAACGACAGCACCTTGGGCAGGTAACCGGCCCGCGACAGGGCGAACGTCTGCCGCGAATAGGCGTAGGTGATGGTGAAGAAACTCGACACCAATCCCACCAGGCCGATGACATTGACGAACTGGCTCAGCCAGGTGGTACCGCTACTGGCCTCCATGGCGTCGATCAGCGGGTTGTCGCTGCCACTGATCGTGGACGCACCCGACCCGCCCGGTCCGAGCGTCAGCAGCAATGCGGCCAGGGTGAGTAGCACCAGCACCCCACCGATGAGACCCTTCGGGACGTCGCGCACCGGGTTGCGCGCCTCCTCCGAGGCGAGCGGAACTCCCTCTACGGCAAGGAAAAACCACATCGCATACGGCAGAGCGGCCCAGATCCCGATCACTCCGAACGGCAGAAAGGTGCTGGCGCCGGCGGCGTCGGTCGGAGCGATGTCGAAGAGGTTCGCGGTATCGAAGAACGGTGCCATCCCGATGCAGAACGCCAGCAGGCCGATCACCGACACGATGGCGATGACGAACATCAGCTTGAGCACCTGCGACACCCCGTAGAGGTGCAGTCCGATGAAGGCGATGTAGAACACCGCGTACACCCACGGTCCGCTGATCCCGAATAACGATTCCACGTAGGCGCCGATGAAGGTCACCACCGCGGCCGGTGCCAGCACGAATTCGAGCAGAACCGCTGTCCCGGTGAGGAATCCACCCCATGGACCCATGGCACGACGGGCGAACCCGTATCCGCCGCCGGCGGTGGGGATGATGGATGCCATCTCCGCCAGCGCGAAGCACATCGTGGTGTACATCAGGCCCATCAGGCCGACGGCGATGAGCATGCCGCCCCAGCCGGCTTCCCCGATGCCGAAGTTCCAGCCGGCATAGTCGCCCGCGACGACGTAGCCGACGCCGAGTCCGATCAGCAGCACCGGCCCGGCGGAACCACGCTTGAGCTGGCGGCGACGCATGTACTCGTCGCCGACGTTCTCGTAGTCGACTCCGCCCGCCGCGTGCACGGTGGCGGGCCCGGCCGGGCGCGGCCGTGCCACGCTCTCGTCAGCGGTCACTGGTCGCCCTCGCAGCCGCAGTGTCCACCGACGGTCTTCTTCTCCGGGACAGGCAGATTCAGTGTCGGGTTCTGGTCGAAGAAGCCGTGCGGTTGCAGGATGAACCCGACGTGCTGGCGCGGCATGACCGGCCAGTCTTCGAGACGCACCACGTGGTGCATGCCGAACGTGTACCAGACCACGAGGTCCTCATCGACGATGCTGCGGTTGTCGGCGATGTAGGCGGGCAGCCCATCGCCGCCCCGGGACTGGTTCGGGTCCCCCGCCGGATACCGCTCGGCCTCGTCGAAGGCGGTGACCCAGAAGTTCTTGGTCGCGAAGCCGGCGCGCTTGTGCACCCAGGAATCGGGCGTCGCGCACAAGGTGATCGCATCGGTGGGCTGCAGCCGATAGGCCACCGGTTCATCCACGATGTTGCGGCTGTCGTGGTTGACGATCTTCCAGAACCGGTGCTTGCTCGCGTCGGCCAGGCGGGCGGCGTCCTGTTCGCGTTCCAGCAGTCGGTCCACGGTGTAGAAGCAACTACCGGTCGGATTGTCCTCGGGGATCACGGTGTCGACCTCGTAGGCCGCGTTGCGCGGACCGTCCAACTCGAAGTCCAGGCGCACATTGAAGATGTGCTGGTGGATGGGTGCGTACAGCCCGGAGTTGTTCAGCGTCTGCCCGTACAGCGATTTGGTGCCGGCCTCCTGGCCGGCCGTCGACAGGATGCCGGTCGCCTTGACCAGGAACTCGATGGTGCCGTCGAGGTAGAGATGCCAGTAGAAGCCGTATTCGTAATTGGCGACGGTGGCGATGAACGAGATGACCAGCTTGCGGGAGCGGCGCACCTCGGCGGTGTCCTCGCGGTAGTCGTAGTGCTTCCACTGGATCGAGTCGTCTTCTTCGTGCATGCAGACGGCGTTCTTGATGGTGAACGGGTTGCCGTGGCTGTCGCTGACCACCCCGTCGAAGTACTGGATCTCGCCCAGGCAGTCACAGCCGAGCGTCAGCGAGTTCGCCAGGGCGCCGATGTTGTATTCGCCGGCGTCGAACGCGTTCTTCTTGTACTGCACCGGGGACGGGTCACCGTAGGGCACCACCATCTCGACCAGCGATGCCCGGTTGAGCACCGACCGGTCGCGTCCCTTGTCGTGAAAGGTCATCTGGTGCAGCACCAGTCCTTCGCGCGGGGTGAATCCGACCCGGAACTTCCAGTCACCCCAGGTCACGTGCTGGCCGTCGACCTGGAACGAGCGGCCCTCCGGGGAGCTGATCTCGATCGGCTTGATGTCGGTGCGGGCTGGTCCGACGTACTTGGGCAGATAGTTGCCGGTGGCGTGCGGGACCGGGATGAAGCCGTTGTCCTCGACTTCGATGACCTCGCCGTTGTTCAGGTCATAGACGACGATCAGGCCCTCGGCGGGATGTGCGTAGGGACTGTCGTCCGGTTCCTGGCGCGCGAAAACCAGCGCCCGCATCAGGCGGCGGTCCTGGTCGTCGACGCCGTAATAGCCCGCCGACCACGGTTCGATGCACACCAAGTCGAGGTCGGTGAGGCCGCGGCTGGCCAGGGCTGCCACCACCCGCGGGTCGCGCTTGGAGTTCACCTCGACCTCGTCGAACTCGTCGAGCATGATCGGTGGCTGCGATCCCGCCGGCCGCAACTGCCACTCCGTCACGGATTCCGACGCCAGGTCGACGTGCGCGGTGAACGAGTCGCCGGTTGCGCGGTCGATCAGCACAGCGTAGGCGGTACGGCGAATGGCCGAGGGGTTCTCCCGCACAAGCTGTTTGGCGGGCTCCTCCAGTTCCACCTGGACGAAGCGGAACGACTCGGCGCCGGCCGGGCCGGCTTTGAGGACCGCCACCGCCCGTGAGATCTCCTCTGCGGTCAGGGGGTCGAGGGGGTGGGCGGATCCGGACATGGTCCGCTCGAGTTCTTGGATCGACATGGGGGCTCCTTACGGCCTGGTACGTCGCTGGCGGCCCTCGGCCGCGGGTGACGAAATCAAGGTATGGCGCGTCTGTGATCCGGCACACAGCCCGTGAGCACCTGGAGTGAGAAGTTTCCGGCAAAAAACTTCTCGGGCGCGTTAACGTGCCCGAAACATTTTGGCCATCACCCCGTAATAGTTAGGTCTGAGCCTGACCGAGCAACCCGCCGAGGTGGATCGGCGGTACTCCCGTCGTCAGAGTTGGGCTGCCGAAATGTCGAGAGACGAGCATCACCTCATGCCCGCACCGGTCAGCAAACCTCCCTTGGTCGCAGCCACCACGCCGGTCAGCGGGCTGTCGCGCCGCACGCTGCCGCTGATCGCCGTGTTCACCCAGTCGATCGCCGCGGTCGCGCCGACCGGTGCGGCGGCAGTCATTCCCGCCCTGGTGATCGCGACCGCGGGCGGAGCAGGCGCCATTCTCGCCTTCGGCGCCGCGGCACTGGTCATCGTGCTGGTATCGGCATGCCTTCGGCCGATGGCCGAGCGTATGGCCGCCGTCGGCGGCCTCTACACCTATGTCGCCCGCGGCTTAGGGCCGCTCGTCGCCCTGCCGACCGGCTTCTCCGCCATCATCGGTTACGCCGCGGTGTCCATGGCCGGACTCGTCGCGGTCGGGACTTATCTGTCGCACATTGCCGTCGCTGTCGGATTGACCTCGTCTACAACGACATTCGTCATTGTCGCGGTGGGATCTGCGAGCGCGGGCGCCGCCACCCTGGTGATGTTGCGCGGCATCCAGATGTCTGCACGAATAACCCTGCTCATCGAGTGTGTGTCGCTGACACTGCTGGCGGTGATCCTTGGCCTCATCGCGGCCAGGCTGCGGTCATCGGACTTCGAGAATGCCGCCTCCGACTGGGAACTCGGACCGCACAACCTGGTCATCGGCACCGTGGTGGCGATCAGCGCCTTCGTCGGCTTCGAGAGTTCCACCACGCTCAGCGGCGAAGCCCGCCAACCATTTCTATCGGTGCCGCGGACCCTGCGCTGGACACCGTTCGCCACCGCGGGCATCTACCTGATCGCGGTCACGATACTGGCCGTCGCCCTGCCCAGTACGTCAGAATCAGTGCGCCACAGTTCGACTCCGCTGGTCGCGCTGGTCGCCGCCGAACGGTCCGCCGCACTGTCGGCAATTTTGGATCTGGCCATTGCCGCATCGTTCTTGGCGTGCACCCTCGCTTCGGTCAATGCGCTCGTGCGGGTGCTGTTCAGCATGGGGCGCGAGGGCGTTGCGCCCAGGGTGCTGGGCCGAACCCACCCCCGGCTGAAAACACCGACGCCTGCGATCGCCATCGCAATGACCGTGGTCACCGTGGTCCCGATGGTCACCCTGGCTCTGGGCGCGCCAGCCGATCAGGCGCTGCGCGCCTTCCTGACCCTCAGCGCCTGCGGTTACCTCGGCAGCTATCTCGCCGGCTGTCTCGCAGCGCCCGCCCTGCTGCGAAGGATCGGAGAATCGACGCCCGGCGTCGTAGCCCTGAGTGCCGTGACGTCAACTCTGCTGGTGCTGTTGGCCGGCACCACGGTGTTCGCCGTGCTCCGTGAAGGCGTGCTGGTGCTCACCGTCTACGCAGTCCTGCTGACACTCGCAGTGCTCTACACCGCCACGCTCCGACTGTTCGCCCCCGCCCGCCTCGCAGCAGTCGGCATATACGACGAGACACAGCGCACCGACCTTCTGAACACGGTGACGTTCCGATGACGGCCCGCCGCGATCCCACCCGCCATCATCCGACCACCGTGTCGAACTCCCTGCAGATACTCGAAGCCGTGGCCGGACTCGGCCTCGGCGTGACGGCCAAAGAGATCGCCGGCGCCCTACACATGCCCCCTGCGACGGCGTACCGGCTCTTGAACGCGCTGGTGGCAGACGAGTACCTGGTCAGAACCTCCGATCTACGGGGCTTCGGGCTGGGCGCGCGTCTGGACGGGTTCATCGCAGCGGCAGCGGCGCCCACCCTGGGCACCTCCGCCCGCAACACACTGGCCCAGATCCGCACCGAATTGCGGTTCGCAGTGCACTTGGTGGCGTTCCAGCAATGGTCCCTGCGCATCGTCGACGCGGACCCGGATCATCCGGTCCGCGCCGAACGTGACCTGGTGCGCCACCTCTATGCCTCATCTGCCGGCCGACTGCTGCTCGCGGACCAAAGAACCTGGCAGAGCAGACTTCCCGCCACCCCGCTGCGCCGGATCGCACCGGCGACTGTCACCGATCTCGCCGCACTCGACATCGAACTCGCGGCCGTGCGGGAGCGGCAGTTCGCCGTGCAGGTTGATCAACTCGAAGCGGGACTGGCCTGCGCGGCCGTGCCGATTCACGACTCCGCCGGCGATGCCGCTGCGGCACTGTGCATAGCCGGCCCGTCGAGCCGGGTCGAGGCGCTGTTGGAGCACATCACCGACTTGCGGTCCTGCGCCGCGGTGCTCGCGCCGTTGATCTTCTAGGTGTCGAGCCGCACAACCTGGGGGCGCTCAATCTCCCTGCTGCAGCACAGCCCGGAGCCGTGGCCGACCTGCGGTGGCGGGTGGCCACCTGGCCACCAAGACCAACGCCATCACTGTCGGTGGCGGCCTCCCGGTTAGCCGACGCCGTACCGCTGACGCAGCGTCGGCTCGTCGTACTCGCGCCGGAAGAGGCCGCGACGCTGCAGTTCCGGCACCGCCAACGCGACGAACCGCTCCAGACCGTCGGGGAAGACGTCGATGTTGACGTTGAAACCGTCGGCGCCGCGCTCCTCGAACCACTCCTCGAGTGAGTCCGCGACCTCGGTGGGCGACCCGATCAGCGTCCGATGGCCCGCACCGCCACGACGGATGAGCTCGCCCACCGCTGGACGTTCCTCGACGTTCAAGTCGTTGACCGCCGAGACGAAGCCGAACATGTTCGAACTCGTCAGCAGATCGTCGAACTCGATGGGAACTGGTTCGTCCCACTGCAGTCGCTCGGCCGGTATCCCCACATGGGCGGCGAAGTGCCTGATCCGCACATCCCGTGGGATCAGCTCGTCCAACGCGTTCTTGCGTGCCCACGCTTCGGCCGCGGTCTCGCCGACCGTGATCTCAACGCCCGGAAGCACGGCGATGTCGGCCCCGCGGCGACCGTGTGCTTCGGCGCGCTTCTTGATGTCGCAGTAATAGCGTTGCGCCCCAGCCAGAGTGAGCTGCGCGTTGAACAGCGCGTCGGCGTGCCGGGCCGCGAGATCGCGGCCCTCTGGCGATCCGCCGGCCTGGACTAGCAGCGGTCGCCCCTGCGATGAGCGTGGCAATGCAAGTGCACCCGCCACCGCATAGTGCGCACCGGCGTGGTTCGGGGCCTCGATCCGCCCAGGGTCCGCGAAGACGCCCGACTCGACATCGGCGATGAGAGCGTCCTCCGCCCAGCCATCCCAGAGGGCCTTGACGATCTCGACGTACTCGGCGGCCTGTTCGTACCGCAGCGCTTTCGGTGGCAGCGGATCCGCGCTGAAGTTGAATGCGGACGTCGGATCGCTGCTGGTGACCAGATTCCACCCGGCCCGACCACTGGACGCGTGATCGAGCGACAGGAACGTCCTCGCCAGCGTCCATGGCGGCAGGAACGTCGCGCTGGCGCTGCCGATCAGACCGACGTGCTCGGTGACCGCGGCGATCGACGACAGGATGACCACCGGATCCAACGACCAGGTGGGTCCGTCACAGATCGAATCGACCGGCAGGGCCAGGGTGTCGGCGAGGAAGACTGCGTCGAGCTTGCCGCGCTCGGCTATCCGCCCGATCTCCTGGTACAGGGCGATGTCGATGAACCCGTGCGGTCGACCGGTCGGCGATCTCCATGCCGCCGGGTGTGAACCCGACGGAAGGATGTTGACGTTCAGGTGGAGCTTCTCATCCTCGGATCTCCGGCTCATCGTGCGGTCTCCCGCAGCGTGGGTTGCACCGAAGGCACTGTGACAAGCCCGATCTCAGTCGGACCGAGGCGCCCCAGCGGTGACAGCGTCACGTCGTTGAGCAGATGGTTGCCGACCTGTTGGAGTCGTTGATCCGCCGGATTGTGCGTGCCGATCGTACGAATGTTCCGCCAATGACGGTCCAGTGCCAGTTCCACACTCGTGGCGGAGGCTCCCCCCACGTCGAACAGTCGGGTCGCGCCACGCAGGGCGAGATCGAGAACGAGCGACTGGATCGAGTAGACCCGAACCAGGGAGTGCTGCGCGGCGCGCAACTTCCGCTCGCCGTCCACACCGGAGTCGCGCAGCAATGCCTGCACCGCATCAAGCTGTCGCGCCTCTTCGAGGATGATCGACCGCACCGACAGCGCAATCCCGTGCAGTTCCCCGACGGTCTCCTGGACCAGGGG
Source organism: Mycolicibacterium confluentis (assembly GCF_010729895.1). Classification (NCBI taxonomy): domain Bacteria; kingdom Bacillati; phylum Actinomycetota; class Actinomycetes; order Mycobacteriales; family Mycobacteriaceae; genus Mycobacterium; species Mycolicibacterium confluentis. The sequence continues at coordinate 5,242,906 of NZ_AP022612.1, forward strand.
ATTCCGCCTCGGCTCGGCAACCGCCCCGACTCCGAAGGTCCGCTGGCGCGGTTGAACGTAGGCGACGGCGTCGCGCACGACCGAAGCGCTGATGCCCGCGACGGCCGCCAACAGGTACAGCTGCAGGAACGCCGTCTGGAACGCGTGATCCGGCGCCAACTCGCTCTCGTCACCGACATGGTTGCGGAACGCCACGGGAACGTCGGTGAATCGGGTGGTGCCGCTGCCGGTCAGCTTCTGCCCGAACCCATCCCAGTCGTCGATGATGTCCACACCGGGATCGTGGGCGTTGACGATCACATTGAGCTGTTGTCCGGTGTCTCGGTCGCATCCGGCGGTGACGATCCAATCGGCATACAGACTGCCCGTGCTGTAGTACTTGACGCCACTCAGATAGAGCGTGTTGCCGCGCTGCACAACTGATGCCTGTTGCGCCGGAGTGAGCGCGCGCTCGGAGTAGGCCGTGCCCACGAAGTCTCCACTGGCCAGTGCCGCGATGAGTTCAGGATGATGGTGCGGCGCAGCGACTCGGGAATCCTCGATGAAGTTGAAGTGACCGCGGAAGGCATGTGCGATGTGCGGGTCGGCAGCGGCGAGGTCGATGACGGCGCCGAAGGTCCGGGCGAGATCCCACCCTAAGCCACCCCACTCCTGCAGAAGCCGAAGTGTTCCAAACCCGATCCCCAGCAGGTCGCGGATCTGCCGTCGGGGAAGCTCGCGCCGGTTCTCCCGACCCACGGTGTCGACCTGGACCTCACGTAGGTACTCGGCGAACGTCGCTTCGAAGGCGGCGTCTTTGTCAGTCATCTCGTGGAGAGCTTTCCTGGTTGGCGCCGGCCTGACACATCGCATACGCGCGAAATGCCAGGCCGTGCGCGGGTGAATATCTCTCAGCTGGTCAGACCGCTGAGGTTGCCCGAAAGCACCTGCTCCTGTTCGGACTGGGACAGCCCGATCGACTCCAGGGTCGACTCGGCGACCTCACGAGTGCCGTCGGTGTGGAACGGCCAGTCACTGCCCAACACGACGCGGTCCGCTCCGAGCACATCGACCTGATAGCGGACCGACGGCGCGTGGAACGACGTGGTGTCGAAATAGACGTGGGGGCTGAACCCGAGGTCTTCGCGCAGGCGTGCGATGGGCTCGTGCGCGAACCACAGCGATCCCACGGCCAGGCCGGTGACGACGAGCTTCAGCTCTGGGAACGCTTGTGTGACACCTGACTTGATGATGTTCAGCAACGCGAGGCCGTTGCGATACCCACGGCCCCAGGCGGCCGCTTCGTCGCCGATGCGCTCCCGGATGTACTCCACATCCGGCGTCCACACCGGATGTACGAACACCGGTACTCCGCGTTCGGCGGCGGCTTCGAACGTCGCCCACGTCGACCGATCTCCGAGGTACGTGCCCTGATGCTCGGAGTCCACAACGACACCGGCCAGACCGAGGTCGTCGATCGCGTGCGCGACCTGTCCCTGCGCATCCGCGGTGAAGGCGTCGACCGACCCGAACCCGATGAAACCGGTGCGTTCGGCCGCGTTGCTGGCCACCAATTCGTTGTGGTGCCGCAGTTGTCCGTCGGAGGTCGGCACGCCGGTCCCGTACAGGATCTCTGGAGGCGCACTCAGGACGCGGGTCACTGCGGTGTCACCGCCGCCCAGTTCGGCCAGCGCGTCGAGATCCCCGATCAGTTCGTGGTTCTGGGCTTTGGCGGTGCCGTCCTGCCGAAACCACCATGGATCGACGTAGTGTGCGTGGACGTCGAGCAGAAGAGTGTCGACCGCTGTCGTCATCTCAGCCCTCGCTGTCGGTCGCGTTGGGGTCCAGCGGCACATAGAGTTCCGGATTCACCAGCGGCTGGTCGGTCGCCACCGCGGTGATGATGGTCTCGTACTCCTTGCCCCCACCCTGAGTGAACCACTCCTGGACCCGCGGATCCTTGAACGCCTCGTACAGCTTGACGACGTTCGGGTCGGTGCGACGGTCCTGCGCCACAGTGAGCGGCGGCGAATAGGCGCGCGGCAGAGACACGTTGGTGATCAGAGAAGCCGGGTCAACTCCCTCTCCGCCGGAGAACGTCACGTCGAAGTCCTTATACACACGCGGTTGGCTGCTGAGCTCGATCGGCGTCAGCTGCCAATTGCGGGGGTTGGCCGTGATGTCCTTCACCGAGACGAACAGCGGATCGATCGACTGGTCGAGTTCGATGAAGCCCAGGCGCGCCATGACCTGAAGCTGCTGTGCCTGCACCGAAGGCTCCTGCGGGATGCTCACCCTGGCGCCATTCGGGATCTCGTCGAGACTGCGGTATTTCGGCGAGTACACGCTGCCGACCCACGTGAACACCTCGGCATCGGTGGCGAAGTTGTCGGTGCCGAGTCGCTTGTTGACCTCGGCGGTCCAGTATCGGTGCGCTGCGATGTGCGCGGCGGTGGTGTGCTCGTCGACCGAACGGTAGATCGCGTCATAGTCTCCGTATCCGACGGCCTCCACTGTGATTCCGTAGTCGGGAGCGATCTCCTCGTTGACGTATTCGATGAGATCCTTTGCCGCGGGGACGGAGGTCGAGTAGGCGACCTTAAGGTGGGAGTCGAAACCGTTGTCCTCTTTCCCGGCGAGGGTGACGCCGAGGACGACTGCGACGATCGCGACGACGACACCTCCGGCGATCCACGGCCACTTGGACTTCTTCTGGATGGTGAATCCACCCGGGGTCGTCGGTTCGGTGCTGCTCACTTTCGTTCCTTTCGTGATGAATTGGCTTGGGGTCGAGAGAGTCTGGTCATGGCCGGGTCACCCAGCGCGCGAGCCGGTTTCCGATGAACTGAACCAACTGCACGAGTGCGATCAGGGTGATGACGGTGGCCAGCATGATGTGGTCGTCGAACGCCTGATATCCGTACGCGAGCGCTAGGTTGCCCAGGCCACCCGCGCCGATGGCACCGGCGACCGCGGAGAATTCGATGATTCCGATGACCTGGATCGTCCCGGCACCGACCAGCGCCGGCAGCGCTTCGGACAGCTGAGCAGTCGAGACGGCCTGCGCCTTCGACGCGCCCGCGACGACGCTGGCCCGCACGATCTCGTCGGGCAGTCCGCGCAGCGCGTTCTCGACCAGTCGAGCGAAGTACGGGATACCGGCGATGGCCATCGGGACCACTGCCGCCTTGATGCCCACCGAGGTGCCCACGATGATGCGGGTGACCGGGATCATGAATGCCATCAGGATCAGGAACGGCAGGGAACGCCCGATGTTGACGACGAAATCGATTGCGGAATAGACCTTCTCGTTGGTGAACAGGGCCGATTCACGCGCTGAGGTGTTGTGCAGCACCACGCCGACGATCAGGCCCACCACCAGCACGATCACGGAGGTGACGAACACCATGGTCAACGTCTCGAGAAGTGCCGTCCACAGCGTGGCCGGCACTTCGCTCCACGGAGTGTTGAAATCGCGCGACGCAGTCAGCACCGGTTCGGTCATTCGGCACCGTCCCTGATGACCGCGATCCCCTCGGCTGCCAGGTGGGTCTTGATCGCCGGAATCTTCTCGACGTCGCCGATGCGGATGCGTGCGCGCCCGAACTGCTGATCTCGAATCGGTTCCACCAGCGCTTCGATCAGCTCGACGTCGGTGTTGAAGCGGACGGTGAGGTCGCCTACCCAGGTGCGCGGGACACGGTCGGAGACATACAGCACGTCGAGCAGTCCTGCGGAGTCGACATGCGAGGAGAAGCCGTCCGCCCCCTGTCCCCAGTTCAGCAGTTGGGAACCGACGTGCGACAGAGGGTTGCGCAGCAGCGCAGTCGCGGTGTCGTACTCCAGCACCTTGCCCTCCTCGAGGTAGAGCACCTTGTCCGCGACGGCGCGCACGACGTCCATCTCATGGGTGACCAGGACGACGGTGAGTTCGAGTTCGTCGCGAAGATCCTTGATGAGGTCGAGGATCGACGTCGTGGTCGCAGGGTCCAGACCCGAGGTGATCTCATCGGCCAGGAGCACATGGGGATTCAGCGCCAACGCTCGTGCGATCCCGACGCGCTGTTTCTGACCCCCCGAAAGCTGCCCCGGGTAGTAGTCAGCCCGTTCGGCCAGGCCGACCCGCTTGATCAGAGACGCCGCCTGCTCCGCCATCTGCGTCTTCTCGACCCCCAGATACTCCAAGGGGAGCGCGACATTGGCGCTCACCGTGCGGCGCTGGAACAACGCGGCCGATTGGAAGGCGGTGCCGATCTTGCGTCGCGCGTCACGCAGGCGGCGACGACTCAGCGCGGTGAGGTCCTCGCCGTCGAGGTGGATCGTGCCGGTGGTCGGCTGGACGGACAGATTGATCAGGTTCAGCAGCGTGCTCTTACCGGATCCGCTGGGTCCGACGACGGCCAGGATCTCGCCCTTTTCGGCGGTCCACGACAGCGGTTCCAGAACTGTGGTGTCCCCGTAACTCTTGGACACGTTGTCAATGCGCAGGGACATTCGAATCTTTCTCAGGCTCTCCGTCGGCGGGGATCGACGTGAACTGGGTCGTCGGCTTCGTAGGCGGTTTGATCGCCGCGACGGCTTCTCTGGGCATGCCGACAACCGTTCTCCAAACGAATGCCAGCGCAGCCGGCGACTCGGAAAGTGTTGCGACAGAAGCGCATCACGGAAGCAGTCTTGGTCTCAGCCTGATGCTCAGAGACTCACGGCGTACAGCCACCATCTCCTCGAACTGTGACTGGCGCGATCGGGCTCCTGTTCTACTGTCCCCTGAGGCTGACGTTCAGTGCCGGCGTCGGGCCATCGGTTGCCACCGAGGCACGTCGTCTTCTGTACTGGGCCGTCAGCGTAGAACGGGCCACACCCGACGACGACGGTTTTACTTCACATGACTTTTAGTCGAGGCGGTCGGCGCCGGTTCCCAACGCAGCGTCAGTCCCGGTCCGACCAGCGGAAGACCGCCCGGCATCCGATCAACCCCCCGATGCTCCACGCCATCAGCATGAAGAAGATGCGCCAATGTTCCCAACTCCCTGCGGGTTCGATGGCCACCATCTCCGGTGGCAGCAGCACGGACCTGAAGCCCTGAGCCATCCACTTGACCGGGAACAGCGACCCGATCGCGAGCATCCACGTCGGCAACACCATGAGCGGCACGTAGGTTCCCGACAGGAACTGCAGACCCACGGCCGGGCCGTTGGTCAGCGCCGCGGCCGAGACCGCGTTGCTCGCGAGGTTGCTGATCAGCACCCCCAGCAGCGAGCAGCTGACGACACCCAGCACAAAGACCCACGACAGCGTGAACCACCCGAAGGCACTGGCGGGCAGCCGAAGTCCGAACACCAGCACCCCGACCGCCAGCAGGATCACCGCTTCGGCGAGGCTGACGATGGCGACCAGCATGATCTTGCCGATGAAGTATGACGTCGCCGTGGTCGGAGTTCCGCGGAGTCTCCGCAGCGCCCCGGTGTCGCGGTCGGCGGCGATGCTGATGCCGAGATTGATGAACGAGGTCGACAGGATCCCGTAGGCGAGCATGCTGGCCGCGATCACCGCGCCCGTGCTGATTCCGCTGCCGGGCAGCGGTGCCGAGAAGATCGACCCCAGCAGCAGGCAGATCACCGCTGGCATCGAGAACGTCAGCACCACCTGTTCGGGCCTGCGATAGAACATCTTCAGTTCGGGGACGACTCGGGAGAACCCGATCCGTACCGGCGAGGGGAGCACCCCCCCGCCTCTTTCCACGACGCCAGACGACATCACGAGTGCCCGATCAACTGCAGATAGGCGTCTTCGAGAGTGGGCCGGGTGACGGTCAGTTCGGCCAACTCGGCCCCGTCGCTGCTGCGCTGCCGAATCAGTTCAGTGGGTGAGATGGTGTGTTCAATGTGGACCCGGTCGCCCTCCACCCACCGGACCGTCGCGGTCATGTTGACGTGCCGGGTCAGGCTGGCCGGCGAATCCACCGCGACGACCGTGCCTTCGGCGATGACGGCGACGCGATCCGCGAGTGTGGCCGCCTCTTCGAGGTAGTGGGTGGTCAGCAGGATTGTGGTGCCGTCGGACGCCAGAATCCGGATGAGGTCCCAGAATTGGCGCCGCGCCTCGGGGTCGAATCCAGTGGTCGGCTCGTCGAGGAACAGCAGTTCCGGACGGCCGATGATGCCGAGAGCGACGTCGAGGCGGCGGCGTTGCCCACCCGACAGGGCCCTGACCCGCGACCCTGACGCCGCGCTGAGACCGACGAGGTCGAGCACATCGTCGAGGTTCCGCGCGGTCGGATAGCAGCGGGTGAACATCTGCACGGTTTCGGCGACCGTGAGCATTCCGGCGTCACTGACCTCCTGCAGCACGATGCCGATGCGTGCGCGCCACCCCCGACCGGCCTGCCCGGGGTCTACGCCCAGGACCCGCACCACTCCGGCGTCCCGTCTTCTGTTGCCCTCGAGGATCTCGACGATGGTGGTCTTCCCCGCGCCGTTGGGGCCGAGGATCGCGAACACCTCGCCGTAGCTGACGTCGAGATCCAGGTCCCGCACCGCGGGCGTACCGGCGTAGGACTTCGACAGCCCCCGCACGTGCACTGCCGAACCCGCGCCCGTGGGGGTTACCGTCGTCGGCCTGGTCTCGGAGCGTGTCACGGACGAGGCCCACTCGCATCGGGTTCGGCGGATTCGGCCTCGAGTTCGGCCAGCAGGTCACGCAACTCGGCATCGGACAGGTCCTTCATGAGCAGGTCCACCTCGTGGACTTCTGGTGGCGCCTCCTCGGTGGCCCCGGCGGGCGCCTGACCGTGGATCGACTCGAGTTCACCGACGATCCGAGCGGACAGGGAGTTCACGCTGACCCCGCGCAGGATCTCGAGCACCGGCAGGTCGATGGAGAACGCGGTGTTGATCCGCACCCGGAAGTCCATCGCCATCATGGAGTCCAGACCGATGTCGTCCAGCATGTCGCTGGGTTCGATATCGGCTGCGGCGCAGTCGAACACGGCGGCCACGATGCTGCGGACATGATCTGCGACCAGCGTCGGCCTGTCGGTCGGGGCGGCCGCCGCGAGCAGGTCGAGTGTCGAGGCGCCATCGGTGGGGATGTCGACGGTCTGGTCGGACTCGAGCTCGGAGAACATCGGCGGCACCCGCCCACCGAAGCCGGCTTGCCGGGCGCGGCCCCAGTCTGCGCTGATCGCAACGATGTTGGGCAGCCGCTGGTTGATCACGCGGTCGAGGATCCTGGCTCCCACCGCGGGGGTGATCAACTCGATCCCCCGCTGCGCGTAGATCTTCTCGAGTTTGAGTTCTTCGACCATTCCCACCGACCACGGCCCCCACCCGATGGTGAGGGCAGGCAGTCCCTCCGCCCGCCGGTGGTGCGCGAAGGCGTCGAGGAAGGCGTTGCCTGCCGCATAGTTCCCCTGTCCTGGTGCGGCGATGGTGGATCCGGCCGACCCGAACATGACGAAGAAGTCCAGCGCGTGCCCGCGGAATGCGTCGTGCAACACCCGGGTGCCGGTGATCTTCGGGGCGACCACCTCGGCGTAGTCGGTCTCGCTCATCTTGACCAGCAGTTGGTCCCGCACCGCGCCTGCGGCATGGATGACTCCGCGAATTGGCCGGCCACCGCTTCGGGTGTGGTCGGCCAGCCAGGCCGTCACCTGGTCAGCGTCGGTGACATCGACACCGGCCGAGGTGACGTGGGCGCCGTGACGTTCGATCGCCCTGATTGCGGCGACGGTGTCGAAGTGGGGATCATCCTCGGGAAGTGCCGCCCAGCATTCTCTCGGTGGCAGCGGTGTTCTGCCCAGGATGGTGATGTGCCGCGCGCCGCGTTCGGCCAGGAACCCGGTGACCACGCGACCGAGCGCCCCCGCTCCCCCGGTGACGACATAGCTCGCGTCGGCAGTGAGCTTGGTGGGGAAGGGTTTCGTCAGGGCCTCGCAGCGGCGCAGGCGCGGCACGAACGTCTCTGCACCGCGGATCGCGATCTGGTCTTCGGCCTCGTCGCCGAGCACATGCTCGCAGATTCGCGCAGCGGTGTAAGCGTGGTTGTCGGCGGCATCCACGTCGATGAGTCCACCCCAGTGCTCGGCGATCTCCTGGTGGCCGATCACTCGCCCGAGGCCCCAGATCGCAGCCTGGTCGATCCCGGTGAGCGCGGCGCCGGGCGCGGGTTGCGCGTTGGCGGTGACGAGGAACAGGCGCGGCCTGGCGGTGACGTGTCTGGAGAGGGCCTTCACCAGGCGAAGGACGGTGAATGGGCCAATCTCATCCGCATCGCCTCGCCCGCAGGACATGTCCACCGGCCAGCAGTCGATCACGCCGGCCACGCCGCCGTCGGCGGCGATCAGTTCATCCCAGTCGAGGTCGGCAGACTCTCCGTCGGACGGGTGTTCCACCGCGTGCACACGGTGGCCGCGGACGTTCAGTTCCTCGGCGATGGCGGCGCCCATGCCCGACTCGTCGGCGAGGACCAGCCAGGATGTCTGCTCACCGGTGACCTCATGCCTTGGCTCCGTGGGCTTTTCGACCCAGCAGAGTTCGTAGAGTCCCTTGTCGATGTGGTCGGGGGACATCCGCGACGAGGCACTCAGCGACTGCACGGTGAACCCGTCGAATACCGCGAGGGTGTCACCTGCGTGGTCAGAGATTGTGATGTCGCACTCGACCTCGTCCTGGGTGGCCGACAACACGTTGACGTGCACGGTCATGCGTTCGGCTGGGGGTCGGTAGACGGCGCAGTGCCGAATCCTGGTGGGGAGGAAGGGGTCCTCGCTCTCCTTCTGACCGGAGAAGGGTGCACCGAACAGGGTCTGGAAGGCGCCGTCGATCAGGGCGGGATGGAACCGATAGTCGTCGAGCTGGTCACGGACCGCGGCGGGTACGGTGATCTGCGCGACTGCCCAGTCGTGACCGGCCGTCACGGCCGAGACGCAGCGGAAGGCCTCCCCGTAGTCGAACCCGAGGGATTGGGTGCGGCCGTAGAACTCCTCGCCGTCAGTGAACGTGACCGATTCCTGCCGCGCCGATGCTCCGCGGACGGTGCGTGGCACGGTGAGCGTGTTGAGTTCGGCGTTGGCGGTGATGGCCCACTTCAGGTCCCCGTCGCCCGTCGCGGTGAAGGCCGCGAACTCGACGGTGCCGTCGTCCTGGTTCAGCGTTGTGCGGATGACGGGATCGCAGGTGTCGTCGAGGATCACGGCGCGGTGCAGCACGAGGTTGTCGACGCTGTGATCTGACCCGTACGTTTCGCGGCCTGCGGCCAGCGCCATTTCGATGTACACCGCGCCGGGCAGGACCACGCTGCCCTGCACTCTGTGGTCGGCCAGGAATGCCGTGGTGAGGGTGCCCAACTCGGCCTCCCAGGTGGGGTGCACGGCGCGCACCGGCTGGCCCAACAGAGGGTGCACGGGCCTGTAGTACAGCGCCTCCTCAGCTTCGGGGGTTTCGTTCCAGAATCGTTTCGTCTGCCACGGATACGACGGGAGCTTCAGAAGTCGTGCGCCGTCGCGGGAGTGCAGCGCACTCCACGCGATGTCGTGGCCCTGGCAGTGCAGTGCGCCTACGCAGTTCAGCAGTGTGCGGGCGTCATCGGTGTCGCGTCTCTGCGTCGCCAGGACCGACACCCGCTGAGAGCCGGCAGTTTCGAGGATGGACGCGGCAAGAACGGGGTGCGGACCCAGTTCGACGAAGTGGGTGTAGCCGTCGTCGAGCATTCTGCGCAGGGCCGGCTCGAACAGGACGGTGGCGCGGGTGTTCTGCCACCAGTAGGCCGCACCGGCGTCGTAGCGGTCCAGGATTTCGCCGGTGACCGTCGAATACAACGGTAGGGCAGCCGCTTTCGAGGACAACCCGGCGAAGGCCTCCACGAGGTCGTCTTTGATGGCCTCCATGTAGTGGGTGTGATACGGCACCTTCACCGCGAGGTGCCGGTTGAAGATCTGCGCCCGATCCAACTGCCGTGCGAGCCCCTCCAGAACCTCGCCGTCACCTGCGACGGTCACCGCCGACGGACTGTTGATGGCGGCCAATGAGATTCGGCTGCCGAACTCGTCGCGCACCTTCTCATCGACGGTCTGCATCAGGCTGTCGGCGTCGAGACCGACGGCCAGCATGCGACCCTGCCCGCTCGTACGCTGCTGCAGTCGACTTCGGTGATACACGACGTGGACGGCCTGCTCGAAGGTCAACAGACCGGCGAGATGATGGGCGGCCACCTCTCCCGCACTGTGCCCGATCAGTGCATCTGGCGTGATACCGAGATGTGCCAACTGCTCGGCCAATGCGACCTGGACTGCGAAGTTGGCGGGTTGTGCGATCTCCGTTTCCGCAATCCGAGAAGAGGTTTCGTCACGGCGGAGTTCCTCGAGAAGGGACCAGTCGGTGTATCGGGACAGTTCGCGGTCGCTTCGGTGGATGCTTTCGGTGAACACCGGGAGGACGTCCAGCAGATCACGGCACATACCCCACCACTGGGGTCCCATCCCAGTGGACACGAAGGCGATCTTCGGCGTGGCCGGAGCGGCTCGTTCGATCGCGCTGCGACCGGAGTCGGCGACGGCTTGAAGCTGCTGTCGCGCGTCATCGACGCTCTCGACGATCAGGGCATGCCTGTGACTGAGGTGGGCGCGTCGGCGGCTGAGGGTGTAGCCGAGATCCACCAGAGTGGTGTCCGGGTTGTCGCCTAGATGCTCGGCCAACCGACCGGCCGTCGCCGCCAACGCCTCCTCGCTGCGCGCGGATATCGGCAGTAACGTCGGCGCCAGCGGTTTGGACGACTCGGTGTCGGATGGAACGGCAGGCGGTTCAGCAAGCACCGCATGCGCATTGGTGCCGCCGAATCCGAATGAGTTGACGCCGGCCACGCGACGCTCACACTCGGGGAAGGGCCGCCCCGAGGCGGGGATGTCGAGCTTGAGGTCCGGCAGAGACACGTGTCGCGTCGGTGTCTGAAGGTGCAGGTTCGCCGGGATGTACCCGTGTTTGAGCACCAGTGCCGCCTTGATCAATCCGGCGACGCCGGCGCCCGCCTCAAGGTGACCGATGTTGGTCTTCACCGATCCGATCAGGAGCGGGTGCGATGACGCTCGTTCGGAGGTCAGGGCGTGGGCGAGCGCCCGCATCTCGATGGGATCGCCGACGGGCGTGCCGGTGCCGTGGGCCTCCACGTATCCGACCTCGGTCGGATCGACGTCAGCGCGGCTCAACGCGGTCCTGATCGCGGACTCCTGGGCCTCCTCGTTGGGCACGGTGATGCCGTCGGTGTGGCCGTCCTGCGACACGGCCGTGCCGAGGATCTGCGCATAGATGTCGTCGCCGTCGTGCAGCGCCTGGGCGAGCGGTTTGATGACGACCACCGCGCCGCCCTCTCCGCGGGCGTAACCGTCGGCCGAGTCGTCAAATGCTCTGCTGCGCCCCTGCGGACTGAGGAATCCGCTCTTCGATTCGGCGATGGCGGTGTTCGGGCCGATCATGATGTTGACCCCGCCGGCGAGTGCGACGGTGCACTCGCCGTTCCAGATGCTCTGCGCCGCAAGGTGCACCGCGACGAGCGAACTGGAGCATGCGGTGTCGATCGTCATGCTGGGGCCGCGGAAGTCGAAGGCGTGCGAGATGCGGTTGGCCAGCATCGTCATCATCATCCCGGTGGCCGAGTGCGTTTTGAACCTGTAACGACTGGTCCGGCCCTGGTTCTGCAGAAGCTGGTAGTCGAGGGTGAACCCGCCGATGAAGACTCCCACCTCGGTGCCCGCCAACTCATCGGCCGGAAGGCCCCCATCCTCGAGGGCCTCCCACGTGACCTCCAGCAGGAGGCGCTGCTGCGGGTCCAGGGAATGTGCCTCGCGGGGCGAGATCCCGAAGAACTGCGGGTCGAATTGGTCGATCTCGCTGAGGAATCCGCCGCGACGGGTGACGATCTTGCCGATCTTGGCCGGGTTCGGGTCGTGGTAACGCGCGGCGTTCCAACGCGTCTCGGGGACGTCGCAGGTGGCGTCGGTCTCGCTGCACAGCAGATCCCAGAAGCGCTGTGCGGAGTTCGCGCCTCCGGGAAGGCGGCACCCCACTCCGACGATCGCCAAGGGCTCATGACTGCTGGAGGGTCGATCGGTCACAGGCATGGCACTCCCCTCGTCACGTGACACGGCTCATGAGTACTTCGTTGCCGCGTCGACGTTGGATGGGTACCCGCTGACACTCTGCGCAACCTGCGCCACGTCGTGACGGGTCAGGTCGCGGCCAGCACCGTCGACGGGGTGATGATCCAGTCGCTGCTGAGTGGATTGGTCGGATGCTCGTCGCGGTGGATGGCCCGAAGCTCGCGCAGCAGGGGGTCCCGCTGCCATGCCTGCACCTGGCGTACCACGGCGTCGTCGTCGAACCTCACCGATGCGTCCATCAGGACGGTCTCGATGAGTTGACCGGCGAGTTGGCGCAGCAGCCTGGCGTTGGCTTCGAACTGCTCGGTGAAATTCGGACTGGGTCCCATCATCGCCGTGTGCAGGGTGACCATGAAGTTCAACGGCCGGTAAAGATCGACGAAGGGCACTGTGACGGCCGGATCCGCCACGGCGGCCCACTCCCGAAAGAAGCGCTGCAATCGATTGCTGAGCGCAATGAGGCCCTCCAGATGAGGCACGAACTCTGGATCGTCGGCGACGCGGACGAATCGGCCGTTCACGTAGAGCAGGCCGATGAAACCCCAGTAGAACGCGACGTCCCAGATGATCTTCGCCGACATCACCGCCGGTGTGCCCATGAGGCTGTACTGCCCCTGATACACCGCGAGCCACATGTCGGTCAGTGAGCGGTACAGCGAATCGCTGATCGCCGACCGGGCGACGACATCCTCGCCGTCGAGTTCGCGGGTGATCATGTCGGTGATCAGGCCGTTGCCGATCGCGACCAGGTCCAGCCCCGATGAGTACAGCGGATCCAGGAACACCCCGGCATCACCGGTCAGGCACCAGCGCTGCTGGCCGTCGAAGACCTTGGTCGCGCCGTGGCTGTACCGCTTCATGACCCGGAAATCCCTGATCTGGTGGTCATGTTCGGCCAGGACCGCAGCGCACTGCGGTTCGTGCTGACGAAGCCAGGACTTCGCCTTGTCCAGCGTGTTGAACTCCTCGAACGCATGGAATGCGGGATCGGCCACGATGCCGACGCTGGTGGCGCCGGACGCGAGGCGGATCAGCCACACCCAATAGCCTTCGCCCATCAGGTGGTTCGTGGACAGCGCTCGGTCACCCTCGACCAGGCGCTGCTGCCACGTCGGGTCGTCGGTCCATCCGCCGACATCGATCTCCGTCTTGACCCGCAGCCACACCGCGTTGCAGTGGTGCTCGTTGGGCCGCTTGAGATCGAGTTGTCGAGGCAGTACGCGGTTTCGCCCTGACGCGTCGACCACCCACCGTGCCGTCGTCTCCTGAACGTCGGCATCGGTCTGGTAGGCCACGGTGTCGCTGTCGGGCCCGAGTTCCACCGACCGCACCCGCCCGCGCGCGATGACCACGCCTGCGGCCACGCATCGCTGGTACAGCTCGTTCTCGAGCCTCCCGCGGTCGATCTGGTAGGTCACCTGCGGGACGAACGAGGAGCTGCCCAGCTCCATCCGTTCCGCGATGTCGCTGTTCCCTTTGTGGGAGAAGAACATCCGCAGGCCCATCTTACGAATATGTGACGTCGTGAGGTGATCGGCCAACCCGATGCGTTCGCGCAGGTAATGCGCCGACACCTCGACTGTGGACTCGCCGACGGTGTGGGTGATCTCGGGGACCGGACGGGAGGCGGGATCGATGAGCAGGATGCGCGTCTGGGGCCGCTGCCCTCGGATCTCCAATGCCAGCGTGAGGGCCGCGGTCCCGCCGCCGACGATGACCACATCGTGATCGCCTGCAGGCGTTGCAGATTCGGAGACACGATCCCTGATTCTCCGCGCGAGGGCCACCCGCGTCGCCGCGTCCAAGTTCGCCAGCTGACTACTCACGTCCACGCGAATACCCTTGTTCGACCGGCACCAACCCGCCGGTGTCCTCGGCGGTGGCACCACCGTCCGGCGCCCTGCGGTGGCGTCCGTAGACAAACTCGAACACCGGGGAGGCCATCAGAGTGGTGGCGATGGCGACCAGCACCAGGATCGCGAACAGCGTGGGCGTGATGATGCCGGCCTCAAGCCCGATGTTCAGCAGGATGAGTTCGATGAGCCCGCGGGCGTTCATCAGGGAACCGAGGGCGACGGATTCACGCATCGGCACCCTGCTCATTCGCGCCGCCACCGCACACGCGACACCCTTCCCCACAACCGCGACGACCAGCAGACCCAGGGTCACGGCCCACAGCATCGGAGTGTTCACCAGCCCGATCTGCGTGTTCAGACCGGAGTAGACGAAGAACAGCGGCAGCAGGAGCCTCGTGGTCAGCGGTTCCAGCTTGTCGGTGAGTTGTCCCGCGAAGAACCCCGACGGCATGGCCGCGCCCAGGATGAAAGCGCCGAAGATCGCGTAGATGCCGATGGTGTCGGTGAACCAGGCGCACGCCATCAGCAGAATCAGCACAGTGCTGAGGGCCGAGGGGGAGATGGCCTGTCGCTGTTCGGTCGCTCGGCCGAGTGCGCCGAGCGCTCGGCGTCCGAACGTGAGCAGTACCAGGGTGTAGACCAGTCCCCCGACGATCGCGACGATCGCCATGGTCGGACTGCTGCGGTGCACGGCCAGCACGACAGCCAGGACGCACCACGAGATGGCGTCGGCCGTGGCACCACAGGCCAGCGCGAGTGTGCCCAGGGAGGTTCCGGACAGCCCCTTTTCGAAGATGATCCGGGCGAGCATGGGGAATGCGGTGATCGCGATCGATGCACCCAGGAACATCATCGCCATGCCGACGGAGACGCCGTCGCCGAAGAACACCCCACTGCCGAGCAGGGGTACTGCGGCCAGCGCTCCCAGCGCCAGCGGCACCAACGTGCCCGCGATCGACACCGCGGCGGCGGTCCCGGCACGTTGTCTGACGTGGTTGACGTCGAAGTTCAGCCCGATGATGAACATGTAGAGAACCAGGCCGATCTGCGCGGCGGTGTACAGCACGATGTTCGCCGTGCCGGGCGGGAAGAGGTGGTGTTGCAGTTCAGGCGCCACCCGGCCCAGAAGCGACGGCCCCAGCACGACGCCGGCGATCATCTCGCCGACGACCTGCGGCTGACCGATGCGTTGCGCCACCAGACCGGCGACCCGGCAGGCCACGAGGATGACGGCCAACTGCAAAAAGAAGTGGATGGCGGTGTCGGCGGGCACAGGTCAGGACCACCGGTGCGATATGCCGGTCGGCGGAAGTGGCTCTCTCAGCGACGCTGGATGCGGCACTCCGCCAATGTAACTCCGGCAGACAGCGCCACCCCGGCGACGGACATCGGTCCAGCGCCACCGCGGAACGGCATGTCCGGCCGCACCGCACAACGCCACCTCCGGCCGAACTCCCCTGTGTACCAGTGCTTTCAGTTAACCAGCGCCCGGCCGCGCGGAACATCGCCAGTACCGCTCCCGGCACCTGCGAACCCGTCACCAACTCGTAATATCGCAGCGCCCGTCACTCATGCGCCAGATCGCGGCCCCGCGTCTCGTTGACTCGCCAGATCGCCAGGATGGTGACCAGACCGCAGCCGGCGGCAATCACGATCAGTGGCGTGCTCGAGACCTCGTCAGCCAGCATCGCGCTGGCGATCAGCGGGGTGAATCCCGCACCCAACAGCGCAGCGAACTGGTACCCCATCGACGCTCCGGTGTAGCGGGTCGCGGTTCCGAACATCTCGGAGAACAACGCACCCAGGGGCGCGAACATCATCGACTGCAGCACCTGCGCGAACATCATCGCGACCAGAAACAGGGTGTAAGACCCCGTGTCCACCAGCGCGTAGAACGGCCACGCGTAACAGACGATGCCGATGGCGCCGGCGATCACCACGACACGGCGGCCCAGCCGATCCGAGGCCGCCGAGAACGCGGGGATGGTCACCAGGGCGGTCGTCGACGTGACAACAAGTGCGGTCATGACGTCGGTGCGGCTGTATCCGATCTGGGTGGCGTAGCTGATCATGTACGTGCTGATCAGCGCGGTCAGAGCGAAGGGCCCGATGCCGACCGCGCAGGCCAGCAACAGGTTTCGTGGACGACGCAACACCTCGACCAGTGGAGCCCGCGCCGCCGAAGGCGACTCGTGGGCCTGTTCGAACACCGGACTCTCCGTGACCGAGAGCCGGACATAGATCCCCAATGCCAGCAGGACCACACTGAGAAGGAACGGCACTCGCCAGCCCCAAGCCTGAAAGTCTTTGTCCGGCATAAGGGTTATCAACGTCACGACGGCCACCGACAGCAGCGAACCGATCGGCGAGCCCATCTGCATGACGCCGTTCCACATGCCGCGCCGATCGGGGTCGGCGTGCTCGGCCACCATCAGGGTCGCGCCACCCCATTCGCCCCCGATGGCGACGCCCTGGATCACGCGTAACGCAACCAGGAGAACCGGCGCCAGAACGCCGACCGACGCGAACGTCGGCAGCAGCCCGATCAGAAAGCTGGCGCAACCCATCAACACCATCGTGAGAACCAGCATGGACTTCCGGCCCACCCGATCACCGAAGTGCCCGAACAGGATTCCACCGACGGGGCGCGCGACATACCCGGCGGCCAACGTCCCGAACGCGGCGATGGTGGCGACGGCGGGGTCCGAGTCCGGGAAGAAGATCGTGCCGAACACGAGCGCGCTCATCGTGCCGTAGACCAGGAAGTCGTAGTACTCGATGGTGGTCCCGAGCAGGCTCGACAATGCCACGCGCCGGATCGAGGCGGAGTCGGCCGAGACGGACGCGGTCATCCGACGAGCTGGGGCGTTGATCGCGACGGCACGGCCACATCGTGGTTCGACAGTCCCGCTCGGGCAGAAAGGTGTCTCGCTCAGCGGGATGTGGCGTCGACGACACCTGTAACACCGGAAGGTCGGAACTGTTCCGGTGACCGAGAAGTGTTCATCCATCTGGCCATGGCGTGGCTACAGTCCGAGACCATCAGAGCAGCGGAGGGGAATTGACTCAGACTGATCGCGGGCAACGTCGCGACCGAATCCTCAAGGCCGCGTTGGCGCAGGCCGCCGATGGTTACGACGCGGTGCAGATGCGAGCTGTCGCTGACTCGGCGGGAGTGTCCCCGAGCACCGTCTATCACTTCTTCCCGTCGAAGGACGACCTGTTACTGGAGTGCCTGCACCATTGGCTGACCACGTGTGCGGCCAACACTGCACCCGGCTTCGCCGGAGCGGATGATCCGCACGGTCGGCTGATGTCCGTCGTGGGTTCCCTGACCGCGCAGTTGTCCTCGACCCCGCGACTCGCCGACGCCCTGACGCGGGCGTACCTTCACGCCGATGGGCTGGCCGCCGGCACAGCCGAACTCGTGCGGGACGCGCTGGTGAACCTGTTCGCCGAGGCGATGGCACACGCTCAGGCAGCAGGACACGAGTATCACCGACAGGTCGCCGGATTGGTGGCTGACGTGTGGCTCACCAACGTCCGGGCGATCGCACAGGGGCGCACAACGGCGCAGGACCTGCAGCGCAGCCTCGCCCGAACCGTCTCGATCATCGCCCGGAACACCGGTGGCCAGGCCCCGGCACATGGCCTTGCCGACCTGGCGGTGCTCGGGGCCTGACCCGCCCGCTCGATCTCGGCCCAACGGACCAACCTCCCACTCACCCGTCGGCAGGGCTGTGATTCGCTGTCGAGACAGCGTCTGATCGGATTCACACCGCCAACGACAGGAAGGCGACGATGTCGACATTCACCCACCAGGACACCTTGCGTGAGGTCACCACACCCCGTGGTGTGCTCCGCTACCACGAGGCGGGCGACGGACCGCCCCTGGTCCTGCTGCACGGTTCGGGCCCCGGCGTCACCGGCTGGCGCAACTATCGCGGCAACCTCGCGGTCTTCGCCGAGCGCTATCGCTGCCTCGTGCTGGAGTTCCCCGGCTTCGGGGTCAGCGACGACTTCGGCGGGCATCCCGTCATCGACGCGCAGGGCGCAGTTCCCGCGTTCCTCGACGGCCTCGGGCTTGAGCGCGTCGACATCATCGGCAACTCCATGGGCGGTGGGGTCGGGATCAACTTCGCGATCAACCATCCCGAGCGCGTCGGCAGGCTCGTGACGATCGGCGGGATCGGCACCAACATCTTCAGCCCCGGTCCCAGCGAGGGAATCCGCCTGCTGCAGGAGTTCACCGAGGACCCCACGCGGCAACGACTGATCGACTGGCTGCACTCCATGGTCTACGACCCCGCCCTGGTGACGGAGGAGCTGATCGAGGAACGTTGGGCGCTGGCCACTGATCCCGAGACGCTGGAGGCGGCGCGACGCATGTACGGCAAGGCCGCGTACGCCGGGATGATGGAGATGATGCGCCGGGCCGACTTCCCCATGCCGTGGGCCGTCATGCACAAACTCGCCGCGCCGACCCTGCTGACCTGGGGCCGGGATGACCGCGTCAGCCCCTTGGACATGGCGCTGATCCCGATGCGGACCATCCCGAACGCGGAGTTCCATGTGTTCCCGAACTGCGGGCACTGGGTGATGATCGAGGCCAAGGCCGCCTTCGAGCGGACGGTGCTGTCGTTCCTGGCGCAGGCCTGAGGGCCGCCCCAGGGCTCAGGCCTTCTGGGTGAGTCCGGCGTCGACCACGATCTGGGTGCCGGTGATGTAGCGGGCCGCCTCGGAGGCAAGGAACACCACCGCGTTGGCGACGTCGACTGGCTCGACCCACGGCACGGGAAGCAGGTTGCGCGCGGCGAGGACCTTGGCGGCGTCCGCCTCGGTCGGGTTCTCGATGTCGGGGCACAGCCTGCGGTAGGTGGCTTCGTTGCGCACCGTCGGCGTCGCGACCGCCCCGGGGTGAACTGTGTTGACCCTGATGCTGCGCGGACCCAGTTCGTTGGCGAGCGTGCGCGCCAAGCCGACCAACGCATGCTTGCTCGCGGTGTAGTGCGCGGTGTTGGCGGTTCCGCGAAGGCCGTTGGTGGAGCTGATGATCACGATGGCTCCGCCGTCGGGGCCGATATGGGGTATCGACGCTTTCACGGTGTGCCACACCCCCGTGAGGTTGATGTCCAGGGTCTCCTGCCAGGCCTGAGAGGTCAGCTCCCAGGTCGGGGCGCCCGGTGCGTGGATGCCGGCGTTGGCGACGACGGTATGCAGCGAACCCAGTTCGGCCACACCGGATTCCACGGCGACCGTGAGGGCATCGAGGTCGCGGACGTCGGCCACGCCGGTCACACATCGTCGGCCACGGTCCCGGACGGATTCCGCGGTGGCGGCGAGACCGTCCGTGCCCGTGTCAACCGCGATGACGTCGGCGCCGGCCTCCGCGAGTTGTTCGCAGTGCACCCGACCAGAGCCCCGACCGGCGCCCGTCACCACGGCGACCTTCCCGGTCAGGCCCCACATCACGGGGCCTTGAGCAGGTTGAATCCCTTGTATCCGGCGTTGGCCACTTCCGCGCATATGTCAAGGTACGTGGCGAACCCACCGATGAAGAGCATGAACACCCGGGGTTTCCCCGGCACATTGGCGCCCATGTACCAGGAGTTCGCCTTGGGGAACAGGGTGGCCTCGGCGCGCTTGTTGCACTCGGCGATCCAGTCGTCGACGGCGTCAGCCGTGGCCTCGATGGCGGCGTAGCCGTGCTCGTCGAGATGCGCGATCGCCTCGGAGATCCAGTTGATGTGGGCCTCGGCGTGCAACACCATGTTCGCCAGCACCGCGGGGGCACCGGGACCGGAGACCAGGAACAGGTTCGGGAAACCGTCGACACCCAGGCCGAGGTAGGTGCGGGGTCCGTCGGCCCAATCATCCACCAGGCGCTGGCCCCCTCGGCCAACGATGTCGATCTTGGCCAACGTCCCCGTCATCGCGTCGAAACCGGTGGCCAGCACCAACGCATCGACGTCGTAGTGGGCGTCGGTGGTCTGGATGCCCGTCTCGTCGATCCTCTCGATCGGCGTTCTGCGGACGCTGACGAGGTGGACGTTCGGCCGGTTGAACGTCTGGAAGTAGTTGGTGTCGGTGCAGATCCGCTTGGTCCCGATTGGGTGATCGTCCGGGATGAGCAGGTCGGCGACCTCGGGATCGTCGATGACGGCCCGGATCTTCGACTCGTAGAACCTGCGGGCCTCCTCGTTCGCGTCGAGGTTGATCATCTGATCGGAGAACGTCTTCGAGAACAGCACGCCGCCGAGTTCCCAGCGCTTCTCGAAGGCCTCCTGCCGTTCCTCCGGCGACGCCTCCATGGTCAGCTTGGGATGCGCCACGTGCGGCGATCCGCCGCCGCTGCGCCAGGACATCTGACGCCGCTCGGCGTAGGTCGACTTGGCGTGGACGATCTCCTCGGGTGTCAGCGGCCGATTACCAGCGGGGACACTGTAATTCGGCGTGCGCTGGAACACGTGAAGCTCGGTGGCCTGCTCGGCGATGTGCGGAATCGACTGGATTCCCGACGAACCGGTGCCGACCACCGCGACACGCTTGCCCGTGAAGTCGACGCCCTCATGTGGCCAATGCGCGGTGTGGTGGATCTCGCCACCGAAGGTGTCCAGTCCCGGAATGTTGGGGGTCAACGGCGAGGAGAGCGGGCCCGTCGCCATCACCACGAAGCGCGCCGAGACGCGTTCGCCGGTGTCGGTGGCGACAGTCCACCGCAGGGTGTCCTCGTCGAAGACCGTCGATGACACCCTGGTGTTGAAGGTGATACCGGAGCGCAGGTCCAACTTGTCGGCGACCCATTTGATGTAGTCGAGGATCTCGGCCTGGGTGGCGTACTTCTCAGTCCAGGTCCACTCCTGCTGCAGTTCGTCGGAGAACGAATAGCAGTAGTCGAGGCTCTCGACATCGCAGCGCGCGCCCGGGTACCTGTTGAAATACCAGGTGCCGCCCACTTCGGGAGCGGCCTCGAACACGCGCACGGAGAGACCCTGCTCGCGAAACTTGTGCAGGGCGTACAGGCCACCGAATCCGGCGCCCACCACAACGACGTCGACATGGTTGTTGGTCGCAGCAGTCACGAGGCGTACGTTAAGCCGCCCCCCGAGGGGCATTCCGCCACGCTTCCCGGTCAACGGGCATCGGGATATTTCTCCCGGCCACCGGTGACACCCTCCTCCGTCAGGCCCGCATCGCCTCCAGAATGCGTGCCATGCCCGACGCCGAACCTGCAGGCCCCACCCCGCGCGCCGTCTCACTGACAGTCACGGCGGTCATCGACGAGAGCAGTGACGCCAAGTCGCTGGTGTTCGCCGTTCCCGAGGAGCACCGCGCGCGGTTCGCCTACCGCCCCGGCCAGTTCCTCACGTTGCGCATCCCGAGTGATCAGACCGGTTCAGTGGCACGGTGCTATTCGCTGGCCAGTTCGCCCCACACCGACGACGCGCCGAAGGTCACCATCAAGCGCACCGACGGTGGATACGGGTCGAACTGGTTGTGTGACAACGCTTCTGTCGGCGACACCATCGACGTGTTGCCGCCGTCGGGCCTGTTCACGCCTGAGGATCTGGACGCCGACTTCCTGTTGTGGGCGGCCGGCAGCGGGGTCACCCCGGTGATGTCGATCCTCAAGTCGGTGCTCGCCGGCGGCACCGGTCGCGTGGTGCTGTGTTACGCCAATCGTGACGACCGCTCGGTGATCTTCGCCGCGGAGCTGCGCGAGCTGGCGGCCCGCTATGCCGGCCGATTGACGGTTCTGCACTGGCTGGAATCCGTCCAGGGCCTGCCCACCCGCGCACAACTGGGCGGATTCGCCCGCATGTTCACCGGCCACCAGTCCTTCATCTGCGGACCCGAACCGTTCATGGCCGTGGTCAAGGAAGCCCTCACGGAGGCGGGCGTACCGCGCGAGCACATCCATCTCGAGGTCTTCCAATCCCTGACGGGCGACCCGTTCGCCGACGTTCGGGTCGAGGACGTTCCCGACGACGGCGAGGCCGCGACGGCAGAGGTCTCCCTCGACGGACAGGTGCACAGCCTGCGCTGGGCCAAGGGACGCAACCTGGTGGACGTCATGCTGGCCGCGGGCATCGACGTGCCCTTCTCGTGCCGCGAGGGCAACTGCGGCTCCTGTGCGGCCACCGTGGTCGAGGGACAGATCGACCGAGGCAACTCCGCCATCCTCGAGGAGGAGGACATCGCCGACGGGCTGTTCCTGGCCTGCCAGGCCCGCCCGCAGTCAGAAACGGTTCGGGTCGAGTTCTGAACACGGTGAATCCGGCCCGCTCATCGGGAGGGGTCTGGCGGAGAAGCACCGTCGGGATCCACCATGGTTGACATGACAACACGGGTGATCGACAGCGTCGCCGAACTCGCTGATCAGCTCCGCGAGCAGGCCGTTGAAGCCGAGAAGATCGGCAGGCTGACCGACGACACGGTCAAGATCATGAAGAGGATCGGCAGCATCCGACTGCTGCAACCGAAAAGCCATGGCGGCCTTGAGGTTCACCCGCGCGAATTCGCCGAGACCGTGATGGCCACGGCCGCGCTGGATCCCTCCGCCGGATGGATCAACGGCGTGGTCGGTGTGCATCCCTATCAGCTGGCGTACGCCGACCCGCGGGTCGGCGCGGAGATCTGGGCCGACGACGTCGACACCTGGGTGGCCTCGCCATACGCGCCCCAGGGTGTCGCCCGACCCGTCGACGGCGGCTACATCTTCAACGGCCGCTGGCAGTTCAGCTCCGGTACCGACCACTGCGACTGGATCATCCTCGGCGCGATGGTCGGCGATGCCGACGGCGTGCCGCTGATGCCGCCGCAGATGCTCCACATGATCCTGCCGCGCAAGGACTACGAGATCGTCGAGGACTCCTGGGACGTCGTCGGCCTGCGGGGCACCGGGTCCAAGGATGTCATCGTCTCCGACGCGTTCGTGCCGTCCTACCGAACCATGGATGGGATGAAGGTCATGGACGGCACCGCACAGCGGGAAGCCGGCATGACCGAACCGCTGTACCTGATGCCGTGGTCCACGATGTTCCCGTTGGGCATCTCCTCGGCCACGATCGGCATCGCCGAGGGAGCCCTGGCCGCCGCACTCGACTATCAGCGCCAGCGCGTCAACTCCAGCGGCGTCGCGATCAAGGACGACCCCTACGTCATGTACGCGATCGGCGAAGCCGCCGCCGACATCAACGCCGCACGCCAAGAACTCCTCGCCAACGCCGATCGCATCTACGACATGGTGGCCGCAGGCAAGGAGGTGTCCTTCGAGGACCGGGCCGCCGGTCGACGCACGCAGATCCGCGCCGTGTGGCGCGCGGTGTCGGCCGTCGACGAGATCTTCGCGCGCTGCGGCGGCAACGCAGCGCGGATGGACAAGCCGCTGCAACGCTATTGGCGCGATGTCCACGTCGGGCAGGCCCACGCGATCCACGTCCCCGGCACCATTTATCACGCTTCGGCACTGAGTTCACTCGGCGTCGATCCGCAGGGCCCGCTGCGGGCGATGATCTGAGAGGACGACCTTCGATGACGAACACTCCCCTGGTCAAGAGCCTCGGCTATGTGAGCATTCAGGCCAGTGACATCGAGCGCTGGCGCCAATTCGCCTTCGATGTCCTGGGTTTCGCGCAGGGCAGTGGCCCCGACCCGGACTCGCTGTACCTGCGCATGGACGAGCGGGCCGCCCGCATCATCGTCACCCCCGGCGACACCGACAAGATCGTCACGGTGGGCTGGGAGGTCCGCGACCGCGCCGCACTGGGAGACGTCGCCCGTGCGCTGGATTCGGCCGGCGTCGCCTATAAGGAACTCTCCCTCGCCGAAGCCGACGTTCGACGCGTCGAGCAGGTCATCGCCTTCGAGGACCCGGCCGGCAACTCGGTGGAGGTGTTCCACGGCCCCGTGCTCGACCACAGTCCGGTCGTCACCCCGTTCGGTGCGACGTTCGTGACCGGCGGTCTGGGGCTGGGCCACGTGGTGCTGCCCGCCCTGGACGTCAACGGGTTGTTCGAGTTCTACACCGAGGTGCTGGGCTTCATGTCCCGCGGTGCGTTCCGGGTTCCGGTGCCGCCGGAGTTCGGGCCGGTCCGGGTGCGGTTCCTCGGCGTCAACCAGCGACACCACAGCCTGGCGCTGTGCCCGGCCTCGACGCTGCGCGATCCGGGCCTGATCCACCTCATGGTCGAAGTCGACACTCTCGACGCCGTCGGCCAGGCGCTCGACCGGGTCAACCGGGACGGCTACCAACTGTCGTCGACGCTGGGACGACACACCAACGACAAGATGGTGTCGTTCTACGTCCGCGCGCCGGGTGACTGGGACATCGAGTTCGGGACCGAAGGAATGCTGGTCGACGAAACCCACTACACGGCGGAGGAGATCACCGCCGACAGCTATTGGGGTCATCAGTGGGTCGACGATCTTCCGGCGGCCATGCGCCCCTGAGCCTCGGGCGCTGAGCGGCCGGTTTCCGTCCCACGAGCGTCCCCTTTTGTACGCATTTCACGGCGTGTCGGCGTACAGACACGGGCGCTCGCGGGGGGATGCCAGCGCGTTCGCCGTAGGTGAAAAGAGAGCCGGGCAGCACCTTGTGCTGCCCGGCTTTTCTGTGTGCGTGGGCCCGCATCACCAGCATCTATGTGACAGCAGACACATATGTGTGATAGATATATGCGCATTAGGCATATGCCTATTAGGAGCATGCAGCCCTGGAGGACCCATGACCGCGACCATCGCCCCACTCGCGCCCAGCACCAAGCCGGCGACACCAGAGACTCCCAGCGCCGTCATCGACCGCGTCTCCCTCGTTCTCGACGCATTCGACGGCCCGGGCCGACTCACGCTGGCGCAGATCGTGCGCCGGACCGGCCTGCCCCGTTCATCCGCGCACCGGATGCTCGAACGCCTTGTGCAACTGCGCTGGCTGCGCCGCAACGGCCGGGACTACGAACTGGGCATGCGCCTGGTCGAGCTCGGCTCTCTGGCGGTGCACCAGGACCGACTGCACAAGGCCGCCATCCCCACGCTGCACGAACTGCACGCGGCGACCGGCCTCGTCGTCCACCTCGCTGTGCTCGAGGGGTCCGACGTGGTCTACATGGAGAAGGTCGGCAACCGGATGGCCGCGGCCATCCCGACCCGAGTGGGCGGGCGCCAGTCGGCGCACTGCACGGCCGTCGGCAAGGCCATGCTCGCTTTCGCGGACGAGAGCGAGATCGATCTGTGGGACGCCGATGTGCTCCCCCGTCGGACCAAGTACTCGATCTCCACCCACGCCCAACTGCGCAGTGAACTGGCGAAGGTCCGCTCGCATGGCATCGCCTTCGACCGGGAGGAGTCCCTGCCGGGCTTCGGGTGCGTGGCCGCTCCCATCGGCGATCCGGGCGAGGCGGTGGCCGCGGTGTCGGTCTGCGGACCCATGAACCGGATGATGTTCGACCAGCGGATGGTTGCTCCACTCCGCATGGCCGCGATGGGCATCTGGCGCGCCGTGGAAGGCGGTCCGGTCCGCGTGGCGCCGACCCTGCAGCCGATGCGGCCGTTGCGCGGCCGCCCGTCCACCGCGGCGATGCAGCTGGCATGAACCTCGACCCCCAGATCGCGGGCATGATCGAAGCGCTCGACGCCGGGTTTCCACCCGTTCACACGATGACCGGCGAGCAGGCCCGCGCCGCCATCCGAGCCCGTTTCACGCCGTCGCCCTCGCCCGAGCCCGTGGCGGACGTGCAGGATCGCACCATCGCCGGCCCGGATGGGCCGCTTCAGGTCCGGATCTACCGTCCTGACGCCGCCAACTCCGGCCCGGTGCCGACCCTGGTCTACGCCCATGGCGGCGGGTGGGTGTTCTGCGACCTGGACAGCCACGACGGACTGTGCCGCGACTTTGCCAATCGCCTTCCCGCCGTGGTGGTTTCGGTGCACTACCGCCGAGCCTCCGAGGAGGGCCGCTGGCCCGCGGCCGCCGAGGATCTGTACGCGGCGGCCACCTGGGCGGCCGCGCACATCGCCGAACTCGGGGACGACGCCGGCGCGCTGCTGGTGGGCGGTGACAGCGCCGGTGGCAACCTCGCGGCGGTCACGGCGCTCATGGCCCGCGACCGGAGCGGACCCGAACTCGCCGGCCAACTACTGCTCTATCCCGTCCTCGCGGCCGACTTCGAGACCGAGTCCTACCGCCAGTTCGGCCAGGGGTACTACAACCCGCGTCCCGCGTTGCAGTGGTACTGGGACCAGTACGTGCCGACGCCCGCCGACCGGACCGACCCCTATGCGTCACCGCTGCAGGCGAAGGACTTGAGCGGGTTGCCGCCCGTGGTTGTCGTGGTCGCCGGTCACGATCCACTGCGCGACGAGGGGTTCGCCTACGCCGAGGCGCTGCAGCGTTCCGGGGTGCCCGTCGTGCAGCGCTATTTCGAAGGCGGCGTGCACGGATTCATGACTATGCCCTCCCTCGACATCTGCGAGCGGGCCCGCGCTCAGGCGTGCGCGGCGTTGTCGGAGTTGGTGGTCAGCGGCGCAGCCTCGCCGTAGCGCTGATCGGGGTCGAGGACGCAGTGCGTGCGCCCGAAGACCGTCACCATGCACTTGTTGTTGTGGGTGCAGCGGCTGCGCGTGCCCGCGTCGGCGATCATCCTGTTGACCAGGTCCGGTTCACGCAGCAGTGCCCGGCCCATGGCCAGGAGATCGAACCCCTCCCGCATTCCGGTCTCGAGGTGCTGTCGGTTGGTGATGCCGCCCAGCAGAATCAGCTTGGTGTTGCGCACCACCGGCACGAACTGTCGCGCCGCCGGCAGCATGTAGAGATCCTCGTACGGATAGCTGCCCATCACCCGCTTGCCCATCAGGCGCACCCCGGGTCGCAACGCGGGAGGCATCACCTCCGCGAACTCGCGCACAGGCACGTCCCCTCGGAAGAGGTACATCGGCTTGAACACCGATGACCCCTGGGTCAGCTCGATGGCGTCCAACGTCGCGTCAGCGTCCAGCAGTTGCACCGTCCGCAGGGCCTCGTCGATCCAGATGCTTCCCGGCAGGCCGTCGTCCATGTCGAGCTTGGCGATCACCGCGATGCGGTCCCCGACGGTGTCGCGGACTCGCTGGGCGATCTCACGGACGAGGCGGGAGCGGTTGTCGATGTCGCCGCCGTACTCGTCCTTGCGGCGGTTGATCAATGGACTGAGGAACGAGCTGGGCAGGTACAGATGGCCGAAATGCAGTTCCACAGCGTCGAATCCAGAATCAACCGCGATCTGCGCCGCAGCGGCGAACTGGTCGATGACGGCGCGGATCTCGTCGCGGCGGATCTCGCGGCAGTAGGCGAAGGACGTCGGGTTGATGAACCGGCTGGGAGCGACCGCCGTGACGCCGGTCAGGCGCTTCTGCGCCACCACTCCGGCGTGTCCGAGCTGGGCGGAGATCGCGGCCCCGGCACCGTGGACGGCATCGGTCAGCCTGCGCAGTCCGGGCACGGCTCGGGAGTCCATGACGATCTGCCCCGGCGCACTGGCGCCCTGCGGGGACACGCAGCAGTAGGCCACCGTGGTCATCCCCACCCCGCCCTCGGCGAAACGCCGGTGGAAGTCGATCAGGTCGTCGGTGACCAGGCCGTCCGGTGAACGGCCCTCCGATGTCGCAGCCTTGACGACCCGGTTGCGCAACCGCACGGGCCCGAGTTGGAGGGGGGCGAACGGATCGGGGCGCAGATCGGTCATCACACAACCGTTTACCTCGGACGCGCGGTGGTCAACGGCTGTCTCCCAATGGTCGGGATCTCCCATGCCCGGCCGGCGGTGCGATCCCTAGCCTCGCAGACATGGCCGACGGGGAAGTGTTCGTCATCGACCGCGTGCTGACCAGGCCCGGGCAGGCCCGTCTCTTCGTCGACCGGTACCTCGCCGAGTACGCACCGGGGGCGCGGGAACGCGGGATGGCCCTGCAGAGCGTGCTGGTCAGCCCACCGATCTGGTTCGACGACCAGTCGAACACCGTCACGGTCACGTGGTCCCTGCCGAGCCCGCTCGCCTGGTGGCAGATGACGTGGAAGGGCCGTCCCGACCCGGGCCTGGGCCAGTGGTGGTCGGAGATCGAGGAGTTGGTGGTGGAGCGGACCCGGTCGGTCGCCGCTGCGGCCGCCGACGTCGACGCGCTCTGCGTTCCGGGCGCCTGATGTACAACGTCACACGTCTGCTCGACGTCGAAGCTCCCGGCCGCGAACGTGTTCTCGAGGCCGTCCGCACCGCTGTCGCACACAGTGGGGCGCTGCGATGGGTGGCCGAACCCACCGATCCCGGTTCGCGCAATGGTGGCGACGTCCTGGTGCATCTTCGCTTCGCCGATCAATCGCGGTGGCGCAATGCCGAACAGACGCTGGAGACGGCATTCGCCGACCCTGCCATCACGCGAATCAACGGCGCGACCTACGAAGGCGAGCCGATCAGCATCGGCACGCCCGGCACGGTGTACCGGACGCTGCTGCTGCGCGTCCACCCCGACACCCCGCCGGACACCGTGGCGCGTTTTGAGACCGAACTGCAGACCATGCCCCGCTACGTCGACACCATCCGCGCCTGGCAGTTGAGCCGGGTCATCGAAGCCGAAGGCGCCACCGCGTGGACGCATGTCTTCGAGCAGGAGTTCACCGATGTCGACGGGCTGATGGGCCCGTATCTCATGCACCCCATCCACTGGGCTGTGGTGGACCGCTGGTTCGATCCCGAGTGCCCCGACGTCATTGTGCGCGAACGTGTCTCACACAGCTTCTGCCTCAGCGAGACACCGGTTCTGCGGTGAGACCGGCCTGAGTCACATCCCGGCGGGCAGGATGTTCGGATTGGCCGTCGCCGGAGGCTCCAGCGGGGGAAGCAGCGTGCGGCCGTCCAAGCTGTGCACCGGAAGCTGTTGCGACCACGGGTAGTGCAGGCTGAACGCCACCAGTCCGGTCCGCTCGGCGGCAGGCAGGTGACACATCGCCAGCACGGTTTCGGCAAGATACTCCACCGGTTCGGTGGGGAACGTGTCCGGGATCAGGCTGGCGGCCCCGGGCGTGCGGATCGCACTGGACGGACCGACCACGTTGACCGCGATGTTCTCGTCGACCAGTTCGGCCGCGACCCCTTGGGTGAACCTGTGCAGCGCGGCCTTCATCGACGCATACACGACGTCGCCGGAGGACTTGTTGTACTCCCGAAATGGGCGCACCGGCGCCAGTCCCGTCACCGAACCGATGTTGACGATCCAACCGGCCCCCTGGGCCCGCATGTGCGGAACGGCCTTCTGGGTCAGCACAAATGGCGTGCGCACATAGTGTTCGACGGTGCGGTCGAACGTCTCGAGGGGCATGTCCTCGATCACCGAGTAATCGGCGTATCCGGCGTTGTTGACCAGGATGTCGAGTCGGCCGGTCCGCTCGACCACCTGATCGACCAGGCCGGCCCGTTGGTCGGCGTTCTCCAGATCGGCGGCGACGCCGAACGCCGCGCCGCCGGCCGCCTCGATCAGTTCGATGGTCTCGCCGATGGTGCCCGGCAGCGCGGTGGTCTGTCCCGCCCGCGTGGACGGGGACGGCTCATAGGAGCGGGCCGTGACGGCCACCGTCGCCCCTTCGGCGGCCAGGCGTTGCGCCACAGCCCGCCCGATTCCTCGACTGCTGCCGGTCACCAATGCGGTTTTGCCGCAAAGTATTCCGCTCATCGGAGATTCAGATCCTCTTCGATCGGTGTGCGGTGGCTCTGCCAGACGTCGATCAGGCGGAACGGGAACGCGGTGACGATGCGCCCGCCGCCCGAGCGGTAGTAGGTGTGCGCCGTGGGCGTGTGACACCACACGGTGTTCGCCATCGCGTCGTCGATCTGCCGGACATAACCCTCGCAGGCCTCCGGTGTCACTTCGATGGTCGCGGCGTCGCGTTGCGCCATCAACTGAAGGCACTCCATCACGTAGTGCACCATCACCTCGACGCCGAAGTTGTGTCCGGCACCGTGCCCGGGGCTGTAGTTGGGTGCCGACGAGATGAACATGTTCGGGAACCCCGGAACCATGCCGCCACGGTAGGCGCTGGGACTGTTCCCCCAGACTTCGCTGAGCCGCAGTCCCTTTCGGCCTCGAATGTCGATCGTGGACAGGAAGTCGAGGTGGTAACCGGTGGCGTAGATGATGACGTCGAGGTCGATCTGGCGGCCGTCCTGGGTGACGATGCCGCGTTCGTTGACCCGGGCGGGTTCGTCGGCCTCGACGTCGACGTGCGCTTTGGCCAGGGCCGCGTAGTACCCACCGGGATCGCGGATGATGCGTTTGCCGTAGGGCGCGAAGTCCGGGGTGACCTTCTTGGCCAGTTCGGAACCCGCGCCGAAGACACGGTCGATGTAGTCCAGGCACATCTGCAGCAGCACGTCGTTCGCCGGTGAGATCGACAGATGGTCGGCGGCCCACTCCGGATCCCGCAGGATGACCGGGTGGTTGTTGTCGGCGGTGCCCCAGAACGAC
This sequence comes from Mycolicibacterium confluentis, assembly GCF_010729895.1. NCBI lineage: Bacteria > Bacillati > Actinomycetota > Actinomycetes > Mycobacteriales > Mycobacteriaceae > Mycobacterium > Mycolicibacterium confluentis. The sequence continues at coordinate 5,273,380 of NZ_AP022612.1, forward strand.
TTCAACCGGTTCCAGTTGGCGTAGAAGGGGATGTGCGCGTTGAGCCAACGGCGATGGTCCGGCACGTCGTCGCTCAGCCGTTTCCGGGGCGCCACCCAGTGCGGTTGCCGCTGGAAGACCGTCAGGTGCTCGACATCGTCGACGCAGGCGTCCACGATCTGCACGGCGGTGCACCCGGCACCGATGATCGCGACCCTCTTGCCGTTCAGGTCGAGGTCGGGGTCCCACTCCGCGGAGTGGACGCTCACGCCGTCGAAACTGCTCCGTCCCGGCAGGTCCGGCCATCTGGGGCGATTGAGATAGCCCGCCGCCGGGATGACGACGTTGGCGTAGCTGACGTCCCGGGCGCCGTCCGGGCCGACCGCGTGCACCTGCCATTGATTGCGTTCGTCGTCCCACCACAGCGCCTCGACCTCGGTGCCGAACCGGACGTGCTCACGCAGGCCGTTCTTGTGGGCGACGGCCTCCAGATACTTCTGATACTCGGCACCCTGCGGGTAGTAGCTCGACCAGGCCGCGTTGATGTCCCGCGACAACGAGTAGTACGCCGACGGGGTGTCCACGCCGATACCGGGATACACGGCGGTGTACCAGGTGCCGCCCACCTCGTCGTTGCGGTCGAAGATCTCGTAGTCGATGCCCGCAGCAGCGCATTCCAAGGCCGCGGCCATACCGGCCATACCGGCGCCGACGATCACCACCTTGAAATCGGTGGGCAGCGCGGCGGTTCGAGGCAGCACCGGTTGCGATGGGTGGAAGCCGCCCTGCTCGAGCAGCAGTTCCACATACTCGGGCGCCACCGCGGTGCCCAGCGCCAGTGGAGCGATGCGGGCGAACAGGTCCGCGTCGTCGAAGGCCGGGGCATCCTGCGGACGCGGCGCACTGAGCGCGTCGATCACCTCCCCGACCAGGGTTTCGAGCGTCTCGGGGTCGGTGACGCCGGCCTGCTCTGGCGGGTCCGGCACAAACGAGATCCTGTCCGCGAAGCGGTCCACCGCGCTGGCATCGCCCGTCAACTGGACGAGCACCGCCACCAGCACGCCGGCATCGGCTCGGGTCAGGTGTTCCCGCAGTTCCTGGGGATCCAGGGCCGTGAGATCAGCCGTCACGGTCGCATTGGTCGACATCGAACCTCCTTTCTCGCTGTGCCGAGTATCGGATCGCCAGGCCACGTCGGCCTGCGGCGTTTCTACTGAGCGGGACGCAGCGTGATTCGCCCGCGAGCAGCGGGCATACAGTCCAGGGCATGAATGACCTGGATGCCGTGCTCGCCTCTGCGCGCAGCCACGCTCTCGGTGACATCCCCCGCCGGTCTGCCCGCCGGCAACCGGACAAGATCGCGATCATCGACGGCGAGGTGTCGCTGACCTTCGCCGAGTTCGAGCGTCTGGTCGACCGCGCAGCGGCGGCACTGAGCGACAACGGCTTTGAGGTCGGCGATCGCGTCGCGCTGCTGGCCCACAACTGTTGGCAGTACGCGGCCCTGGCGTTCGCCACCGCGCGAGCCGGCGTCGTGCTGGTCCCGATCAACTTCATGCTCACCGCTGAGGAGATCTCCTTCATCCTCGGCCACAGCGGCGCCAGCGGGTTCCTGGTCGAGGCCGACCTGGTGCCGACCGCCGAGAAGGCGATGAGCCTCGGCGGGTCGGTGACGACGAAGGCCGCCGTGGTGATGCCTGGTCAGACCCTGCCGGCCGGATGGGACGACTTCGCGGACTGGCTGCAGACCACGTCGGCCGCTCCCACACCGACCATCGGCGACGACCAGATGATCCGGCTGATGTACACCAGCGGCACCGAGTCGCACCCCAAGGGGGCCATGCACTCCAGTCGCAGCCTGATGGGCAACTACATCAGCACGATCATCGCCGGGTCCATGGAGGGCACCGACGTCGAGATCCACTCGCTGCCGCTGTACCACTGCGCGCAGCTGGACAATTTCCTGATCACCGACATCTACCTCGGCGCTACGAGCATCATTCTTCCGCGACCGGAACCCGAACTGGTGCTGCGCGCCATCGAGAAACAAGGCGTCACCAACTATTTCGCCCCGCCGACGGTGTGGATCTCGCTGCTGCGCTCCCCGGTGTTCGACCAGGTCGATCTGTCCAGCCTGCGCAAGGGCTACTACGGCGCCTCCGCGATGCCCGTCGAGATCCTGGCCGAGATGCGCGAGCGGCTGCCCAACCTGCGGCTGTGGAACTTCTACGGCCAGACCGAGATGGCACCGCTGGCGTCAGCCCTCGGTCCCGCCGAGCAGGACTCCCATGCTGGCTCGGCGGGTCGTCCGGTGATCAACGTCGAGACCGCGATCCTGGACGACGACAACGTCCCGGTCGCCACCGGCGTGGTCGGCGAGATCGCCCATCGCAGCCCCCATCTGATGCTCGGCTATCTCGACGACGCGGCCAAGACAGCGGAGTCGTTCCGTGGTGGGTGGTTCCATTCCGGCGATCTGGGTTACTACGACGAACACGGTCTGCTGTATGTGGTGGACCGCAAGAAGGACATGATCAAGACCGGCGGTGAGAACGTCGCCAGTCGCGAGGTCGAAGAGGCCATCTACCGGCACGCCGCGGTCGAAGAGGTCGCGGTCTTCGGCCTGCCGCATCCGGTGTGGGTTGAGGCCGTGGTGGCCGCGGTCGTGCCGCGTGAGGGTACGGAGGTCACCCAGGACGAACTCCTGGTGCACCTCCGCTCGCATCTGGCGGGTTTCAAGGCCCCTAAGCAGATCTTCTTCGTGGATTCGCTGCCCAAGAACCCCAGCGGCAAGCTGCTCAAGCGGGTGCTGCGGGAACGCTTCAGCGTGGAGGCGAAGCCGGCAGGCTGAGCGCCGCTCAGGTGGTGTTCCGCTGACCGGGCGGAACTGTGTCCGGGCACACAGCGCCGGGGTTGACTCCCAGCATGAGCAACGAGATCACGCTGTCGGAAGCCCAGGAGTTCATCGCGCGATTCTGGTACCACTACGACCAGGGTCAGTTTGATGTGCTCGCCACGTTCGTCGCCGATGAGATGGAGTACCTGAGCCGCTCGGACTCCGGCAACTGCCCGTTCGAGGAACTTCTCGCGGCCGAACTGCACGGTGGCGCCGACACCCTGGCGTGGCTCAAGCAGCACCGCGACGAGAATCCGTATCCGCTGCGGCATCACGCCACCAACATTTTCCGGACCGGATCCGAAGGTGACGTCACCTCGGTCCGGTTCTACCTGTACGTCAACCAGGTCACCAACAACGTGCCGTTCGACGTGTCCTCCGGCGTGGTCACTGCCGGAATCCGCCGTGGCGAGCACGGATTGGTGTTCACGTCCCTGACGGTGCTGCTCGACGCCGAGGACTCGATTCCGTTCGCGGAGCACCGCGCCAAGACCGCCGCCGCGGCAGGCGCGTGAGCGCACTCGAGGTGTTCGGCGGCGGCGTCGCCGTCATCACGGGGGCCGGTGCCGGAATCGGTGCCGGCCTCGCCCGTCACGCCCATCGTCTCGGCATGTCGCTGGTGCTCGCGGATGTCGACGCCGCGGCGGTGGCGTTGCTGCGTGACGAGGTGATCGCCGCCGGGGGCAGCGCCGTCGATGTGGTGTGCGACGTGCGCGACCCGGAGGCGGTGGCCGAACTCGCCGAACGCACCTACCGCGACATCGGTCCCGTCCGGCTTCTGGTCAACAACGCCGGCGTCGAACAGTTCGGGTACCTCTGGGACACACCGGTTTCCAACTGGAACCGGGTGATGGACATCAATGTCAGCGGAGTGTTCCACGGCGTGCGGGCGTTCCTGCCGAAGATGCTGGCCGAGCCCTCGCAGTCCTGGGTGTGGAACCTGTCCTCGATCGGTGGGGTGGCCGCGGTACCGCTGCAGGCGCCCTACATCATCAGCAAGCATGCGGTGCTCGCGCTGACCGAATGCCTTCGACTCGAAGTGCAGTTGGCCGGCCACGACGACCATGTCCATGTCCAGGCCGTTCTGCCGGGGGCAGTGAAGTCCAACATCTTCGAGGCCGCCGGTGGTGTCGACGCCGACAGCGCGGGAACAGCCGTCAGCGCGGCGGAATCCCAGCGTGAGGCCATGCTCGACATCAAGGCCGCCGCCATGGATCCGGTCGAGGCCGCCGAGGTGGTGTTCGAACAGGCCGCGGAAGGCGCCTTCTACCTGCTGACGCAGCCCGAGTACGTGAGTACGGCGATGGCCGATCGTGCCCAGGTGCTGACCACACAGGTGCCGCCGCAACTGCGGACCACACAGCGTTTCGACCCTGACAAGCACTGAGGGCATGCGATGACTGGCGCGCACCGACCCACTCTCGACCCCGATGCGGCCGCGCGGGTGGCCTCCTTCGGGCCCCCGACACCGATACGGGAACGCGGACTTCAGGCCGTGCGGGAGGCGATCGAATCAGCACCACCGCCGGCCGACATGCCGTCGATGGCGGAGATCAGCGACACCACGGTGCCCGGTCCCGGCGGGCCGATCCCGGTGCGGATCTACCGCCCAACACCGGCCGATGGGCCTGCGCCCGTGATCGTCCACCTCCACGGCGGTGGTCTGGTGATGGGTTCCAACCGGTCGTTCGAGCCCCTGGCCCGCGCACTCGCGGCGGCCAGTGGTGCGGTCGTGGTGGCGGTGGACTACCGACTGGCGCCCGAGAACCCCCCGCCGGCACAGTTCGAGGATGCCCTGGCGGTCACCAGATGGGTTGCTGCCGAGTCCGATTCGTACGGGTGGGACGCCGGAAAGCTTGTGCTCTGCGGCGACAGCGCCGGCGGCGGCATCGCCGCGGCGGTCGCGCTCCAGCTGCGTGACCACGGCGGGCCGGCGATCTTCGCGCAGGTGCTGATGTACCCGGGCCTGGACCGCGACATGGCAGCACCATCGGTGCTCGCGCTGCCGGACGCGCCGATGCTCCTCCACGACGACATCGTCTACATGCATGATCTCGCCGACGTCGGCGCGGGTGCGCCCCACGACGTCCGTCGCGTGCCCGCCTATGCCAGAGATCTGACGGGGTTGCCGCAGGCCATCGTGGTGACCGCCGAACTCGATCCGATCCACAGCTGGGGCGAGCGGTACGCCGAGCGTCTGCGCTACGCCGGAGTACAGACCACCATCACCCGCTACCCCGGCATCTACCACGGGTTTCTGATGCGGTCCGAGGCCACCGCACGGGGACGTCTGGCCATGGCGGAGACCGGTGCCCTGCTGCGCGCCAAGTTCGCCAACCCGCTGCCGTTCTGAAACTCGACTGACCTCCCGATGGTTGGACACTTCAGCGCCGTACCCCGGTGCCACCGCACACAATCGGACGAAATGCCTGTCATGAGTGAAGGAGTCCTGTGATGCTCACCGAAGAGCGACGGATGGAGCTGTCCGACATCCTGCGCCCCGCATCGCCACCCCGCGAGATCAACAATGTCTACACCGACGATCAGCGGCAGCGCCTGCTCGACGTCGTCCGCAAGGACGCTCCCTGGTCACTGATCATCGCCCAGCACTTCGCCTCTCCTGAAGAGCTGATGGCGACGATGAGCGGGGCGTTCCCCGAGGGCTTCGAACCCACCCTGGACCTGTTCCTGACCCCGACCTTCCGCGGGCACCTGGCCAACCACGGCACCGTGCTCTACCCCGAACTGCATGACTGCTTCTACAACGCGCAGTTCCTGGAAGAGGCGAAGTCGTACTGGAACGCCGAGTACGCCAAGCCGCAGATGATGCTGTTCAACATCAACGGCCCGTGCTGCAACCGCGATCCCGGCCATCTCGATTCGCCGAGCTTCCGTGGCGTGCGCTACGAGAACGCACCCACGTGGCTGGTCAGCGTGATGGGCAAATCCGGCCTGTTCCAGGATTATCTGATCAAGATGGCTCAGGTCATCACGTGGTTCTCCCACGATGAGGGCAGTGGCTTCACGTACTGGCCCGAAGGCCCGCTCAAGGCACCCCAGCGAGTCCTGCCGCCGGTCTACAACCGCGGTGTCGTGGTGCAGAACGAGATGATGGTGCATCGCGGCGAGGCCAACGGCCCACTGGAGCAGCAGGTCCCGGCCGGACTGTCCTTCGACACCGTGTTCGCCGGCGATCCTGCCTCCCGTGACCACTGGGTGCTGCGCAACGGTGACGACGTGATCGCCCGGCACCACACCGACGAACTGCGGTTCCTGGTGCACTGGTCGGCTGAGGTCTTCTCGGATTACGACGAGCTCAAGAAGAACATGGACCACTCAGACGATCTGACGATCGACAAAGCGATCGACGTCATGGTCGACGACCTGGCCAAGAAGGGCATCAAGCTCGACATCCCGAGTGCGCCGCTGCATGATCCGGCGTTCATCGGTGCGCTGAATGCCGCCTACGACCTGGGCGGCCCGGCGACCTACCCCGAAGAGGCGCCGCTCAGCGCGTTCGTGCTCAGCTGAGCTGACGTTGCACTGTGGCCCCGGGGTTATCCCTGGGGCCACAATGTTTTGTGCGGAATTGCAGTCAAATCCGCTGAAAAGCATGCAATTCCGCACATTTTGACGGCGGAGCGGGCGGGCGGCGGAGGGAGCGGGGGCGGCGCGAGCGGGTCGGCGGCGGAGCGTGTGGGCCCGCTTACCTGGTCACGGCGTCCGCACCCGCACGCCGGCCGCCGAACACGCAGTCCGAGATCGACAGCCCGCTGACGTAGCTGTTGGAGCACACGCCGACGGCGTTGCGGCCCGCGGCATACAGGCCCGGCACCACCCCACCGTCGCGATGGACCACTGCACCGGTGTCCTCGTCGACCACCAGTCCGCCCAGCGTCAGGCCGGGGATGGGATAGAACAACGACGAGTCGGCGGAGATGTTGATCGAGTAGAACGGTCCGCGCTCCAGCGACGGGCACAGTGAGGGATCCTTATGCGCGGGATCGCCTGCTCCACTGTCGATCCCGCGGTTGTACTCGTCGACGGTCTTGCGCAGACCGGTGACATCGATGCCGTTCTTCTCGGCGATCCCCTCGATCGAGGCCGCCTTCTTGTGACCGATGGACCGCAGGTACCAGATCTGAAGTCGCTGGAACACGTGGGTCTGATCCTTGATCTGCGCCTTGATCTTTCGCCACGTGGCGGCGTCGTAGATCGCCCATCCGGTGCCACCGAATTCGCGCATCATGACGTTGCCGTGGGTGGCGCCGTAGAGATCCTCGTTGACGATGCGTCGCCCGTCCGCGCCGACGGTGAGCCCTTCCAGGAAGGCGCTGGGTGGGGAGAGGAAGCGCCAGGCGGTGACGTTGCCCATCTTGTCGGTCACGCCACCCGCATCCAGCCCGAGTCGAATCCCGGTCCCGTCGTCGCCGACGGTGCCCAGCGGTGAGATCTTCAGGAACTCCGGCGCATACCGCTTCACCCAATCGCGGTTGTTGATGAACCCGCCCGCCGCCAGGATCACGGCCCCGGCGCGGGCTTCAGCCCGCACGCTGGCCTCCGCACGCAGCCGTTCACCTCGGTCCACCGCGCCGGCGACGACGCTCGGCATCCACGTCCCCAGCTTCCCGGTGGCCTTGTTGATGCGCCGATGCCGTCGCGCATTCCGATGCTTGGTGTTCAGCACTGTGTATCGAACGCCGGTGACTCGGCCGTCCTCGTCTTGGATCAGGGAGTCCACATGCGCGAGCGGAATGAACTGGACGCCCTTGGCCAGGGCGGAGTCCCGCAGGTGCTCGAACAGGACGCGACCGGAACTCATTCCGGGTGCCAGCACGCGGTGACCGCGAGGGGCCGGTTGCGCGTGATCGGCATACGGATAGGCCTTCTCGTTGCCCGAGTAGTAGAGGTAGTTGTCGTCGGTGGGGTACGAGGTCTTGTACGACGGCACCGTACCGCCCCGGAACTCCACACCCTGGGCTTTGAGCCAGTCGATCAGCCCGGGACTCTGCTCGCAGAACCGCATCAGCGTCTCGGGTTTGACGGCGCCCGTCACCTCCTGCTCGAGGTAGGCGCGCATGTTCTCCACGCTGTCCTCGTAGCCGCCCGCCCGCTGCTCGGCGGTTCCGGCGCCGGCGTAGACGATGCCGCCGGAGTACGCCGTGGCGCCGCCTCCGTAGCCGCGGTCCAGCACCAGCACTCGGGCACCGCGATCCGCGGCTTCGATCGCTGCGGCGGCGCCGGCAGCCCCGAAACCGACGACGATGACGTCATACTCGCGACTTGTTGGCATCGATGCTCCCTGTCAGAGAACGGATTTGATCTGCTTGGCCACCAGTCGGGTGGTGCGCCGCGGTGCGATGCGGGACAGCGTGTAGAGAGCATGGGCATCCGCGCCGATGATCACCCGGTATCGGTTCTTCGCGATTCCCTCGACGATCCTCCTGCCGGCCACCTCGGGAGTGGTGGCCAGGACGCGTCGCCCTCCGGCGTCGAGCATCTCCACCCCGGAGTTCTGCGCCAGATTGGTCGACACATTGCCCGGAAACACCGTCACGACACGGACATTGGTGTCCGCGAGTTCACCGTCCAACCCTTCGCTGAACTGTTTCACTGCGCCCTTGCTTGCGCTGTAGAGCACCTGGCTGGCGAACGGCACCAGGGCCGAGAGGCTCGACATGTTGGTGATGTTGGCTTCGGGTCGCAACACCAGGACCGGCAGGAACGCCCTGCACATCTGCACGGTGCCGGTGTAGTTCACCGCCATCACGCGATCGGCATGGTCTGCCTCAAGATCGGCGAACAGCGCGAACCTCTGGGCGATTCCGGCGATGTTCACCAGGCCGTCGACCTGGCCATGAAAGTCGATGACATGGGCGGGCAACGCTGCCACCGCCTCCGGGTCGGTGATGTTCAGGACGTGAGTCGACATCCGCATGCCGGTGGCGCGGGCTCGCTCGGCCGTGACGGTGAGTCCGTCCTGATCGAGGTCCACGGCGGCGACGTGCGCTCCCCGCCGACTCAGGCCCAACGCGACTTCGCGCCCCATCCCATTGCCTGCGCCGGTGACGACGAAGACCTTATCCGAGATGCGCATGAGCACCTTCCGCCTGCGTGAACGCCATCCGAGTGCGGGTGAGGTGTATGGATTGAATGCGCCACTGTCCCGCGGTCTTGGTGTATGTCTCGTGGTAATGGCCCGCACCCGTGAGGGTGTGACCACCTGGGAAGTCGACGATGTCGGCCATTGCCCAGATGCCCGTTGCCGTCGTCGGGCTTTCCAGGACGATCTCGGGTGTGTGGCCGTGGTGCACGGTTGTGCATCCCTCGAGCACCCCTCGGATCGACGTGACCAGTTCGTCCACGCCCACCCATGTTTGACCCGCCGCATCGGCGCCCTCGGTGGCCACCGCATTGTCGAAGGTGCCGACGACATCGTCGGCGAACAGGTCGCGCCAGGCCTCCCAGTCCTTGGTGTCCAGATGCCGGAAGTATCGCGCCTTCAGCTGCCGAACGGCTTCGATCTCGTCCCACGTTGTGGGTTCCGTTGGGTCTGACATGGCTAACCCCTTCCGTCAGAGTCGAATCCGGTCTCGTCGAGCACTGGCAACGATCCGTGGCGGACCGCGGTCTCAATGGACTCCCGCAACTGAGAACAGAGCGGCGGAACGTCGTCGCGCGACAGCGGATAGCGGCGTTGCGTGCAGCGCGCGGTGGACTCGGCGTTCCACTGCACGCTGGTCTGTTCCCAGCTGCTCTTGCGCACCAGCACGCGTGCCCCGCACGTCCCGCAGTCGACCGGCCGCATCGGCGTGTCCGCCAGCCGGTTGTCGGGGCGGACCATCACTTGTTGACGCCGACCAGCCTCGGCAGGCGGCCGGCAGCGAGGTTGTCCTCGACCTCTTTCATCCACGCCTCGCGAGGACGCGTGGTGTCGATCTCGAACTCGAAGCGGTCCACCATGTCCGGAGTCACGTCGGCGGCGTCGACGTAGAACTGCTCGTACCACCGCCGCAGCTGGTAGACGGGGCCGTCCTCCTCGCACAGCAGCGGGTTGTCGATGCGCGCCTTGCGCTTCCAGATCGCCACGTCCTGTTCGAAGCCCATCTTGACGAAGTCACCCAGTGCGGTGGCGATCTGCATCGCGATGTCCTCGGGCACCGCCTCGGACTTCTCGACCGTGATCCCGTACTGCAGCACAAAGGAATTCGCGTCGATCGGGTAGTGGCAGTTGAGCAGGACCGTGCGCTGGTCACCGTGCTCGTAGTGGTAGGTCAGATCGTCGATCATGAATGACGGCCCGTAGTAGGAGGCCACCGACGTGGTTCCGAGGATTTCCGCACCCTCCCCGGAGCCGAGGTCTGGCCGCGCCTCACTCTTGTAGTACTGCGTGGCGACGTGGCCCTCGAAGATGTTCTTGAATCCCGTCGGGAGGCCACCGTGGATGTAGAAGAAGTGCGCCATGTCCACGACGTTGTCGATGATCTCGCGGCAGTTGGTGTGGACGGTCGTGGTGTACCAGTGCCAGTCGGTCCACTGGTCGGTGCCGACACCCTCGATTCGGGGAATCGTCACGTCGGCCGGCGGAGCCTTCTTCTCGGGGTCGTTCCACACGAACAACATGCCGTCCTGCTCCAGGGTGGGCCAGGTCGCGGTGCGGGCGAGTTTGGGCACCCGACGGCTGTAGGGGATCTGCTTGCACCGGCCGTCACCGCCCCAGCGCCAGTCGTGGAACGGGCAGGCCACCTCGTTGCCCTTGACCTCGCCGTCGGACAGGTCACCGCCCATGTGCCTGCAGTAGGCGTCGAGCACGTTGATCTTGCCGTCCTCGCCGCGGAACACCACGAGCTTCCCGCCGAAAGCACTGATGGCATGCGGTTTTCCGTCGCCCAGATCACGAGTCAGGCCAATGCAGTGCCACCCTCGCGCGTAGCGGGTCGGTGCGGCCTGCGCCTCGATCTGACGAACCTCTTCGACGCCGTCGGGCTGCAACGAAGTCATTTCGGCCATCCTTGGTGTTATTGCTGACAGGAACATCCCCGTTCTAACACCGGAGCACCGGCGTGCCGGGGTCATGTTCCACTGACCGGGCAGGGCCCAGACACCGCGCACCAGCCGTTGTGAGAATCGGCCGGTGAACGATCCGCAGAACCTCACCGTCGATCTGCTCGTTGTCGGTTCCGGCACCGGCATGGCCGCGGCGCTGGCCGCCCATGAACTCGGGCTGTCGACGCTGATTCTCGAGAAGACGGCCTATGTGGGCGGGTCCACCGCACGTTCCGGCGGCGCGTTCTGGATGCCGGCCAACCCCATCCTGGCGGAGTCCGGATCCGACGACACCCTGGCTGCCGGGCACACCTACATGGACGCCGTGGTCGGCGACGCCGCGCCGCTCGACCGCGCCCACGCCTTCGTCGACAACGGGGCGGCGACCATCGAGATGCTTCGCCGCATGACGCCCATGAAGTTCCTGTGGGCCAAGGAGTACTCCGACTACCACCCGGAAGCGCCCGGCGGCAGCGCATTGGGCCGGACCTGCGAATGCCGCCCCTTCAACACCGCTGTCCTGGGGCCGGAATTGGCACGTCTGCGGCCCGGGGTGATGAAGTCCTCGTTCCCCATGCCGGTGACCGGCGCCGACTACCGCTGGCTCAACCTGATGGCCAGGGTGCCGCGAAAGGCGATACCGCGAATCCTGCTGCGGGCCTTCCAGGGCATCGGCGGCCTTGCCCTGCGCCGGCGCTATGCGGCGGGCGGGCAGGCCCTGGCGGCAGGGATGTACGCCGGGGTGCTGCGGGCCGGCATTCCCGTGTGGACCGATTCGCCCGTCACCGACCTGGTCCTCGAGGGCGATCGGGTGACCGGCGCGGTAGTGAAACGGGACAACGCCGAGGTCACCGTGACGGCCCGCCGCGGTGTGGTGCTGGCCGCGGGCGGGTTCGACCACCAGATGAGCTGGCGGCACAAATTCCAGTCCGAATCCCTTGGCGAGCACGCCAGCCTGGGCGCCGAGGGCAACACCGGCGACGGCATCAGGCTTGCACAAGACGCCTGCGGGGCCGACATCGGCCTGATGGACCAGGCCTGGTGGTTCCCCGCCTTCGCCCCACTACCCGGTGGCGACCCGACCGTCATGCTCGCCGAACGATCTCTCCCGGGCTGTCTCCTGGTGGACCAGACCGGCAGTCGCTTCATCAACGAGGCCATGGACTACATGTCCTTCGGTCAGAAGGTGCTCGAACGCGAACGCGCTGCCAACCCGATCGAAGACATGTGGATGATCTTCGATCAGCAGTATCGGAACAGCTATGTCCTTGCCGCGGAACTGTTTCCGCGGATGCCGATTCCGCAGACCTGGTACGACGCCGGAATCGCACACCGCAGTGACGACCTGGCTTCGCTGGCGCGAGGGATGGGTGTGGACCCGCAGAATCTGGTGTCCACCATGGATCGCTTCAACACCCTGGCGCGGTCGGGAGTCGACGCCGACTTCGGCCGTGGCGCCAGCGCGTACGACCGCTACTACGGTGATCCCACCGTCACCCCGAATCCGAACCTGCGACCGCTGGAAGCTGGCCCGTACTACGCCGTCAAGGTCGTGCTCAGCGACCTGGGCACCTGCGGTGGCCTGCGCGCCGATGCGCTGGGACGGGTTCTGCGCGAGGACGCCTCGGTGGTCGAGGGGCTCTACGCGATCGGCAACACCGCCGCCAACACCTTCGGCGCCAGCTATCCCGGCGCAGGTGCCACCATCGGGCAGGGCCTGGTGTTCGGGTACATCGCGGCGCATCACGCCGCGGGCCGCACCGCCTGAAATTCGGACGTACGGGTCGGTGCGTGGGACGAGGACTACCTGGCCGTCGGCAGCCCGCTCGAACGGAAGCGTCAACGCATGGACGAGGCCGTGGCCGCGATGCGCAGGGTGTGGGCCCAAGAACATGTACGCGACTTCTGGGACCAGGAGATCGTCGCCACCGGACCCGCGTCCTCCTACGTGACGGCCCCCTCCGCAGGGACATTGAACTGCGGAGCATCCGCCCTCCGAGCCGCGGTGAACGGCGCGCGCGAAGCCGGTCTCGACGAACTCCGGCTCATCCCGACAACCTCGGACCCCGATGAGATCGATCGAGCGCGCGAGGTGCTCGGCATCTGACCCGGGGTCAGGTTGCGCCGTCTGAGTTCTCGGCGGCGATGCGTCGCTCCACCTCATACCAGTACTCCCGCACCGGGTATTCGATGTTCTGCACACCCGTCTCGGCCAGGTGCTCCTCCACGGCGTCAAGATCCTTGATCATCCGCAGTGCGAGTTCGCGTTCGGACGCGTAATAGCGCTCCGACCATTGCAGGGCCATCCCCGCGTAGGACCAGGCCGGTTGGTCCGCGGTCCATCGGGCCTCGGTGGCGGCGGCCTTATGCATCTTGTCCGCGTAGTCGGCATGCTCAACCAGGACCTCGCGCAGGCGACCCGGTTTCATCAAGTGGCCCAGCATGACCCGCAGCACCGGATTGTGCTTGAGCGTCGGGGGCTCGACGGCCTCTTCGTTGGCCCACCGCGTGACCGCGGTCATTCCCTCGGGAGTGATCTTGTACATCCGCCGACTGCGCGCGCCCGCGTCCACGCGCGAACTCACCAGGCCGAGTCGCTCCAGGCGCTTCAGTTCGGAGTAGATCTGGCTGTACGCCGGGCTCGAATAGAAGAACTGGATGGCCCAGTTGATCCACTTCTTGATGTCGTAGCCGGAGAGTTCATCACCGCCGGAAAGCATGCCCAGCAACGCCCACCCGGTGGGCGACACACTCAGCTCACCATGTGAGGAGTCGGCGGCATCTGTCACTCGCCAAGGCTAGCAACCGATGGCCGAGGGCAGGGCCCTGCAACCGCTGACCGGGAGGTCAGGCTTGCGCGACGGGCCTGTCACCGCCGACAGTGCACAGGAACCTTCGCATCCGTGGACCCGAGGAGTGGTATGTCCGGCACAGCGCAGACCCCCGGTGATCGCCGTGGCTGACTTCGATGCGGTCGTCGACGTCGTTGTCGCCGGGTCAGGTGGTGGCATCGCGGGCGCCTACACCGCGGCCCGAGAGGGGCTTTCGGTGCTGCTGGTGGAGGCCACCGATCAGTTCGGCGGCACCACCGCGTACTCCGGCGGGGGCGGAATGTGGTTCCCGTGCAACCCGGTACTGCAACGCGCGGGAAGCGACGACACCCTGGAGGCGGCCCTCACGTACTTCCACGCCGTCGTCGGCGACCGCACTCCTCGCGACCTGCAGGACACCTACGTTCTGGGTGGCGCGCCGTTCATCGACTATCTGGAGAAGGACTCGGCCTTCGAGTTCATGGTGCTGCCCTGGCCGGACTACTACGGCAGCGCGCCGGGCGCCCGCAACGACGGCTACCGGCACACCATCCCGGTGCCCCTCCCCGACTCCGCACTCGGCCGATACCGCGGCCTGGTGCGGGGGCCACTGGACACCGAGCGACTCGGCGCGCCCGCCCCCGATCTCCTGTCGGGCGGCCGCGCCCTGGTGGGACGATTCCTGGCCGCGCTCGACAAACTCCCCCACGCCGACTGCCGGCGCAACGCCCCGCTCACCGAACTGATCGTCGAGGACGGTGCTGTGGTCGGCGCGGTGATCGAACAGGACGGGAGCCCTGTGCGGGTACAGGCCCGGCGCGGCGTCCTGCTGGCTTCCGGGGGCTTCGAGCAGAACGCCGCGATGCGGGCCCAGTACCGGGTCCCCGGCAGTGCCGAGGACACCATGGGCGCGCCGCAGAACACCGGGATGGCACACCAGGCCGCCATGGCGGTCGGCGCTGACACCGATCTGATGGACCAGGCGTGGTGGTCCCCGGGTATGACCCACCCCGACGGCCGCTCGGCGTTCGCGCTGTGGTTCACCGGCGGCATCTTCGTCAACCAGGACGGTCGCCGCTTCGTCAACGAGTCGGCCCCCTACGACCGCATCGGCCGCGAGGTGATCCGACAGATCGAGGCCGGTCAGACGACGCTGCCGTTCTGGATGGTCTACGACAACCGGGCCGGTGACATTCCTCCCGTCGGTGCCACGAACGTGTCGATGGTCGACGCCGCGCAGTACCGCGAGGCTGGCCTGTGGCACACCGCCGACACCCTCGGTGAACTCGCCGAGGCCATTGGGGTTCCGGCGGCGAACCTGGAAGCGACGATCCAACGGTTCAACACGCTGGCCGCCGACGGTGTCGACACTGACCTGGGCCGCGGCGACGAACCCTACGATCGGGTCTTCACCGATGGTGCTTCACCGCTGGTCCCCATCGACACCCCGCCGTATCACGCTGCGGCTTTCGGCCTTTCGGACCTCGGCACCAAGGGTGGTCTGCGCACCGACACCCATGCCCGGGTGCTCAACCGCGACGGCTCCCCCATCCCGGGGTTGTACGCGGCCGGCAACACCATGGCTGCGGTCAGCGGCACCACCTATCCCGGCGGCGGAAATCCGATCGGCGCCTCAATGTTGTTCAGCCACTTGGCCGCACTCGACATGGCGGCCGGAAACACCCCGTGAGCAGTCCACTCACCCCGGACGAGGTACAGCGCACCGAAGACACCTTCGGTCCGCTGACGCAGTCACTGCGCACGCTCATCGACGCCACGATTCGCAGCCAGGCCGACGACGCCGACGTGCGACGCGCCCATGCGCTGATCGAAGAGGCCACTGCGCTGCTCAGCACTCGCCTGGATCCCGAGCCCTTCGGCGTCCGCACGACGACCGACGGTCGGACGCTCACCTGGGGCAATGTGCTCATCGGGATGCGAAACGCGATCGCCCCGCCGCTGCGGGTGCAACGCGACGAGAATGGCGACGCCGCTGCGGAACTCACTCTCGGTGCCCCCTATGAGGGACCGCCGGGGCTCGTCCATGGCGGAGTGTGCGCGCTGCTGCTCGACCACGTGCTCAGCGCCACCGCACACCGACCCGGCGCACCGGCGTTCACAGGCACCCTCACGGTGCGCTATGTGGCGCCGACCCCGCTGGGCCGACTTCGGGTCGAGGCCTGGACCGACCGCCATGACGGTGGGAAAACCCATGCGAAGGGCCATATCCTGGACGCTGCCGGCGCAGTGACCGTGCAGGCCGACGGGGTCTTCATCCGGCCGAAGGTGAAACCGTGACGGGTGCGGCCGGGGGTGCTATGCGTCCCCGCGTCTCCATCGTGGGGCGCCGTTCTGCGACTGGCAGATGAGGAACAGGCCGTCCGGCGCCTGCGCCACCCATCTTTCGTAGCCCGCGCACTCCGAATCGAATTCCTTGACTCCGGCCATCGACGGCGAGCGGAAATACCGCGGTTCATAGCGACGCGGTGACCCGCAGAACACCAGTCTGCCCGGCAGGATCGACGGACCCGCGACCGCAGTCCCGAACACGAAATACCCTGTGTCAGAGCACGGTGCACCCAGGACCACACCGGGCGTGATGCCCGGTGTGCACGTCGGACCGTCACAGTTCACCGGGTCAGCGTTCGCGGGCGCTGCCATGACCACGGCGGCCGACAACGACACCGCCGCCGCAACCACATTCACTCGCACAACGAGGCACTCTGGCAGGCGCACGGTCCATCCAGAGGCCAACGGCCCACTCAGCGGACACGCACAGCCGCCGCCGAGCCCCTCCGGTGGTTGACTTCGATCACCGCTGTGTCCGTGCCACCAGGCGAGTTCGAGGAGCAGGCAATGCCGCGTGTGACCGCAATCGTGACCGCCGCCGCCGTCGTGACCCTCGGCGGTGTCTCCACCAGCGCCGTCGCGACGGCGGACAATCCGGCGTGGGGCCTCAACGGCACCTACACCGCCACCTCCAACGGCGAGTGGGCACGGAAGAACGAGGTCTTCTACGACCAGGCCAGCCTGCGCAGCACGTGGACGGTCACGAGCACCTGCAGCTACCCGGGCGAGTGCACCGGCACCGTCGTCAGCGACTGGGGTTGGACTGCGCCGATCTACCAGAAGAGCGGCACCTGGTGGGTCAAGCACACCGTCGAGAACTGGGTTCCCTGCCCGGACGGCAGCACCGCCCCCGGTCTGCAGACCTTCCGCTTCAAACCGATGACCCCCGAGGGCGCGTACGTCGATCCGACCTCGACGACGCTGGTCGGCGAGGACATCACCACCGGCCCCAGCGGGGCCTGCGGGGTGAGCAAGCCGGTGTACATCAACATGCCGTTCAAGCTCGTCAAGGTCGGCTGAGACCTCCTCCTCACTGAGGCAGCATGTCCTGGAAACTCTGCGGAGCGGGCTGCACCAGGTCGGACTGCCGATACACGTTGCCGTCGGGCGTCGCATACTGCCCGGTCCCCGGGTTGTAGGTCGCGAACGCCACCGGGGGCCCGGCCGCGTCCGAGGGCTGCGTGGCCGAGGCGGGCGCAGCGGGGTCTGCGGACGGAGGAGGCGGCACGGAGCCTTCGACGCCGGCCGGCGGCATCGGAGTGCCCTCGGCTGGGCCGAAGATGTTCTCCTCGAACGTGATCCGGTCATCCGGCGGAACACCCTGCGCGATCAGGCTGGGGTCGATCGGGTACGGGCCCAGCGCGTGCTGCCGCATCGCAAGCGGCTCGAAAGGCTTGTCACTCTCACAGATTTCGACCGTCGGTGCACGCTTGCCCGGCTGCGCCATGCACGGGAAGTTTCGCGCGCCACGAACTCCCATGGGCGAGTCCTGGGGCAGCTTGCAGTACAGCCCCTCCGGAGTGTCCACGTCAGTGAGGTCAGCGGGCGGCCGCCACGACGACGGCGGCAGGAACCCCACCGTGCAGGCCGGCGGGTCACCGAGTGTCAGGCTGAACTCCGACAGTGCCATGCCGGTCGGGTTGTTCAGTGAGGACCCGTACGACTGGGTCGCCGCAAGGTACGGCGGCAACAGCACCAACAGCTGTTCGATCGACGAGTGGTAGGTGACTCCGATCTGGCCCACTGTGGTCAGATTCGCCAGCAGCACCGGCAGCGTCGGCTTGACCTGGTTGAGCAGGCGCGACGCCTCATCCGCAGCGCCGGAACCGGTGCGCAGAATCGTCCGGACCTCCGGATCCCGCGTCGCGACCTGTCCGGTGATCCCCGCCATGCTGCGCGCCCAGGTTCGGATCGACTCCACGCTCTGCGCCTGCCCGTCGAGCAGCGGACGACTGTCGTCGATCAGGGTGCGAGCGTTGTCGGCCGCGCCGTTGAGATCGGCGGCAAGTCGGCTCGACGAGTCGAACAGCGAGCCCAGGTCGTCACCCGTTCCATTGAGCGCCTTGAACGATTCGTCGAGCAGGTCTGTGAGCTTGCTGGTGGGGATGCTGTCGACCAGTGAACTCATCTGGTCAAGCATCGGCCCGACGGGTTCCGGCAGCGAGGCGTTCTCTGCGGTGATCACCGAACCGTCCTGCAGGTGGGGTCCACCGTCGGCGCGGGGAACCAGGTCGACGTACTGCTCGCCGACCGCTGACACACTGCGCACATTCGCCTGCAGGTCCGCGGGGATCTTCGGTGACTTCTGCAGTGACATGGTGACCACGGCGCCCCCGCGGGTGGGACGGATGTCGGTGACCTTGCCCACCTCCACGCCCCGGTAGGTGACGTTCGAGAAGCGGTACAGGCCCCCGGTGTTCGGCACCTCCATTTTGACCGTGATCCGTCCGATCCCCAGGAGCACCGGGGCCTGCATGTAGACGAAGACCATCGCGCCGACGCCGATCACCGATGCGATCGAGAAGATGATCAGCTGGTTGCGGACGAAGCGAGTCAACATCAGTTGCCTCCTTCGGTGGGCGCCTCGACGCCGCCTGCCGGTGTCGCGGAATCACTCGGTGGGTCGAAGGGGATGGTGGCGACCTCCGTGGGCAGTGGGGTCAGCGGGGCCTGGAGCGGGTCCCGGGTGTAGGTGGAGTACCAGGGGTCACCCGGCGCCGGCACCATGGAGGCGCCTGGTTCGCCCCACCGGGTGCCGAGCAGGATTCCGCTCTTGAGTCGCGGAATCGTGAAGTCGAAGACGATGAACTGGTTCATATAGTCACCGCGGATGCCGCGATCGATGAAGTCCTGGGTGTAGGGATAGGTCGGCAGGTACGACAGTGCCGTGACCAGATCCGGCCCGACGTCGGCCAGCGCTTTGACAGTGGGCTCGAGGTTCTTGAGGTTTCCGACGATGTCTGCGTGCGAGTCGTTGATCAGTTGCGTCGCGGTGTCACTGAACCCGCCCAACTTCTCGAGCGCGGTGGTGATCCGCGGCCGTTGCGCATTGAGCACCTCCAGGGCCTGCGGGATGCGGTCCAGCGCCGACGTGAGCACCGGTCGCTGATCGGCGAAGGTCTCGGCGAGCCGATTCAGCGACGAGATGGAGGCGATGATGTTGTCGTGCTGGTTGTCCAGCAGGCCGACCACGTTGTTCATCCGGGTGAGCAGGTCACGGACCTGAACCTGGCGCCCGTCGAGCGCCGCGTTGAAGTTGTGGATGATGTCGCCGATGTGGGTGAGTCCACCGCCGTTGACCACCACCGAGAGCGACGACAGGGTCTGCTCGGTGGACGGGTACGTCGACGTCTTGGTCAGCGGGATGGTGGACCCCGCGGGCAGTTGGCCTGTCGGCTCCTGGCCCACCGGCGGGTCGAGTGCGAGATGCATCGACCCCAGCAGGCTGGTCTGACCCACTGTCGCGACGGCGTTCGCCGGCACCACCGCGTCAGGTTGCACCGACACTTCGACGGCGGCCCGCCAGTTGTCGACGGCCATCGTGCGGACGGCTCCGACCACCACGTCGCCCACCATGACGGGCGAATTGGATTCCAGCGTGCCCACATTGGCGATCTCGACGTGGTAGGTGATGGCGTCGGCTCCGGTTCCCACCGTGCCGGGCAACGGCAACGAGTTGAGCCCGTCGAACGCGCAGCCTGACGTCACCAGGGTTGTGCAGCACGCGACCGCCGCCAGTCGGCGCGCCGCCAAACGAGTCATCACGGGGTGCCTCCCGTAGGTGTCGTCGCCGCACCGGCTTCGGCCGGCAGCAGCATCTCAGTGAGCGTCGAGGCCGCTGGAGCCGCAGGCGGCGGTGCCGGGACCCCAGGCGGGATGGGCGCACCCGGATACAGCGCGGGGTGCGGATCGGCGGGCAGACCGTTGGGGGCGTACGCGCCGGGCGGGTGCGGCGGATCCGTCCACCCCGGTGGGGGTGGCACGTCCCCGGCCCCGGTGTAGGCCGAGACCGCGGGCGGGATCTCGGCGGGAGCCGGACCGGTGCCGCCACCGCCGGGAGCCAACCGGGGATCGGAGTAGATCACGTTCTTCGGCGCGGGACCGAGATAGGCGTTGAACGGGAAGGGCAGGTGGTTGAAGTTCATCAGTCTCAGTGCGGGCCCGAGGTATTCGGCGCAGGCCTTGCCCGAGGCCTCGGCGGTGACGTTCTCGACCGCCGCGATCGCCGAACAGATGGTGGCGACGGGGTTGGCGAAGTTGTTCATCGCGAACGATCCGCGTGGGCCGCCGGTGTCGGGGTTGTAGATGTTGTAGCCGTTGACCAGGGCGTTGGGCGCAGCGTGCAGCACGTTCTTGACCACCATGCTGTTGTCGGACAGCACCTGGGTGACATTGGCCAACCGCTCGATCTGCTCGGCCGTCTGATCACGCGAACCCTCGATGAACCGCTGCACCTTTCCCAGAGCCGACGACAGTTCGGTGATGGCCGAGTCCAGGTCGGAACGGCTGCCGTCGACGACGCTCGTGACGTCGGCGAGCCGATCCTGGAACTGCACGATCTGCGTGTTGCTGTCGCGCAGTGCCGACACGAACACCTGCAGGTTCTTGATGACGTCGACGATGTTGCCGCTGCCCTCGCCGAGGATCCGGCCGACATCCGACAACTGGGTGATGGTCTCCCGCAGCCTGTCACCGTTGCCCGCCATCGCGTCGGCCGTGCTGTCGATGAAGCGACCGAGCGAGGTCTCCGAAACCCCGCTGGACGGGCCCAGTTCCGCGGCCAGGCGGGTGAGCTGCTCTTTGATCTCATCCCATTCGACGGGGATGGCGGTGCGCTCCAACCCGATCTCGCCGCCGTCGGGCATGGTTTCGCCGCTGGCCTCCGGGCCCGACCCGTATGCGGGCGTGAGTTGGACGTACCGGGCCGACACCAGGTTGGGCGCCACGATGATGGCCTTGGCATCGGCGGGCACGGGCACGTCGCGGTCGATCTTGAGAGTGACTCGAGTGCTCGTCGGCAGCGGTTCGATGGACTCGATCGTGCCGACCCGCACGCCGACCACGCGCACTTCGTCGCCGGGATAGATCGCAGTCGCCGACGTGAAGTGGGCGGTGAGGGTCTTGGGGCTCAGGAACTGTTGGTAGGCAAGGAACCCGGCGCCCACGAGCACCAGGCCAGCCAGGGTGACGGCCAGAATCCTCTTGGCGTGTGGCCCCACGCGTCGGCTCATCATGGGTGTCCTCCCGGAATTCCGTTGTAGGGGAACGGGAATTCGGCGCGAGGCCCGGCATTGTCCGGTGGCTGCCCAGCGTTCACGCCGCGGCGGAAGCCCAGCGCGTAGTCGAGGAAGGGCTGGATCGCCGGACCGGGAAGCAGGTTCGAGGCGAATCCGTAGTAGTAGAAGCCGTTGTTGACCGCTTCGCCCTGCGTCAATTGATATTTGGCGAGCCCGCGAAGGGACTTCTCCAGGTTGTCACGGTTGCGCTCGAGCATCTCCGAGACTCGGTTCAGCTGCTCAAGCGCCGGGGCGAGTTCCTTCTCGTTGTCGTCGATCAGCCCGGACAGCTCCCGCGTCACGGCCGTGGTGTTCGCGAGCAGGTTGACGATCGCATACCGACGGTCCTGCAGCACTCCGAGCAGATCATCGGCGTTGAGGATCAGGCGGTTCACCTGTTCGCTTCGCTCCGAAAGGATTCCGGTGACGTCGGCCGCAGTCGACAGCAGGCTGCTCAACGACTCGTTGCGCTTGTTCAGCGACTTCGACAGCCGGCTCATACCGTCGAAGGTGGGGGCGAGTTGCGGGGCGAGGCGTTCGATGGTCTCCGACAGGGTGTCCAGCGAGAGGTTGATGGCCGCGGTGTCGGTCTGTGCGGTGTTGGAGGTGAACTCGCCGATGGCATCGGTCAGCGAGTACGGCGAGGAGGTGCGGGTCAGCGGGATGAGACCGAGGGCGCCGATGCTGCCGTTGCCGCGCGGTTCGACGACCAGGACCCGCTCGCCGAGCAGCGTGCCGATGCTGATCTGTGCTGTGGTGTCCCGGCCGAGTCGCACCCTGCTGTTGACCGCGAAGGTCACCAGCGCCTTGCCCTGATCGAGTTCGACGTCGGACACCGTGCCCACGGTCACGCCGGACACCTTCACGTTGTTGCCGGCGGTCAGCCCGCCGGCCTCGGCGAACTGCGCCTGGTACCTGACCGAGGTCGCCATCGACATCAACTGCTGAGGCCGCAGGCCGACGGCGATGATCAGCACGATCAGCACCAAACCGATGAATCCGGTGCGAACGAGCGAGGACTGGCGATATTTCAGCATCAGGGCTCCCCACACCGGCCGGTGTTCTGGATGACCCAGGGGAAGTGCGCCGTGCGCCCCTGCAGGTCTGTGACCCGAAGGGAGACACCGCAGATGTAGAGGTTCAGCCAGCTCCCATAGGACCCGAGCCGTACCAGCTTGCGATAGTTCTGCGGGGTCTTCTGCATCAGGAGGTCCAGCCGGGCCAGGTCGGTCTCGTTGGACAGCAGCGGAGCCAATCGGGTCAGCTGGTCGACGGTGCCCGACAGCGGCGGCCGCGCATCCGTCAGCAGACTCGCCATTGACGCGGTGCCGTTGTCCAGCGCGGTGATCGCCTCGCCGATCGGATCGCGTTCCTCGGCCAGGCCGCTGACCAGGCGCTCGAGCCCGTCCACCGCGCCGGAGAACTTCTGCCCGTCCTTGGCGAGGACGGACAGGGTGTCGTTGAGGTTGTCGATCAGGCTCTCCACGGTCTGCCCGTTGTCGGCCAGCGCATTGGTGAACGACGACGTCCGCGCGAACAACGATTCGAGATCCCCACCCTGGCCCTGCAGGATCTGGATCAGCGAGTTGGTCAACGAGTTGACGTCGTCGGGGTTGAGACCCTGGATGACGGGTTTGAGGCCGCCGAGAAGCAGATCGAGGTTGAGTGCCGGCTCGGTGTGGTCGATCCCGATGAGAGACCCCGGCGGGCGGACCCTGACTGAGCCGGGCTCGTCGATGAGTTCGAGATAGCGATCACCGACGAGGTTCAGGTAGCGCACCGCGACCGTCGTCCCCTCGGTGAGCCGAACCTTGTCGTCGGCGTCGAAGGCCACCAGGACGGTGTTGTCGGGTTGCAGTTCCACGTCGCGCACCGTGCCGACACGAATGCCGGCCACCCGCACTGAGTCGCCCGATTTGAGGCTGGACGCGTCCCGGAACAGCGCGGAGTAGCCGTGGGTGGATCCCGAGCGGTACTGGCTGAAGATTGCGAACAGGCCTGCCGTCAGCACCACCATCGTCAGCGCGAAGGCGCCGAACTTGGCTGCTGTCGTGCCCAGCCCGTTCACCCTGGCTGTCCGATCTGTGCGGAGTTGCGCGGCGGACCGTCGATCGGGCCGTAGAGCATCTGCTTGAGGCCGTCGGAGTTCAACAGGATTCCTTCATTGCCGTACTGCGCAGGGTTCGCGTTGACGTCGGTGACGACGAACGGCGGATGCTTCTGGAAACCGACCTTGGGCAGATCGGTGCACTGCGGCCCGCCGGTGGCCCCCACCTTCGGCAGGTTCTGCGGGTAGCGGTAACGCTCCTGGCCGAAGACCACGGTCTGCAGCAGCAGGCCACCGGGAAGCGGTGTCCCCGGGGCGTTGGCCAACTGCACGGCACCGCCGAGTCCACAGGTCAGTGCCTCGTTGTACTGGTTGGTCAGGTCCGTCGTCGGGACCAGCAGGCGCGCGACGTCGGTGATGGCCTGCCGGTTGGTGCCCACGACATCGCTGCCGGTGTCTGCGAGTCCGATGACGCTGATGAGCAGGGCATCGAGATTCTGCTGCTCGTCTACGAGGGTCTGGCTCATCGTCGTCGCGGCCTCGACGGTGGTGACGAGGTCCGGTGCCGCGTCGGCGTAGGCGTTGATCACCTCGGGGGCGACGGTGAGTTCATGCTCCATATTCGGCAGGCTCGGGTCGATCTTCGTCAGGAACTCGTCCAGGTCGGTCATCATCTGGCCGATCTGATCGCCGCGCCCGTCCAGCGCCGTCGCCAACGCACCGAGCGTCTCGTTGAGTTTGGTGGGTTCGATCTTCGAGAGCACCGAGGACAACTGCTCGAACACGGTGTTGATCTCGACCGTGACATGGTCGGCGTCGAGCACCTGCCCGGGTTGCAGCGGCTCGGCGGTTGAATCGGCCGGTGGCACCAGTTCGACGAACTTCGCGCCGAACACCGTCGAGGACGAGATGTCGACCCGCACATTGGATGGGATGAGTTCCAGGTACGACGGATCCATCGCCAGATGCAGCGCGGCGCGTCCGTCCGGCAGGGATTCAACCTTTCGCACCGAACCGACCTGTGCACCATGCAGTTTCACTTTGGCGTCCGCGTTCATGACGAGACCGGCGCGTTCGGCCAGCACCGTGACACCGACCGTGTCGGTGAAGCTGCCCCGGAACAGGCCCACCGCGAGTGCCACCACGGCCACGGCCGCGGCGATCGTCGCGCCACCCATCAGGGGCCGCTTGACCTCGGGACTCAATGCCACAGCAGAACTCCCCTCTAACCCGACAGGTTGAAGTTGCCGTTGGCGCCGTAGACCGACAGCGACACCAGCAGGGTCACCGCGATCACGACGATGAGGGACGTGCGCACCGCGTTCCCGACCGCGACACCCACGCCCGACGGACCGCCGCGGGCGAAGTAGCCGAAGTAGGTGTGCACCAGCAGCACCGCGATCGCCATCAGAATCGCCTGCAGGAACGACCACAGCAGGTCCGTCGGATTGAGGAAGGTCGCGAAGTAGTGGTTGTACAGGCCCGCCGACTGCCCGAACATCACCACGGTGGTGAGCTTGCTCGCGGTGAACGACAGGATCACGGCGATGGCGTAAAGCGGTGTGATCGCGATCATTCCGGCGACGATGCGGGTGCTGACGAGGTACTCCACCGACCGGATGCCCATGGTCTCGAGGGCATCGATCTCCTCGCTGATCCGCATCGCGCCCAACTGCGCGGTCACCCCCGCGCCGAACGTGGCGGCCAGTCCGATGCCGGCGACCACGGGCGCCGAGATCCGGACGTTGATGAAAGCGGCCAGGAACCCGGTGAGGGCTTCGATGCCGATGTCACCCAGCGAGCTGTATCCCTGCACCGCCAGCGTGCCGCCTGCCGCGAGAGTGAGGAAGCCGACGATGACGACGGTTCCTCCGATCATCGCCAATGTCCCCGCACCCATGCTGATTTCGGCGATCAGGCGGATGATCTCCCGGCGGTAGTGCACGGCGGCGTGGGGCACACCGGCCAGCGCGCGCCCGTAGAACGCGGTGTGCTCACCGATGCGGCTGAGGGTGCCGATCGGTCTGCTGAGTTCCCGCGCCAGTTGCGGGTGGAGTACGCGTATCCCTGCCATCGTCTGGTCCCTGCTCAGTTCGACGTCATCTGGATGCCGATGGCCGTGACCACCACGTTGACGACGAACAGCGACATGAAGGCGTACACCACGGTTTCGTTGACGGCGTTGCCGACGGCCTTGGCGCCGCCACCGCTGATGGTCAGCCCGCGATAGCAGGCGACCATCCCGGCGATCAGTCCGAACAGGGCCGCCTTGACGCACGAGATGATCACCTCGGGCACCCCGGTGAGCAGCGTGATGCCTGCGGCGAAAGCTCCGGGGTTGACCCCCTGGACGAAGACCGAGAAGGCGTAGCCGCCGAGGATTCCGATGATGACCACGAGGCTGTTGAGCAGCATCGCCACCAGGGCCGACGCAAGCATCCGAGGCGTCACCAACCGCTGGACCGGATTGATGCCCAGCACCTCCATCGCGTCGATCTCCTCGCGGATGGTGCGCGACCCCAGGTCCGCGCACATCGCGGTGGCGCCGGCGCCGGCCACGATCAGCACTGTGACCATGGGGCCGACCTGAGTCACCGCGCCGAAAGCCGCACCGGCGCCCGACAGGTCCGCCGCGCCCAACTCGCGCAGGAGGATGTTGAGGGTGAAGCTCACGAGCACCGTGAAGGGGATCGCGACGAGGACCGTGGGCATCAGCGACACGCGCGCCACGAACCACGACTGCTCCAGGAATTCCCGGCCCTGAAACGGTCCGCGGAAGAGGAACTTCACGGCGTCGGCCGACATCGCGAGCAGCCCGCCGACGGCTTGGACGGGTCCGAATCCGCGTTCACGCAGGCCCGACAGCCCCAAGGCCCGGCGGTCTTGGGTCTGACTCACCATGTGCCGCAGAACCCTTCCAACTCACTGGTTCGGACGAACCACACACCGGCGCACCGGCTCACTGACCACAGAGACGGTGACAGTCGCCGTTGATCGGCGGCACACTGTGTCCCATCCACCGGGAAGGGACGCACCGGTGGGAGGTGGTTGGGCTGGACGGTAAGACGCGAACCCAGCCTGCGGTCGCCATTGCGCGAGCGTCCCCGAACTGACAGGAGCTGCGACTTGTCTGTGCTTCCCCCACCGCCCGCGAATCTCGCGCGCTACACCGAACGCCGGGTGTTGATCACCGGCGGCGGTTCAGGCATCGGCCAGGCGTGCGTGCTGCGGATCCTCGCCGAGGGCGGCCACGTGGTCGCGGCGGACATCAGTCCCGAAGGTTTGGCCGACACCGTCACGAAGGCTGGCGACGCAGGCGAACGCCTGCAGACGGTCGTGATGGACGTCGGCGATGAGGAGTCCGTTCGCCACGGCGTGGCCGAGGCGGTGGGACTGCTGGGCGGCCTCGACACCCTGGTGAACGCGGCCGGCATCCTGCGGTCGTCACACCTGACGCAGACCACGCTCGCCGACTTCGAGTTGGTGCTTCGCATCAACCTCGTCGGGATCTTCCTGGTCACCCGGGAAGCCATCGGCGCACTGCAGGACGGGAAGGGCCCGGCGGTGGTCAACTTCAGCTCAACCTCCGCCCACTTCGCGCATCCCTACATGGCCGCCTACGCGGCCTCCAAGGGCGGTGTGCTGTCGATGACGCATGCGTTGGCGCTGGAGTTCGCCAAGGCCGGGATTCGGTTCAACTGCGTTCAGCCCGGGTCGATTTCGTCGGGTATGACGGACGGCACCGGAGAGTCCCGACAGAGTGTCGGCCCCGGCCTGCCCGAAGACGCCGACTACAGCCTGTTCGGCAAGGTGGCCCCGATGCTGCCGTTGGACGGCGGTGCGATCTTCGCGGCACCGGATGCGGTGGCGGGTGTGGTGGCGATGCTGGGCAGCGACGACGCGTACTTCATCACCGGCACCGAGGTGCGCATCGACGGCGGCTCCCACATGTAGCGAGTCCACATCCTGCTGCGTCGGACCGAGACCACCACCGAAAGAGGTTTGGACATGTTGACCGCGAGGCTCCTGTGCGTGCTGGCAGCGGTGGTGACCGCAGGCCTGTGGCACTCTCCCGCAAGCCATGCGGAACCATTCTTCGCCAACTACCAGTTGGTGATCCCGGACCGGTACGACTTCCACACCTGGACGTGGGCCGTGACGCACTGCCTGCCCGTCACCGAAGGCTGCGTGTCGATCAATGCGATCCCGATGCCGGTGGCCAAGGCCTTCGAGTACGTCGGCGAGGCACGTCTCGTCGACGGCCGGTACACACTGACAGTCGACGTGCCGGACGGATTGCGCTGCGGCAACGTCTATTACGGGCCCGTGATCCCCACCCGCGATGTGTACTCGTGGGATTCCGGGACGCTGCAGGGCACGCTGACGTCGTCATTCGACGCCGGTTGCGACGGGACGCCCGCCGGAGCCTTCACGTATCCGTTCTCGCTGGTGCGCTTGTAGCACTGCCCCGAAGGAGCACGGCCCCGCCGCGTCCCTCCCGCGAGCGGCCGGGTTGGTACGCAATCCCCCGGCGTGCCGCGTACCGACGCGGCCGCTCACCGGGCCCGGTGCCCCCTGGGAATCCGCAGGTGCTCGCGCGCGGCCAGTTCGTCGTCGTCGACGAGCACCAGCATCTGTTGACCCGGAACGCAGAACATCGTGACCAGGAAGCGGCTTGGGAGGTCCTCGCGGTTGTTGGCATCCGAATAGTGGATGACGTCACCGCCCGGTTCCCAGAAGGCCTCGCCCGCCCGGATGACGCGCGGTGGCTCCCCCTCGAGTTCGAAGAGCATCTCGCCCTCGAGCATGTAGCCGAACGCAGGACCGCCCGGGTGACGGTGCGGTGGGGCGCCCCGACTGCCGGGCGGATACTCGACCACCACGGTCATCGCCTCGGCGTTCGCCGCGATGGCCGGCGGGTGGACGCCCTGCACGACGGTGATCGCCGTCTTCCATTCTTCTCCGTACTGGGTGGACATCGGTCTCTCCTTCTCACGCGGCGAGCGTGGACATGGATTCGGAACGACGCCGCGCGTGGGTCGAGTCGGCCAGTGAACGACGCAGTTGGACACGCGCCCGCGAGGCCCGAGACATCACGGTGCCCATCGGAATCCCCATGAGCGCAGCGGTTTCGGCGTACGTGTAACCCTCCACATCGGCGTAGTACAGCACCGTCCGGAATCCGGCGGAGAGCTGAGCCATCGCCTCGCGAATCTCGTTGTCGGGCAGCCAGTCAAGGGCCTCGTCCTCCGCCGATCGCAGCCCTCCCGCAAGATGGGCACCGTACTCGGCCAGACCCCGGTCGGTGAGCTCGTCGGTGAGCACCTCCGCGGGGCGCCGCTCCTTCCACCGGTACGCGTTGATCCACTGGTTGTGCTGGATCCGGAACAGCCACGCCTTGAGGTTGGTGCCCTCTTTGAAGGTCCGGAAGCCCGCGTAGGCGTGGACGAGGGTCTCCTGCAGCAGATCCTCGGCATCGGCGTTGCTGCGGGTGAGCCGGCGGGCTCCCCGTGCCAGGCTGTCGACCAGCGGCCACACTTCGGCGGCGAAGCGTGCCTTGAGTTCGCTGTCGGACTCAACGGCGGGGGGAACGGCGTTGACGGTCATGAGGACTTCCTCCGGTCTGAATTCAGTGTGTGGCTGTGTGAAATTCAGACTCGTCGCCAACGGCCCCAGGGGGACCCTTGGTCATCCGTGGTCAACAGTCCGTAGTCCCGTAGTCGCGCCGCCGCGACCCTGGGCCGACGTCAATCAGACCAGGTCAGCGTGCGCAGCGAGCGGCGCGATGTGATGCCGAGCTTGACGAAGACCTTCCGCAGGTGCCATTCGACGGTGTGCACGCTGATGAACAGTTGGGCCCCGATCTCCTGGTTGGTCAGTCCGTCTGCGGCCAGACGCGCGATCTGCGCCTCCTGCGCCGTCAACTGGTCACCGGAGGCCACCGGCTGTTTGCGGACCTTGTCGCCGACCGCGATCAACTCCCTGCGGGTCCGCTCGGCAAACGCCTGTGCGCCCATGCGGGTGAACATCTCGTGGGCCACGTTCAGATGTCGACGGGCATCACCGCGCCGGTTCACTCGGCGCAGCCATTCGCCATAGGCCAGGTGTGTTCGCGCCTGATGGACCATCACACGAGACCGGCACAGATGGTCGAGAGCCTCGGTGAACAACTGATCGGCGTCGTCGTTGTCGGCCAGCAGCGCGCGTGCGCTGGCCATCGCGCCCAGCCCCCACGGTGTCCCGCTGGCCCCTGCGCGTTCCTCGATGTGGCTGATGGCGCGTTGCGCCGCAGCCAGCTCACCAATGTGCGCGGCGGCGTCGACCAGTTCGTGCAGCGCCCAACTGTAGAAACCGAGATCCTCGTACTCACAGACCTCACGCGCGGCGGAGAAGGCTTCCTCGTAGCGGCTCAGTCCGTTGTACAACACTGCGGTCGCATAGCCGGTCAGACCGAGAAGCCTGCCCTCTCCGCGTGCCTCAGCGTCACTGGAGGCCGCGTCGATGAGCCGCATCGCCGCCACGGGATCCCCCCGCCACGCGGTGATCACCAGCGAGTAGTAGCGCACGGGTCCGTTCGGGGCAGTTGCCGCGGTGATCGAGTCAGCCTCGGCGATCAGCGTTGTCGCCGTGGACAATTCGCCAAGCAGCACATGTAGTCCGGCCCGGTACACCAGCGCCTGTGGGAGTCCGGCCAACGCGCCGGCGGTCCGGGCCTGCCTCACGATCGCCGCCGACAGCCTGTCGACAACGTCTTCATCCCAGAGTTCATGGGCCGCCGACTCCTGCAGGATCGGAAACGCCGGAACCAGCCACCGGAGGATTTCGCCGGGACTTGCCTCGGCAAGCTGACACATCGCGTCCAGGGCGGTCCGGAGGTGCTCGACTCCTGCCCGGGCGCCACCGGTGACCCGCTCGATAACGCCCCGGAAGAACAGGTCCACGGCCCGGGGAAGGTCCGAGGTGCGGGTCAACGCCGTGCGGGCGGTGTCAGCGGCATCGACAAGGGCTCCGGGCTGCCCCAGACGACCGGCATACATCAACGCCGCGAATGCTTCGAGATAGCTCTCGCGGGAGGCGAATTCGTCGATGTCCTCCATCCGCTTCGCGGCCTCCAGCAATCCGGCCGCGGTCTCCCCCACCCGGGGAGCACCACTGTCCCCCGCTCGGCTGCTGACGAACTCCATCTGAGCTCGCAGGCGCACCGCACGGGCACGCTGAAGTTCCGGCAGCGGTGCCAACTCAGCGATGGTCAGCAGTTCATAGGCCGACGCCGAGTCCGCCGAGTCCCGTTTGGCCTCAGCGGCAGCCAAGGCGCGGCTCCCACGAAGATCCGGATCCGACGTGAGCACTGCGGCACGCTCGAGGAAGTTCGCGGCCGCGGCGATGCCTCCTCTGCTCTGGGCCCGGCTTGCCGAGTCCTCCAGTTCTGCGGCCACCGAATCATCGGTGCCGGCGACGGAATTGGCTGCGTGCCATGCACGCCGATCTGGATCGGAGTCGGCGTCGGTGGCCGCAGCGAGCGCGGCGTGGATCTTTCGGCGGTCGGCCAGGTCGGCGGCCCGGTAGGCGGCCGCACGAATCAGTGGGTGGTGGAAGCGCATCCGGGGGCCGAACTCGATGACACCCGCGGACTCGGCCGGCGACAACGCGTCCACGGCGATGCCCAACCGTGCGGCGGCACGCAGAAACAGCGCGGAGTCGCCGACCGGTTCGGCCGCGGCCAGCAGCAGCAGTTGGCGCGTCGCATCCGGCAGCGCCTGGATGCGACGGACGTAGCTCTCCTCGATGCGGTTGGGTGATCCCGTCGCGCTCAGCGGCCCGAATCCGCCCGCGAGTTCTGCAGCCGAGTACGTGCGGGGAGCTTCCAGAAGTGCCAACGGGTTGCCACGTGTCTCGGCGACGACGCGATCGCGGACATTGGGATCGACTACGCCGATCATCGCCTGGTCCAACAGTGTTCGTGCGTCGGCATCGGATAGACCGTGCACACGCAGTTCCGGCAGCCCGGCCAGCGTCTCGGCGCCCTCGGTGCGCGCGGCGAACACCATGGCCACGGGTTCCGCCACAAGCCGGCGCGCAACGAAACCCAATGTCTGCAGCGAAACCTGGTCCAGCCATTGGGCGTCGTCGACAACACACAGCAGTGGCTGGTCGTGCACCGCCGCCGCGAGCAGGCTCAGCACCGCCAAGCCGACCAGGAAGCGCTCCGGCGGTGGCCCGACGCCACGCCCGAACGCAACGTCCAGCGCGTCACGCTGTGGTGGCGCCAGGTCCTCGAGGTGGTCCATCAAGGGCGCACACAACTGCTGCAGTCCGGCGTACGCCAACTCCATATCGGACTCGACTCCGGAGACCTGGACACAGCGCAGGCCGTCGCCCTCGCCCCGGAGCAGGTTCAGCAGCGCGGTCTTCCCGACTCCCGCCTCGCCGCGCAACACCAGGACGTGGGACGTGCCGGATCGAATTGACTTGGTGACTTGGCGCAGCGCTGCGGTCTCGGCGGTGCGCCCGTGCAGGTGCTGTGCCCGGCCGTGACTCGCCATAGCGCACCCCTCTGGAGACGGCCGTGATCATGAGGGCAGGGCCGACCCAATGGATGGTAACGACAGCTCGCGGCCGGGGTCCAGCGCTCGCGGCCTGCCTCCGTGTCAAGTGCTGATCAGCTCGTGGCGGCGGTCTCGAGAATCCAGTCCTCGAAGCGGATGTCGAAGAGCGATGCGCCGTCGCCGGGTACCAGTGTGTGCTCATCGATGTCGACTCCCCAGTACCGCGCCGTCGGGTCAACCACCACCTCGCGGTGGTCACCGTGAGCGGTCAGGGCGGTGCGAATCAGATCTGGCAGCCGGAA
The DNA here is from genome assembly GCF_010729895.1 of Mycolicibacterium confluentis. Taxonomy (NCBI): domain Bacteria; kingdom Bacillati; phylum Actinomycetota; class Actinomycetes; order Mycobacteriales; family Mycobacteriaceae; genus Mycobacterium; species Mycolicibacterium confluentis. Next base: position 5,305,631 of record NZ_AP022612.1, read on the forward strand.
CTGCTCGGGCCCACCCACTTCGGCGATGCCGTTCACCGGTTGGTTGACCGCGGCGATGGCGACGGCTTCGGCGACATCTGTCGTGGCCATGGGCTGAATCAGGGCATCGGGCAGTCGCACCTGGCCGTCGACCGTCGCGGAATCGGCGATCGTGCCCAGGAATTCGAAGAACTGCGTCGCCCGCACGATCGTGTACGGCACCGGTCCCTCTGAGATGAGCTTCTCCTGCGCCAACTTCGCCTTGAAGTAGCCGCTCTCGCGGGCCAACTGTTCGGTTCCGACCACGGAGAGGGCCACATGGTGTGAAACGCCCGCCTGTGCCTCCGCGGCCAGCAGATTCCGGGTGGATGCGTTGAAGAACTCCTGGGCCGCAACCTCCTCGAAGGTCGGTGAGTTGGTCACATCCACCACCGCGTCGGCACCGCTCAACACGTCGGCCAACCCCTCGCCGGTGACGGTGTTCACGCCCGTGGACGGTGCGGCGGCCACGACGTCGTGGCCGTGTTCGTTCAGTTGGTGGACCACCTTGGATCCGATTCGGCCAGTGCCGCCGATGACGACGATTCTCATGGTGGGCCTTTCTGTTCGCCGGGTTGGGAGGCGTCGATGTCGCCTTCGACCACCAGAACCACTGACCCCTCGCCGATTCATCCGCGTGGCAGTCCTCACTGCGGGACAACCAGACCCGTGCGACGCGGTTTCCACAGGTGAACTCAACGAAAGGACTGTCATGAACCTGCAGGGACACCGCGCGCTCGTCACCGGGAGCACCGCGGGCATCGGCCTGGCCTGTGCCCGACTGTTGGCGGGGGCCGGCGCCGAGGTGATCATCACGGGACGCGACTCCGCCCGCGGCGAGAGCGCTGTCGCCACCCACGACCGGATGCGCTTCATCAGGGCCGATGTCGCCGACCTGGCCTCCGTGGACGCACTGCTTGAACAGGCCGGGGACATTGACGTTCTGGTGAACAACGCCGCGACCTTTCCCGGGGCGTTGACCGTCGACCAGGACGTCGCGTCGTTCGCGCGGACATTCGACACCAACGTCCGCGGCGCTTACTTCCTGACCGCCGCGGTGGCGGCAGGGATGGTGCGGCGCGGTCGGGGGAGCATCGTCAATGTCACGTCGATGGTGGCCGCCAAGGGTGTCCCGGGCGCGTCTGTGTACAGCGCTTCGAAGGCTGCGGTGGAGTCCTTGACGCGCACGTGGGCGGCCGAATTCGCAGGCGAGGGCGTCCGCGTCAACGCCGTGGCCCCAGGACCGACGAACACCGAAGGTGTGTACGCCGAATGGGGCGACACCAACGAAGAACTCGGCCGCGCACTGCCTTTGGGCCGCACCGCCGAACCCGACGAGATCGCGCAGGCCGTGCTCTTCCTGGCGTCTCCGCGCGCCAGCTTCATCACCGGCGTGGTCCTGCCCGTCGACGGGGGCGGCAGAGCCGTGTGAATGCCGGGTCCTTCTCGGCGCTGGATGACTTCCGCGACGCGGGGACGTTCTGGGGACAGACGGGTGATCGCGCCTGGTCGGAGTCAGAGTCCTCAGGAGGAGAACACCATGAGCACAGCCAACCTCGCCACGTCGGCCGGACTCGTGCACGACGAGTTGGTTCCGTCCCGATACGCCCTACAGGTCGGGGATCTCGACGTACTGGTGATCAGCGACGGGGTGCTGCCAATCCCGGCGGAGACGCTGGCCACCAATGCCGGTGCGGCCGATCTGGCGGCCTGGCTCAAGGAGATGTTCCTACCGCCGGATCTGATCGACTGGCCGCTGAATGTCGCGGTGGTGCGCAGTGGTGAACGGACCATCCTCATCGATTCCGGTCTGGGACTGGAGTTTCCGGACTTTCCGCGGGCCGGACGGCTGGCCCTGCGGCTTGAGGCCGCCGGCATCGATCCGGAATCCGTCACCGATGTCGTGCTCACCCACCTGCACATGGACCACGTCGGAGGTCTGCTCAGCGACGCGCTGCGGGGACGGATGCGTCAAGATCTGCGGATTCACCTGGCGACGGCCGAGGCCGACTTCTGGGCGGCGCCCGACTTCTCCCGTACGGCCATGCCCGCACCGGTGCCCGAGGTGCTGCGTTCGGTCGCCTCACGATTCCTGGACGTCTACCGCCACCAGTTGCGGCCATTCGAAAGGGAATACGAAGTGGCCCCCGGCGTCGTGGTCTCCCGCACCGGTGGTCACACGCCCGGCCACAGCATCGTCCGCCTCGAGTCGAGTGGTGATCGATTGACGTTCGCCGGTGACGCGGTGTTCCAGGTGGGTGCTGATCAACCCGACTGGCACAACGGTTTCGAGCACGACCCGGAGGAGGCGGCACGAGTCCGAGTCCGACTCCTGCGGGAACTCGCGGCCACGGGTGAGTCGTTGGTGGCAACCCATCTGCCGTTCCCCTCCGTGTGCAAGGTGGCAGTCGCCGGGGACGCCTTCCGGTTTGTGCCGACGGTGTGGGACTACTGAGAACTTTCCGCCACGATGAGTTCCACGCGTGTCGGCATCCTCGCGATCAGTGTGTGGGGGCCCGGTTCATCCCGCTCATTCCGTGAGGATCGCGGGACCGAACCAATGGCACAGGAGCAGCGCGACTTCCACGTCGAGGCGGTCATCGGTGATGGGTCGACCGCGGCGTTCGGCGGCACGCTGCACCCGGTATTTGACCGAGTTGAAGTGCAGGTGAAGCTCGCCGGCGGCGGCCTTGAAACTGGAACCGGCGCGCAGGAACACCCGGAGCGTTTCGCGCAGGCGTTCGTCGCCTGGACTCGCCGTGGCCAACGGTCCGAGGACGGCGGCCACCCACGCGCGCGCCTCATCCAGATCAGTTCCCGCCAGGCCCGCCAACATCAGTCCGGGCTCAGCCGCGCTGACCGGCCGATCACCAGGCGATCCCGCTGCGAGCATCACGCGACGGGCAAGCTGTGCCTGCCGGTGCGACCGCCGAAACCCCGCCACTCCCGGCAGGGCGCGGCCCGCGACAACGTGCAGGGTCGAGTCCTCGGGAATGGGCGCCAACGTGATGTTCTCGGATCTGACGGGTAACCAGGCCCACGCAGTGAGCCGGTCAGCCGAAACGAACAGCGCGCGCTCGCGGGCTCCCACCGAGGCGGCGCACTCGTGTACGTACCGCTCCATAGCGCTCAGTTCATCCTGATCGCCGGAGGCGTCGCACCACAGCACCAACCCCACATGGGTCGCCCGCAGCGGATACCGCAATGTGGTCGAGACCGCATCGACGTCGACATCGTCGTCGGATTCCAACACGCCACGGATCTCAGCTGCCTGCAGTCGGTTTCGACTCTGCTGCCACCTGTCGTACTCGTCCTGGTAGACGCCGAGCACCTGCTGGGTGATCCAGTCGATGTAGCGGAACGTCACCGCGAGGATCTCGTCGAAGACGTCGAGGCGACGTTGCGGATCCAGGTCGGAGGCGCGGATCTCCTCAAGCAGGATCTTAAGCACCGCCTGGTGACCGATCCGGTAGGCACGCACCAGCGCATTGGCCGACACGTCCCGTTGCGCGAGGCGCCGCGCGTACTCCAGGGCGGCCGTCGGCGCCTCCACATGCCCCACCGGGATGCCGTGACGAATCGCCGATAAGACGGTGTCGATGTTCGCGGCCACGTTGTCCCGGAGCAGCTGCACCAGCTGAGCGTCGCCGCCGAGGTCGGCCACCTCCTCCATCAACACACGCTGGGTGCGGGCGGTGACCTCGTCGAGATTGTCGACCAGCCTTCCGACGACGTCCGCCGCGGCCGAACCCTCGCCACTGGGCGGGATCTCCATGCTGCGGACCTTACTGCACAAATTTTGTCTCCAGAAGACAAGCGCGATCCGCGGGTTGGTTCCCTGACGATATGGCCATACACCGACGACGTTCGTAGCGTTTGTACTTATCGGTTCTACTCCGGATCTCGGGAGGCACGCATGGCGCTCAGAGAAGCGCTCGACGACACGGCGGCGACACCCCGCCACGCGTTGCCGGATCCGGGTGCCCCGGCGCCCAGGCTCGCGGTGCCGACCGTGGCGATCCTCGTGGGTGGGTGGATTGCGTTCGTGACGTCCACGATCGGCTACGTCCAGGGCTGGATGCCGGCCGGCGTGACGATCGCGGTCAACGCGGTGGTCACGTTCCTGATGTTCACCGTGGGGCATGAGGCGATCCACTACGCGGTCAGCACCACCCGATGGGTCAACGGTCTGGTCGGCCGGTTGGCGTGGCTGTTGGTCGTACCGATCATCTCGTTCCCCACGTACGCCTTCGTCCACATCGAGCACCACCGGCACTCCAATGACGACGAGAACGATCCCGATGCCTGGGCCTCACACTCCCGGTGGTGGCAGATGCCGTTGCGCTGGCCATTCCCCGAGGTGCTCTACGGCCGGTTCATCCTGCGCACCCTGCGGAGTCGGCCGAAGGCCGAAGTCGTCGAAACCCTGGGGCTTCTCACGCTGAGCACGATCGGGTTGATCGCCGCCGTCGCCACCGGCAACCTGTGGACGCTTGCGGTGGTGTTCCTGATTCCCCAACGGATCGGCCTGGTGGTCCTGGTGTGGTGGTTCGACTGGCTCCCCCACCACGGGTTGGCCGACACCCAACGCAGCAACCGCTACGGCGCGACGCGTCTTCGGGTCGGCATGGAGTGGCTGTACACCCCGCTGATGCTGTCGCAGAACTACCACCTGGTGCATCACCTGCATCCGTCGGTGCCGTTCTACCGGTACCGAAAGACGTGGCGCCGCAACGAGGATGCCTACCTGCAGCGCGAGGCCGCGATCTCCACGGTGTTCGGCCAACAGCTGAACCCCACGGAGTACCGGGAGTGGAAGCGACTCAACGGAAGGCTGAGTCGCGTGGTGCCGGTGCACATGCCACCGCGGTCGAGCGCCACCCACGCTGTGCTGCACCGCATCCCGGTGGCATCGGTGGACCCGATCACCGACGACAGCACACTGGTGACCTTCGCCGTGCCCGAGTCGCTGCGGGAGGAGTTCCGGTTCGAGCCTGGCCAGCACGTCACCATTCGCACCAGTCTGCGCGGCGAGGAGACCCGCCGCAGCTACTCGATCTGCGCCCCCGCGACCCGGGCCCAACTGCGCATCGCCGTCAAACACATTCCCGGGGGCGTGTTCTCAGAGTTCGTCGCCCACCATCTGCGACCCGGCGACGTGTTGGACGTGATGACTCCCGCTGGGCGCTTCGGCACACCCCTGGATCCGCTGGCACGGCGGCACTACGTCGGTTTGGTCGCCGGCAGCGGAATCACCCCGGTGCTGTCGATCCTTGAAACGGTGCTGGAGATCGAGACCGACAGCCGGTTCACGCTGATCTACGGCAACCGGACCAGGGAGTCGACGATGTTCCGGCACGCCCTGGCCCGGTTGGAGTCCCGCTACTCCGACCGCCTCGAGATCCGACACGTGCTGTCCGGGGCGCAGCAGCACACCCCGGAGTTGCGCGGTCGGATCGACACCGACAAGCTGCGCCGGTGGCTGACCACCAGCCTGCACCCCGACACCGTCGACGAGTGGTTCATCTGCGGTCCGCCCGACATGAGCACCGCGGCCCGCGACACCCTCGCCGCGCACGGCGTCGATGTGGACCGCATCCATCTGGAGCTCTTCACCGGCTACCCCACCCCGGCGGTCCCCCGTCGTGACTATTCCAGTGCCGCAGTCACGTTCACTCTGGCCGGACAGCAGACCGCGTTCGACCTCGAGGCCGGCGACACCATTCTCGAAGGCGCCCTGCAGCGCCGGCCCGATGCGCCCTACTCGTGCATGGGTGGGGCCTGCGGCACCTGCCGAGCCAAACTCGTGGACGGCACGGTGGAGATGGATCAGAACTTCGCACTCGGGCCCGCAGAACTGGACGCAGGTTATGTGCTGACCTGCCAGGCACATCCGACGAGCGCGAGCGTGTCGGTCGACTACGACGCCTGACTCGGGCGGCTACCGCTTCGCGACGAGGACCAGTTCACGCACAAGTTCCCAAACGAATTCCGCCACTTCTTCGGTGGAGTCGTATCGCCCTCCACCACTCACGTGCCAACGCTTCGCTTGGTCGCACAATGCAAGAACGGCGCGTGACCGCTCAACAGCAGTCTCACTGACGCACAGTTCGCCGACCAGATTCTCGACGTAGCCGTGGTACATCGCGCGCAGTGCGTGAATTTCTTTGAGATTTGCCGAGGACAAGACGTCGGCGACACCAACCCCGTCTGCCGCGGCATCCCATGCCGACGCCTTTTCTTCCGACTCCAGCTGCCAGCGGGTGTGCTGGGCGACCACACTGCGCAGCTGCTCTTCGGCACTCATGTCCACGTCGATTCCCGCCAGCACGAAAGCAAGAAACTGCTCGAAGATCTCTCGCAGACCGTCGACCAGCATCTGCTCTTTGCCGTCCGGAAAGTGCGCGTACAGGCTCGCCGCCTTGATTCCCACCACAGCCGCGATATCACGCATCGATGTGCCGGCATATCCCCGCCGAGCGAAAAGGGAGATTGCAGTCTCCATAATCCCTTGACGCGTGTCACTTCCAGACGTGACACGGCGCCGCAGATGCATCAGGATCCGCGCGAGGTCGGCCGCAGCCGCACCAGATGGAGCGCGCCCAGACGCTGAGGCAGATTCGACCACGCCGACGAGTTTAGAGGACATCTGCGGCGACGAACCGAACGGCCATTAGCCATGGTGCTCCGGGATGCAGAGACCTATCGGCACTTGTTATCGGGCGGCCCTGAGAGCAGCCCACCGGATCCACGCTCTGACGAGAGCTAGAGGTTGACCATCAGCCTAACGATCGTTAGGCTGATGGTCGTCGCCGTGCGGAGGTCGGGGCGAGCATCCATCGCGACCCACCGGACTGTGACCATGCCCGTACCAGTGTTGAGCACCGAACCTCCGATCACCGGGATCGTCGAGTCGGCGGCCTTCATTTCGTGACTCTGAAGGGAAGATCATGAACACATTCGCAGCGAGCGCTCCTACACGAGCTTCGTCGCGACGCCCGCGCCACCGCTGGTGACGATCCTTGAGAACTTTGTAATACGTTGTGCACGAGTGACTTCGAGGAGACGGGCCCCGATGCCGCAATCACCTCCGCGTACTTCACCAGCAGAAGGACCCGCGTGCCTGGACAAGTTCGATCGCGAAATCCTCTTGTTCGCCCTCGAATGGGCTCCGTTCGGCGGTCCTGAGGAAGAGGATGTCTTCCCGCGCTTCGGGCTGACCACCGCACAGCTGCGCGAGCGCGTCCTGGCGATCATCAACCGCGCGACCACACCGGTGAGCAGTTCATCCGACCGGTCACTGATCAATCGGGTCAAGCGTGCCGACTGCTGGAAGGCAACCCCCGTGTCCGCGGACGAGACGGCTCCGCAGGCGGCTGACCAGTCCCCGTCCACAACTGCCGCCAACGCGTCCGAAGACCCCTTGGCGGTGCCGTCGAACTTCGTCTGGCGCCATCACCGCGGGGTGTGGCGCCTCATGGAACACGATGGGCCCCAGTCTTAGCCGGTCACACACTGCGACAACACAGGGATCACAGCTCAACGGGTAAGACCGTGTCGAGCTGTGATCCCCTGATGCAGCGCTGTAGAAACGGTCCCGACTCGGGTCCAGTTTGAGCTGGCGGGCTATGAACGGCGACTGCGGTCCTGCCTGCGTACCACGGCTCTCCAGCGTGATCGCCACGACGGAATGGCCGCAGGCGACGGCTCTCCGCGGAACAGTGCGGCCAGTTGAAAGATGTTGCTGCCGCCGCAGAGCGGGCAACCGCAGGCGTCCTCGCACTGGTCGTGGTGGCTATCCCCCCGACCCGAAGCGGGCCCGTGTCCCATCTGCTGTGCACCGTTCATCGTCAGTCGTGTCAATCGAAGAACTGGTCTCGGCCGACGGCGGCGCCGACCGAGACCTCGCCCGTCGGCATCGGTCGGCTACGTGCCGCTGCTTGCCGCTTTGACCTGATCGATGATGACACCTGTGTCATAGGCCAGAGTCTCGTGGGCGACCATGGTCATCTCGTCGTTGCACTTATAGATGGCAATCGCCGGAAAGCTCACCCGAATTCCGGTGGGCGCCAACCCGTACAGCTCGCCCGTGTGGTCACCGGAGATGATCAATCGCATAATCGAGGTGGTACCCGTGTCGATGATCTCGGTCGGTTCGATCCGGACGTTCGAGTACGGGCCGAAGAGTTCCTTGCAATAGGGATGCAGTTCGGCGCGACCACGGACGACTTCGGTACTCGACAGATCCTCCAGAACGCAGTCTTCGGTGAAGAGCGCGCAGATCTTGTCTGCGACATCGTCGAGATCCTCGTCGGACCGGATGTCGGTCTCGGCGAAGATGCGGAACTCCTCGAGCATCGGGGCGCTCGGCTTGGGCATCTGTCTTCTCCTTGGGTGAGGGGTGGTGAGGAGGACGCTTGGGTGCCAGACCTGGCGTACTGATCGACACTCGCCTGGCGCATCCGCTTGGTCAGGGTCATCGGGTGAATCCCGAATCACGATGATCGGGGATAAGGCCTGCGCACAATGGCATCCCTCGCACCCGCCCGCATGGGGCAGACCACGAGAGGTGGCCCATTGATGGCGGACCTCATCACCCGAAGACCGCGATCCTCATTGACTGCCGTGCAGGATCGGGCCCGCCGGCCGAGGAGTTCTAGGCCGGAGCGGCCTCAGTCCACTCTGCCCAGCTGACACCCGCCGTCATACCGCAGTCGATGTGCAGAGCTTGTCCCGTGATGACCGGGCAGTCGTCAGCGGACAGGAAGTGCACGAGGGCAGCGACGTGCTCGGGTTCGATGATGCTGCTGATCGCCGAGGTCTTGGAGAAGGCGTTGACCTCCTGCTGTCCGTCGGCGAACTCGGCCAGCATCGGCGTGTTCACTGCCGTCGGACAGATGCAGTTGACCCTGATGCCGTCGCGCCCGTACTCGACCGCGGCGGTCTTGGTCAGGCCCACCACGGCGAACTTCGAGGCGTTGTAGGAGCCGTATCCGGGCGCCACGTACTGACCGAGGATCGACGATGTGTTGATGATCGCACCGCCCTCCTTCATGAACGGGCGCGCGTACTGCATGCCGTACAGAACACCGAGGCTGTTGACCTCGATGTGCCTCATGAACCGATCCGTGGAGATCTCGTCGATGTTCTGCCGAGTCAGCGAGATACCAGCGTTATTGACCACGATGTCCAGCGTGCCGGTGCGCTCACCCGCCTGCTTCATTGCGTTGGCGACACTGCTCTCGTCGGCGACGTCAGTCTGGATGAAGGTGCCGCCGCAGGCCTCCGCCACCGCCTGACCGGCCTCCGCATCCAAGTCGAGCACGTAGACGTAGGCACCCGCACCGGAAAGCCTTTCAGCACAGCACTTTCCAATCCCCATTGCGGCTCCGGTGATGACCGCGGTCTTTCCCGTCAAATCGAACACGATGGTCTTCCTTTCCTTCTGCGGTTTCCATTCCACCAGCGGTGGAACTGAAGAATTGGTCAGCAGCAGCCGGGCTCTCCGCTCGGCCATCGAGGTGTCGAACCCGGCCGCTGCTGTGGATCAGAGGCCCGGCGCCCCCAGGCGGGCGACGAAGGCGTCGAGCCACGCGTTCACGCCCGTGGGAGCGTCTGACAGCCCGTCCCAGTCAGCCCTCACGGCGGAGACACTCGCTGCACCGCCGATGACGGCGGCGTAATCTGTGCCGGCGCTGGTGTTCACCTCAGGGTCCGGGTGGCCCGGTTTCGCGTAGGCCCATACGTTCCAGGAGTCCTCGCTCAGCATCTCAGCGGGCGTCCAGTTCCGTTGATAGCTGAACGGACTCAGCTGTGCCTTCTGCACCGCGGGTTCTTTGACTCCATGCGGGAAGTTGACACTGGCGATGACCCTGGGCGGGGGCGGGTTCTCGACGAGAGTTCTGGTGGCCCGCACCGCGAGGTCTGTCGCCAGGAAATGGTGGGCCCCGCGCGACACCATCGAGATGTCACCCGCGTCGTCCTGCTGCGAGAACGCGATGGACGGGATTCGCAGAAGCGCGCCCTCCAGGGCCGCGCCGATCGTGCCGGAGAAGGTCGAATCGTCGCCCATGTTGACGCCGTGGTTGATTCCTGAGGCGACGACGTCGACTGGGTCGATCACGTCCGAAAGGACCGCAACTCGAACACAGTCGGCCGGTGTCCCCGCGCACGAATAGACCCGATTGCCATGGCCATCATCGTCATGCAGGCGCACCACCACGGGTCCATGGCACGTGACGCCACGACCGACACCACTCTTGTTGGCCGCCGGTGCCATCACGGTCACACGGAATCCCGCCGCGATCAACGCCGCGCGGAGCGCCTGCAGCCCCTCCTTGTCGTATCCGTCGTCGTTGGTGAGGAGCACGTGCGTCGGTGCACCCGATTCGTTCGACGCGGTGGCCACCTGGGCGCTCGTTGTCATGTGCGGATCTCTCAATCTTGTTGAAGTGCAGCGGTTCTCAGCGTACCCAGACGGTTTTGGCGTTGCAGAACTCGCGGAGTCCGTACAGCGACAGTTCGCGTCCGTAGCCGCTCAACTTGACGCCGCCGAAGGGAAGTTCGGGGAATGAGGCGGTCATCCCGTTCACGAACACCGCGCCAGACTCGATCGACTCCACACAGTGCGCCACCTCATCGTCATCGTCGGTCCACACGCTGGATCCGAGACCGAACCGGGTGGCATTGGCCAGACAGATGGCCTCATCGAGGCTCGCCACGCGGTACAGGGACGCCAGGGGGCCGAACGCCTCTTCATGGAACAACCGCATTTCGGCGCTGATATCGGCGACAACGGTTGGGGGATAGAACCATCCATCACCCTCGAGCGCAGCACCGCCGCAGAGGACCCGCGCGCCCTTGGACCTGGCGTCCTCCACCAGTTCGGTCATCTCAGTGACACCGGACCGGCTCGCGAGTGGGCCCACCTCCGTCTCGGGGTCGGTGGGGTCGCCGACACGCAGTGCCGCCATCCGCGACACGAACGCGTCCGTGAACGCCTCGTACACGTCCTGGTGCACGATGAAACGCTTTGCCGCGATACAGGACTGACCGTTGTTCTGCGTTCGGGCGGTGACAGCGACTTCGGCGGCACGTTCGACGTCTGCCGACGGCAGGACGATGAAAGGGTCCGATCCCCCGAGCTCCAACACCATCTTCTTCAACTGCTCGCCCGCCAAGGACGCCACCGCGCGTCCCGCGTTCTCGCTTCCCGTCAGCGTGGCGGCCGCCACCCGCTCGTCGCGGAGCACCGATGCGACCTGGTCGCTCGTGATGAGCAGGGTCTGCATCGCGCCTTCAGGAAAGCCGGCCCTGGCGACGAGTTCCTCGATGAGCAGCGCACTCTGCGGAACATTCGATGCGTGCTTGAGCAGCACAGCGTTACCGGCCGCAAGTGCTGGGGCAATGAATCGAATGGCCTGCCATGCGGGGAAGTTCCAGGGCATCACGGCAAGAACGACGCCCAAGGGTTGATACCGGACCTCAGCGCGGGCTGCTCCCACTGCGGTGGCGTCGGCGGGCTCCGCCGCGAGCATGGCTGCGGCGTTCTTCGCGTAGTACCGACACCCGAGCGCACACTTACGAACCTCGGCCTTGGCCGAAGCGAGGGTCTTGCCCATCTCGGTGGTCATGATCGCGGCCATCCGATCGACCTCGTCGTCCAGGATGTCGGCCAGCCGATCGAGCAGGACAGTCCGCTCTTCGAGGCTGGTGTTGCGGAGCTTCGTCAACCCGGTCGACGCACGCGCCAACCGCGTCTCGAGTTCTTCGGATGTCAGCGGCTCGAAGCTGCATTCGGTCACCCCGGTGGTGGGGTTGACGGTTGCGATTGCCATTCGATCTCCAAGTGCAGTCAGGCGTGAAACAGGAACAAAGGGGCTACGACTCGCGCAGTTCGGCGACCCATCTGGGGTCGGATATCCGGGTGCGGATGTCGTCGATGAGTTGGCCGATCTGTGTGGTGGTGATCGACGGGTCTGCGGCGACGGAAACTGTGGCCGCGCTGATGAACTCGATCACTGGTCGGCCGGATGCCGCGGTGGTGACGACCGCTCGTTCGACGGTGGCACCGACGCAGACCTGGAGGCGGTACCCATCGTCAAGCGGGCTGGTCACGCTGGACAGTCCCAGTTTGCCCACATCCTCCACGCCGATCCATGCGGCGGCTCCTGTCGGCGCCGCGCCCTTGCCATCCGCGATGCGCGCCCGGATCGCCGCCGGTGTCAGGTCCCGCGCCCGCGGGATGTGGCGTCCGTCCACGGCGAGCTCGACCGCATCACCATCGGTCAGGCGGCGGCGATGCACACTCGTGAAGAGGCTCGCCGCGACAGCGGCAGTGATCAGCGTGGTGTCGATGGGCGTTCCACTCAGGGGTGTCACGTCCAGTTCGGCGACCGCAAACCTGGGCAACGTCGGCGCGGACAACGGTTGCACTGCTGTGCCCGTGACCTCGCGCGGACTGTCCTGCGCCAGCGTCGGCGGCGTCGTTGGCGCCGACGCTGGCGCGGACATGACTGTGCGGGGTGCAGCAGTCGCGGTCACCACCGTCTGTTCAACCTCTGGAGCGCGCTCTGCCGCTTCCAGAGCAGCCGACCGTCGCTGCCGCGGGCTCAGCTGGTGCCGGCGTGGTGACACCTCCGTTGCCGCAGTCGATCTGCGTTTCCGAGGACTCTGGGTGTGCCGCCACACGACAGTCTTCGGCGAGTCCGGGGTGTCTGCCGACGGGAGGTCCTCCTCTACGGCCAACACGGTGTCGATTCGCGCGAGGGGGGTTCCGACGGGAACGGTGTCGCCCTCTGCCACCAGCAGTTCCGTGACACGCCCAGTCACCGGCGCCGGAACTTCGGTGTCCACCTTGTCGGTGGCGATCTCCAGAACGGGCGTGAACGCCGTCACCGTGTCGCCGACCTTGCACAACCACTGCAGGACGGTCGCTTCGGTGACGGTCTCACCGAACTGCGGCATCGTGATCAGGGACCCGGTCACTTCTGAACTGATTTCTCCACAGTCGCGACGATCCGCTCGACCGACGGAAGAACGAAGTCCTCCAACGAATCCGCCGAGGGCAGTGGGATGTACGGCGTGGTGATGCGCTCGATCGGAGCATCGAGGTTCCAGAACCCCTCCTCGGCCACGATCGACACGACCTCCGCGCCCCAACCCAGTACGCGCGGGTTCTCCTCCACGGTGAACAGTCGTCCCGTCTTGGCCAGCGATGCCAGGACGGTGGCGGTGTCGAGTGGCACGAGGCAGCGCAGGTCGATCACCTCGACGCTGATGCCCTTCTGCGCCAGTTCCTCGGCGGCCTGGACCGCACGCGGAACCATCAGACCGAGGGCGACCATGGTGACGTCGCTGCCCGGACGGACGATCTTGGCGGTGCCGAGCGTGTCGATGATCTCGCCGTCGGGCACTTCGCCCTTGGTGGCGTAGAGCCCCTTGGCCTCTAGGAAGATCACCGGGTCGTCGGATCGGACAGCCGCGGCCATCAACCCGATGAGATCGGTGGGGTTGGACGGCGCGACGACCTTCAGGCCGGGCACGGCCATGGCCCAGTTGTCGATGGTCTGGGAGTGCTGCGCACCGAAGCGGAGTCCGCCACCGTTCCCACTCTTGATCACCAGCGGCATGCTCACCTGCCCGTCGGTCATGTAGCGGGTCTTGGCGATCTGGTTGGCCACGATGTCCCAACACACGCCGAAGAAATCGGCGAACATGATTTCGGCGATGGGCCGCAGACCGGTCATCGCCGCTCCCATGGCCGCACCGAGGATCGCCTGTTCCGCGATCGGGCAGTCGATGACGCGCTTGGGCCCGAACTGATCGAGCAGGCCCTCGGTGGTCTTGAACACACCTCCGGCGCCGGCGATGTCCTCGCCGAACAGCACGACACGCTCATCGCGTGCCATCTCCTGTGCGATCGCCCGCGCAACTGCACTGCGATAGGTCAGTTCCGCCATGATGATCCTCCGTCGGCCCAAAGTTCGGTGAGTGCGGTCTCAGGAGCGGGCAGGGCGCCTGCGATGGCCTCCTCGGTGGCCAGCTCCACGGCCGCCGAAGTCTCTTTCTCAATGGCGTCGAGCTTGGCTGCGTCGACGCCCAGGCGCAGCAGTCGCTCGCGGTAGATCCTGAGCGGGTCGTAGGCCTTCCAGGCCTCGACCTCCTCCTGCGGCCGGTACTTGCCCGGATCGGCACGTGAGTGGCCACCGTGGCGATAGGTCACCGCCTCGATCAGGGACGGTCCTTCGCCGGCCCGGGCCCGGTTCAGGGCACGGATCGCGGTCAGGTGCACCTCGTCGGCGTCGTTGCCGTCGATGCACGTGGACTCCAGCGCATACGCCGACGCACGATCGGCCGCGGGCCGCTCGACTGCGGTGATGCTGGCAGTGGAGGTGTACTCCATGTAGAGGTTGTTCTCGCACACGAACACCACGGGCAGCTTGTACACGGCCGCGAAGTTGATCGCTTCGTGGAAGGCCCCGATGTTGGTTGTACCGTCTCCGAAGAAGCACACCGCCACCTGGTCGGTGCCGCGGTACTGCGCCGAGAAGGCCGCCCCGTTCGCGATGGTGAGGTGCGCACCGATGATGGCGTAGGAGCCCATCATCCCGTGATCCACGCTGGTGAGATGCATGGATCCGCCCTTGCCGCCCATCAGCCCGTTGGCCCGGCCGAGAAGCTCCGCGAGGACCGACGTCATCGACACGCCTCGGGCGAGGGTGTGTGCGTGGCCGCGATAGGTGGCGAAGGTGTAGTCATCGGGCCGGAGCGCAGTACCGAAACCTGCGGCGATCGCCTCCATGCCCATTGACAGATGGGTCGTGCCCTTCACCAGCTGCTTCATGAAGAGGTCGTAGGCCCGCTTCCCGAACTGCCGCATGTCCTGCATCTGCCGGTAGATGGCCAGCCGCGTCGGCAGATCGATCGGAGCCGCGTCATGGTCCGCCGGTTGCGGCGGCATCACGCTCGGATGCGCCCCATACGGGTGGGCGTCAAGTGGTACCCGGATGCTCATTGAAACCCTTGTCTCTAATTGCGATTCAGCAGAAATTATCATCACACGGACGTTGTGTCTATAGAATGGCGTCGAGGTTCTCCTCGGCACCGGCGCCGGGACAGCGGCGCTCTATTTTCACACCGCTCCTGCGACACCGAGTCCGAACAGTGATAAGAATTCCCTAGCTTCATGCAGATCGAAAGGGACCCCACCATGCGCGCTAACCAGGCCAGTGACGCGAACGTGCAGTCTGCGGGGATCCGGCAAGAATCGGACGATCCCGCTCTGCCCCGCATGCCGCGGCCGGCCAACATCGACATCAGCGCCGTCGACGCCCAGTTCCACGACCGCCTGCTCGCAGCGATCGATTCACTCACCGACCCGACCCGGATCGGCGAGCCCTGGGTCGTCACCCCCATGTCAGGTGGCGCGACCAACCTCAACTTCCGCGTGCAGACGGGCGATCTGCGGCTGGCGATGAGGGTGTGTGGGGGTGACATCGAGCGACGAGTGGCCTGCGGCAGCCGCGCCCACGGCGCTGAGATCCAGACCGCGGTCGCCGCCGGGGGCGTCGGCGTTCCACTGCACGCATACGCACTGCCTGAGGGCCATCTGCTCGCTGAGTTCATCGACAATGCCATCGCCCTCAACCTCGAGGAGATGCGCAGTCGAGACCTGGTCGAGAGCATGGCCCGCCTGGTGCGCAGGCTCCACAATCTGCCGGCGATCAGCTGCACATGGTCGGCAGTCGCGGACATCGAGCACTACCGACAGATCGCCGACCGGGAAGGACTGCCCCTCCCCGCCGACATCGATGAACTTCAAGCCGCAGCAGCAGACATCGACCGCCTCACCGGCAGCGTCCCCGGTGCGTACGGCATGTGCCACAACGACCTGCAGATCCAGAACTTCCTCTTCGACGGCCAACGACTGTGGCTGGTGGACTGGGAGTGGGGCGGAATGGGCAACCGGTACTTCGACCTCGGCGCCGTCCTGGTCAACAGCAACTGCACTCGGGAAGAGTCGGAACTGTTCTGCCGCACTTATTTTGGTGAATCGGCGGATATCGAAGCGGAGTTGGCCAGGGCACACCTCATGACCGTGACCTCGGCCATCCGGGAAGGCCTGTGGTCCGTGGCGGCCGCTCCCGTGCTCCCCAACGACTGGGACTACGACGCATGGGCCGACACCTACTTCGGCCGCGCGCGGGCGATCGTTCATTCCGATCAGTACCGCGAACTCACGGCACTGGCGGCTCCGCGCCCCGTCCGATGACGTCACCCTCCCCCGCAGTTCTGGACCTGGTCACATCCCTGAGCCGGTCGCGGCCCGGGCTCGAGATCGATGTGTCGTCATTGACGCGAGCTCAATTCGCCTATGACGCTTCGAATTACCGGCTGACCCCACAAGCGGTCGCCCATCCCCGCGATGTCGACGACGTCGTCGCCATCGTCCGCCAGGCGCACCGGCTGAAGCTGCCGATCACCACCCGGGGCTCGGGCACCTCAATGGCTGGCAATGCGGTGGGCACCGGGTTGGTGCTCAACCTTGCCCGCCACATGAACAGAGTGCTCCGCGTCGATGACGATGCCCGCACAGCCACCGTGGAAGCCGGTGTGGTGTTGGACTCGCTGCAGGAGGTCGTGCGGCCGTACGGGCTGATGTTCGGGCCCGATCCGTCCTCACACAGCCGCGCCACGCTCGGCGGGATGATCGGCAACGACGCCTGCGGCAATCATTCGGTGGCCTACGGTCGCACCGGCGATCACGTCCTCGAGCTGGATCTCGTGCTGGCCGACGGCGTTCGGGTCCGCGCCGACAGCACGGGCATCACCGCGGTGGACCCCGCCGACGAGCAGCGCGTGCGCGTGCTCGAGCGGGGTCTGCGCGAGCTGATCCAGAGCCACCTCGCCGTTCTGCGCACCGAACTCGACCGGGTGCCCCGCCAGGTGTCCGGCTACCACCTCCATCAACTCCTCCCCGAGCGCGGATTCGACGTGGCCCGCAGCCTGGTGGGCAGCGAGGGCACCCTCGCGATCGTCGTCGCCGCCACGGTGCAACTCGTGTCCCGTCCGTCCTTGAACGGGCTGACAGTGATCGGATACGACGACATCGCTGCGGCCGCCGAGGATGTCCCCACCATCCTCGAACTGAAGCCGGCGGCTGTCGAGGGGATGGATCAGGCCATCGTCGAGACGATGCGAGCCCGGCGCGGCGAAGCCGCCGTGGGCCAGATGCCTGAAGGCAACGCCTGGCTGTATGTGGAATTCCTCGAAGACGATCCAGACCTGATCGCGCACAAGGTCGCTCAACTGAAGGACCGGGTGCGCGCCGAAGGTCGCGCCCGTGAGGTGCGCTGGGTGACCTCGGGCCCGGAGCGGGCCGCCATCTGGCGCGTCCGCGAGGACGGCGCCGGCCTGTCGGCAATCGGTCCCGGCGGGATTCGGACCTGGCCGGGATGGGAGGACGCCGCGGTCGCTCCGGATCGCCTGGCAAGCTACCTGCGCGACTTCCGTAACCTGTTGCAGGCGCACGGGTTCGACGGTGTGCTCTACGGACACTTCGGGGCCGGCTGCATTCATGTGCGGATCAACTTCACCACCGACACGGCCGCCGGACGTGACGCGATGCGCTCCTTCGTCGTGGCGGCGGCGGAACTTGTGACCAGCCACGGCGGCACCTTGTCCGGCGAACACGGCGACGGCCGCTCCCGCAGCGAGCTGCTTCCCCTGATGTACACCCCAACCGTGATGTCGGCATTCGCCCAGCTGAAGACGATCTGGGATCCAGACGGCATGCTCAACCCGGGCGTGCTGATCAACCCGGACGCCCTGAGCGCGAACATCCCGAGCGCACCCCCTGCACTTCCTGCGACCTTCGCCCTTGTCGACGACGACGGAGACCTGGCCAAGGCCGCGGGCCGTTGCATCGGAATCGGACGCTGCATCGCGGACACCGGCGGGGTGATGTGCCCGTCGTATCGAGCCACACATGACGAGAAGGACTCCACCCGCGGAAGGGCCAGGGCTCTGCAGAGTTGGGCCGCCCGGGCAGATACCCCGGACACCGCCGACGGCGCGGACATTCTGCGCACACTCGATCTGTGTCTGTCCTGTAAGGCCTGTTCGACGGACTGCCCGACGGGCACCGACATGGCCACCTACAAGTCCGAATTCCTTCATCAGCACTACCGGGGGCAGATGCGCCCGCTGACGCACTACACGCTGGGTTGGCTCCCGACGGCTCTGCGTGCGACGCGGTGGATCGCACCGGTGGTCAACGCGATGCTGTCATCGCGGTGGGTGGTTCGGGCGCTGCCTCGACTCGCTGGGATCACGAGCGAGCGCCGGATGCCCAGATTCGCGTCCTCCCGGTCGATTTCCCGCGAACTGGCGCAGGTCCCGCGCTCGGGTGGCCGAGCCCTGCTGTTCGTGGACTCGTTCACCCGAGGGTTCCGGCCGGAACTTGTCGGATCCGCACAGCGGGTGCTGGCCGCCGCCGGCGTGCAGGTCGAACTCGCACCGGACGTGTGCTGCGGCCTGACCTGGATCACCACCGGTCAGCTCGGTGTCGCGCGTCGAGTCCTGCGCCGCACGGTCCGACTCCTCAATCGGCCTGCAGCAAGCAGTCTTCCGATCATCGTGCTGGAGCCCAGCTGCGCCTCGGCGCTCGCTCACGACCTGCCTGCTCTGCTGCAGCACGACGACGCTCGGGCGGTGGCCGGGCGGGTGCTGACATTCGACCAGGCGCTGCACACCTTGGCAGATCCCGAGTGGGAGTATCCGGAGCTGCCCGAGAACGGAACTCTGCAGACTCACTGCCACGAGTACGCGACGTTCCGTTCTCACAAGCAGTCCGACTCGCTTCGCGGACACGGGATGACGAATCTGCAGGAGGCCACCGGCTGCTGTGGACTGGCCGGCAATTTCGGTTTCGAGGCGGACCACTACTCGACGTCAGTGGCGGTTGCCGGGCAGGCGTTGCTGCCCGCCTTGGACCGGTCCTCGGAGTCCGACGTCGTACTCGCGGACGGGTTCAGCTGTGCGACACAGATCTCCCAACTGCGCCCGGACCGCAAACCTCTGCACCTCGCGCAACTGCTGGACGCGCTGCTGGCCGAGAGATCCGCCGCACCGGACCAGCAGCCCGAGAGTCAAGGCCGTCCGGTCTCCTGACCGCGGACACCGAAAAGGCGCCTGTCCCGATGTTCATCGGGCCAGGCGCCTTTTTCGAAGTGCTGACGAGCCTTGAGGTTTCGCCGGACTAACGGGCCGGTGGCCACACACTGTCGGGTTCGCGCCGCACCGCCGGAACCGTGATGGCCTCCAAGTAGTAGCCGAATCGGTCGAGGGTGTCGAAGTACGCGAAACCTCCCGATCCGTCCGCACCGTTACCGAAACCAGCTTGGACAAGCGGGAATCCGGCCTGCTCCATCCGTTCGATCGAGCCTCTGAGATCCGGCACGTACCAGCCGATGTGGTGCAGGCCCTGGCCGCGATCTTCGAGCCACTCGTTGTAGATGCTGGGACCGGCACCCGGTTCGATGAGCTCCACCTGGGGGTTTTCGCCGCACAGGGCAATGGTCATGGACCACTGCCCGGGACCGCCCCGATAGAGCCTCTCGCCGAGCGTTTCACCGTTGTACTCCCAGATTCGCCAACCGGCCTGCGAGAAACCGATCGCTCCCCAGTCGCGGAGGCCGGCCTCGAGTTCCGGAACGACGATGCCGATCTGGCCGGGTCGGCCCCCGGCGTCGTTGATCAGGGGCACCTCGGCGAGGACGTCGGCTGACATCGCCGATTCAGGCAGCATTCTCATCTACTCTCTGTTGCGGGCGAGCCTTCGACATCGTCCGAATCTTGTTATGCGTCAGCGGCAATGGCGCTGGGACGGTCGGGAAGCAGTGTGTCCGCGAACGCGAAGGTGCGCGCCTCCCCGTGGACCGCCCACTCGGCGCCGAGTCGGCCCACCGCTGCGGAGACGGTCAAGCCCATGCCGCCGAGGCCTCCCACGACGACGACCCGCGGGTCGCTGCGCTGGGGACCGACCAGGAAGTCCCCGTCCAGGCTGTTGGGATACAGCCCGCTCCAGCCACCGTTGAGACTGGCGTCCTCCCAGCCCGGGAATCGGTCCATCAATCCCTCGGCGAGCGACTCGAGGAAGGCATCGTCCACACCTCGGCGGTACCGATCGGCGTCCACCGACTCCTCCAGGAGTTCATAGGTGTGCGCTCCGGCGATGAAGTTGCCGGGCTCGCCTTCGGGACGGATGTAGACACCCGCGTCGCCCGAACCCGGGAAGTACATCTGGATCATCGGGACGTCTCGACCGGCCAGCGACGGCACCTGCACCTGAGCGATCTGGTGCCGCTGGTTGTGCGTCGTGGCGTTGGTGCCGAGCAGGCTCGACACGTGACCCAGCCACGATCCCGCAGCATTGACCACCACGTCGGCTTCGATGTCACCCTGCGTGGTCTTCAGCGTGATCGCCGCGCCGCTCGTATCGGCTTCGAGCACCTCGCAGCGAGGCCGGTAGACGACGCCACGTTCCTTGCCGGCCGCGAGATACGCCGCGCACAGGCCGGGACCGTCGAGATGACCGTCGAAGGGACCGTACATTCCGCCGGTGATGTCATCGGTGCGGATCCCGGGCATCATTTCCGCGATCTGCTCCGCGGTCACCGAGACGCTGGTCCCGTCGCTGATGCGCGCGACCGTCGACTGGATCCGCTCGAACTGCTCCGGTGTCCGGGCCACCCGGATGTAGCCGGTGCGGTAGAGCGTGAGGAGACCAGCCGACTCCATCTCGTCGAAGACGTTCAGGCTGAAGCGGCGCATCTCGAGGTCTATTCCGTCGAAGGTCTGACGGTTGAAAACCCCTGCAGAAAGCCCACTCGAGCCTTCACCGGCGTAGGACTTGTCGATGACGGTGACCGACCCGGCACCGAGTTGTGCCGCACAGAGCGCGGTGCTCAGGCCCGCCGCTCCGGCACCGATCACCACGACGCGTGCAGATCCTGCCGTCGTCATCGCATCACGCCAGCGCGTCGACCCGCCACCCTGTACGTCCGCCGTTGCATGATCATCGCCGGGTGGTGTCGATCGCGATGTGCTTGGACTCGGTGTGCTCAAGGATCGCCTCGGTCGACAGCTCGCGACCCACACCCGAGTGCTTCCAGCCGCCGAACGGCATCTCGGTCACCGTCTTGCTGTGATCGTTGACCCACACGGTCCCGGCCTCGAGTTCCTCCGCAACCCGCAGACCCCGGTCGAGGCTGCGAGTCCACACACCGCCGGACAGACCATGCTCCTGCTCGTTGACCCAGCCCAGAACCTCCTCCTCGGTCTGGAAGGACGTGACCGTGATGACGGGGCCGAAGATCTCGGTCTGCTTGATCGGATCATCATGGCGCACACCGTCGAGCACCGTGGCCGGGTAGAAGTAGCCCGGCCGGTCGGGCACCTTCCCACCGGTGACCACCGTGACGTGCGGAAGCGCCGCGGCCTCGTCGACCAGGCGGGCCACCCGCTCCTGCTGCTGCTTGGAGACCAGAGGACCGATCACGGTCTCCTCGTCGAACGCCCCGCCCAGCGTCTGCTTCTCCGCGACGCGGACGCACGCCTCGACGACGCGGTCCTTGATGCTCTCGTGCGCGAAGATTCGCGAAAGGGCATGGCAGTCCTGCCCGGAGTTGCGGAAGGTGCCCTGCGGCAGCGTCGCCTCGAACAAGTCGAGATCGGCGTCGTCGAACACGAGGATCGCCGAAGGCCCACCGAGTTCGAGGTGCAGCTTCTTCATCTCGGGAGCGGCGTTGGCGTAGATGATCTTTCCGGTCGAGGTCTCACCGGTCATCGAGATCATCGGCACCTTGGGATGGGTCACCAGTGCGTTGCCGACCGTCGGGCCATTGCCCATCACCAGGTTGAAGACACCCGGCGGGAGGAACTCCTGCGCGATCTCAGCCACCAGGGAGGTGACGATGGGAGTCTCTTCGGCGGGCTTGACCACCACGGCATTTCCAGCCGCGAGCGCCGGGCCGATCTTCCACACCAGCAGGGCCAGCGGGTAGTTCCACGGCACGATGCAACCGACCACTCCGAGCGGACTGCGGCGGGCAAAGCTCGTCAGACCGTCCCGGAAGTTGCCCGAGTTCGGCACCGACATGTGCCGCGCACCGTAGGCGAAGAACTTGATGCGGTCGGCCGATCCGAAGACTTCGGCGACACCGGCGGAGACGGGCTTGCCCACCTCAAGCGCCTCGAGCGCGCCAAGCTCTTCCCGCCGTGCAACCAGTGCCTCTGCGAATGCCGAGAGGGCATCGGCCCGCTCGCGGAACGTCTTCCGCCGCCAGACTTTGAAGCCCTCCAGACTCGAGGCCACCGCCTGGTCGACGCCTTCGGCGCCCACGTCGGTGATCTGTGCGATCACTTCGCCCGTCGACGGATCGAACACGTCGATCTGAGGACCTTCAAAGGCAACCCTTTTGCCGCCGATGATCGGGTCCAGCGAAGGGATCACGCCCTCAAATCTCGCCATTGCACTTGCCTTTCCATTGATTGGTCAATTCGGGGATGGGACCGCGCGTCCCTGTTCAGCTAAGCCAGGAGTGCGGGAAGCGAGTCGTCGATCGCAGCGATGGTGCGATCGATGTGCTCCTCGGTGTGTGCCGCGCACAACAGGATCAGCCCACGTTCGGCAATGTGGATGCCGCGGTCCAGCAGCAGAGCCGTCAACCGCGCGACGGACTTACGGTCGTCCTTGATGGCCTCGGCGTAGGTGTTGGGGAGGTCGATGCCCCAGAACAGCTGCAGCACAGCACCACAGTTGTTCACTGTCAGCGGGGCCGAGTGCTTGGCTGCCACGGAGCGAATCCCCTCGGCGAGACGTTCGCTGAGTCGGTTCAGATGCGGGTAGATCTCGTCCTTGCGGGCGTGCAGCTCGTCGAGCGTGGCGATACCGGCTGCCAACGACACCGGAGAGCCGTTGAATGTCCCGCCGGGCCGGATCGGGCCGGACGTGACGGGCTCCATCGCCGAACGTGTGCCCCCAAGGAGCGCGATCGGGAAGCCAGAGGCCATCGCCTTGGACATCACCGTCAGGTCGGGACTGGCGCCAAGTCGTTCCTGGGCGCCACCCAATGCCACGCGGAATCCGGTGAGGACCTCATCGAAGACGAGCAGTGCGCCGTACCGATCACACAGCTCACGGACGCCGTCGAGGTATTCCCTGGTGGGGGTGAAGGTTCCGAAGTTGCACGGTATGGGTTCCATGAACACCGCTGCGACTGGCGGACCATCCCTCAGCGCCTGCTCCAGCGACTCCAAGTCATGCCAGCGCGCGACCGTGACCTGGTCACTGGCCACCATCCCGTCCACATAATGGGTTGGTGCACAGGGTGATTCAGATACCGCGGGCATCCATGGGGTGTTCACGCACAGCGGCTCCGCCCACCCGTGGTAATGGCCCTCGAACTTCACGATCTGCCGGCGGCCTGTCTTGGCCCGCGCCACGCGGACTGCGAGGTGGATGGCCTCGGTGCCGGTGGCTGAGAACGCGATCACGTCGACGGACGGAACTGCCGCGGCGATCCGTTCGGCCAGTTCGGCTTCGTTGGGACTGACCGCACCCAGAATGATGGACTCGCTCAGGGCCTTCTCGACAGCCGCCACAACCGACGGGGGCCTGTGCTCCAGAAGCACTGGCCCCAAACCGAGTACGAAGTCGAGATACTCCCGACCCGTGACGTCCGTCACAGACGCCCCCGATGTCGACGCCACGGCGAGGGTTTCCGCGGCGGTGCGCAGGCGGGCAGCCGAAGCAGCGCCTCGTGCGACCACCTGCACGGCCCGATCGAGCACCTCGCGATTGGACTGGGTGGAGGGAGTTGAGTCCGGCTTCACCGGCATGAAATTACCATCCTTCGAACGAATCGTCTATCTAATGATAGGAGTGGGCGGGGGTGCTGTTCATTCGGTCGGCGCCTCCCAATACCCCACGTGACATGGGGGTTCACCAGCCTTTGGGAAGTGATGCCAACGGCCGACCGGGTTCATGGCGCGAGTGCGCGCCTGACCTCACCGCCGATTGACCGCCGTCGACCCCGCGCGAAGCCGCGCAACAGCCTAACGATCGTTAGGAACGATAGCGCCGGCTGTCCACCGGCGCAACCAAACGCGCTGCTCCGACCCAAAAACTCTCGTGGCCTGGAGATTTCCAATTCATGGGTTGCCCGCATACCTAACGCACGTTAGTGTCTGGAGTCTGAATCGCCCACCCGCCGGGCTGGCGGAGAACAGTTGTGTTGATGCAGCATTTCGCCCGCTGACAGCGGGCCCGCAGACTTGAGCATCGAACATCCTTCGAGAAAGGCGCCAACAATGACGGCTGATGAAACCCGCGTTGCCCTGGTTACCGGCGGCAACAGTGGTATCGGACTCGCAACTGCCCAACTCCTCAACGAGCGGGGTTACGCGGTCGCCATCTGCGGCCGGGATGCGGGCCGTCTCGAAACGGCGGTCAACGAAACCGGCGCCAAGCTGGCGGTGCAGGCCGATGTCTCCGATCGGGACGCGGCGTACGCGGCGGTCGAGGAGGTCGTCGGCACGCTCGGTCGTCTGGATGCACTGGTGAACGCGCACGGCATCCTCGGTGCGCCAACTCCTCTGGCCGACCTCACACCCGAGCAGTGGCACACCATGTTGAACATCAACCTGCTCGGACCGATCTGGACCACCACGGCAGCCACCGCCGAACTCAGCAAGACCCAGGGCGCCGTGGTGAACGTAGCGTCGATCAACGCCATCCAAGCTGAGCAGCAGATGGCACCCTACGGCGTGTCCAAGGCAGGGCTGGTGGGCTTCACCAAGTACGCCGCGGCCGACCTCGCGCCCATGGGAATTCGGGTCAACGCCGTACTTCCCGGCTGGGTGCACACACCGATGGCCGCCCCCCACTTCGAGGAGGCCGGGGTTACCGACGGGCGGATGTCGACCAACTACATGGGCCGTGCCGCGAGCCCGCGCGAACTGGCCCAAGTGATCGCGTTCCTCTTGTCCAAGGAAGCGAGTTTCGTGACCGGCGCAGAAATCGTCGCCGACGGCGGGCACTGGATCAAGATGCAGGATCTGGCCCCCCTCACGGACTGACGTCGGCGAAAAACGTTCGCTGTCAACCGAAATCAACGTCCGCTGGCGTCACAACCAGTGGCTGTGAGCCTGAAAGAACGCTGATGAGCAACGACGTCCTCACACCCGTCGTAGGTACTGCGGGCGTGAAGCGCGGTATGGCGGAGATGCTCAAGGGTGGCGTCATCATGGACGTCGTCACGCCGGAGCAGGCCCGGATCGCCGAAGGTGCCGGAGCAGTGGCCGTCATGGCCCTGGAGCGAGTGCCCGCCGACATCCGCGCCCAGGGCGGGGTGTCGCGGATGAGCGACCCCGACATGATCGAGGGAATCATCTCCGCGGTGACCATCCCGGTGATGGCCAAGGTCCGCATCGGACACTTCGTCGAGGCGCAGATCCTCACACGCCTTGGCGTGGACTACATCGACGAGTCCGAGGTGCTCACCCCCGCCGACTACACCCACCACATCGACAAGTGGCGCTTCACCGTGCCGTTCGTGTGCGGCGCGACCAATCTCGGTGAGGCGCTTCGCCGGATCACCGAGGGCGCGGCGATGATCCGCTCCAAGGGCGAGGCCGGCACCGGTGATGTGTCCAACGCGACCACCCACATGCGCCAGATCGGCGGCGAGATCCGCCGGCTGACGTCGCTGTCCGAGGATGAGCTGTTCGTAGCGGCCAAGGAACTGCAGGCCCCCTACGAGCTGGTCGCCGAGGTGGCCCGGGCCGGGAAGCTGCCGGTGACGCTGTTCACCGCGGGCGGCATCGCGACGCCTGCCGATGCGGCGATGATGATGCAGCTCGGTGCCGAGGGCGTGTTCGTCGGCTCGGGCATCTTCAAGTCCGGCGATCCGGCCGCGCGTGCGGCGGCGATCGTCAAGGCCACCACCTTCTACGACGATCCCGATGTGCTGGCCAAGGTCTCCCGTGGACTCGGTGAGGCGATGGTCGGCATCAACGTCGAGGACATCGCGGCACCGCACCGCCTCGCCGAACGCGGCTGGTAACCCGGTCAGTTGCGGGCTGGCACCGAACCCGTCGAGTTATCGTCATACTGTGTCCACAACCAATAGCGAGTCGATACCAAAGGCCGCATCGGCCGGATCCGCTGCACCGACTATCAAGGTGCTGGTGAAGATGAGCGACACACTGACCGCACTGGCGGAGCATGAGTCCCTCAGTGCGACCCAGATTTCCGAAATCATCCAGGAGCCTCGCAGCAGCGTCTACCGGTTGTTGCGCACGATGCGCGAGTACGGCTACGTAGACCGGGCACACCGCGGGGAGTTCGTGCTCGGCACACGCCTCCTTCAGCTCGGTGCCGGCGTGGCCGCACGATTCAACCTCCGCGAAGCTGCGCTTCCACGCATGTGGGAGCTGCGGGATGAGACCGACGCGACCGTGCTGCTCTTCGTCAAGCGTGGCGACCATGCCATCTGTGTCGAACGGTTCGACGGACGCTACGTGCGTTGGGAGATCACCGATGTCGGTGACCTCCTTCCTCTGTACGCGGGCGCGGCCCCCCGTTTGATGCTCGCACTGTCATCGGACGAGGAGATCGATCGATATCTGGACGAGGCCACCCTCGAGGCGCCGACCAAGCACTCCCCCACGTCTCCCCGCAGGGTCCGCGAAATGCTGGCCGAGATCAGAACCACCGGCGTTGCGGTGAGTGATCAAGATCTGGTGATCGGGGTGGCGTCCATCGCCGCACCGATCAGGAACCATTCGGGCGAGGTGGTGGGAGCAATGTCCTACTCCGGCCTGGCGGCAACCCTTCTGGGCAATGGCAATCGTGACAAGTCCATCGCATTGATCAAGGCTGCCGCCCTGGCCACTTCCCTGGATCTGGGATGGAATCCCGACCGGAACACCCCAGTGGATCACTCGACGTGACTCTCCCCAACTCGACGTCGGTCTCTCCACATCAAGCCTCGGTTAGGGTCCGATCGTGACTTCACGCGCAGATTCCTCCAAACGCGCCGCGCCCGACCACTCGGTCGAACTCATCGCCAAGGCCGATGAAGTGCTCGAACTGCTGCTGTCGACTCCGTCCCTGACCGTCGCACAGATCGCCGAGGGCGTCGGCATGCCCCGGCCAAGCGTGTATCGGCTTCTTTCCACCCTGGAGACAGTGGGATTCGTCAGGCCGACAGCTGCCGGCAATCGTTATCACCTTGGGCTGCGACTCTTCGAGTTGGGGCAGATCGCCAGCGCCCGAAACCCTCTCGTCAATCAGGCGCGTCCCGCCATGGAGGACCTCGCCCGCGTCACCGGGGAGTCGGTGTTCCTGACCGTGCGGAGAGGGGACGAAGCACTGTGTCTCGCCCGTATCGCGGGTGCACGAACGGCGCTGATGGTGCTCGAAGCGGGTACGAAGTTGCCGCTGCATGTGGGGGCAGGTCCACGCATGCTCCTGGCGAGCTCCGACGATGCGGATATCGAGGACTACCTCGAACGCTGTGCGCTGACAGCGGAGCCGCCCTACCAGCTGCAGGACGTTGACCATCTGCGTGAGCAGCTTCGCACCGCCCGAGAGAACGGGTACTCGCTCAGTGAAGAGGACGTCGTTCCCGGTGTCGCGACGATCGCCGCGCCGCTCCGCAATCGCCAGGGGGCAACCATCGCGGCCCTCTCGGTTGGGGGCGCCCACGACGTGGTGATCGGTGGTGACCCCACGCGACTCGCGCGCACCATCGTGGAAGCCGCCGAGAGCATCCAGCTGGAGTGACAGGGTGTGCGGTCAAACGCGTTGCCGTGGCCGCGTTCTCGAGATTCCTCGGTGACTCCTGCCCGAACACCTGCGCAAGGCTGAGGCGTTGCGCCTCGAACATCCCGACGCCTCACTGGAGGAGCTGGGACGCCTCGCCCAGCCACCCATGACCAAAGACGCCATCGCCGGGCAACTGCGACGCCTGATGCGCAAAGACGGACTGGCAGAAGAGAAGGCCAAAGCACAGGCCGTTCAATGCCCGATGGCCACCCGGGGCTGAACCGGTGCCTACGGCAGTCTTCACCGAGTCGAACAGGGCACTTCA
Organism: Mycolicibacterium confluentis; assembly: GCF_010729895.1. Lineage (NCBI taxonomy): Bacteria > Bacillati > Actinomycetota > Actinomycetes > Mycobacteriales > Mycobacteriaceae > Mycobacterium > Mycolicibacterium confluentis. Next base: position 5,333,809 of record NZ_AP022612.1, read on the forward strand.
CGTGCTGACGGCAACCGCGTTGTCGGCAGCACTCGCAGCACTGGTCTACGGCCACCGGTGGCTGACCACACCCGTGGTGTGCAACGACTTCTGCGATCCAGACAGCATCCCGTCCGTCCTGATCGTCCTTGCGGCACTGGCAGTCACAGCTGGGTGGACCAGTATCGCGCTGCGTGCGGCACGCCAACTGGGTGACGGAGCGATCCGCAGCACAGCCCTTCTCCTCGGCGCGACCACGTCAGCCACCGCCCAGCCCGGAAGTGCTCGGCGCAGGGGAGCCACTGCTGCTGGCGACAACAGGGCGGCTCGCCACCGTCATCGACGAACTGGTGGTAAGCGGCAAGGCGCGGCTGGCGGCCCGTCCGCCATGAATGCGGGGGCAGCGCCCCGCGTGCGCCAGCAGGTTAGAAGATTTTCATGCCGCGAAGTCTCGCCGCTTCCACCAGCGGCTCGGTGTGCCTTCCGAGGGTTGAGGCCTCCAGCACGCCGACTTCATCATCACCGGTGCCGTCGTCGGTGCGCCGCAGCCACATCGCGTAGTTGTCGCCCAGGGAGGTGCCCCACTTTGACGGATAGACGACGCCGTGGGGGAGTTGACCATCGAACAGGACCACGTTGTCTCGAATCCATGTGGCAATTCCCGTAGTGAGCCTCTTCATGTCCGGCGCAGAGCTGGTCAGCTCGCTGATCGTGAGTTGGTCGATATTGCACTCGGCCAAGAGGGTTGCGCCTAACTCCTCGGTCAGCGTTGCGATTGACTGCGCGCCAGTGATGTTCACGAACCAGCCGTCGACGGGAAGCCAGAGCTCGTAGAGCGCGCGTGCTTCACGCCACCCCTGGGAGATGGACCGGTAAGGCATGGCGCCGTGTGCGGGTAGCTCTCGCGCGACCTGCTCGGCCAGCGTGAACTCGTCATCATCAGAGACGTCATCGAACAGCTCGGCCAGCCGAATCTCAGGTGGATCTGGCCGGATGTAATCCAGGACCTCGACCAGTGCGCCGGTCGGAGTGGTGCACCCGTAGATGGTTCGCCCGGGTGTGTCCCATCATCGGGACCAGTCCTTGGGGTCCTCGGTCGGCAAGCGAGCTGGCGGGTTGATCGGCCCGTACCGCGTCTGGGCCACCCGAAAGATACTGCGAACCGAGCTTGGTGTGATGTTGAATCCGGTGGCGGTGCAGACAGTCGCAGTCGTGAACGACGACACCTGCACCCAGCCCTTCTCACATCCGCAATGGTCGGGCTGAGTATAGGGCTGGGTCAGGCGTAGTAGGTGTCGGAGACGAAAGCGTCTGCCGCCCGAAACACTTCCGGCGCTTGGTCGTTGCGTAGCAGTTCAGCGGGGGTCGAGCCGTCCAGGCGAGGGTTGGCCGAAATGAGCCAGCTCCGCGCCACCTGGTCGTTCTCCGCCTTCTCGATCAGGACGAACACGGTGTGGGCGGCCTTCAGGCGCCGTGTCTTGTCGATCGACGGTGTCGCGTGGGTGCTGTCACCGGGCGGGGCTGCCCAGCGTGCGGGCATAGCGCGGCTCTTGGAGCCGGCGATGTAGGCGGTCAAGGTCGGTCCCAGACGCTGCAGCAGGTAGGCGACGACCTCGTGGGTGTCCATCCGCGCAGTGTCGTCACCAGCCTTGACTAGCAGGTCAGACATATCATTCACCTCCCTTGTCAACCCGAGATTACCCATGACAACAGCAGACTACACATCAATCATCCACAGAATGACCGCATAATGCACGTCCAAATATACGCAGAGTGACCTGAGGTGGAGGTTCATGTCAGTCTGGGACATGCCATCGCGCCAGCTCAGAGGCCCGATATGTGACGTGCCACGGCTCGACCTGAAACAGGCAGCGATCTTCCTCACCAACCCACGCGGCAGGAATGACACCAAGCGGCCAACCCGCTAGATCACCGCGGACCTGCGCCGATGGCACGTTTCGCCTCGACGGCCGCTGGCAGGCACTCGACGTCGGCGCCCACATCACGATGTTCGACAGCTGACCCGGTTGTTCCAGGCGGAACTGGGCATCACTCCCGCACGCTATGTCGAACGGGTGCGCGTCGACATCGCCCGCGCCGCACTGGATGCCGGCCACTGCGTCGGCGACAGTGCCCGACGTGCCGGGTTCGGCAGCGCCGAGACGTTCCGACGGGTCTTCTCCAGCCAGCTTGGGGTTTCGCCGAAGGCGCATCGGGATCGGTTCCGCACCGTGGCAAGTCACTGAGCGCGACACCTGATCGACGCGGCCCTAGACGGGGAGACCCTCCACGGTTCCACCGAACGGTTTCGGCTTGAGCGTGGGATCAGCCGCCACCGCGGCGAGCGGCACGGCGGGAGCGATCGACATCACCAAGCGGTGCAACGCATCTCGGCTGATGCTGCGGTGTGCGAGCCAGTCCAGCGTCGCACCTTCAAGTAAACTCAGGGAATCCCTCGAACCCGACCCGAAGGGCCGGAGGCTCCACCTCTCCCGGCAGCACCATCTGCGTGAAAAGCGCGCGGTGCCGGGCACGCTGCTCGGCGACGAAGGCGCGCACCTCCGGGTCAGCGCCCAGTCCCCCGCTCATGATCGGGCGGTACGCAGGCTCTGCGTTGACGGCAAAGTCCAGGTAGCGGTCGAGCAGGTCCGACAACAACTCATGCGTCGGGACGCCGTCGCTGGACTGGGCACGATCGAGCAGTTGTTGGTGGAAGTCGGCGATGACGGCGAGATAGCACTGCCGCTTCGTGCCGAAGTAGTAGAACAACAGTCCCTTGGTGACGCCCGCGCGTGCCGCGATGTCATCCATCGACACCTCATCGAATGCGCGGTCTGCAAAACACTGCGCGGCCGCGGCCAGCAGGGCCGCCCGACGGCCCGAGTCGCGGTGCTGGCGAGAACTGCTGTTCACCAAGCGCCTCTCACTGGCGCCTGAGCACTCACCGGGCCGATACGTCTTAGGCTGGCGAGATGCACGAACCGATTCGCGGTGGCGGTCCGAGCTCGGCCGGTGGCGCTCGTAAGCTGGCCATCCAGATCGGCGTCACCGTGTCCGTGGTCGTCATCGCGGTCGTGCTGGTTCTCTACCTCCTGATATCAGGGCGCGAGAAGCTCTCGGCGGGTAACGCAGTCGCCAGTCCCACCGCAGGCCAATCCGAATCGATCCGGGTGTCGTCAGACGCTCTGGTCACGAAGCCGGGCAGCACCGAACCCAAGGTTGTGCTGTCGCTCTACGAGGACCTGCTCTGTCCACACTGCGCTCGCTTTGAGCAGGCGTATGGACCGACAATCGATGAGCTCATCGCTTCCGGGACGGTCGCGGTCGACTATTACCTGATCGCGATCCTGGATTCCCCCCGGAACCAGAACTACTCGTCGCGCGCTGCCGCCGCGGCGTACTGCGTCGCCGACTATTCGGTGGAGGCATTCCGCGGTTTCCACGCGGCACTTCTTGCAGCCCAGCCCGACGAGTTCGCCAGAGACTTCCCCACCGACGACGACCTGGCCGAGACCGCCGAAGAGGCCGGCGCGGGCGGAGACGTCGCAGACTGCATTCTCAGCGGGCGGTACGTGGAGATGACGAAGGGACTGGCCGCCGACACCGACGTCCAGAGCACTCCGACCGTGCGCATCAACGGCGAGGACTATGACCTGTCCACGCCTGAGGACTTGGTGCGGAAGGTCACCAGGTTGGCCAACCGCTGAAGGGGCACCTCCGCTGACCTCCATCCACAGCCTCACGTAGTGCCTGACCTGCATTGACGGTAAATTACACACATGTTATTCACACCCCGCGCAGTGACCGCCCCGACGTTCGACAAGCCCCTTTCAGGCTGTCACTCCACAGGTGTTCCCGGCCAGCCGGCCAGCGCCAGTTCCGCGACGGCATGCAGATCTGCCCGACTCGCTCCGCTGCGTGCCTGAACCGCGATCCCCTGACACACGGCGGCGATCCAGCGGGCCAGCACCTCGGTGTCCACGCCCGGCAACTCGCCGTCGGCCACCGCAGCATCGAATCGCTCGGCCAGCTGTTGCACTGTCGCGTCGCGGAATTCGGCCAGCCCTGGGGCCGCTCCGACCGTCAGGCACCCGCGGATGTCGCCGCTGACCGTGTCAGCCGCACCGTGCACCATCGCCTCGGCGACCTCCCGCGCCGTCGGTCGCGTGAGCGCCTCGGCGGTGTAGGCGCTCGGACCGGCGAGGTACCTACGCAGGGCGCGATCGAACAGGTTCTCCTTGGACCCGAACTCGGCGTAGATGCTGCGACGGTTCACTCCCGTCGCGGCGGTGACGTCTGAAATCGACACGCCATCAAAGCCGCGATCCCAGAACAGCTTCATCGCCGCGTCCTCGACTTGGTCCGGGTCGAACTCTCGAGGTCGCCCAACCGTCATGAGATCACCTCCGTGATGCCAGTCACACTGGGAATTCCACCCGCATAAGTACGCTTGACCTGAGCATACTAAGTAACACTTCGGTTCGGAATCACTTGGAGACGCGCACATGAGCACAGCACATCTGACCGGACGGCGGGCACTGGTGACGGGAGGTTCACGCGGAATCGGCGCGGAGATCGTCCGGCGACTGTCCTCGGACGGCGCCGCGGTGGCGTTCACCTACTCAGCCTCGGCGTCCAACGCGGACGCACTTGTCGCCGAACTCACCGCAGCGGGCGCCACGGTGGTGGCCATCCAGGCCGACGCCGCCGTCCCAGCGCAGGCTGCCGACGCCGTCGAGCAGGCCGTCGCCGCGCTCGGCGGCCTGGACATCGTCGTGAACAATGCGGCCGTCGGGCATATGGCGCCGATCGACGAGTTCCCGGGCGACGAGTTCGACCGCCTGGTGGCGATCAATATCGGCAGCACGTACTGGACAACCCGAACCGCGATCAAGCACCTCGGTGAAGGGGCCCGGATCATCAACATCGGCAGCATCAACGCCGACCGCATTCCGGGAGCCGGGTTGTCGGTGTACGGGATGACCAAGGGGGCGGTGGCTTCGTTCACCCGCGGCTTGGCCCGCGATCTCGGCGCCCGCGGCATCACGGTCAACAACGTGCAGCCCGGCCCCATCGACACCGACGCGAATCCCGACGAGGGTGACTTCGCCGAGAGCCTCAAGCAGGTGACGACACAGGGCCGCTACGGGCACACCACCGACGTCGCCTCCTTCGTGAGCTTCCTCGCCGGCCCCGAGTCCGGATACATCACCGGCGCGAACCTGAACGTCGACGGCGGCTTCACGGTGTGACGAGCGCGGCGGCGCCTCAGGATCGCCTGAGGCACAACCGCCGTCGACCGATTCCGCTCCGGCTCACCGCCGCGCCCCTACGGCGCGAACAGGATGCCGTCGTCGGACGCCGTCGCCAACAACTCGGGGATCGTCAACTTCCCGTAACCGGCGTGGACGGGTCCGCGGGCGGTGCCCAGGAAGGGCACCACACCGGGATCGGGCGTGACGTCCAGGTGGTAGGCCTGGATGCCGGGCAGGTGGTACTGGAAGAAGTTCATCAGGTAGTCGACCATGAAGATGACGCTGCCGGTCAGGCTCTTTCCCCACAGTGCCGACGCGTTGTACAGCGGCGTCATGGCGGCCGGATCCCCGACCATCACGATCGGACCGTAGTGCGGCTTGCTGCCACCGTCGCCGGGGTTGGGGCCGCCGGGCACAAAGGGCGGCATGAACGGTTGCAGCCCAGGCAGATCGGTGGCCATGTACGGCGCGGAGCTTCCGTAGGTGCCGATGTTGACGAACATCGAGTCGGCGCCGTTGCCGTCGACGGTGGTGTTGATGCCGGGGGCTTCGAAGCCGATGCCGGCCAGGCCGGTCTGCTGCGCGACGTACTGGGCCTCCCACCCGCCGAGTGAGTGGCCGGTGACGAAGACGTCGTCCTCGCTGTAACCCTGCAGGGCCGCCTCAGCCAGCACCTCCTCCGCGAAGTCGTGCGCGTCGTAGAACGCCCACGGCGTCGTACCGGTGAAGACCACCTGCAGATCCGCGATCAGCTGGGGAATCGCGATGAGCGGGTTGAACAGCAGATGCGTCCCGCCGGTCGTGCCCTGGTACGCGATGATCACCTGACCCTCGGGGGTCACCCAGGCCTTGCCCACCATGCCCGTGAGGATGTTGGTCCTCGACATCTGGCGGCCGTTCACGACGAACGGCTTCAGGTCGCCGGGCGTGGACCCGAGGACGTACGCGGCCGTGGACGCGTTGAGGAACTGCGCCACCGTCGGGGTCAATCTGTCCGTCGGGCCGTCGTAGACCATGGTGGGGACCGCGGGTTGCGGCGGCGGGGTCTCCCACAGCCCCAGCAGTCGCTCGATCTCGCGGAACGCGCCGAAGATCAGGTCGTTGATCGGCCCCAGGCCGATCGGAAGGGTCGGGCTGTTCGCCGAGGAGGTGAAGTCCAGCGCCTCCAGCACCGCATTGACGATGCGGCCGGGCAACTCCAGCAGCTTGGCGACCGGCGAGAGCGGTTGCGGCGGGGTGGGAGTCGTGTCGACCGTGGTCGTGCTGACGAGGGCGGCGAGCGGCGCGAGGGCCTCAGTGGGCACCGTGCCCGAGGGCCGGACCGGCGGTGTCTGCGCGTTCGGGGCTGCGTCGGCCGGTAGGCCGGACGGCGGGGTCAGCGTCGCCACCACCGCGCTGAGCTCCTGGCGTGCCGTTCGGACGAACGGGGCCAGCGGGTGTTTGAGCGCCAGCTTGTCGCGGACCGTCAACGTCTCCGGCGCGGAACCCTGCTTCGCAGCCGGATCCGGCTCCACGACAACAGGTTCAGGAATGACGGGCACTTCGGGAGCAGGGTCGATGGGCGGCGCCTGCTCCGGCATCTGGCCGTCGGCAGTCTGTGGTGACAGCGCTGCGGTCTGCCCGATCCTGTCTGCTTTGGAGTCGCTGATGTCGGTGTCCCGGACCGGACGCATCCAGCGGTCCTTGGCTCTGTCAAGGGCGCCCTTCACACTGGCCGACAGGTCGGCCGGGCGCTCGTCGACCTTCTCGGCCCTGCGGGTGGTGAAACGCTTGGGGAAGTCGAGTGGACCCACCACGCGGCCGGCCCGATCGGTCGGCCCCGCCGAACCGTTGTCGGCCGAACCCGCACCACTGCCGGATGCGCCCGGTGTCGCCACGGAGGTGGTGGACTCGGTGGAGTCCGCCCAGGCGACACCCGGTGCCGGCGCCCCCAGAATCCCGATCGACACCGCCACCGCCGCAACGCCGACGTGAAACATCCTGCCCTTCGGGCGGATTCCCGCACCACCAACGCGCTTCACGCGGAGACTCTCCCTTGAATCGGCACTGCACCGGCAATGTGACAACACACAATGTCACATGGAGGGCATCACGGGAGGACGTTTCGTGTCATTGGGGATGCCCGTGCCGAAACGGCGGTAGACATGACGGACTTCCCCGTCCGCAAACCAGGCTCCCGGCGGGATCGGTGCGGACGAGGGGGCGTCAGCGCAGCGCCGGGGAGGTGAGGTCCACGCGCAGCGCCCAATGCTCATCGAGGATTCGGCGCAGCGCGGCGTCCATCGGGCGCGCGGCGGCGAGGTCACGACCGAAACGGCTGTCCACCACGGCCACCGCGCTCTCACGCAGTTCGGCCGTCTCGACCTGATCGACGAACGGATCGAACAGCGCGGGCGGCACGGCCAGGTAGTACAGCGCCCGACGTGGACTGTTCAACTCGGCTGCGTAGATCAGCCCCTGCTGGGTGATGACGAACAGTTCGGTGGCGAACCGGGAGTCACGCGCCTCGGTGCGCCCCCACGCGGTCGCTTGCCGCCGGCTCTGCTCCAGCGGATCCTGGACGGCGTCGGTCAGCCGAAACATTCTCTCGACGGGTCCCCCGCCCAACGTCGGATAGGCGTCGGCCGCGGGTCGGAAGTACCGCTGAAAGACCTCACCGAAGAAGTCGTACAGTTTCTTGGTCATCGCGGCCCCCTTGGTTCGCCGACACCTCAAGTGTGCGCGCCGAACCACCGGCTGGCCAGATGTCCGCCGAATCGGCGCTACGTCGGAGGCGCGAGTGCCTGGTCCAGCCAGGTGCGCAACGCAGCCACCGGCGCGGCGCCCGCCCGACGGGCGAGAACGGTCCCACCGGCGATGACGAGCAGGGTCGGAACAGCCTGAACTGAGAATCGCGCGGCAGTCTGCCGTGCGGCGTCCACATCGACTTTCACCAGCTTGAGCCCGCCCGCGCGCTCGGCGGCGAGCTGTTCGAGGGCCGGACTCACCATCCGGCAAGGACCGCACCAGGTCGCCCACAGGTCCACCAGCACAGGCACTTTGGAGCGCTCGGCAACCTCGGCGAAGTCGTCGTCACCGGCCACGGCAATCCACGGCAGCGGCTCTTTGCACTTGGCGCAGCGGGGCGTCCCGTTGGCGGCCGCGGGCAGCCGATTGACCGTTGCACACTGCCGGCACTTCACGTTGGTGGTTGTCATCTGAGCTCCACGGTCCTGGTAGCCGGAACGGCTATTCCGTCGTCTCGTTCGGTTCGGTCACCTTGAGCGGTTCATGCTCGACGACCTCGTTGGTGCCGGGCAGATCGTCGTAACGGCGCATGTACGTGTCGATCTCGGCGATGATCTCCGGACCGGGGGTGCCCCATATCTCCTGGTAGCCGTACACCTCTGCGAGCGGCCGGTGCCCGCGGTCTCCGTCGAGGATCTCCACATGCTTCGGGCTCAGCATGGCCGGGTGGCGCACGCCAGCCGCCTCCGACACCTTCAACAGGTCGCGCCGCAACGTCAGCACGTAGTTGGCCAGCCGATGCGACTTCAGTTCCGGGTCCAGCCCGCCTGCCAGCCATGGGTTCTGCGTGGCGACGCCGGTCGGACAGCGGTCGGTGTGGCACTTCTGCGCCTGGATGCAGCCGATCGCCAGCATCGCCTCCCGTGCCACGTTGATCAGGTCGACGCCCAGGGCGAAGGCCACGATCGCGTTGGCAGGCAGGCCGAGCTTGCCGGAGCCGATCCACGTGACCCGGTCGGTGAGACCCCGCTGGGCGAACATGCCGTAAACCCCGGCGAATCCCGTCCGGAACGGGAACGACACGTGGTCGGCGAAGACCAGCGGCGCGGCACCTGTCCCGCCCTCCCCGCCGTCGATCGTGATGAAGTCCACGCCGCGCTGCCCGTCATCCATCCGGTCCGCCAGTGACTCCCAGAAACCCGACTCCCCCACCGCGGACTTGATACCGACTGGCAGGCCGGTGGCATCCGCGATCCGCTCCACGACGTCGAGCATCTCGTCGACGTTGCGGAACGCGGTGTGCCGCGAGGGGCTCGCGATGTCCTTGCCCTGCTCGACACCCCGGATGCGGGCGATCTCCGCATTCACCTTGGCGCCCGGAAGATGTCCACCCAGGCCCGGTTTGGCGCCCTGGCTCAGCTTGATCTCGATGGCACGCACCGGGCCGGAGCCGACGATGTCGACCAACCGGTCCAGATCGAGATTGCCGTGCTCGTCACGGCAGCCGAAGTAGCCGGTGCCGATCTGGAACACCAGGTCGCCGCCCTGGCGGTGATGGTCCGACAGGCCGCCCTCGCCGGTGTTGTGCCAAAAGCCACCGATCTTGGCGCCTTTGTTGATCGCCTCGATCGCCTGCGGGCTGAGCGAGCCGAACGACATCGCCGACACGTTGACGACAGACGCCGGACGGAAGGCGTGCCGACGCCCCCGGTGACCTCCGAGCACCTTGGCGCCCGGCACCTCGATATCGCGTCCGTGGATCGGGGACGCGGGTACGACGTCGGAGAATGTCGCCTGCTTGATGATCGGATACGCGGCGTTCTCGGTGTCGTTGTCGGTGCCGAACGCGAAGTAGTTGTTCTCCTTTTTCGCCGACGTGTACACCCAACGCCGCTGGTCGCGGCTGAACGGCCGCTCGGCGTCGTTGCTGGTGATGATGTACTGGCGCAACTCGGGGCCGACCGACTCCAGCAGGTACCTGGCCCGCGCGACGACCGGGAAGTTGCGGCGCAGCGCATGCTCCTTCTGCAGCAGGTCCTGCAACGCGACGCCGGCGAGTGCGGCCACAGGAGCGGCCAGCGCGGCGAACGTCCGCTTCTTCATGTGGCCCACCCTGCCATATTCGACCAGGCCCAATGCCCGATCGCCGAGACGATATACAGTCTGCCGACAAGCGCAGCGTGCCAATCACTTTCGCACTCGCCACGCTGGTCAACGCGCCTTCGACCGTCTACGGTTCACCCGAGTGCGATCTTGTGATTCAGCCCTGCGATCGCACAGAGCAGAGGAGAGATCCTTGCGGGTACGAGTCGACCGTGATCGCTGCGAGGGCAACGCCTTCTGCGTGAAGATCGCACCAGAGGTGTTCGAACTCGACGACGACGAATATGCCGTCGTCATCGCCGATCCGGTCCCCGCCGGGCAGGAGAAGCTCGCCGTACAGGCCGTCGCCGACTGCCCTCGCGCGGCCCTGTCGCCATCCGATCAGTGAGGGGGCCCGGCGATCACGGTGGACAGCGTGCGTCGCAACTGGGCCGGCTCACTGTCCGGGGCTCATCATCGGGCCGGGCCCCATATCATCGTCCATACCCGGCTTGGTCAGGCCGCACTGTGTGCGCAGATCCTGAACCGGCTGGTGAATGTTCTTCATGGCGGTCGCCACGTCCGGATGAGTGTCGTTGTAGCTCTCGATCACCTCGCGGCGCGCCTCCGGCGTGGATTGGCTCCGGGCGTTGGTGAACACCTGCTGGACGTCGGGATGTGCGTCCAGATAGTCCGCCATCTGGGTCATCGCGCCGGCGTGGGCTCGCATCATCGCCGCCGGTGAACACTGCTCCGCGGACGGGGCGGCATTCACCGTGCCCGCCGACGCCAGGGCCATCAGGCCTGCCGCACCGACAGCGGCCAGCATGCGCGGGACCCTGCCCCCCTCAACTCGTCGACCTGTCATCGCTCCTCCTTCATTACGACGGCTCAACCAGCACTGGTTTTCCGCTGAACCCAGATTCGAAACGTCGAAAGTGCTCCCCGAAGGATGCCGGTGACACCCAGTGGCGAAGTCACTGCGCCGGGGGATGGGGCAGGAGCATCATCGGTGGGTGGGAGTCGTGGTGGAACCGCCCCGGGATCCATCGGTGCGGGAGGGCCCCGAGGTCGCCCGCGACCTCGGGGTCGATCCCGCGACGGGTCTGGCGCCAGCGGAGGCCGCACGCCGCCTGCACGGCGACGGCCCCAACGAACTCCGGGCCGCACCGCCGGTGCCGACATGGCGACGAGTTCTCCGCCAGTTCCAGGACCCGCTGGTCTACCTGCTTCTCGTCGCGGTCGTCATCTCGACGGCAGCCTGGCTGGCCGAGGGCGGGGCCGGCGCACCGGTCGACGCCCTGGTCATCTCCGCGATCGTCGTGCTCAACGGCATCCTGGGATTCGTCCAGGAGAACCGTGCCGAAGCCGCCGTCAAGGCGCTGCAGTCGATGACCGACGCGACCTCGACGGTGCTGCGTGAGGGCGAACTGCGCACGGTGCCCTCGCGGGAGCTGGTGCGCGGCGACATCCTCGTCCTCAACGAGGGCGACGCTGTGGGCGCCGATGCGCGGGTGTTGACCGCAGCGGCGCTGCGCGTTTCCGAGGCGTCCCTGACCGGGGAAAGCGAACCCGTGACGAAGTCCGCTGCCACGTTGACCGAGCACCTGCCACTCGGCGACCGCAGGGACATGGTGTTCCGCGGCACGTCCGTGGTCCAGGGTGTGGGCCGTGCCGTGGTCACCGCCACCGGCATGGGCACCGAGGTCGGTTCCATCGCCGAGATGCTTGAGGACACCCGGGAGGAACCCAGCCCGCTGCAGAAGGAGATCACGCGGGTCAGCAGGCTGCTGGGCATCACCGTCGTCGTTATCGCCGTGGTGGTCATGGTCGTCACGGCGCTGGTCAACGAGATCTCCACCTTCGGTCATCTGGTCACCGTCCTGCTGCTCGGGGTGTCACTCGCGGTCGCGGCCGTCCCCGAGGGACTGCCCGCCATCCTGTCGGTGGTCCTGGCCATCGGAGTCCAGCAGTTGGCCCGGCACAAGGCCATCGTCAAGAAGTTGCACTCGGTGGAGACACTGGGCTCGGCCACCGTCATCGCCTCGGACAAGACCGGCACCCTGACCAAGAACGAGATGACGATCCAGCGCATCCGGACCTTCTCGGGTGAGGTCGAGTTGACCGGCGTCGGGTACCGCCCGGAGGGCACCGCGCTGGTCGACGGTGCGCCGCTGTCCAACCCCGCACTGCAGCGCGAGGCGCGGATGGTGCTGGCCGGCGGTTCACTGGCCAACGACGCCCAGCTCACCCACCGTGACGGCCAGTGGCAGATCCAGGGCGACCCGACCGAGGCGGCGTTCCTGGTGGCTTCGCACAAGCTCGCGGGTGCCGTCGACCGGGTGCGGCAGTTCCGCCGGCGGGACGAGATCCCGTTCACCTCCGAACGGAAGATGATGTCCGCGCTGGTGACCGGCGGCGCCGAAGGCACCGCGGTGGTTTCCAAGGGCGCGCCCGACGTGCTGCTGCAGCGCTGCGTCGCGGTACAAGTCGGCGATCAGACACTGCCGCTGGACGCCGACCGGCGCGCCGCCGCGTTGGCCGCCGTCGAGGAACTCTCGGCGCAGTCCTTCCGCACCCTCGGCGTCGCCTACCGCTGGGTCGACGATCCGGACACCGTCGGCCCGCTCGACGTCGCCGACGAACGGAACCTCGTCTACCTGGGCGTCGTCGGCATCATCGACCCGCCCCGGCCCGAGGTGGCCGGGGCCATCGCCGAGGCGCACCGGGCCGGTGTCCGGGTCATGATGATCACCGGAGATCACCCCACCACGGCCGCGCGCATCGCCGCGGACCTCGGCATCGTCGAACCCGGGGCCACCGCGCTCACCGGCACCGAACTCGACGCGCTGCCCCCTGATCAGCTCGAAGAGGTGACGGCCACGACGTCGGTCTACGCCCGCGTCGCTCCGCGCAACAAACTCCAGATCGTCGACGCGCTGCAGGCCCGCGGCGAGGTCGTGGCGATGACCGGCGACGGCGTCAACGACGCCCCGGCACTGAAGTCGGCCGACATCGGTGTCGCGATGGGGATCACCGGGACACCCGTGACCAGAGAAGCCGCGAAGATGATCCTGGCCGACGACAACTTCGCGACCATCGTCGCCGCGGTCCGCCAGGGCCGAGCCATCTTCGACGACATCAAGAAGTTCCTGCGCTACCTGCTCTCGTCGAACATGGGTGAGGTCTTCACGGTGTTCTTCGGCGTCGTGTTGGCCGGATTCATCGGGATCGGCGCCGGCTCGGGTCAGGAGATCGTGGTTCCGCTGCTGGCCACCCAGATCCTGTGGATCAATCTCGTCACCGATTCCGGACCCGCGCTGGCGATGGGCGTCGACCCCGAGATCGACGACGTGATGAAACGGCCCCCGCGGCGGTCGACCGACCGCCTCATCGATGGCGAGATGTGGCGCGGCATCATGTCCGTCGGCCTGGTCATGGGCATCGCCACGCTGCTGACAATGGACATCTTCCTACCGGGTGGTCTGGTCGAGGGCTCGGACTCGCTGGAGATGGCGCGCACCGCCGGGTTCACCACACTGGTGTTCGCCCAGTTCTTCAACGCCTTCAACTCCCGCTCGGAGACCACCAGCGCGTTCCGGCACCTGTTCAGCAACCGATGGCTGTGGGCGTCGGTCGGTCTGGGTGTGGTGCTGCAGGTCGCGGTGGTCGAAATGCCGCTGCTGCAGCGTGCTTTCGGCACGGTGCCGCTGGACGCGGCGCACTGGGCGGTGGCAGTCGCGATGGCCTCGACGGTGCTGTGGTTCGATGAACTCCGCAAGCTGGTGCTGCGGGCAGGGCGGCGCAAAGCCGCCTCCACAACAGATCGGACGAGCCGGGGATGACCGCGACTGCGTTGTCCAAGCAGCAGGAGCACCGCCTGCTGTCGCGGTTCATGCTGTTGAGCCTGGCCGCCGCCATCGTCACCATGGCGCTCAAAGCGGGCGCCGCCCTGATCACCGGTTCCGTCGGATTCCTTTCCGATGCACTGGAATCCGGCGTCAACCTGGTCGCGGCCGTGGTGGCACTGTGGGCGCTGCGGGTGGCGGCCCGCCCACGCGACGCCGACCACCACTTCGGGCACGGCAAGGCCGAATACCTGTCGGCGTTGGTCGAGGGCGCGATGATCTTCGTGGCTGCCACGGCGATCATCTGGAGCGCGGTCGAACGCCTGCTGAGCCCGACCCCGCTGGAGCAGCCCGGCCTGGGCCTGGCGCTGTCGGGCGTCGCGGCGGTGGTCAACCTCGTCGTCGGTGTCACCCTGCAGCGGGTGGGCCGGCGACACAGATCGATCACCCTGGTCGCCGACGGCAAGCATCTGATGACCGACGTGTGGACCTCGGCCGGGGTGATCGTCGGCATCGCCCTGGTCGCCCTGACGAATTGGCAGCCGCTCGACCCGATCGTGGCGCTGGCGGTCGGGGTCAACATTCTCCTGACCGGATACCGGTTGTTGCGCGGTTCGATGAGCAGTCTGCTCAGCGCTGCCCTGCCCGAGGAGGACCACGCCGCGGTGGAGGCGGTGCTGTCCCGGTACCGCAGCGAGTACCCGGTCGAGTTCGCACCGCTGCGCACCGTGGAGTCCGGCCGGCAGCGGCTGGTGTTCGTGGTGGTCACCGTTCCCGGCGAATGGACCGTACAGGCCGCGCACGACCTGGCCGACCGTCTCGAAACCGACATCGACGCCGCGCTGCCCCACACCGAAACGTTCATCCACGTCGAACCTGCTGGCGCAGCGGCCCGATAGCCCGCGACCCTGCGCGGGTCACCGCCCGATCAGGTGCTGACCTGGATGTGCCGCCTGCCAGCCGGAGATCGCCGCGTCCCACTGCTCACCGTCGAGGGCGGTGAGCGAGGCCGGGAACAATCCGTCCTCCTCCTTGGCGATGTGCTCATACAGCTCGTCCATCGCGGCACGGATCCGCGCCTGGTCATCCGGGTCCGACAGGTCGACGGATTCCAGCAGCGCATCGAGGTCTCGGTGTTCGCGCACCAGCGGGGCGATGTAGTCGCCGTATAGATCGTCGGCGGCGGCCATCACCACGAACAGGCCCTCCTCCTCTCCGCGCCAGTGCGATCGCAGCTCCTCGGCCATCTCGGCCAGCAGGCTGCGGGCCTGCCCGTATTCGCCTCGATCCAGCGCGCGCACGGCCTCGCCGCCGCAGTTGATCACCCGCTCGTGCTCCGCGATGTAATCACGCAGCAGCGGTATGTCGCGGCATCCGCAGTATTGGCACATCATCCGCCCCCAGAAGTCCGTCCTCTTCGACAGTAGGCGCGGTGGCCATGCGGGTCTCGGATGGCTCGGGGCCGCCTCGGCATGGGTGTGGTTTTGCCGAGTACCGACTCCACCCTGTACTCCGCTCGTAGGGTGGGGCAATGAGCGAGTCCGCCACGACCGCACTCCCCCCGGGGCCACGATTGCCGGCCGCCGTCCAGACCTGGATGTGGCTTCGGCACGGCCTGCGCTTCGTCGAGTTCTGCCAGCGCCGCTACGGGCCGGTGTCCACGCAGCGCATCTCGTCGGTGGGCACGGTCGTGTATCTGACCGACCCCGCCGACATCAAGGCCGTCTTCGCCGGTGACCCGCACGTTTTCCACGCCGGGGAAGCCAACTCGATGCTCAAGGGCGTTCTCGGGGACACCTCGGTGCTGGTGATCGACGATGACGTGCACCGCGACCGGCGTCGGTTGATGTTGCCCCCGTTTCAGCGGGACGCGGTCACCAAGCAGGCAGCCGTGATGGCCGAGGTCGCCGCGGCCGACATCGCCGGATGGCCGACCGGAGTCTCGTTCCCGGTGGCGCCGAGGATGGCGGCGATCACGCTCGAGGTCATCCTGCGGACCGTCATCGGGGCCAGTGACCCGACCCGACTGGCCGCCCTGCGGACGGGGATGCCGCGGCTGCTCCGGATCAGCCCGTGGGAGACCCTTGCGGTGGCCAACCCCAAGCTGCAAAGACGATGGCCGTGGCGGCGCCTGCGACGTGCCCTCGCCGAGGCCGACCAACTGCTGTACGCCGAGATCGCCGATCGCCGTGCCGATCCCGAATTGGCAAGCCGGACAGACACGTTGGCGATGTTGGTGCGTGCCTCCGATGACGGCGACCGCACCATGACCGACCGTGAACTGCGCGATCAACTGATGACGCTGCTGGTCGCCGGGCACGAGACCACCGCCAACGGATTGTCGTGGGCACTGGAGCGGCTGACCCGCCACCCCGCAGTGCTCGCCAAGGCGGTGGCAGCCGCGGAGGCCAGCGCCGCGGGCGACCCCGCCGGGGACGAATACCTCGACGCGGTGTGCAAGGAGACGCTGCGGGCACGCACCGTGGTGTTCGACGTCGGCCGCGTGCTCACCGAACCCGTGGAGATCGCCGGATATCGGCTGCCTGCCGGGACCATGGTGGTGCCGGGAATGGTGCGGGTGCACGCGGACGCCGAGCTGTATCCGGATCCGGAACGCTTCGACCCCGATCGCATGTTGGGCGCGACGCTGAGCCCCAGCACGTGGTTCCCGTTCGGCGGCGGAAACCGACGCTGCCTGGGCGCCACCTTCGCAATGGTCGAGATGCGGGTGGTCCTGCGCGAAGTCCTGCGCCGCGTCGAGTTGGCCACCACCTCGGCGCCCGGCGAACGCCCCACCCTCAAGCAGGTCGTCTTCGTCCCGCACCGCGGCGCACGGGTCCGGGTCCGGAGCGTGCGGAACGTTCTGCCGAGCGGGGTCCCCGCGTCGGTCGACCAGGAGCCCGCGCCGGGATGCCCGGCGACCAGAACCGGACCATCCCCGGCCCACAACTAGGCCCACACGGATGGTCAACGTTCCCGAGACCAGATACGCGCGAGACGGCGACGTCCACCTGGCGTATCAGGTCGTCGGGGACAGCGGACCCGACCTGCTGTTCGTGCCCACCGCGACCTTTCCCATCGACCTGCTGTGGGACGACCCGACCGTGGCCAGACTGCTGCGCAGGCTGGCGTCCTTCGGTCGGCTGATCCTGTCCGACCTGCTGGGGGTCGGCAGTTCCGACGCGGTGCCCATCAACCGGCGTGCCGCGATGCAGGCCTGGACCGACGGGATGACCGCCGTGCTGGATGACGTCGGCAGCGACTGCGTGGCGATCGTAGCGATGTCGGAATCCGCGCTGCCCGCAATGCTTTTGAGTGCGACTCACCCGCAGCGCGTGCGGGCACTGGTGTTGTGGAGCCCCTTCGCGCGCTACGTTCGCGGCCCCGACCGGACGTTCGGAATGCCCGAACCTGTGCTCACCAGGTACCTCCAGGGTTACCGAGACACCGTCGGCCGGGGTGCTGTCGTCGACCACCTCGCACCGAGCTGGGCCGGCGACGCCGCCAAACGGCGGTGGTGGGCCCGTAACGAGCGGTTATCCGGCGGCCCCGGGTATTTCGAGAAGATTCTGGACGTCTTCCTGCACACCGATGTCGGCCCCGCACTCGAGAGCATCCAGGCACCGACGCTGGTGCTGCACCGCCGAGGGGACCGTCACGTCATCGGCGCGCACGCACGCGAGGTCGCGGCGAGGATTCCGCACGCGCACCTGGTCCAACTCGACGGCGAGGACAACGCGTTGTTCGCCGGCGATGCCGACCGGGTCCTCGACGAGATCGAGTCGTTCGTCACCGGCACCCGCCGGAGCGGCCCGACCAGCCGAGTGCTGTCGACCGTGCTGTTCACCGACGTCGTCGGGTCCACCGAACGCGCCGCTGAAGTGGGTGACGAGGCCTGGTCGTCCATCCTCGAGGCGCACGACCAGATCGTGGCGCAGCATGTGAACGCCGCGCGGGGTGCCGTCGTCAAGTTCACCGGCGACGGTGCCATGGCCACCTTCGACGGTCCGGCACGGGCGATCGACTGCGCGTGCGCGATTCGTGACGCCGTGGATGACCTGGGACTGAAGATCCGCGCCGGCCTGCACACCGGCGAGGTGGAGATGGTCGACGGCGACGTCCACGGCATCGCCGTGCACATCGCAGCGCGGATCATGGCGCTCGCCGGTCCCGGGGAGGTGCTGGTGTCGGGTGGTATCCCGCCCCTGGTTCTCGGATCGAGGATCGTGTTCGAGAGTCGTGGCAGCCACGAACTCAGGGGCGTGCCGCACCGCTGGCCTGTGCACGCGGTCGTCGTGAGCCAGGGCTGAACCCAGACCGGTCCCGATTCCACCGATTGTGGACTCCCCCAGCCGGGTTGCGCTGCACACTTGTCCCACACAACGGCGAAGGAGTCTGGATGAGAAAAGCGGTTGCACCGATAGTGATGGCTGTCGGCATGGCCCTGGCGCCGTTGCCGTTCGCCCCGGTGGTTCAGGCCGACGTGTGCGCGGCGGCGGGCGGGCGCCACGTCTCGGTGGGTGGCTGTACGAATGTGGCCGGTGACGCCGCGGCCGCGACGATCGTGTCCCAAGATCATCCCTACGTACCCAACGAGATTCCGTGCTACACCGTGCAGGGCACGCCGTACTACACCCCTCCCGGCCAGCCCTGCTGAAGCTCGCCGCACAGCCGACCGCCCGACGGGTGACGCGCGTCGCGGGGCTGGTTGTCCTCACCTTCGCGACGGCGCTGTCCTGCGGACATCAGGCATCTGTCCCGTCGCCGAGTGCCACGCGACCGGCGCCGACCGTCGACGTCCCCACGACCGCGTCAGCCGTCCCCCCGACCGTCACCCCGACCGCTGACTTCTCCGCGGTGGCCCGCCTGATGGACGACGCGATCGCCGCACACCGGTTGCCCGGCTCGGTCGTTCAGATCGGGCACGCCGGCGACATCGTCTACCGGCAGGCGTTCGGAGCACGCAAGCTCGCCGGCGAACCCGGATTGAACGGCGCGCCCGCCCCCGCCGAGCCGATGACCGAGGACACCCTCTTCGACCTCGCGTCGTTGACCAAAAGCCTCACCACCGCAACAGCTTTCCTGCAGCTCTACGAACAGGGCCTCGTTCACATCGACGCCCCAGTGGAGACCCTCTTGCCCGATTTCAACCCGACAGGCGACCCGCGACGCGCGCAGGTGACGCTGCGCATGCTGCTCACCCATTTCTCCGGCATCGCGGGCGATCTGAGCCTGGACGGCCCCTGGGGACTGGACGGGCCCGCCAAGGAGGAGGGCATCCGCCGGGCCCTTGGGGCATGGGTGGTGTTCGAGCCCGGGTCGGTCTTCCACTACTCCGACATCAACTTCATCCTGCTCGGCGCGATCATCGAGAACATCACCGGTGAACCGTTGGACGACTACATGCAGGAGCACGTGTTCGACCCGCTCGGCATGGTGGACACGCATTACCTGCCCATCGCGAAAGTGTGTGGTCCCCACCAGGTCCGGGGAACCGCCGTCGCGCTGGACGGGTACTCGCCCTGGGCGGGCAGGTGCCCGGCGGGCACCTGGAGCACGGAATTGTTGGCGCGTGTCGCACCGACCGCACTGGACGAGGACACCCCGGGCCTCAACGCGGACTACGGCCACCCCCTGCGCGGCACCGTGCACGACCCGACCGCGCGCCGGATGGGTGGAGTGACCGGCAACGCCGGAGTGTTCTCGACGGTCGACGATCTCGGCAGGTTCGCCCAGGCGCTGCTCGATCGGCTCGCCGGCCGGCCAAGTGCGTTCCCGCTCAGCCGAGACAGCGTGGCGCTGATGACCTCTCCGCAGCAACCCGGACACCACCCCGGCCAACTGGACGCCGCGAATCGGGCTGTCCTGGAAGCCGTCGGAGCGCCACCCGGTGACAGCGATGCCCTTCTCGCTCCGAACTATCCGGCGATTGCGGGACAGGACCTGCGCGGTTTCGGCTGGGATATCGACACACCCCATTCCCGGCCGCGCGGAATCGTCTTCCCGGTGGGAAGTTTCGGGCACACCGGCTTCACCGGCGTGACGCTGTGGATCGACCCGGGGTCAAACACGTACGTGGTGGTGTTGGCCAACGTGATCCATCAGCGCGGTGGTCCGCCGATCGCCGGGTTGAGCGGCGCCATCGCCACGGTGACCGCCCGGGCTTTGGGCCTGTACGGGAGTTAGCGGTGGGGCCACGGTGGATGTGGGGATCGTTGCGTCCGGAGCGCCCTTTCCGTCAACTGCGCAGGTAGGTCAGCACCGCGAGGACCCGGCGGTGCTGTTCACTGTCGGGCGGCAGCGCGAGCTTGGTGAAGATGCTGCGGATGTGCTTCTCCACCGCGCCGTCACTCACGACCAGAGTGCGCGCGATGTTGGTGTTGGACCGGCCCTCGGCCATCAACGTCAGCACCTCCTGTTCGCGCAGCGTCAACTGCCGCAGAGGGTCGTCGCGACGACGCCGGACCACCAGTTGGGCAACCACATCCGGGTCGAGCACAGTGCCGCCGGAGGCCACTCGCTGCACCGCGTCGAGGAACTCGGTGACGGCCACGACGCGGTCCTTGAGCAGGTAGCCGATGGCGCCGGTGCCGTCGGCCAACAGGTCGTCGGCGTAGGACGCCTCGACGTATTGGGACAGCACGAGAATCGGCGACCGCGGCACGCGGTGTCGGGCTTCGACCGCCGCGCGCAGACCCTCGTCGGTGTGCGACGGCGGCATCCGGACGTCCACCACGGAGACATCGGGTCGGTGGGTTTCGACCGCCTGCACCAGGGACGGTCCGTCGCCGACGGCCGCGACCACCTCATGACCGCCCTCGGTGAGCAGCCGAATCAGGCCCTCCCGCAGCAACACCGAGTCATCGGCCACGACGACTTTCATACGGCCCCTCTCATACCGGAAGCTCCACCGAGATCGTCGACGGGCCGCCCGCAGGGCTCGTCACCTCCAGGATGCCCCCGTGGGCGCGGACGCGGTCCGCGAGTCCGGCCAGACCGTGTCCCTTGGCCAGATGTGCGCCGCCGTCCCCATTGTCGACGATCTCGACGCTGATCCGGTCGGGACCGTGCGCGTTCTGTGTCACGGTCGCGACGGTGACCCAGCAGTTCATCGCTGCGCTGTGCTTGGCGACGTTGGTCAGCGCCTCGGCGACCGCGAAGTACACGGTGCTCTCCACCGCCGGATCGAGCCTGCCCGCCGGGGTGCCCAGGTCCGGATCGACGACGAGTTCCACCGGCACCGTGCACCGAATGGCGAGCGCGGCAAGTGCACTGGGCAAGCCGCGGTCGGTGAGCACCGGCGGTGCGATCCCCCGTGACAGCGCACGCAGTTCGTCGAGAGTCTCCTGGGTCTGCACCACCGCCTCGTCGAGGATGTCCTGCAGGGCGCCGGGCTGACTGTGTTGGCGGGCGCGGCCCAGGTCCATGGCCAGGCGGATGAGCCGCTGCTGCGGGCCGTCGTGGATGTCGCGTTCCAGCCTGCGCAACGCGTGTGCCTCGGCGGACGTCGCCGCGGATTTCTGTTCGGTCAGCACGGTGATCGTCTGACGCATCTCCGAAACCCCGCAGAGCAGCATGTGGGCCAGAGCGGCGTCGAGCAGCGCGCAACCGCGGACCACCCACGGCAGGCTGACCAGGCAGACCAGGCCTATGGCGGTCTGGAGTCCGACCCGGGCGGCATCGCTGTCACCCAGACCGATCAGCTGCGCCAGCGAGGTGTTGTCCGGGCCGCGCGGAATGGCCCAATCCCACGCGATGGTCAGGGTGCCGGCCACCGCCGTGGCCCACCAGCTGACCACCACGCTGAAGGTGGCCACCGCGAACGGGAATCGCACCAGGGCATACACCACATCGAGCCAGGACTGACCGTCGGAGAGCACCGCGCCGAGCCGACGCCATACCGTCGACCCTGGGGCGGCGCTGCGGTAGGCCGGCCGGGTGCGTGCACGCCGAAGGACGGCGGGAAGGCGCAGCCGTTCGATGTCGGCGAGCACGCGGGCCACCAGGAGCGTTCCGACGATGATCGGCAGTCCGATGACCACCACGAGCGTGCCGATCCCGGCCGCCAGCATGGTCACGATGACGCTGAAACTGATTGTGGCGAGCGGGAATCCGAGAAGGATGTAGGCGGTGTCGATGCCCAGCTGACGAATTCGTCCGGTGCGCTGCATGTGTGCCACGTCCCTCAGACTAGGCATCTGCCGGCTTCACCCCCATCCCGTGCGCCTGCGTTTTCAGGGTAGGGCTGTCCCCACCTTCGGGACACCCCGCGACAGGAGCGTGGCGGCCTTGCACACCGATTCGGCCAGGCGGGGCAGGTTTTCGGGAGACATTCGCTCGGCGGGTCCCGTGATCGCCACCGCGCCGATCGGGCGGCCGTCGATCTCGAACACCGGCGCGGCAATCGTCATGCTGGGGGCGTCCACTTCGCGGCTGGCCGCGTACCCGTGGACCCGGCACTCCTCGAACAGCGCCAGCAACGCCTCGTCGGGCGGGCCGCCCAACAGTTCGGCCTGGCGTTGCGGACTGAGGTAGGGCAGCAGAATGCGGCCGGTGGCGCTCTCGCGGGCGGGGACGATCGCGCCGACGCGCGGCACCATCCGCAGCGGGTGTCGACTCTCCGCCACCTGGGACACCACCAGGTGTGCGCCATCCGGTTCGTTGAAGATCGCGGTCTCGCCGGTCTGTGCGGCCAGTTGTTCGAGCACCTGCTGAATGTTCTGGCGCAGGTCCGCCTTGCCGTGCGAGCTGAGCGCGATGTTCAGGACGCGCGGCGTGGTCTCCCATCGGGTCATCTGATCTTCGCGCGCCTGGATCCAGCCCTGATCGGCCAACGTCACAAGCGCCCGTTGAACAGCGCTCTTGTCGATGTCGAGCATCCGGGACAGCGCGGCCACACCCACCGGTTGATGCGCGGCGACCGCCTCGAACACCACCAGGACGCGCGCAGCGGTGGAACTGCCCTTGACGGCCATTCCGCATCCTCACTAATGTTAGATAGTGATTTACCGTATCAATTATTGATATAGGAAGCAAGGTCAGCGAGGAGCGCCGTCATGTCATCCATCACCGTCAGCCCCCTGCGCGCGGGCCTCTCGTTCGGCGCCCGGGTCAGCGGCGTCACCCTCACCACGCTGGCGGATGAGCAGGTCCGCGCCCAGCTCCGGGAGGTTTTCGAGGACCGCGGCATGATCCTGTTCGAGGACGTCGAGCCCGGCGGCCGACTCCAAGTCGAGATCAGCACGGTGTTCGGCCCGCTCAAGGACCATCCGGTGCCTACGGTGCCGCGCGTGGGGCAAGCCCTGCATCCCGGCATCATCGAGA
Source organism: Mycolicibacterium confluentis (assembly GCF_010729895.1). Taxonomy (NCBI): domain Bacteria; kingdom Bacillati; phylum Actinomycetota; class Actinomycetes; order Mycobacteriales; family Mycobacteriaceae; genus Mycobacterium; species Mycolicibacterium confluentis. The sequence continues at coordinate 5,357,024 of NZ_AP022612.1, forward strand.
TCGGCCAGGCTCCGCGCGAGGGCAACATCGTCGAGATCGACGGCAGGGAGGTCACCTCCTGGCTGCCCTGGCATTTCGACCACTGCTACAACAACGAACTCAACCGGGCCGGTGTGCTGCGCTGCATCACCGGCGTCACCGAAGGCGGCGAGACCGGATTCGCCGACGGCATCGAGCTTTACCGGCAGCTGTCGCCCGAACTGCGACAGCGGATCGAGACCCGCAACGTGCTCTACAGCCTGAACCTGCGCTTCCGCGACATGCGGTTCGGCCTGGCCGATGGATTCCGCGAGGTGCAGCCCCACGCGGCCCTGCAGAAGACCATCGACTACGGCAAGCAGCTCCCGCGTGCCGTGCACCCCGCGGTGTGGACCCGCACCACCGGGGAGAAGGTGCTGCACGTCTCACCGTGGATGGCCGAAGGCATCGAGGGCGACGAGACACCCGACGGCGACCAACTGCTCGAGGCGGTGTGCCGGGACGTCCTGACCAAGATCACCCCCTACTTCCACAGGTGGCGCCCCACCGACATGGTGATCTGGGACAACTGGCGGATGCTGCACGCTGTCAGCGGCCACGATCCCGACGAGGCCCGCGTCATGCACCGCACCACCATCGAGGGCGACTATGGCCTTGGTTACTTCGAAGGCCACGCGGTCGGGGACGAGATCCTGGAAATGACCGTCTGAGACGTCCGCCACCGGCGGCAGGTCGCGCCCGGTTGCGCGGCGATGTCATATTGGCCAACTACCATTCCTCTCCGACCCTGGCCGCCCCGACGGAGAGAACGAGTAGTGAGTTACACCGCCGCCGACATCACCGAGCTCGACGATGTCCAGCACACCCGCCTGCGGCCGGCGGTGAATCTCGGCCTGGACGTCCTCAACACCGCCCTGCGCGAGATCGTCGACAACGCGATCGAAGAGGTCGCTGAACCCAGCCACGGCGGTTCGACCGTCACGATCACCCTGCACGCCGACGGATCGGTCAGTGTCGCCGACGACGGTCGCGGTCTTCCCGTCGACACCGACCCCGTGACCGGCAAGAACGGCATCGTCAAGACGCTCGGCACCGCCCGGGCGGGTGGCAAGTTCTCCGCACACGCCGACGCCGCAAGCACGGGCGCCGGCCTCAACGGCATCGGCGCCGCAGCCGCCGTGTTCATCTCGGCCCGCACCGACGTGACGGTCCGCCGAGCCGGAAAGACCTACCTGCAGAGCTTCGGGGCCGGCTACCCCGGTGTCTTCGAGGGCGACGACTTCGATCCGAACGCCCCGTTCACCCGCGCAGACGCGCAGAAACTGCGCGGCGTCGGCAACCGCAAGCCCAACGCACACGGCACAGAAGTTCGCATCCTGTTCGACCCGGCCGTGGTCCCGGATTCGACCGTCGACATCGGCGAAGTGCTGCTGCGCGCGCACGCCGCGGCACGGATGTCTCCCGGCGTGCACCTGACCGTCGTCGACGAGGGCTGGCCTGGCGAGGAGGTTCCGCCGGCGCTGCTCGAGCCCTTCAGCGGACCGTGGGGCACCGACACCCTGCTGGACCTCATGTGCACGGCGGCCGGCACTCCCCTGCCCGAGATCCGCGCCGTCGTGGAGGGTCGTGGCGAGTACACGACTGGTCGGGGACCGACGCCGTTCCGGTGGTCGCTGACCGCGGGTCCGGCCGAACCGGTGACCATCGCCGCGTTCTGCAACACCGTGCGCACCCCCGGCGGCGGATCGCACCTGACCGCCGCGATCAAGGGACTGTCCGAGGCGTTGGCCGACCGCGCCTCCCGGATCCGCGATCTCGGCCTGGCCAAGGGTGAAGAAGGCCCGGAGCCACAGGATTTCGCGGCCGTCACCGCTTTGGCCGTGGATACCCGCGCGCCCGACGTGGCATGGGACTCCCAGGCCAAGACCGCGGTGTCGTCGCGGTCGCTGAACATGGCGATGGCCCCGGATGTGGCCCGCAGCGTCACCATCTGGGCGGCCAACCCCGCCAACACCGACACCGTCACGTTGTGGACGAAGCTGGCGCTCGAGTCCGCGCGGGCCCGCCGCAGTGCCGAGGGTGCGAAGGCCCGATCCCGCGCGGCATCGAAGGCCAAGGGCCTGGGGACCAACCTGTCGCTGCCACCGAAACTGTTGCCCAGCAGGGAAACCGGACGCGGATCCGGCGCTGAGCTGTTCCTCTGCGAGGGCGATTCGGCGCTGGGCACCATCAAGGCCGCGCGTGACGCCACCTTCCAGGCGGCCTTCCCCCTGAAAGGGAAGCCGCCGAATGTGTACGGATTCGCGCTGAGCAAGGCCCGAGTCAAGGACGAGTTCGACGCGATCGAACGCATCCTGGGCTGCGGGGTGCGCGACAGCTGCGATCCGGAACTGTGCCGGTACGACCGGATCCTGTTCGCCTCCGACGCCGACCCCGACGGTGGCAACATCAACTCGAGCCTGATCTCGATGTTCCTGGACTTCTACCGCCCGCTCGTCGAGGCCGGCATGGTCTATGTGACGCTGCCGCCACTGTTCGTGGTCAAGGCCGCCGATCAGCGGATCTACTGCCAGGACGAGTCCGAGCGCGATGCCGCGGTGGCCCAGTTGAAGGCCACCTCGAACCGCCGGGTCGAGGTGCAGCGCAACAAGGGTCTCGGTGAGATGGACGCCGACGACTTCTGGACCACCGTGCTGGACCCACAGCGCCGCACGGTGATTCGGGTCCACCTCGATGACAGCGAGAAGAAGCTGCATCACACACTGTTCGGCGGGCCGCCGGAGGGCCGGCGCACGTGGATGGCGGATGTCGCCTCCCGTGTCGACACCTCCGCGCTGGACCTGACGTAGGCGACGTAGGAGAACCACTGTGACCGCCACCCTGGATGTTCCTGAGCAGAACCCCGATATGGTGCTCGACCAGAGCGCCGACGACTACTGGAACCATTACCAGCTGACCTTCGCGCTCTACAGCGTCAGCGACCGCGCCATCCCGTCCGCGTATGACGGGCTCAAGCCGGGCCAGCGTCGTCTGCTCTACCAGATGCACGACTCCAAACTGCTGCCCGGCAACAAGCCGCAGAAGTCCTCGAAGGTGTGCTCGGCCGTCACCGGCAACCTGCACCCCCACGGCGGCGCGTCGATGTATGGCGCCGCGGCGCTGATGGCCGCCGACTTCCAGCGCGTGAAAGTCATTGACGGACAAGGCGCTTTCCCGCGCATCCAGGGCGACATCCCCGCAGCCGACCGCTACACCGAGATGCGGTTGTCGGCCCCCGGCGCGGCGCTGACCGCCGAACTCGACAGTCATGCGGTGCCGATGGTGCCGACCTTCGACGGTGAGTGGGTCGAACCGACGTGGCTCCCAGCCCAGTGGCCGGTTCTGCTGTGCAACGGTGCCGTCGGCATCGCCGAGGGGTGGGCCACCAAGGTGCCCGCGCACAATCCCCGCGAGGTCATGGCCGCCTGCCGGGCACTGCTGAAGACCCCCAACATGACCGACGACCGGTTGGTGAAGCTCATTCCGGGTCCCGACTGGGGTTCCGGAGCCTCGGTGATCGGCACCGCCGGACTGCGGGAGTACATCACCACGGGCAGGGGCCACTTCACGGTGCGCGGCACGGTGTCGGTCGAGGGCAAGAACTGCATCATCACCGAACTGCCGCCCGGTGTCGCGAGTAACACTGTGCAGGACCGTATTCGGGCCCTGGTCGAGTCCGGTGAGATGTCCGGCGTGGCGGACATGTCGGACCTGACGGACCGCCGCAACGGACTGCGCATCGTCGTCACCGCCAAGCGCGGCCACAACGCCGAGCAGATCCGTGACCAACTGCTGGCCCTGACCCCGCTGGAGTCGACGTTCGCGGCCAGCCTGGTGGCACTCGACGAGAACCGCGTGCCGCGGTGGTGGTCGGTGCGCGAACTGATCGCCGCGTTCCTGCATCTGCGGGATTCGGTGGTGCTGCACCGCAGCGAGTACCGACTGGAGAAGGTCACCGCACGCCGCCACCTGGTGGCCGGCCTGATGAAGATCCACCTGGACATCGACGCCGCGGTCGCGGTCATCCGGGGATCCGAGACCGTCGACGAGGCCCGTCAGGGTCTTCAGAAGCGGTTCTCGATCGATGCTGAACAGGCCGATTACGTTCTGGGACTGCAGCTTCGGCGGCTCACCAAGCTCGACGTCATCGAACTGCAGGCCGAAGCGGAGAAGCTGGACGCCGAGTTCGCCGCACTGTCCGAACTGGTGGCCAACCCCGATGCGCGCCGGAAGGTGATCGACCAGGAACTGGTCGAGACCGCGAAGCTGTTCAAGGGTCCCGAGTACGACCGCCGCACCGTGCTGGACTTCGACGCCACCCCGGTGTCGTCCAGCGCCGACGACGACGGTCCGCGCGAGCGTAAGGTCAACGCGGCCTGGCGGCTTGATGACCGGGGTGTGTTCTCCGACAGCCACGGCGAACTGCTCACCTCGGGTCTGGGCTGGGCCGTGTGGACCGACGGGCGGGTGAAGTTCACCAACGGCAATGGTCTGCCGTTCAAGATCCGCGACATCCCGGTGGCACCGGACATCACCGGACTGCTGCGCTCGGGGGTGTTGCCGGACGGGTATCACCTGGCGCTGGTGACCCGGCGCGGCAAGATTCTGCGCATCGACCCCGCGGCGGTGAACCCTCAGGGCGCGGCGGGCAACGGCGTGGCCGGGGTGAAGCTGGCCGCCGACGGTGACGAGGTCATCGCCGCGCTTCCCGTCTCCTGCGGCAACGGCGAGGCCATCCTGTCGGTGGCCGAAAAGAGTTGGAAGGTCACCGAAGTCGCCGACATCCCCGTCAAGGGTCGCGGTGGCGCCGGGGTCGGGTTCCACCCGTTCGTCAAGGGTGAGGACGCGCTGCTGGGGGCCGCGATCTCCCCGACCGGCTATGTCCGGGGCAAGAGGGCCGTGCGCGCCGAGAACCGAGCGAAGGCGTCCATCAAGGGCACCGGCGCCGACGTCGCACCCGCACCTGCGGAGTAGGTCAGCGCAGGTCTTTCACCGGTGAGTTCGTCCCACCGGTGCCTTGGCGGTGACCCATGGAAACGCCCGCAGGCTCTGCCGAAACACCGCTGGGTCCACCTTCACCGAGGGTGCCGGTTCAGTGGCCTGTGACCTGGTCCTGTCGTCCATGCAGACATGATCACGCACTCAAGGCCGTTCGCAATGCGCCATATTGGCGCACAGCGGCCGTCGTAATGTACGAGATGTCCAATGACTTTGGGGCTCTTCGAACTTTGGGGCTCTTCGATCAGTAGGGTCAAGCGCCGACGATTTCGGGCTGAAATCCCGTATCGTCACTGGTCATGGGGGTTTGATCGGACATCGCAGTACTCGCTGGATACTGACGGCGACCGCCGTCGCACTGTTCTGCGTCCAGATCGACTTCTTCGCAGTCAATCTGGCGCTGCCGCGGATCGCCGCGGATCTGAACAGCAGCATCACCGACATGCGGTGGGTGGTCAGCATCTACATGTTGACGTTGGGCGCCTTCATGGTGCCCGCGGGCCGCGTCGCGGACATCTTCGGCCGGCGACGCGTGCTGCTCTCCGGTATCGCGCTTTTCGCGGTGGCGTCGGTGCTGTGCGCGGTGGCCCCGACCGCGGCCGCGCTGGTGGGGTCCCGTGCACTGCAGGGTGTCGGGGCGGCGATGATCTTTCCGGTCTCCGTCAGCGTCTTGACCAACGCTTACCCAGCTGAGCGTTCGGGCCGTGCCATCGGTGTGGCCTACGGCATCGCCGGGCTCGGGAATGCGGCCGGGCCGTTGGTGGGCGGTGTGCTGACCGAGACCGTGGGATGGCGCGCGGTGTTCTGGCTGCTGGTGCCTTTCACGGTGATCTCACTGCTGATCGGCGCGCGCGCGATACCCGAAACGTTCGATGAAAGTGCGCCGCGCCGAATCGATGTGGGCGGTTTGGCGTTGATCATCACGGGGATCGGTCTGTTCACCCTGGTCTTCGATCGCGCACCCACATGGGGCTGGCTGTCGGCGACGACCCTCGCCGCCGGCGTCGCCTCGGTCGGCCTGCTGGCCGCGTTCGTGAGCGTCGAGCGACGGACGCGCCACCCGCTGGTCGATGTGCGCCTGTTCGCCAACCGTGGCTTCGCAGTGCTCGTGATCGCCGGGACGGTCGCCAACGTCGCCTATGTGGTCACGGTCTTTCTCTCCACGCTGAACCTGCAGGACGTCCGTGGCCTCGATCCACTGACCGCGGGCCTGGTGTTCCTGGGGCCGTCGGTGGGTGCCGCTGCGGGAGGCACCCTCTCCGGCCGACTGCCGTCACGGCTCTCGCCCGTCACGGTCATGGGTGCAGGGTGCGTGGTTGCGGCGATATCCCTTGCCGCACTGTCTCTTTCCACCTCCTGGCCGCGGTACGTGATGGCACTGACCGCGTGCGGCTTCACCATGGGATTCGTGTACGCCTACACCACGGTCGCCACTCAAGCTGTGGTCGATCCGGCTCGGGCGGGCGAGGCGGCGGGGGTGACCCTCGCCCTGGCGTTGTTGGTGTCCGGGCTGGGAGTGCTCACCCGGTCCGCCACGGATCGAGATGACCTGCTTCAGGTGACGCGCAACATCACGCACACACGCGGCAACGGAGTCGTATTCCAGCGATAACCAACACGAAATGGGCCGGGCCTGTACTGGGATCAGTTCAGTCAGCCAGCCGAGTCACCCTGAAACCCGGAGCCCGCCATGCCATTTGATGCGACCATTGCCGAGAATATCGCCACCTCGCTCGCCGAGATCCCGCACCCCTCGCTGCCCAAGGGCTCGAACCTCTACGGCGGCACCAAGGTGTTTCCCGATTACCAGGCCGAGGAGGGCGAGAGCTACTTCACCCTGGTCCACGGCATCGCGCACGAGTCTTCGGTGAGCTTCGTAGCGGTGCTGCAGGCCACCCGGGCGTTGCGCAAAGGTTTCGAATCGGCCATCTACTTCTACGGCCCCGGCGCCATCAACTGCCTGGCCACCCGCGGATTCCCCAAGACCGGCGACTCCGGCTTCCCCGGCGAACAGAACATCAACGATGCCCTGGCCACCTTCATCGGTGAAGGGGGCACCGTCTTCGCCTGCCGCTTCGGTCTCGCCCTGCACGGCGGTCGCGAGGAGGACCTCATCGCGGGCGTCATCCCCTGCCACCCGCTCGATGTCCAGGACGCGTTGATCTACTACGCGCGCAAGGGTGCGATCATCAACTCCACCTACATGGTGTGAGTTTGGTTCTGGTGTGAGACAGAGGATTCCGCCATGACGACTCTCGCCGCCGCGTCCGCGAACTTCACCAGGGAGCTCGACCAGAACTATGCAGTCATCGCCGCGCTGACCGATGAGGCCCGGGATCGCGGCGTGGACTTCCTCGCGCTGCCCGAGGCCGCCATCGGCGGCTACCTGTCATCGTTGGGCAATCACGGCGACACCGTGCGGGCCACCACCCGCTCACTGCCGCCCGCCATCCGCATCGATGGACCCGAGATCGCGCGGGTGCAGCAACTCGCCGGAGACCTCGTCGTGGCGATCGGGTTCTGCGAACTCGCCGACGACGGCGAAACACGCTACAACGCCGCCGCACTGCTCGACGGCGGCCATGTCTACGGCGTGTACCGCAAGGTGCATCAGCCGTTGGGTGAGGGCATGTCGTATTCCGCGGGATCGCGCTACGACGTTCACGACACCCCGGCCGGCCGCATCGGGCTGCAGATCTGTTACGACAAAGCGTTTCCGGAAGCCGCTCGAATCATGGCGCTCGGCGGCGCTCAGATCATCGCCAGTCTGTCGGCCTGGCCCGCGGCTCGCACCGCCACCGCAGAGAATCTGCAGGACGACCGATGGACGTACCGGTTCAACCAGTTCGACATCGCCCGCGCTCTGGACAATCAGGTGTTCTGGTTGGCGGCAAACCAGTCCGGCACCTTCGGGTCGTTGCGCTACGTCGGCAACGCCAAGGTGGTCGATCCCGGCGGCAACATCCTGGCCACGACCCTGCTGGGCAGCGGTATGGCGGTGGCCGACGTCGACATCGACGAGACATTCCGCACCATGCGGGCCGGCATGTTCCACCTGCGCGACCGGCGACCGGACGTCTACGGACCCCTGGTCGAGACCGACGCCACCCCGTGGGCGGATCTGGCCCATGCCTGAGATGACGTTCGACGTGCGCTGGCCCGACGGCAGTGTCCAGTCCTGCTACTCCCCCAGCCTGGTCATGCACGACTACCTGACCACCGGAGGCCGCTACACCGTCGCCGAGTTCCTCACCCGCTCCGGTCAGGCACTGCAGCAGGCCAGTGAGCGGGTACGGGCCAAGTACGGCTTCGTCTGTACCTCGGCCGCGGCCACCGCCGACCGGATCCGCCGGACCGCCAACCGCTTTCCGGGCGATGCGGAGGTCGAGATCACCGCCATGCAACCCGAACCGGAGCGAACATGACGTCCGCACATCACGTACCGGTCGCGATCGTCGGCGGCGGGCAGGCCGGTCTGTCCGTCAGCTGGTATCTCGGCCGCGCCGGCATCGAACACGTCGTCCTGGAGTCCCACACCCCGGTGCACGCATGGGCCGACAACCGTTGGGACAACTTCACCCTGGTGACGCCGAACTGGCACTGTCAGCTGCCCGGTTACCCCTACGCAGGTTCCGACCCCGACGGATTCATGACCCGCGACGAAGTCGTCGCGTGGTTGGCCGACTGGCTGGACACCTTCACCCCGCCGGTGCGGGCCCACACCCGGGTGACCAGGCTGCAGAACCGCCCCGAGGGCGGGTTCGAGCTCACATTGCAGACGTCCGCGGGCAGCGAAACTCTCACCTGCGAGAGTGCGGTGATCGCGACCGGGGGCTACCCGCTTCCGGTGATTCCGTCGTTCGCCGGCTCGCTGGACCCTGCAGTCGTCCAAATCCACTCCGAGCAGTACCGCAACCCCAGCCAGCTGCCAGACGGCGCCGTGCTGGTGGTCGGGACAGGGCAGTCCGGCACCCAGATCGCCGAGGATCTGCATCTGGCCGGTCGCCAAGTTCACCTCGCGGTCGGCAGCGCGCCCCGCGTGGCGCGCTTCTACCGCGGTCGGGACTGCATGACCTGGCTCGCCGAGATGGGCGTGTATGACCGCCCGGCCCAGCAGTATCCGGGCGGAAAGGCGGCGATCGAGAAGACCAATCACTATGTGACCGGGCGTGACGGTGGCCGGGATGTGGATCTGCGGCAGTTCGCGCTCGACGGGATGAAGCTCTACGGAACGCTGGCCGACGGCAGGGACTCCACGCTGCACTTTGACCCGAATCTGCGCGCGGCCCTGAATGCGGCCGATTCGGTGTACAACTCGATCTGCTCGGACATCGACGCCCACATCGAGCGCGAGCAGATCAGTGCGCCGCCGGCCACCCGGTACGCGCCGGTGTGGGAACCCGAAGCGGAGCCCATCAATGTGGACTTGGCGGCCGAGAACGTCACCAGCATCGTGTGGGCGATCGGCTACCGGCCCGACTATCGGTGGATCGAGGCCAGTGCGTTCGACGGCGGTGGTCGTCCCATGCAGACCCGCGGCATCACCGCGGTACCCGGCCTGAGCTTCATCGGCCTGCCCTGGATGCACACCTGGGGTTCAGGCCGATTCCTGGGGATCGACCGCGACGCCTCCCACATCGCCGCGACCCTCATCAGCGGTCACCACGAGTCGGTGCTGCGGCTCGCCGTCGGGCACTGAAAAGGAGACCGCGAGATGTCTGCATCCACCCGAGTTGATCTGGCACTGCTGGGAATCCGCGGCCGGCCACCGGTCAGCCGGACCGCAGGCGCAGGACCGAGCGCCGACGGGCACCTGGTCATCGACGGCCTCAACGCCGCGATCCCGCGAAACCCCAACAGCCCCTTCGTCTTCGACGGCACCCGGGTGATTCTCGACGGCGAGGACACCGGGCTCGATGTCGAAGTCGTCGCTCGGCCGCACTTCTATGACCTGGTGACCCCCGATGGCGTGCCCTACGAGAAGCTGGCCCGCCTGCACGGCCGCAACGTCCTGGCCACCACCGTCGTTCAGACCTGCATCCGATACAGCGCCGACCAACGCTGCCGGTTCTGCACCATCGAGGAGTCGCTGCGCTCGGGCGCCACCACCGCCGTCAAACGTCCCGCCGAGCTCGCCGAGGTCGCCGCCGCTGCCGTTCGCCTCGACGGCGTGACCCAGATGGTCATGACCACTGGAACCTCGGCGGGCAGTGACCGCGGCGCCCGCCACCTCGCCCGGTGCGTGCGCGCCGTCAAGGCGGCGGTGCCGACGCTGCCGATCCAGGTGCAGTGCGAACCACCCGCCGATCCTGCGGTGCTGACCGAACTGCGGGAGGCCGGCGCCGACGCCATCGGCATCCACATCGAATCCCTCGAAGAGGACGTCCGGCGTCGCTGGATGCCCGGAAAGGCCACCGTGTCGGTGGAGCGCTACCGAGACGCCTGGCGAGAGGCCGTCCGAGTGTTCGGCCGCAACCAGGTCTCGACCTACCTGCTCGTCGGACTCGGCGAGGACGCCGAGCAGATGATCAGCGGGGCCGCCGATCTCATCGAGATGGGCGTGTACCCATTCGTCGTCCCGTTCCGCCCGCAGCCGGGGTCGTTGGCGGTCGACGTCGATGGCGCGGCGGCGCCCGATGCCGCCGTTGTCGAGAAGGTCAGCCGCGAGGTCGCGCTGTTGCTGCGCGCTGCCGGGATGACCGGTGCCGACCAACGTGCGGGCTGCGCAGCCTGCGGCGCGTGCGGCGTGCTGCAGAACCTGGGCGCCTGATGATCCCGTTCACGGCCAGCGGTCACAGCGCCCCCGTCAGTTCGTCCATCCTCTGCGGGACACCGCGCCCGTCGGCGTCGTACCTGGTGATCCGGGCCGAGAGCGCCTCGCAGATCGCCGGCTATCGGCAACTGCGCCATGACTCTTTCGTCACCGAGCAGGGGCTGTTCACCCGCACCGACCGCGACGACATCGACGACGACCCGCGCACCGTGGTGCTGGTGGCGAGCAGCCCCGAGGGCCGCCTCCTCGGCGGCGTCCGTCTGGCACCGGCCACAGCGACCGATCTCGGCTGGTGGACGGGCAGTCGGTTGGTGACCGACCCGGCGGTTCGCGCGAGCGGCGTCGGCCCGGCACTGGTCCGGGCGGCGTGCGCCTTCGCCGAGGCGTCGGGCGTGCTGCGCTTCGAGGCGACGGTGCAGCAGCGTTATGCCGCCCTATTCGACACGCTCGGCTGGCAGCGGGTGGGATCGCGCCGGGTGGCCGGCGTCGAACACGCCTGGATGCGCTGGCCGCTGGACCCGGTGCAGCGTGCCGCCGCTGCCACCAAGTCATTTCTGGGCTCGACCCTGGCGCCGCTGCGGCGGACTCCCGGTGGCCTGGGGCCGGCGGGTTTCGTCGGGGACGACGGCGTCCCGGTCGGCGGGACCGACCTGATCGCCGCCTGTGATGCCATCATCCCGTCGATGGTCGAACGGGATCCTGAATGGGCGGGCTGGTGTTCGGTGCTGGTCAACGTCAACGATCTGACCGCGATGGGCGCTGCGCCGGTGGGGCTGCTCGACGCTGTGGGTGCCCCCACCCGCGGCATCCTCGACCGGGTGATCTCCGGTGTCGCGGCGGCCTCGGCCGCCTGGCAGGTGCCCGTCCTGGGCGGACACACCCAACTCGGTGTCCCCGCCGCGCTGTCGGTGACCGCGCTGGGCCGCACCCGCGCACCGGTCCGTGCCGGCGGCGGCATCGTCGGCGACCCGATCCGGTTGACCGTCGACACCACCGGTCGGTGGCGGCCGGGTTACCACGGGCGGCAATGGGATTCGACGAGTACGCGCAGCAGCGCGGACCTGGCGGCGATGACCACCCTGGTGGCACGCTCGGCACCCCGGGCGGCCAAGGATGTCAGCATGGCCGGCATCGTCGGAACACTGGGGATGATGGCCGAAGCCTGCGGCACCGGTGCCGAACTGGAGGTGTCCACCGTGCCCCGCCCGGCGGACGCCGCAGTGGGTGACTGGCTGACCTGTTTTCCCGGCTACGCCATGTTGACCGCCGGCCCGCAGGCGCCCGCGGCGGCCCCACATAGTGTTGTCAACACCGAGTGTGGCTTTCTCACAAGAGATCTGGGTGTCCGGCTGCGCTGGCCCGACGGCGTGGTCACGTCAGCGCTCACACCGGCGGTGACCGGTCTCGGATCGAGCTGAGCCACCATGGCACCGGTGGTCCTGGCGGCGGTGGCGGCACACTTCGGCCGCGACGTGCCGCGCTGCGTGGACAAGGCCGTCGGCATCATCGACACCGCCCGCCATGAGGGCGTTGACCTCCTGGTCCTTCCCGACGCCTGCCTGGGCGGGTATATCGGGGACTTCCAGGCGCCCGATCCCGACGACCCACCACCGGCGCTGGACCACGACGGACCGGAGATCGCCGCGATCGTCGCTGCGGCTGGACCGGCGACGGTGTGCCTGGGATACGCCGAGGCCGCACCCGGCGGAGGCCGCTACAACACCGCTGTCTGCGTCACCGGCGACGGAGTGCTGGGCAGCTACCGCAAGGTGCATCAACCCGCCGGTGAAGCCCTGACCTACCTCGCCGGTGACCGGTTCTCCACCTTCGACACCCCGGTGGGCCGGCTCGGCATGCTCATCGACTACGACAAGACCTTCCCCGAAGCTGCCCGCACCCTGGCCGCTGCCGACGCCGGCATCATCGCCGCGCTGTCGGCGTGGCCGGCCAGCATCACCGACCGTGCCTCACGCCTGCCGGCCGACCGGCAGTCGCGACTGTTCGACCTCTACGACTGCGCGCGGGCCGCCGAGAACCAGGTGGTTTTGGTGTCGTCGAACCAAACCGGAGTGACGGGCAACCTGCGCTTCCTGGGCCAGGCCAAGATCGTCGGCCCCGGTGGGGACATCCTGGCCACCACCCGCGCCAAAGGTGGGCTGGCCAGAATCGAGATCGATGTCGATGGCGAGATCGCTCGTGCCCGAAAGGTGTTGAATCACTTGGCCGAACTGCGTCCCGACACCTACCAGAGCCGCGGTGAGTGCCGATGAGCCTGCGCGTTGCGCTTCTCACCTACTCCACGAAGCCACGCGGCGGTGTGGTTCACACCCTCAACCTTGCCGAGGCGCTGGCCGCCCAGGGTGCCGATGTCACCGTGTGGTCATTGGCCCGCGCCGGGGACCGCGGGTTCTTCCGTCCGGTTTCTCCCGCTGTCTCGGTTCGACTCGTCGAGTTCACCGACGTCGCCGGGGACACCGTCACCGACCGCATTGTCCGCTCCATCGAACTGCTCCGGCAGGCGTTCACGCCGCAGGACTACGACATCGTGCACGCGCAGGACTGCATCAGCGCCAACGCCGTCGGCAGCTGCATCCGCACCATCCACCACCTCGACGAGTTCACCACGCCGGTGCTCGCGCAGTGCCACGAGCGGGCGATCATCGAGCCCTACGCGCGGATCTGCGTCTCCGAGGCGGTGGCCGCCGAGGTGCGCGCGGGGTGGGCGCTGTCGCCCACGGTCATCCCCAACGGTGTTCAAGCGCAGCGGTTCACCGACGCAGCCGGTGACTCACCGGAGGCCGTCGCCGCACGACGCCGCTGGCAGTCGCAACTGGGCCGCTACGTGCTGGCCGTCGGCGGCATCGAACCGCGCAAAGGCACGATCGATCTGGTCGACGCGATGGCGCTTCTGCGACGCCGAGATCCGCGGCTGACGCTGGTGATCGCCGGCGGTGAAACGTTGTTCGATTACCGCGACTACCGCACGGCCTTCGACCAACGGTGTCTCGAACACGGTGTCAGCCCGGTGATCCTCGGCGCCATCGAGGATTCCGACCTGCCTGCCCTGGTCGCCGGCTGCGCGGCGTTCGCGTTCCCTTCGACCAAGGAGGGATTCGGTCTCGCCGCGATGGAGGCGCTTGCCGCGGGCCGCCCCGTCGTCGGACGAGACTTACCGGTGCTGCGCGAAGTGTTCGGTGCCACCATCGGTTTCGCGACCGACGCTGCCGGCTTCGCCGAGGCGCTGACCGCAGCGCTCACACATTCCCAGGATCCGGCGGCCGGACGCGCGCTGGCGGCATCCAGGACCTGGGCCAGCGCCGCGCGAGCGCACCTCGACTTCTACCTGCGCCACTCTCGGCGCTGACGACAGGCGCCTACTGCGGCGCGTATCCCAACGCGGCTTTGGTCTCCAGGAACTCATCGAAGGCGAAGTGTCCCCACTCGCGGCCGTTGCCACTGCGCTTGTACCCGCCGAACGGCGCGCTGATGTCGAAATTGTGGTTGATGGCCACCGAACCCGCCCGGATCCGGCGGACCACCGCGCGGGCTGTCTCCAGATCCGCGCCCGACACGTAACCGGCGAGCCCGTACTCGGTGTCGTTGGCGATCTCGACGGCCTGGTCGAGATCGTCGTAGCCGAGGATGCACAGCACGGGGCCGAAGATCTCCTCCCGCGCGATCGTCATGTCGTTGGTGACGTTGGCGAACACGGTCGGTTTGACGTAGTAGCCGACGCCGAGTCCGTCGGGACGGCCGACTCCGCCGACGACGACGTCGGCGCCCTCGTCGACACCCTTCTGCAGCAGTCCCTGGATCTTGTCGAACTGCACCTTCGAGGCCACCGGCCCGATCGCTGACTTCTCCGACGGGTCACCAACCTTGACCGCGGCGGCGGTCTCGCGGGCGATGGCGGCGGCCTCGTCCATCCGGGACTTCGGCACCAGCATCCGCGACGGGGCGTTGCAGCTCTGCCCGCTGTTCACCATCATCACCGACACTCCAGAAGCCACACTCTTGGCGAAGTCGGCGTCGTCGAGCACGATGTTGGGGCTCTTGCCGCCGAGTTCCTGCGTGACCCGCTTGACCGTCGGGGCGGCATTCTTGGCCACCTCGATGCCCGCGCGGGTGGACCCCGTGAAGGAAACCATGTCGATGTCGGGATGGCTGGCCAGCGCGGTGCCGACGCCGGGGCCGTCGCCGTAGACCAGGTTGTACACCCCGGCCGGGACGCCGGCGGCGTCGATGATCTCGGTGAAGATCTGCGCGGAGTAGGGCGCCACCTCGGACGGCTTGAGCACCATGGTGTTGCCGGTGGCCAGCGCGGGAAAGACCTTGCAGGCGATCTGGTTGATCGGCCAGTTCCACGGCGTGATCAGGCCGCACACCCCGATCGGCTCCTTCACCACCAGGGTGCTGCCGTGCTGTTCCTCGAACTGGAACTTCTTCAGCGCCTCGATCGCGGTCGCCAAGTGCCCCATGCCCATCCCGACCTGCGAACCCGCGGCCAGGCTCGGGGGCGCGCCCATCTCCTCGCTGACCGCGTCGGCCAGGTCGGACGACCGTTTCTGGTACTCGGCCAGGATCGCTCCCAGCAGGGCCAGACGTTCGTCACGGGTGGTCAGTGACCAGGTGGTGAACACCTTGCGGGCCGCTTCGACCGCGGCGTCGACGTCGGCCGCACCGCCGAGGGCGATCCGACCGGAAACCTGTTCGGTGGTCGGGTTGTCGACGTCGAGGCTCTTCGGCTCGATCGGATCCACCCACTGGCCATTGATGTAGAACTTCAGATATTCGCGCACGGTCCCACTCTTCCTCAGCGTCGACGGATTCGGGAGAGTTCTGAGCGCATCATTTTCCGACCAAACCCTCCATTCAACGGGAAGGGGCGGGCGGTGGCCTCTGCCCGGCCACTCAGAAGTCTTGCGGGGGCACTCACGGCGCGTTTAAGATCGTTCCGTATTTGAACGAATGTTCACATTTCGGAGGGACGCACGCCGAGACCGTCCGCGACGACAACCGGAAGAGGGACATGACGCCGCACCGGACGGAGGCATCAGCCCCCCGTACGACCGACCACCTGGACAGCTTCTTCGACCGCGTGGTCGCGGACACCGGACTGAACGGAAACGGTGCGCCGATCAGCACCGGCGTGGTCGATGACCACCTGCGTCGCCACTTCAACCTCTCCGGTGAGCTCAAGCGGATTCCCACCGAGAAGGACGACACGTTCAAGCTCACGACCGACACCCGCCCCTACCTGGTGAAGGTCGCCGCGGCGGATGAGGATCCGGCGATAGTTGA
Source organism: Mycolicibacterium confluentis (assembly GCF_010729895.1). NCBI lineage: Bacteria > Bacillati > Actinomycetota > Actinomycetes > Mycobacteriales > Mycobacteriaceae > Mycobacterium > Mycolicibacterium confluentis. The sequence continues at coordinate 5,373,114 of NZ_AP022612.1, forward strand.
TCTGCAGAGTTCGGTGATGCGGTTCCTCGGCCAGAGTGCACCTGAACTTCCCGTTCCCGGACTTCTCAGCACCGCAGACGGCGCTGTTCACGTGGAGATCCCCTGCGGGACAGGTGAATCACCACGCCTGCTGCGGGTCATGGAGTTCATTGAGGGAAGCACGCTGAGCGAGGCCACGCCGTCGCACTCCCAGTTGGAGGATGTCGGAGCGGCCTTGGCGAAGCTGTCGATCGCGCTGCGCCCCTTCAGCCACCCCCGCGAGGATCGACTGGTCCTGTGGGATCTGGCCAACTTCCACCGACTGGGCGAGTTGCGCCAGTACGTCAGGGAGGCCGAGCACCAGAGGCTGGCCGATCTGGTGTTCGCCCGCTACGAGGACATGGTCGTGCCGGTGCTGCCGGATCTCGAAACCCAGTTCGTCCACAACGATTTCAGCCCGTACAACACCATCGTCGACGACGCGTCCCCCGAGTACGTCACCGGCATCCTGGACTTCGGCGACTCCGGACGGTCGGCGGTCATCTTCGACGTGACCGTCGCGGTGGCCAATCAGATCGACAGCAGGCTGACCGACCCGTGGGCCCGGGCATTGTCGGTGTTGTCGGGATACCGACGCGTGCGCGACCTTCCCGATGACCACGTCGATCTGCTGGCCGCGACGGTGCCCGCCCGACTGGTATTGCGGGTGCTCATCGCCGGGTGGCGGGCTCAGCAGAACCCAGAACGACACGAGTACCTGATGAGCCATGCGGGGCGGGACTGGGTCGACCTCGACGCGATCATGAGCGTCCCGGTCAGCGACGTCGTCACCAAACTGCGCTCCACTGCAACGTCAGGAAGGTCCGCATGACTCCCCCTCCCTCGGTCAACTCCTCCCGCGCGCCGATGGTCAACGGCTTCGACCCGGCCGACGTCGACCGTCTCGATCCTCAAGTGGCGGAGCTGATTCAGCGCAGGTCGAAGGTGTTCGGTCCCGGCTACCGGCTCTTCTACCGGGAACCGCCCGAGTTCGTCCGCGGCGAGGCGGCACACCTGTTCGACGCCGACGGCAACGACTACCTGGACGTCTACAACAACGTCCCCTGCGTCGGCCACTGCCATCCGCACGTCGTGGAGGCAGTACATCGCCAGATGCAGACGTTGAACACCAACACCCGCTACGTCCAGCGCGCCGTCGTCGAGTACGCCGAACGCCTCGTCGCGAAGTTCCCAAGCGAGCTGACCCGGGCGACGTTCACCTGCACCGGATCCGAGGCCAACGACCTGGCGCTGCGACTGGCGAAGTACGTCACGGGTAACGAAGGCGTCATCGTCACCGAGGGCGCCTACCACGGTCTGACCACCGAGGTCGCCGCCATCTCCCCGTCACTCGGGACCGGCACACCGCTGGGCCGCCATGTCCGCGTCGTCGCCGCACCCGACCGACGGACCGCGCCGGACGGCGACCTCGCTGCCGAGATGCGCCGCAGGGTCCGCGCCGCGATCGCGGACCTGCACCGGCACGGATACCGCCTGGCGGCATTCGTCGCCGACAGCATCTTCTCCAGCGACGGCGTGTTCGCCGATCCCGTCGGGTTCCTGCAGCCCATCGTCGAGGAGGTCCACGCCGCTGGCGGGTTGTACATCGCCGACGAGGTGCAACCCGGCTTCTGCCGCACCGGCCAGTCCTGGTGGGGCTTCCAGCGCCACCGCATCGTTCCCGACATCGTCACCATCGGCAAGCCGATGGGCAACGGCATCCCGATCGCCGCGGCAATCTTCCGTCCCGAACTCATCGAAGAGTTCGACCGCAATGTCCGCTACTTCAACACCTTTGGCGGCAACACGGTGTCGATCGCCGCGGCCGGTGCGGTGCTCGACGTTCTCGAGTCCGAGGGGCTGCTGTCCCATGCGGATGAGGTCGGACAGGTGCTTCGCGGGTCTCTCGAGGGGCTGATCGACGGCCATTCCACCCTCGCCGAGGTTCGCGGCGCCGGGCTGTTCATCGGGGTCGACGTGGTCGACGGTGCCGGTGAACCGGACCCCGTCGGGGCCGCCGACATCGTCAACAGCCTGCGTGATCGGCGAATCCTGATCTCGGCCAGCGGATTACACGGCAACGTCCTCAAGATCCGGCCGCCGCTGGTCTTCAACGACGCCGATGCCGACCGGTTCCTCACCGAGTTCGCCGCGGTCATCGACGGGCGGGACTGAGATGCGCATGCCCTCCCGCCCAGCCGACTCTGCGATGTGGAAGCAGCGCCACCTCGACGCCCTCGCTGACGAGGAGGGCCTCGACTTTCCCTTCTTCGACCATGCGCGGGCATGGAAGCTCGGCTCGGCGATGGTGTCGACCGCTGTGGATGCCGCACTCCCGGTGACGATCGCGATCGCCTTCGGGGAGCAGCGGGTGTTCCATGCCGCGCTCGCCGGTTCGGCTGCCACCAATGACGACTGGATGGCACGCAAGTTCCGTGCCGTCGCCAAACACAACTGCTCATCCTGGGCCGTGGCGTGTGAGGCCCGTACCGAACCGGAGGACTACTACATCTATGGCGGCTACCGCACGGAGGACATCGCGTTGGCCGGCGGCGCGGTGCCCCTGCGGGTCTGCGGTTCGCTGATCGGTGCCGTCGGCGTGTCGGGCTTGTCCGAATACGACGACCACCGCTTTGCTGTCGACGCCATTCGCGCCTTTCGTGCTTCAGTGACGCCCTGACTGGCCTGCGCGCGCTGTTGGTGGCCATGGAGGTCGCCGCATGTGCAGGTTATCGGTGGGCTCTGCGCCATTCCGCACCGACAAGCTGCACAGTCGGCGTGGGTGCGCGGTGGGCGACAACCTCGTAGAGGTAGAGAGGGTCGAGGAGCAGGACGTCGCCAAGTCGGCCTGACTCGGACCACAGGCGGGCGCCGTGGACACCGCAGGAGCCGGACACCCTCCGGCGAGTCGCAGCAGTTAACAGCAGCCTCATTGTTAACATCCCGCCGTGCAGAACTCGGCGGAGACGTCCAGCCGGCGGCGGGACCGGGTCTCGCGTCGCGACGCGCTGCGCTACGCCGGTGCCGCATCGGTGCTGGCCGGTCTGGGTGCGGCGTCAGCCATCCCCACGGCTCCCCCTGCAGCGGCCGCCGGCTCGCAACTGATCGACTTCGCCGCGGCTCAGATTCCCGCCGAACACATTCGGGCTGCAGGCTACGCCGGGGTGATCAACTACGTCTCCACGTCGCGTCCCGGCTCGAACTTCGGGGCCAAGCCGATCACCCGCCCGTATGCCGAGTCACTGGTCAGGGCCGGGCTGGTGATCGTCAGCAACTTCCAGTACGGAAAACCGGGCGGCACCGCACCATCGGACTTCCTGCGTGGGGGACCCGGCGGTGTCGCCGATGCCAAGACCGCCTGGCACCTGCACACCGCGGCAGGCGGCGGGCAGAGCGCACCAATCTACTTCTCCGTCGACGACGACATCGACCGGGAGACGTGGAACAACCGGGCACTTCCGTGGTTTCGTGGAATCAACTCGGTGATCGGCGTGCTGCGCACCGGTGTCTACGGTGGCGTCAAGGTGTGCGAATGGGCCATCGCCGACGGTGTCATCGGGCAGTCCCGCACACCCGGGAAACGGTGGGCGTGGCAGACCCGGTCGTGGTCGAACGGAAAGATCCACCCCGCCGCGGTCCTCTACCAACGCGTCATCGACACCGCGTCGAGTCCGGGACCGCTGGTCGGCGGCATCCGCGTCGACGTCAACGACGTCCTGGCTCAGGATGTCGGCCAGTGGAACCTGCATCCCTGAGGGGTTGATCACGGGCGCGAGCGCCGGGGGATCGTCGCCGCGCGACCCCGAGCCTGTAGTTGTCGAGGACTTTGTCGAGAGGGGGCCTCGATAACCACAGGCTCGCGGAGAAGCGTCAAGTCGGACGAACGTGGGTAGTCAGACGGCGTCGGTCCGGCCGCCGAATTAGGCTGTCGGCACCGATGGGTGCAGTGTTGCCCCTGGCGACGGATCTACTCGGAGGACACTCATGCGTCGGCTCCAGCCGAAATCGGCGATGACGGGTGCGGCCCTCGCCTGCGTGGCGCTGCTCGTGGGCGGGTGTGCGCAGGGATGGGGTGCACCGCCGACTGAACCAGCCCCCGAGGCGACGGTCGTCGTCCCGCAGGCCCCGATGCCCGAACTGCCCGCTGTCCCACCGGCATCGTTCGCCGGACTCGACGGCCGCCTCCAGGAGGCCACCGTCGACGCCGCGGCGTCCGGTGCGAACATCGCGGTCGTTGTCCTGGACCGCACCACCGGTCAGCGCGTCTCCAACGGCAACAACAGCCCCTTCCCGATCGCGTCGGTGGTGAAGCTGTTCATCGCCGACGACCTCCTGCTGCAGGAGGCAGAGGGCAAGACGAAGCTGTCCCCCGCCGACCGCCAGTCGCTCGACATCATGCTGCGGTCTTCGGATGACAGTGCGGCACAGATGTTTTGGGACCGCAACGGCGGGAACGCCATCATCGGGCGCATCAAGGCCCGCTACGGGCTGGGCGCTACGACCGCGCCCTACAACGGGCACTGGGACGTCACCCAGAGCACCGCTGCCGATCTGGTCCGCTACTACGAGATGCTGTTGAACGGCTCCGGCGGACTGCCCCGTGAACAGGCCGACGTCATCATCAACAACCTCGCGGCCTTCACACCGACGGGGAACGACGGCTACCCACAGCGATTCGGCATCCCCGACGGGCTCCCCGGCGAGAAGGTCGCCGTCAAGCAGGGGTGGTTCTGCTGCTGGAATCCCGGCAAGCAGCTGCATGTGTCCACCGGCGTCATCGGGCCCGACCGCCGCTACGTGATGGCGATCGGCGCCCTGGACCCCACCAGTGACGCCGCCGCCCGCGCCAACATCACGCAGGCCGTCAAGGCGATGTTCCCCGGCGGCAGGATCTAGACACCGGTTCGTCCCTGGGGCGCTCGGAGGCCGAGGGTGCGACGGCCGGCCGCGATCAGTTCGTCACGCAGGGCCGCCTCGTCCACGTCGCCGAAGTCGACGCCTGCGGCCGACGCGATCCCCGACATCACCAGCGCCGCCTTCACCTGCCCGCCCAAGCCGGGTTCGACATCAGCGAACAGCGCCATCTGGCGTTCGACGACGGCGGCCCACTCGGTGCGAGTGCGCAACAGGGCGACCACGCCGGGATCGCCGGAGAGCAGCGACAGGACCTCGCGCTGCGATGCGGCCAGCGAGGCGTAGCCGACGAGCATGTGGTCGGCGCGGGCGCGCGCGCCGCGGTGTACCTCTGCGGCGGCGACCAGTGCGGCGACCTCGGTGATCAGCGGCTCCATCACGGCGGTCAGAAGCTCATCGCGGGTGCGGAAGTGGTGGTAGATCGCGGACTTGGTCAGCCCCAGTTCATCGGAGATCATCTGCAGTGACGTGCCGGCGACGCTGTTCTGCTTGAACAGTTCGATCGCGACGTCGATCAGGCGCTGCCGGGTGGGTCCGCTGGACTCCGATGAGTGACCGCTCACACAGGTGCCTTTCTGGAGTCACTGACATCACACACTCTAGCTGACCAGGCGTACAGGAACCTGCTGTACGTTTGGTCAGGAGAAACTTTACGTTTGGTCAGTTGGTTACGCATGACGGCCACCTGTCGTGGCGCCTGTTACACACGGAAAGAGGACCATCGTGTCGATTGACTTCCACCAGAGGGGACGCACCGCGTTCGACCTGTCCGACAAGGTCGTCGTCGTGGTGGGCGCCGGACAGAGCGACGGTCCCGGCATGGGCAACGGGCGGGCGATCTCGCTCCTGGCCGCACGCCACGGTGCCGAAGTGGTCGCGGTGGACCTGAACCCGGCGTCTGTGAAGGAGACGGTCGAGATGATCGTTGCCGAGGGCGGCCGTGCGTACGCCATCGAGGCCAACGTCGCCCACGAGGACGACTGCCGGCGCATCTTCGACACGGCCATGGCGACCAGCGGCCGCGTGGACGGCATGGTCTACAGCGTCGCGACGAATCCGCCGTTCGACTTCGAGACGAACTCGATGACGGTCGAGAACTTCAACTACGGCCTCAACGTCAACATGCTCGGCTGTTATCACTGCAATCTCTTTGCCGCGCAGTGCATGGAGAAGAACGACGGCGACACCGCGGGCAGCATCGTGAACATCTCATCGATCGCCAGTGTCAAGAACGAGATCGGCCTGAACGTCGGCATCATGCCGTACGCGTTGGGGAAGTGCGGGCTTAACCAGATCACCGAGATCGCCGCCGTGCAGTACGCCGGGGCCGGCATCCGCGTCAACACGTTGATGTTGGGTCCCATCAACTCCGTGCTGGCCCAGCAGGCGTCGCAGTCACTGTTCGGGGTCGATGCCGACGAGGCGGCTCAGCGACACAGCGAGGTCGTCAAGCTCAAGATGGGACGCGGCACCGTCTGGGAATCCGCTTATGCCGCACTGTATCTGCTTGCCGACGAGTCACGGTTCATGACCGGACAGCAGATCCGTCTCGACGGCGGCGCGACTCTGGTGCGCTGACCGCGCTGACCGCGCGGACGGCGTCGGGGCTCAGGCGACGTGGCTGACGTGTGCGGCAGACTCACCGATGGTGGCCGAGGCGTCGTCACCGATCATGGTGCGCAACAACTTCCGATGCTCGCGGCGGCCCCTGTGGTCGGCACGCTCCATGCCGCCCGGCACGGTGAGCGCTGTGAGGCTGCGCGACAGGTTCAGCGGCAGTCGCAGCAGCGGATACCACGGCAACGAGTAGGACGGCAGGCCCAGGGACCGTACCGCGCGCCGGCCCAGGAAGGCGCTGGTGATCGACAGGTGCTGAGCGCGCGCGAGCCTGCGGCGCAGACCCGGAAGGGCGTCGTAGTGCCAGGCCAGTGGGTCCTCGATCATGGGGACGGCCAGTTGCCTGGTGGATTCGTCGGGCGCGGCCAGCGCGGACAGCGTGTGCGCGAGGACTCGGACGCTGTCGCGGAAATCCCTTGGCAGCCATTGGTCTTCGACGCCGATCAGCCAGCCGACGTAGCGGGTCAGGTGGGCGACCGCCCTGTATTCTGACGGTGACAGCACCACACCCATGCCGAGCGCGCCCACGGCCGGTGCGACGAGGGCGCCGACCAGCGTCGCGGCCATGTCGGTCTGATTGACCGGCAGCCCCCACTCGTCGGCGCGCCAGTCCGGCATGGCCGACACATGGCGCCGGACGAAGGAATGGATCAGCCGCACCCGGATGGTGGACCGGTATCCGACACCTCGCGGCCCGAGTCCGTCTTCGGCGATGACGTCCATGGCCCACTGCATGGTCTCGGCGAACCGCTTGTTGGAGCCCTTCTCCAGAGCACCGGTGCGAATCAGCGTCTTGTTGAATCCGGAGAACTGGTAGCCGCCCAGCAGGGACACATCCCGGGCGACGTACATGCCGTCGGCCCCACCGCGCCGCAGTGCGCGCTGCCCCCTGCGGACGGTGTCCATGTCCACCCAGTCCGGCAGCGCCTCATAGGTGTCGAAGAAGTCGCGCAGCGGTCCTGGGGCGTCTTCGAGGCTCGCGATGCCGTCGTGGAGCGCTCGCTCGAACAACGGCCGCGTGTCTTCCATCCCCGCTTCGGCCATCCACTCGACCAGGCGGTCCATCGGTTCGTCGCCGACGGTGAGCCGTTCCCCGAGGACCTGCCACTGCTGGGGCGTCGGGTCCTTGATCGCCAGCGCCGTAGCGATGGTGCGAACGCCGGCCGGAATCGGCCGTGGACGGTCCGGGTGGCGCGTCGGGATCGGCCCGCTCATGGCAGGAGGCCCTCCTCCTCTGACAACAGGTGTAGTCAGAATGCTACGACGGAGGGTTCGGCACTGTCAACGAGGGCGGGTCGCGCCGGGACCCCCTACGGAGGCCCCGGACGGTTCGGGCCTCGTCAGATCTGGATCTGCCCACCATCGACGACCAGCTCTGCTCCGGTCATGAAGCTGCTCTGGTCCGAGGCCAGGAACAGCACCGCGGCGGCGATCTCGTCAGGATGGCCCACCCGCTTCATCGGCACCTGCTCCGCCCAGCTGTCGAGCAGGGCCTGCTGTTCACCCTCTGGTGCCAGGCCGGTGAGTCCGGGGGTTTCGATCGGACCGGGAATGATGGTGTTCACCCGGATCTTGCGGTCGGCCAACTCGGCGGCCCAGGTGCGGCCCAGGGATCGGATGGCGGCCTTGGACGCGGCGTAGAGGCCGAACGCCGGGATGCCCTTGGAGGGGGCGGTGGATCCGGCCAGCACGACCGAGGCGCCCGCATTGAGCAGCGGCAGCGCCTTCTGCACGGTGAACACCGTGCCTGCGACATTGCGGTCGAAGTTGTCCCGGTAGTGCTGCGGTGTCACCTCGGCGAGCGTGGCGAAATCGCCGCCGCCGGCGTTGGCGAAGAGGACATCGAGGCCCTTTCCGCGCTCGGCGATCTCGGCGGCCAGGGCGTCCAGTTCCTCCGGCTTGCTGATGTCGCTCTGCACGCCGTGCGCGCCGATCTTGGCGGCGGCCTCGTCGAGGCGTTTGCGGTCGCGTCCGGTGATGAAGACATACGCGCCCTCATCGGCCAGGCGCTTGGCCGTCGCCAGGCCGATGCCCGAGTTTCCGCCGGTGACCAGTGCTGTCCTGCCGTCGAGCTGTCCCATTGTCGGGCTCCGTTCGTGTGGTTGGTGCGCTTCGCCCGCTACAACATCGGTGATATATCACCTATTCCCGGCGGCCCCGGTTCCGTCCAGGTGCACCGGTTACTTGGGAGCGGGCGGCAGCGAACTGTTGTGGTTGAGGTTCACGTGAATGTGCTCCAGCGCGGCGGTGAACGGGCCGAGCAGGTTCTCGGGCAGAGGATCGAAGAACATGGTGCGCACGAGGTCGACGTGTCCTGGCGCGGCCTCGACGATCGCCCGCCGACCAGTCGCCGTGAGCACGACGTTGGTGGTGCGACGGTCCTCGGCGTTCGGGCGACGCTCGGTGAGTCCGCGTTCCTCCATGCGCCGCAATTGATGTGACAGCCTGCTGCGTTCCCAGCCGATCTGCGCGGCCAGGTCACTGACGCGCATGCCCTGGTCCTCGTCGCTGAGCGCCACCAGCACGTCATAGTCGGCCAGTGACAATCCCGAGTCGGCCTGCAACTGGCGGTTCATCTCGTAACTCAGCCGCAGTTGCACCCGCATATAGGCGACCCAGGCGCGCTGCTGGTTCGGCGACAGCCATCCCCGCTTAGGTGATGTGTCCCGCTTCTTCGTCACGGTTGCAGTATGACGGGCGGGGGCGACGGCTAACGGCGAGGTGTGGTCGTGACGTGCACGTGGTCGTAGTGGCCGTAACCCGTCGCCTGCGGACCGGCCGGGGTGTAGTAGGTGCCGCGCCAGATGGCATCCTGCAACCCGAATCGGCCAGCGTTACTCAGCGCGTACGCGAGGATCGCATCGCCGAGCGCGATGCCCTCTGGGCTGGTGGGATTGGGAATCATCACGTCGATCGCCAAGCCGCTCGGATGCCAGGGCTTCGAGTCCGGCCGGACTCCGCCGATCTCGGCGATCTGCGGAAACTGCGCGCTGATCGCCCGAGCCGCCAGGATTGTGTTGCGCTGCAGGCCCATCTCGGAGGCGACGCCGACCGGCAGCGCCTCGGGGATGTCGGCGAGCAGCGGTTCCGGGGCCGCGGGGGGTGGCGCAACGTCACCGGGCATCGCGGCGATCGCCGGATCCTCCGGAGCGGGTGCAATCGGGGGTGGCGGCATGCTGTCGACCACTGCCTGCTGCTGCGGTGTCAATGCCGCGTACTGCGCCTCGGCGGCGGCGATCTGTTTCAGCAGTTCACTCCACTTGGCCTGAAGTTCTGCGCGCGTCGCGGCGGCCTGCTCCGCCTTGGCGCGGGCGTCGGCGGCCGATTTCTCGGAGGCCTGCGCGGCGCCGGCCGCGAGCTCACGTGCCGCGTGGAAGGCCTTCATCTGGTTGGCGGCCTCGATGGACACCGTCCGCTGCACCGACAGTCCGTCGATCAGCTGCTGCGGCGAGGTCGCGGTGAGCACCGCCGCCATCTGCCCGGTGCGGCCGCTCATGTAGGTCATCGCCGCGATCCGGTCGTATGCGGCCTGGTGGGGCTCAAGCTGGGCGTTGGCGGCCGCGAGGGCGTCCAGGTCAGCGCGGTGGCGGTCTTCTGCTGCGGTCTGCTCAGCCAGCTTGGCGTCGGCGTCGTGCTGGGCGTTGGTGACGGACTCGCGGGTCTGCACCGCCTGACTGGACAGCTCCTTGAGTTTGGTCAGTGCGTCATCGGCGGGATCGGCCTTCACATCGCCCATCGATATGCCCAGCACCAGGCACGCGGCGGCAGCACCGCACGCCGCTCGACGAAGGGTATGGCGAAGCCCGGTCACTCGATTTGTCTCTATCCCTCGATGCACGGACCTGACCCCTGGTCCGCCTGTAGCCCCCGGGACAGGCTACGAACTGGTCACGGTGATGTCCACCCGCGCGTGCATGTGTGTGCCGATCGACGCGCTCCGGTGCTCGCGGCATCATGGGTGGCGCACCGCCACGGCCGTGGGGCGAGCCGTTACGCCTGTGCGCCGGATGCACCCTGCCAGACGGCGTCGAACGGTGCGTTGCCGCCGATCCGCTGGACGATTCCGGCCGTGGTGAACTCCTTGGCCCGCCGTACCGCGGCAGGGACCTCGGCCCCCTTGGCGAGCTCGGCGGTGATCGCCGCGGCGAGCGTGCATCCTGCTCCGGCGACGCGGGCATTGCCGACCTTCGGTGCCCGCAGCACGCTGGCGTCGTCGCCGTCGAAGAGGACGTCGACCGCGTCGTCACCGGGAAACTCGACGCCGCCTTTCACTACGACATACTTCGGTCCCAGATCGGCGATACGCCGGGCCGCCTCGATGAGATCCTCAATCGAGGAGATGTCATCCATTCCGGCGAGTGTGCGGGCTTCGAACAGGTTGGGCGTGACGACGGTCGCCAGCGGCAGGATCTGGCGGCGCAGAGCGGTGTCGGTGTCGAGGGCGGCTCCGGGCTCCTGGCCCTTGCAGATCAGAACCGGGTCGACGACGATGTGTCGCCAGGTCTGGGAGGCCAGGGCCTCTGCGACGACGTCGATCGTCGCAGGGGTGCCCAGCATGCCGATCTTGACGACATCGAGGTCATAGGCCGATGTCGCCGCTTCGATCTGGTCCGCGACGACCTGCTGCTCAACGGGAACGAATCGGTGCGCCCAGTTCGCCTTCGGGTCGAAGGACACGATGCACGTGACGGTGCCCACGCCGTACGTGCCGAGCTGTTGAAAGGTGCGCAGATCTGCCTGCAGGCCGGCGCCGCCGGTTGCTTCGGATCCGGCGATGACATAGGCGAGGTCGACCACGCTATGAGCCTACGACACGGTTGAACACCGCCGGTCACGGCGCCTTCGCCGACAGCATCCGTCACCGCAGTGGCGCGCGACGAGGTCATGGCGAGTCCGAGAACTGCGGCGCGAGAACGAGTTCCGATGCCTCGACGTGGAGCCCGAGCGAACGCCTCCGTGGGGAGCGGCGCCGGGGTCCGGCGGCGAAACTCGGCGTGCTGCAGCCCGAAGTGGGACGTCAGGCGTCACAGTCGCGGCCTCCTGGCGATCAACCACCCGCCGGCCGGGCCGCTCGATCTGCATTTCCAGCGCCTGAGCATGCGCGGCAGCGCGTACAATGGAAAACACTGTCCGCCTGAAGAATTCACCGGTGCGATCCGGATCGACGGCCATACGACCATCGTGGCGCTGTGCGCAACGGTGATCCAGGCAGCGTTGTCACCACCATGGCGCGCATCAAACCTGAGCCGATTCCTTCGCGGCCCTGTCGATCACGTCGGCGACGACGCGGGGATGGGTCAGGAACGCGACGTGACTGCCGTCGACCTCGGTGATCTGCGCGCCGATCCGCTCGGCGGTCTGCCGCAGCATCCGCGGATCGATCGCCTCGTCCTGAGTGGCAACCACAGCCCAGCTGGGCTTGGTTCGCCACGCCGCATCGGTGAAGGTGTCGCCGAAGATGGACATGTTGATCGGCACCTGGGCATCGCGGAGGAACGCGGCGACCTCGTCGGTGGTGTCCCCGGCGAAGCCGGCTTTTAACTTCTCCTCATTCAAGAACCCGAAACCGTCGGGCCCGGTCTCGATCACGAAACTGGGAGGGGCGGGGAAATCGGCGTACTGCTGGCCGATCGTCTCCCCGACATCCGGCGCCAGTCCGGAGACGTAGACCAGCCCGGTGACCTTCGGGTCCACTCCGACCGCGGTGATCACGGCGCCGCCATAGGAGTGTCCGACGAGCAGGGTGGGGCCGTCCTGTCGGGCGACGACCCGCTGGGTCGCGGCGATGTCGTCGCTCAGCGCGGTGAGCGGATTCTGCACGATCGTGACCCGATACCCGCGGGCCACCAGCTCGTCGTAGACGCCGCGCCAGCCGGACCCGTCGGCGAAGGCGCCGTGCACAAGCACGACGTTCTTCACCTCCGCGGGTTGAGCGTGTGCGGGCCCGCCGGGGGCGATGGCGGCGAGGAACGCCGCGGTTGCGGCGGCGGTGGTGACGAGGCTGCGGAAGGGGATGTTCATGACGGTCCTTTCGTTGGGCTGTGCTGGTCGCCCGACGGCAGCTTCGCCGCGGGGTCGGACATCGGTTCGGTCTCGGCGCGGACCTGCTCCAGCAACCGAGTGACTCCGTCGACGACCGCGGCGAAGAGGGCCGTGCCGGAGTCCACGGTGGCCGCTGTGGGCTGGCCGACGACGCCGCTGCGTGTCACATCGGGCATCGGATAGGTCAGCACGCGGCTGAAGGTGCGGTCTTCCTCGTCGACCGCCCGGTCGAGCATGACCAGTTCCGGGTCGAGATGCAGCACCATCGAGGTCTCGGCCACGTTCGCGTGCGGATCGTCGGCGTCGCTGAAGTACCCCGCGCGAGCCTCCGGGCTGATGTCGTACAGCGACGCGAAACACGTTCGCAGCGAGGGGTTCTCATGGCGCAGAGTGAGCAGAGCGCTCTGCGCGGAGGGTCCGTTGGTGGCGTGGGAGTTGATCACCACGAGCTTTCGGAATCCGGACGTGACCACCCAGCGTCCGATGTCGGTGACGATCGCGGTCAACGTCGCCACCGACAGCGACAACGTGCCTGGCCAGTGCGCGGTGTGCCCGAGCGAACAGCCGTACGCCAACGCAGGGAGCACGACATCGCCCGTGCGCGCGACGGCGGCGTCAGCGGCGGCGACAGCCAGGAGGACGTCGGTGCCGGTGGGCAGGTGGGCGCCGTGCTGCTCAATCGCGCCCAGCGGCAACACCGCGACGGCTCCTGACCGGGCGGCCGCCGCCACCTCATCGCGATTCATGTCGCACCACTTGGGCATTCCGCGTCATCCTCCGCTCGCGGTGCCGACGACCGATCGTCGCTCCGGCTGTGAGCAGAAGCTATGTCGCCGCAGGAGGTCCCATCCCCGCTCGCCATGAAACTATGGACACATTGCACGCAGACCGCGTTGACGCAGCCGGGTTAGGTTGGCCATGCACCCGAACCACCGCCGGTGGGGGGCGACGACGCAGTCGATGTCAGGTGACTCCGTCGCTTCGAAAAGGAGTTCGGCAATGACCAACACATCGATCGGAACCGCGCAAACCGGCGCGATGAACGGACAGGCGGTCCACACCGTGGACGCAGCCCGTGCGCTGTTCGAACGCCATCAGATCACCACGGTGCAGTTCGGAATGACCGATCTCGACGGACAGATGCGCGGCAAGTTCGTGCCCGCCGACTTCTTCCTCGACTCGATCGCCAGTCGAGGATCGTCGATCCCCAACATCGTCTTCGGCTGGGACATCGCAGACACGCTGATGGACTGTTTCACGCTATCCGGTTGGCACACCGGCTATTCCGATGTGGTGCTGATGCCGGACCTGACCACCCTGCGGCCGGTGCCCTGGGAGCCAGGACATGCCTTCGTGCTGTGCGACGTCGTGCATACCGACGGGTCCGAGGTGCCGGTCGTTCCGCGCACCGTCCTGGCCCGACAGGTGGCCCGCGCCGCGGCACTCGGCTACCAGCTCACGGCCGGCTACGAACTGGAGTTCTACCTGTATCGCGAGACGCCGGAAACGGCAGCGGAAAAGGGCTACCGGAACCTCACACCGGCCGCACCGGGCATCGCAACCTTCAGCCTGCACCGGCACAGCGCGCTCGAACACGTCATCGGCGCCATCCGGGAGGGCATGCGCGCCTGCGACATCCCCATCCTGGCGTCCAACACCGAGTACGGCGCCGGCCAGATCGAGATCAACATCGAACACGCCGACGTGCTCACCACCGCCGACCGGGTGGCGATCTACAAGAACGGTGTCCGCCGGATCGCCGAGCAGCACGGTTATCTCGCCACCTTCATGGCGAAAGTGGCCACCGATGCGGCCGGTTCGAGCGCCCATATCCACCAGAGCATGCAGTCGCTGGCGACACCGACCCGCAACGCGATGTGGGACGGTGACGGCCCGTCGACGCTGATGCGCCAGGCGGTGGCCGGCCAATTGGCCACGATGAGCGACTTCACCGCGCTGTACTGTCCGACGATCAACTCCTACAAGCGACGGGTCCCCGGATCGTGGTCTCCGGTATCGGCGGCGTGGGGCACCGACAACCGCACCGCCGCCCTGCGGGCCATCGCCCATGACGAAGCGGCCTGCCGGATGGAGAACCGGGTGCCCGGCGCCGACGCCAACCCCTATCTTGCGTTGGCGGCGTGTGTGGCCGGGGTGCTGCACGGGGTGGAGAATCAGTTGGAGCCGCCGGAGCCGGTCCACGGCAACGCCTACGAGGGCGATGCCGCACCGCTTCCGCACTCACTGGCCGAGGCCGTCGACGCACTCGCGCAAAGCACCACCGCCCGTACCGCATTCGGCGACGCTTTCGTCGACCACTATCTGGCATCGCGGATCTGGGAACGCGACCGCCACCGCGAGGCGGTCAGCGATTGGGAGACCGGACGCTATCTGACCCGCATCTGAGTTGCCCGCAATGCCTCCCGGTCACGGAGTCGGCGAACTACGATGGGCCATGGCCGATGAGTCGCTGCCGCAGGTGGAGCTGCGCGCCGTCGAGCACATGGCGCGGATCCTCGCCGCCTCCGACGACGTTTCGGTGGTCGCCCAGGGCCTCGCCGAAGCGATCCAGGCGGGACGGGGCAATCGCGATGCCTACGCCTACGTCTACGACACCGCGACCAAGGAACTCGTCCTGACAGGTGCCACCGAAAGCCCCGCCGCCGAGCATGTGGGCGCGCTGCGGTTGGCCTACGGAGAGGGCGTCACCGGCTGGGTCGCCGCCACCAAGCAGAGCTACCTGGTGCCCGATGAGCCTGCCGAGGACCCGCGATTTCAGCCCTACCCGGGAATCGGCGAGGAGCGCTACGGTGCGATCTTCTCGGTGCCGATCGTCTCGTCCCGCGCCGAGCCACTGGGCTGCATCACGGTGTGGGCGACCGCCGGTAACCGTTTCGATCCCGGTGAGGTGGCGTTCGTCGAGCGGATGGCCGCGTTGGTCGCGCCGGTGTTCGACACGGCCCGAGAGCGTCAGGCGGGCAGTCGACTGACCGCGGTGGCCGACGGGCTCACCGAGTTGGCGTCGATGGTCGCCTCGGGGACGTCGACCGGCTCGACGATCGACTACGCGGTCGGGTTCCTCACCGAAGCCGCGGAGGTCGACGTCGCGGTCGCCCTCGTGACCGACCCATCGGGCGCGGACCGAATGCACACGAAGGTGCGCACCGACGCGCCGGGAGCCGAAGTCGAAACGCTGCACGCCGAGTTGCTCACCGTCGACATGGACGTCCGCAACGGGATCGCCGACTGGCGCAGCGCCGCGCAATCGGTGAACCGCGCATTCGACGGCATCGCCGGCGCGGTGACAAGCTGCCCGGTACGCGTCGGTGCCGAGGAGTTCGGCCTGCTGGCCTGCTATCGGCTGACCGCCACGCGTTTCACCACCGCCGAGACCGCGTTGGCCGGGGCGGTGGCGCATCAGGCCGCTGTGGCGATCCGATTGGCGATGCTGACCGATGAACTGTCCTCCCGCAACAGGCTGAACTGGTTCCTGCGCGACCTCACCCAGGGCCGGCTCAGCGCCGAGGAGTTGCGGCGCCGCGCCGCAGCGCTCGGGTTGGACACCGCCGCCAGCCATGTGTTCGTGGTGGCCAGCGCATCCACGTTGGCGCTGCGCCGGGGCGAGACGCGGCCGATCACCCCCGCGCTCGGAGAGCTCCTGGCCGACGGCGCGGTACTACCGTCGGGCAGCCTGTTCGCATCGACTCCGAATCAGACGGTGGCGGTGGTGCCGTGGCAGGGCGACGACGCGTCGATCGACACGTTGCGGATGCCACTGCTGGAGGTGTGTTCGCGGCTGCGGGCCGCTGGACACGCCGTCACGTTCGGTGTATCCAAACCTGTTTCGGCGCTGGCGGAGCTCGGGAGCGCTCTGGCCGAGGCGCGGGAGGCGATGGCGATCGGCAGCCGGCTCGACAACCCGAACGGGGTCTTCACCCTCGACGACGTCGGGCAGCACCTGCTGCTGATGCGGGTCTCCGGCGTCGACTCGATTCGTGATCGCTATGCCACGGCGATCTCTCGCATCGCCGAGTACGACCGGGTCAAGGGCACCGAACTCCTCGATACGTTGGCGGTGTTCCTGCACTATCGCAGCCAGAGTGTCGCCAGCCGTGAGCTTTTCGTGCACCGCAACACCTTGTCCCAGCGTCTGGCGCGGGCCGCCGACCTCAGCGGCGTCGACGTGATGGAGCCGTCGGAGTGGTTCCCGCTGCAACTCGCGTTGAAGGTGCACCAGTCGCGGGCGCGGACACCGTCCGGGACTGGCGACGACTGACGCCGTCAGCGCCTGTCTGACAACCGGCACTCGCTCAACGCCCGCAACGCCGCCTCCGACGGCGAGCCGGGGTCCGCCCAGTAGACCACCATGACGTACTCGCTACCGCGCAGCGCCAGGTGCTGAAAATGCAGATCGAGCGGTCCAACCTGCTGGTGGTTGATCAACAGCAGGCCGCGACCGTGACGCTTGACGTCGTAGCCAGCCCACAACGTGCGGAAGCGTGGACTCTGCGTGCGCAGTTCTTCGATCAACGCGGCCAGCTCCGGCTCTGGGTGGTGGCCGGCGAAGTCACGAAGCCAGCGCACCGCCCACGCCGTGAGACCGTCCCAGTCGCGGTAGAACTCGCGCAAGTGCTCGTCGAGGAACAGGCTGCGCAGTGGATTCCCGCCAACCCCGAAGCTCTCCGACAACGCGGCAGCACATCCGTTGGCCATCACCACGTTCACGGAGCCGTCGTGGATGCTCGCCGGAGAGAGGTGCCAAGTGTCGATCAGGACCTGCAGCGCAGGATTGATCGACCGCTTCGGTTTAACGACTGCCCGCCGGGATGCACAGTCCGCCACCAGGCTCCGCAGGTACCTCACGGCGTCAGGATTGAGCCGCAGCGTACGGCCAATCGCATCGATCACCTGGTCGGACGGCCGTTCCCGTCCTTGTTCGATGCGGTGGTAGTAGTCGACACTGATGCCGGCCAGGCTCGCCACCTCTTCCCTACGCAGCCCCGTCACGCGCCGGCGGCGTCCCGCCGGCAGCCCGACGTCGGTCGGCTGAATCTTGGCCCGGTGTTGCCGAAGAAACTCCGCGAGCGGCGTGTTCTTGCTTGCCACTCGATCAGGGTAAGTCGCGCACCAACGGTCCGTCAGCAGCAGAATTCACAGAGTCTGGTGTGCGAGTAGCACCGTTCTGCTGGGCCGCCGGGCTGCACGTGTTCCGATCCGCAACGCGGCACCGGCGCGTACACGCTCTCACAAGAACGCTGGTGGACACCGCAATTGGGGTCGCCTTCTCATCTGGCGGTGGCTCCTCAGAGTATGTGCGGATCGCATACAAAGTGCCCACACGATGTCTACCCGGCCACCATTGCGCGAGCTCCGGGGGTATCGGAGTCACTTGGTCTGGCCGCGTCGATCCTCGCGATCGAGGGCGCCCTCTCGCAGGTCGGCTTGATGGGGACGACGGTGGAACTGCCGCTGTTTCCCTTCGTCAGCGGCGAGCGGTCCTACTTCGGGTCGTTCTGGGGGAACCGCGCCGACCTGCAGGAGGTGCTGGCTCTCGCCAGCGAGGGGAAGCTCAAACACAATGTGGTGACAACGAAGTTCGATGACATCAACGACAGTCTCGAAGCCCTCGGTCGCGGCGATATCGTCGGGCGCGCGGTGGTCATGTTCGACTGATCTCGTTGGCAGCGCTCCGCGTGCCGGCGCTCCGGGTAGCTCTCCTGGTGCTAGGAAAAACGCTGCCTGGGCAGGTCGTTACGGCGTGGCCAGGATGGCACTATGAACGTGCAGCAGATCAGCGATCGACGCGGACAAACCCCATTCACGCTGGATGATTCGTTCTTCCAAGACCCTCACGCGGTGTATGCAGAGCTACGGCGCCGCGGCGCGGTGCACCGGGTGCGGATGTGGAGCGGTGCGGACGTCTGGATGGTCACGGGCTACGCCGAGGCACGAAAGCTGCTCGCCGATCCCCGGTTGAAGAAACACGGCCCGACCGCCAGCAGTCTCTTCCCCCCGAGCCACCCCACCACCATCGGCACGGTACTGGGCGACAACATGTTGTTTCGAGATCCGCCGGACCACACGCGGTTACGCCGCCTCGTCACCGCGGCGTTCACGGCACGTACAGTGCGCGGATTGCGTCCGGCCGTCGTCGGCATCGCCGACGATCTGCTCGCCGCGATGAGCCGTCGGGCACCCGGACGCGTCGACCTCGTGCAGTCGTTCGCTCAGCCGCTGCCGCTGCGGGTGATCAGCGAATTGCTCGGTGTCCCACCGGAATCACGCGAGCGGTTCTCTTCGCTCGTGATGCCGATCTTCAACACCAGCGTTCCGGCAGAGGTGGACGCCGCACAGCAGGAGCTGACGCAGCTCCTGCAATCGATCGTTGCCGCCAAGCGGAAGGAGCCGGCCAAAGATGTGCTCGGCCATCTCGTCCATCTGCGCGACGACGGTGATCGCCTGACCGAGGACGAGCTGCTGGGGACGGCGTTTCTGCTGATCGTCGCCGGCTTCGAGACGACGGTGAACCTGATCGCCAGCGGTGTACTGGCGCTGCTGCGCAACCCGGCGCAGATGACGGCGGTGCGCGCCGACAGAACCCTGCTTCCCTCCGCAATCGAGGAGATGCTGCGTTGCGAAAGCCCACTCAGTACCGCGACCGCCCGCTTCACCGGTGAGCCGGTCCGCGTCGGCGATATCGAGATCCCGGCCGGCGAGCTGGTCATCATCGCCCTTCTGGGTGCCAATCGCGACGAACTTCAGTTCCACGACCCCGACGCTTTCAATGTTTCCCGCACGGACAACCGTCATCTCGCGTTCGGTCACGGCATTCACCACTGCATCGGGGCTCCGCTGGCCCGGATGGAAGCCGAGATCGCGCTCGACGGACTGCTGACGCGCTTCAGCCACATCGAACTGGCCGCCGATGAGCCGCTGACTTATCGCCCGAGCGCGCTGATGCGCGGGCTGGTGAGCCTGCCGGTCGAGCTCGGCGGCCCGCGCTGAGCGCGCTGTCCGGGCGCACTCCAGTTCTTCGAATATCCACCACATCAACGGGTTCGGCCTGCGGCCGCCCCCCACCTCAAAGAAAAGTGCGACACCTGTGAACACCGACAAAACCCACGCAGATGGGCCGCTGCACCACGACTACATCGTCATCGGCGCCGGATCCGCCGGATGCGTACTGGCGGCACGGTTGTCCGAGAACCCAGACACCACGGTGTTGTTGTTGGAATCCGGTCCCGAGGACACCAGGCCGGAGATCGACGCGCCGCTCGCGTGGCCGGCACTGTGGGGTACCGAGGTCGACTACGCCTACAGCACGGTTCCGCAACCGGGCACCGCCGGGCTCCGACACGACTGGCCGAGGGGCCACACGCTCGGGGGAAGCAGCAGCATCAACGCGATGGTGTTCCTGCGTGGGCACCCGAACGATTTCAACAGCTGGAACTGTGCCGGCTGGGACTACGAGTCGGTTCTTCCGTATTTCAAGCGCATGGAGACGGTGCAGGGCGGCGATCCGCAGTTCCGTGGCGCAGACGGTCCGATGCGGCCGGCGCCGGCCGCTCCCGACATCGCCAACCCGCTGTCCGAGGTATTTCTGCGCGGAGCCGTCGCAGCAGGGTTTCCGCTCACCGACGATTTCAACGGCTCGTGCGCCGAGGGTGCGGGTTGGCACGATCTGTCGATCACCGGTGGCGCACGACAGAGCACCGCACGGGCGTATCTGCACCCGGTGCGCGGCGACCGACCCAATCTGACGGTGGTCACCAGCGCCCGTGCCCGCAGGCTGATCATCGACGGCAACCGCTGTACCGGAGTTGAGTTCGAACAGATGGGGCGGACCGTCTCGGCATACGCCCATGCCGAGGTGATCGTCAGCGCAGGGGCGGTCGACTCTCCGAGACTGCTCCTGTTGTCCGGAGTGGGTCCGGCGGCCGAACTCGAAGCCGTCGGCGTCGAGGTCGTCCACAACCTGCCGGGGGTCGGCCGAAACCTGCACGACCACCCAGCGTGTGGAGTGGTCTACGAAGCCGCGCAGCCGTTACCGGTCGGACAGACCAACCACGCCGAGACGTCGATGACGTGGCGCAGCGACGCGTCCATGGCAGGCCCCGACATGCAGATGATGTTCATCCACGTGCCGTTCAACCCGCCGCACCTGTCCGCCCCCGCGAACAGCTTCACGTTCGGAGTAGCCGTGATGGTGCCGGAAGCGCGCGGGTCGATTCGGCTCGCAGGGCCGCATCCGCAGACCCCACCGCTCATCGACCCGAACTACCTCGGAGCGGAGTCCGACCTGCGGCGGATGGTCGAGGGCATCGGGGTGGCGCGCGAGATCGCAGCC
This sequence comes from Mycolicibacterium confluentis, assembly GCF_010729895.1. Taxonomy (NCBI): domain Bacteria; kingdom Bacillati; phylum Actinomycetota; class Actinomycetes; order Mycobacteriales; family Mycobacteriaceae; genus Mycobacterium; species Mycolicibacterium confluentis. Next base: position 5,394,052 of record NZ_AP022612.1, read on the forward strand.
AGTGAACCGTTCGCCCCATGGCGTGCACGCGAGGTGCTGCCCGGCCCCGACGCCTCCGACCCGAAAGCGTTGCGTTCCTTCCTGTCTACCGCCGCCGTCACCTACTTCCACCCGGTGGGCACCTGCAGGATGGGTTCCGGCGCGGAGTCGGTGGTGGATCCCCAACTGCGGGTGCACGGTCTCGACGGCCTACGGGTGGCGGACGCCTCGGTGATGCCGAGAGTCGTGTCGGTCAACACCAATGCCGCCGCGATCATGATCGGAGAGAAGGCCGCCGACCTGATCCGCGACGGCGCCATCGAAGGCTGAAATTCAACGCCGTTTCGGGTCGCGCGGGACAGCACTGCCGTTCGGTGCTGTCCCGCGCAGTCGTGGCCCACCGGCCAATGCTCCCCTTCCCATAGCGTTCGCGGTTCGCCCCGCACGCTCGGCTTCACTGGACGATTTGTTTGCATTGGGAAGGACAACCGTGGGCAAGATAGTGACCATCGAATACGTCGACGACCTCGAAGGCACATCGATCTCCGCATAATCGGTTGATACCGTCGAGTTTTCGTACCGGGGCCAGGACTACACCCTGGTCCTGACCAAGAAGAACGGCGCCCAGTTCGACAAGGACATCGCGCGCTACATCACCGCCGCCAAGAAGGCGCAATCCCGCGAGGCCCGGGCGGCACGCGCGTCGACCAAGACCACCGCGCGAAAGGCCAAGGCCACGAAACCGGCCGGTGCGCGCCGCAAGTCCGCCGGCAAGACCACCGCCCCGGCGCGCACGAGTGCGATCCGGCAATGGGCCACGGAGAACGGGCACACCGTATCGACCCGCGGGCGGATACCGGCGGCGGTCCTGCAGGCCTACACCGCAGCGCACTGATTCCGGACGACGAATCCGGTGATCCGACGCTGTAGTCCCGATTCGAGTGCCGGGTCGCGACAGCCGTGTCATTTTCCTCGCGATTATTGGCGAAACCGCCACTAGCTGACGGTGCTCCCACCCGCAAGACTGAGTTCACCGCCCCCTTGGGCGAATCACACTCAGGACAACGGTGAGGAACACCGATATGACCGATCCGATGAAGGCCGTCGTACTCGCCCGTTTTGGAGGACCCGAGGCTTTCGAGCTTCGTGACGTCTCGGTTCCACAGGTCGGGCCCCGCCAGGTACGGGTCAATGTGCATGCGACTGCGGTCAATCCGCTGGACTACCAGATCCGGCGCGGCGACTACGCGGATCACGTGCCGCTGCCGGCGATCATCGGACACGACGTCTCCGGCGTGATCGAGGAAGTCGGATCCGACGTGACCGAGTTCGCACCCGGCGACGCGGTCTACTACACGCCCCGGATCTTCGGCGGGCCAGGCTCCTACGCCGAGCAGCACGTCGCCGACGTCGACCTCGTCGGTCGCAAGCCGGAGAACATCAATCATCTGGAAGCGGCCAGCCTCACGCTGGTCGGCGGCACCGTCTGGGAGTCCCTGGTCACGCGCGCGCAACTCAGCGTCGGGGAGACCATCCTCATCCACGGCGGCACCGGCGGGGTCGGGACAATTGCCATCCAGACCGCGAAAGCAATTGGTGCACAGGTGATCACCACCGCCAAAGCGGCCGCCCACGAGTTCGTCCGCTCGCTCGGGGCGGATGCGGCCATCGACTTCACCTCGACCGACTACGTCGAAGCGGTGGCCGATCTGACCCGCGGCAAGGGTGTTGATGTCGTCTTCGACACGATCGGAGGCGACACGCTGACCAAGAGCCCGCTCACGCTCACCGATGGTGGGCGCGTGATCAGCATCGTCGACATCGCGCAGCCACAGAATCTCATCGAAGCCTGGGGCCGCAACGCCGCCTATCACTTCGTCTTCACCCGGCAGAACCAGGGAAAGCTCAACGCGCTCACCACCCTGGTCGAACGGGGCCTCGTCAAACCCGTCATCGGCGCAACGCTTCCGCTCGCCCGCGTGGGTGAGGCGCACGAACTCCTGGAGAACCGGCAGCGGTATACCCTGCGCGGCAAGGTCGCGATCGACGTAGCGGGTGACACCGTTGAGCTCCCTCCGCTGCGCGCCGCATAGCGTGCGGGCGGTATCAACTCCGCCCGGCGAAGGTGGCGCGGTACTCGGTGGGCGACACATCGAGCAGCCGGCGGAAATGCAGCCGCAGGTTCGATCCGGTCCCCAGGCCGACCTCTTCGGCGATCCGATCGACCGGCAGGCGGGTGCTCTCCAAGAGTTCCCGGGCGGTGTCCACCCGCGCCCGCAGAACCCACTGCAGCGGGGTGCTGCCCGTCTCTTCGGTGAAACGACGCAGGAACGTCCGTGGCGACATCCGCGCATGCGCGGCGAGTCCGGCGACGGTGATCTGCTCATCGAGCCGCGTCATGGCCCATTCCCGGGTCGCCGCAAGGGATTCGCCTTGGCCGGCCGAGGTGCTCTTGGGCAGGTACTGAGCCTGTCCCCCAGCCCTGTACGGCGCGGTGACCAGCCCGCGGGCGATCTCGTTCGCGGCGCTCACGCCGAGGTCACGCCGGACCATGTGCAGGCACAGGTCCAGACCGGCGGCGGCCCCGGCCGAGGTGAGGACGGATCCCTCGTCGACGAAGAGCACGTTCGGTTCGACCGTGATCTGGGGATGACGCTGCGCGAGCTTGTCGGCCGCGTCCCAGTGCGTCGTCGCGCTGAGACCGTCGAGCAGGCCCGCCTCCGCGAGGGCGAATGCGCCGTAGCAGATCGACGCGATGCGGGCCCCGCGGGACGCCGCGCTGCGCAGCGCCTCCAGGACCTGTGCCGGTACCGGCCGGCCCGCCGGCGCATATCCGGGAACGATGATCGTGTCCGCCTCGGCCAGTGCGTCGAGTCCCCGTGGGACGGTGAAACCGAATCCTCCGTGGGACGGCACGGTACCGGCGCTCACCCCGCACGCCGATACCTCATATCCGAACCCCGTCTCCGGATGGAACACCTCCGCCGGGATCCCGACGTCCATCGGGAGTGCCCCCTCGAGGACGAGGACCACCACCTGATGCGGTCCTTGACAGCTAGGAGAGTGCATGTTGCCTCGCGAATTCCCAAGTGAGAACACTTGCATCGGGTCCTGCGTGGTCGGTGAACAGTCCGGCACCGGACGGTCCGGGCCAGGAGTGCCCCATGCCCTCGACGAGATACGACTCGACGAGCGTGGCACCATCTGCCGCGGTCCGGGTGCTGCGGGTGTAGGCGTGGCGGTCGGGTCCAGCCGGCGTTCTGTGGACTTGCTCGACCACGCCGAGACTGTCGTTGAGCATGCCGTCGTCGACCAGATCCTGCACCGCGGTCCAATGCGCAACGAGGCGATCGGCGACCAGCGGCGGCACCACCTCGTCCTGCGCACCCTGGATGACGAGCATCGGCACATGCCTGGCCCGCTGTCCCATCTGGGCCCACGCCTGACGCGCGGTGTACTCCGGCGGAGTGGCGTCCGGATCGTCGGGGCGCACCTGATTGAGCCCGTACTCGCCGCCCGCTACGGAGGTGACCGTCGCGAACAGATCGGGATAGGTTGCCGCGAGGATCACAGCGGTGCCGGCGCCGGAGGAGGCGCCCACGACATGGACCCGGTGCGGATCGGCCCCGTAGTCCGCGACAACCTGTCGAGCGGCGCCGGCCAACAGCGCGGGTTCTCCACTGCCGCGGTGTTGTTCGCGCGGGTCACCCGAATCCCAACAGTTGACCGTGCCGCGGAGCAGTCGCTGGGTCGGATAGACCACGATGAATCCTTCGCGGTCGGCCAGGCCGTTGAGCTGAGTGGTCGCCTTCATCGAGTTCCACCCGAATCCGGTCATCGCGCACCCGTGGATCGCCATGACCACCGGCAGCCCGGAGCCCCACTCGTGATGTGGCGGGACGTGCACCTGGTATCGCTGACGGCCACCGTCTCCGACGTACACGTGGTTGCGGTCGCCTGCGCCCATCGCCCATGGCATTCCGAATTGGGCGGCGGCGGTGAGCCCGGTCGCCGCCATGGTCAACGCCAAGGCCAGGGCCAAGGCGGGGCGCCTACGACGAACGATTGCGTTGGTGCTGGTGGTACCCATCGAGTCGGTAAACGCCATCGCGCACCGATTCCATACCGCGCCGTGGCCTCGACACCGCCCCCGCAAGACGGGACGACCCGTCTTGACACGAGACGACCCGTTCCGTATCGTACTGGCCACCAGTTCGGCGACACGACCTCCACCCGATAAACCGTCTGACGCTCGCGTCCGACGCACCCGCCAACAGAACAACCGCGTACCCGACCGGTCTCGGTGTGATGCTCTCGCCCCGCAGATCGACTCCCTCACCGCGACTCTCGTACCCCTTTGAAAGACAAGGGTTCTCCACAGTCCGGGCCGAGGACGATGCTGCCCGACGAACCTAGGAATCACCCCCATGAGCCATCCCGCTCAACCCGACGACGACGAACTGACCGCCCGTTTCGAGCGCGAGGTGATCCCGCTCCTGGACAGACTCTTCAACGCGGCAATGCGACTGACCCAACAACGGGCCGACGCGGAAGACCTGGTCCAGGAGACGATGATCCGGGCGTACGCAGGGTTCCGGAGCTACCAGCCCGGCACCAATCTCGCCGGCTGGCTGCTGCGCATCCAGGCGAACGCGCACATCAGCGGCTATCGCAAGCGGATGCGCCGTCCCACCGAAACCATGATGAGCACGATCCACGAATGGCAACTGACCGACCACGCCGCGCGGTTGCCGCGATCGCTCCGCTCGGCGGAACTGGTCGTCCTGGAATCCCTACCCGACGACGACATCAGGGCCGCCTTGGACAAATTGCCGGAGATATTCCGGATGGCGGTGTACTACGCCGACGTCGAAGGTCTGTCCCACAAGGAGATCTGCGCCATCACCGGAACGCCGCCGGGCACCGTCATGTCCCGCATCCATCGCGGCAGATCACGGTTGCGGGTGCTGCTCGCCGACCTCGCCGCCGACCGCGGGTACGTCCCGCCCCCTACTTCTCGCGGCGGCAAGCAGCCCGCCGCCTCAGCACCGGCCGCGCACTGACCCACCATTTGGTCAATGCATTACGGCCACTTCCCTTTTGGAGAACACGTGAAATCCCAAGCCATACTTCCTGCCCTGAGTCTGGCGGTCTTGCTCACGGCGTGTACGTCGGCGCCGGCAAGTACTCTGCCCAACGCCTTGGACCGCTTCTATGAGCAGCGGATCGCCTGGGAAACCTGTGATGATTACGCCAGCACAGCCATCGAGACCGCGGTGTTCGCCGCCGCGCCCACGGCCGAATGTGGGCGTCTGATGGTGCCGTTGAATTATCAACAGCCGTCGGGCAAGACGGCGCGACTCGCGGTCATGCGGGTGCCCGCCCGGGGCGAGGCGATCGGCTCGCTGGTCATCAATCCCGGCGGGCCGGGCGGCTCGGGCCTGTTCGCCGCCGCGGCCACCTCGCTGGGGCTTGCCGAGAACCCCGTCACCGAGAGCTTCGACCTGGTCGGTCTGGATCCCCGCGGAGTGGGCCGATCGGAGCCGAGCATCGACTGCTTCACCGACACCGACACCGAAGCCGACGAGGGCGACGTACCGCTGACCACCCAGGGCACGACTGTCCAATGGACGGAGGCGGATACCCGGGCAATCGTCGACCGCTGTGCCGCAGGTTCGGGTGGCGCCGACGTGCTGGCCAGTGTCGGCACCCGCGACGCAGCCCGGGACATCGACGTGTTGCGGGCCGTTCTCGGGGACGAGAAGCTGACCTTCCTGGGCCAGAGCTACGGGACCCGGCTGGGTGCCGTGTACGCCGAGCAATTCCCGCAGAACATACGGGCCATGCTGCTCGACGGGGCGATCGACCCGCACCTGGGCACCGCGCAGCGTCGGATCGGCGCCTTCGCCGGGTTTCAGCGCTCCTTCGAACAGATGGCCGCGTATTGCGCCACGCAGGCCATCTGTCCGCTGGGCCACGACCCGGCAGGTGCCACCAAGACATTCGCTCAGATTGTGCGTCCGCTCTACGACACCCCTGTTCCCGCGCTGGGATCCGAGTTGAGTTACAACGAGGCGATCGGCGGCGTGATCTCCGGCCTGTACACCGAGACGGCCTGGCCGCGCGTCATCGCCGGCATCGCACAGCTGCAGCAGGGCCGCGGCGATGAGCTGCTGCAGCTGACCTACGACTTCGCGCTCCGGGACGCCGAGGGCCGGTGGACCAATTTCACCGAAGCGCTCTACGCGATCAACTGCATGGACGAGGAGCGTCTCAGCGAGACCGAGGGCGACGAATTACGGGCGGCCATTTTCGGGGTGGCACCGTTCATGGATCCCGGGGTGCAGCTGACGGGAGCGCGCGACGGCTGCGAACACTGGCCCGCCGAACCCACCCTCGGTTGCCCCTACGCCACCGAGATCGCCGGTCTTCCAACGACATTGGTCGTGTCCATCACCGGAGATCCCACCACGCCCCATGCCAGCGGCATCAGCCTGGCAAGCGCCCTGGGCAGCGCATTGCTCACCGTCGAGGGCGAAGGGCACACCATCGTGACAGCGGGTACCAACGACTGCGTCAACGCAATCGCCGCCGATTACCTGATCCACCTCGAACTGCCGCCCGCGGGCACGTCATGTCGGCTATGAAAGGCCAACCATGCGCCAACACAGGGCATTTCGTGAATAGCCCGATGTGTCCGTGCGGGCGTGACAGCATCGAATACAACGGAAGGGCGTGCCGATGAGCGCAGCAACGGAGAAAGTTGCCCACGTGGGCCGGCTGGCGGACATCCCCGAGAGGACGCCCCACGACGTGCAGATCGCCGGTGTGGATCTGGTCCTCATCCGTGTCGGCAAGGACATCTCTGCGCTGTACGGTCGCTGCGCACATCGGGGCGCCCGCATGGCCGAGGGCCAGATCAAAGGTGACACAGTGGTATGCGGTCTGCACGGATGGCGGTACGACATCACCACCGGTATCGCACCGGTCAACCCGTCCGTGGCGCTGACGAAGTTTCCCGCCTGGGTCACCGACGGCGAAGTCTATGTCGACGAGTCCGCGGTGTCCGCATTCGCTGCGGCGAACCCGCAGCCGTATGGCGACGACGGTTACCAGGGCACCTGGATCAAGCCCTCCGATACGCCCGAGGAGCCGTTCGTCACGCAGATTCACGAGCTCGCCGCGCATGGACTCGACCGGGTGGGCCCCGACGGCCCGGTGGACGCGATGGGGGTGCCGCGGGACCGACTGCCCTCGTGGGATTCGATCCAGTTGTTGCCCGCCCAGCTGCACCGGTTGCCGCTGTTGGAGGACGAGCCGGTCAATACCGAGACCGTGATCGGCCCCGGTGCCGCCCGGCCGCTCACGCTCGAGATCCCGTTGTTCGTCAGTGATATGAGCTTCGGCGCGCTGTCTCAGGAAGCCAAGACCGCCCTGGCTGCCGGAGCGGACCTGGCCGGCACCGGGATCTGTTCGGGTGAGGGCGGCATGCTCCCCGAGGAACAGCAGGCCAATTCGAGGTACTTCTACGAACTGGCGTCCGGCCGCTTCGGCTGGAGCTTCGAGCATCTGGACAAGGTGCAGGCATTCCACTTCAAGGGCGGGCAGGGCGCCAAGACCGGCACCGGCGGTCACCTGCCCGGGACCAAGGTGGTCGACCGCATCGCCGAGGTCCGGGGATTGGCCCCGGGGACCTCGGCGATCTCGCCGGCCCGGTTCCCGGAGTGGGACTCACTGCAACACTTCAAGGACTTCGCCGCCCGGGTGCGCGAGGAGTCCGGCGGAATCCCGGTGGGCTACAAGATGAGCGCGCAACACGTCGAGCGGGACATCGACGCCGTGCTGGAAATCGGCGTGGACTATCTGATCCTCGACGGCCGTGGCGGCGGTACCGGGGCCGCGCCGACGATCTTCCGCGACCACATCTCCGTACCCACCATCCCGGCGCTGGCGCGGGCGCGCCGACACCTGGACTCCTCCGGGGCCGACGACGTCACGCTGGTGATCACCGGTGGCATCCGCACCCCGGCCGACATGGTCAAGGCGCTGGCGCTGGGCGCCGACGCCATCGCCGTCTCCAACGCGGCACTGCAGGCCATTGGGTGCGTGGGCATGCGCGCCTGCCACACCAATGCCTGCCCTGCGGGCATCGCCACCCAGGACCCACTGTTGCGCGCGCGGCTCCCGGTGCCGGCGGCCGCCCAACGACTGAATCGCTACCTGCGCTCCGCGGTGGAGCTGATGGTGGTGCTGGCCCGGGCGTGTGGACATCGCCGCCTGGCCGACTTCAACCTCGACGATCTGACGACATTCGACCGGGACTTCGCCTATCTGTCCGGAGTTCCCTATGCAGGGGCGGTGCCATTGTGACCAGTACAGACCACACTCGCGACGAGATCGATGACCAGCAGCGAAAGTCGTTCTGGCACAGGGTCGCCGATGCGCACGACTTCGCCGACGGCGAGGTCCGGGTCTGCCCGGTCGGAGTCAAGACCGTTGCGGTGACCAAACTGCACGGCCGTTACGGGGCCATCGACAACCGCTGCCCGCATCAGGGTGGGCCCCTCGGGCAGGGAACGGTGGAGAACGACAAGATCCGCTGTCCCTGGCATGGGTTCGACTTCGACCCCTTCACCGGTGCGGCCGCCGGTGGGCCCGATTACGACGTTCCCACGTATGCGGTGGAGGCCCGCGACGACGGCATCTACGTCGCTGCCGATACGCCGCTCCCGCACACCCGGACCGTCAGCGACGTCCTGGTGGAAACGATGACCGAGTGGGGCGTGGACACCGTCTTCGGCATGGTCGGACACTCCAATCTGGGCGTTGCCGAGGCGCTCCGCCGTGCGGAAACTGCCGGGAAGATCCGGTATTTCGGCGTTCGGCACGAGGGCGCCGCGGCCTTCGCCGCCGCTGCCTACGGGAAGCTCACCGGGCGTCCCGCGGCCTGCTTCGGGATCGCCGGGCCGGGTTCGACGAACCTGCTCACCGGACTCTACGACGCCAAGTCCGACCGCGTGCCGGTGCTGGCACTGTCGGGGAACGTCAACTCATCGGTGGCGGGCAAGGGCGCCTTCCAGGACATCGACCTGCTCGCCGCCTTCGACGATGTGGCGGTCTACTCCACCATGGTGCGGGCCGGATCCGAGCACGGCGAGCTCATGACGCTGGCACTCAAGCACGCGATCCTGGAACGCGGGGTCGGCCACCTGGTCATCCCGGACGACGTTCAGGTGCTGGAAGCACCCGATCAACCGGCATCCGGTCCGCACGGCCGGATGCCGGATCTGCGGACCGGGCCGCCCACCGCGCCGTTGCAACAAGCCCTGGAACAGATCGCCGCGGCCACCCGTCCGGTGGTGATCGTCGGCGCCGGCGCGCGATACGACATGGACGCCGTCATCGCCCTCGCCGAGGCTTTGAACGCCCCGGTCCTGACCACCTTCAAGGCCAAGGGGCAGATCTCCGACACCCATCCGCTGGCCTGCGGTGTGCTCGGCCGCTCGGGTACCCCGGTCGCGTCCTGGATGATGAACAAGGCCGACCTGCTGCTCGTTTTCGGGGCCTCATTCTCCGACCACACCGGCATCTCGCCCTATAAGCCGACCGTCCAGGTCGACACCGATCCGCTGGCGCTGGGCCGTTTCCGGCCGGTGACGGTGCCAGTGCTCGGGGATGTCGGAATGTGTTGTGCTGCGTTGCATGCCGGGTTGCGTATGCATCCGGAGGTGGTCGACCAGCGTGCCGAGGTGGCGGAGCGGTGGGCCGTCTGGCGGGGTGAGAAGACGCGGCGGGCGGCGGCGCGCACCGGTCGCGGCGTTCCCGCGGCAGCGGTCATCGAGGCACTCAGCGATGTGGTGCCCGCCGACGCCGTCGTCGCGGTCGACGTCGGCGACCACGCCTACTCGTTCGGGCGGTACTTCGAGACCGAACAGCAGTTGGTGCTGATGTCGGGTTATCTGGGGTCCATCGGCTTCGGCTTCCCCGCCGCCATGGGCGCCTGGGCCGCCGCCCCGGACCGGCCCATCGTGGCGGTCACCGGTGACGGAGGGTTCGGCCAGTACCTGGCCGAGATCACCACTGCGGTCAAGTACGGGATGAACATCACCCACATCCTGCTCAACAACGGTGAACTGGCGAAGATCAGTGACGAACAGCGGGCCGCCGAGTACGCGGTGTGGCAGACCTCGCTGCACAACCCGGATTTCGCGGCCTTCGCCCGTAACTGTGGTGCGTACGGTGTCCGGGTGGAGGATCCGGCCGACCTCGCCGCGGCCATCACCGAGGCGCTGGACCATCCCGGGCCGGCACTCGTGGAGATCGTCACCGATCCGCAGTCCCGTTAGGAGATAAGCATTTCGGTCAGTCGTGGAACACCGGCGCGTTCGGCGCCCGGACCGTCTGCTGCGGCGCCTTCACCGGCGGGGTGAAGTCCTCCTCGTCGGTGTTGATCGACTTCTCGGTCGGGGTCAGGGTGGGCTCGGTGCTGGTGACGGGTGCTTGTTCAGGGGTATCGCCGTCGGTGCCGCAGGCGGCGGAGAAGCCGATCATCGCGAGGATGGCGGCACCGCCTACCGCTGCCGAGAGCCGTCGGGTCAGGGTATTCGGTGCCATTTCGGTCCCTTGCTCTCTCTGGGTGCGATGAAACGTGTTGCGGCAGTCCTGGTTCAGATCCCGACGTCTACTGTCCTAGTGCTCAACGCTGCGCCGGTACAGGCACATTCCCGTTCCTGATTGCTGCGATATGTGCCGCCGGCAGTCACGGCCACTGGACTATCGTCCCGTGATCAGAATTGACTGGCCCCGCCGTCGACATAGATCTCCGCACCGGTGATGTAGGTGCTGGCGGGCGAAGCCAGGAACGCGACGACCCCGCCTATTTCCTCCGGACGTGCACGTCGCTTCATTGGCACGGTGGCGGTCAGGTCCTCCAGTGCTGCACCGGCTCCCTCGAAGAGCCCGGCCAGCCCGGGTGTCTCGGTGAGGCCCGGGGCGACGACATTGACGCGGATTCTGCGCTCGACGAGTTCGGCCGCCCAGCTTCGGGCCAGGGAGCGGATGGCGGTCTTGGATGCGGCGTAGACGCTGGTGCCTGGGGAAGCCTTCACATCCCCGGCGGATCCACACAGGATCACCGATGCGCCGTCATTCAGCAGCGGAAGGGTGGCCTGGATGGTGAAGATGATCCCGCCGACGTTGGTGTTGAATGTGCGCGCGTAATGGTCCCGCGTGATCTCCCCCAGCGGCGCGACCTCGGCGATACCCGCATTGGCGAAGATGATATCGACGCCGCCTCCCCTGGTATCGATGGTGGCCGCGACGCGGGCGAGGTCGACCGGGTCCGTCACGTCAGCGGCGATGGCGCTGGCGTTCTGGTTACCGATGCCGGCGACAGCGTCGTCGAGAGCGTCCTGGCGGCGCCCGACGAGGACCACATGCGCGCCCTCCTCGGCCAGTGCCCGCGCCGCGGCGAGGCCGATGCCCGATGTCGCCCCGGTGATGAGGGCTGTCCTGCCTGCCAGTGCTGACATTGGATCTCCGCTCTGGTGATGGCCTGCCGCGCTGGGCAGATCAGATAACGATACGATACGTATCGTCTCGGATCAAGACGGTACGTCTCGTGTTGTTTCTGGGGCCAGTGCGGCGTTAGTGTTCTGCCATGCCACCGCTTCCACCCGATCCCAGCCGACGCAACGAGCACTCACGGCGGGCGATTCTCGAGGCGGCGCTGGAACTGGTGGGCGAGCTCGGCTATGACAACGTCTCTGTCGAGGCGATCGCCAAACGGGCGGGCTGCGGCAAGCAGACCATCTACCGCTGGTGGCCGTCCAAGGGCGCGGTGGTCCTCGAGGCCGCCACCCAGAGTCTGAATCCCGTCGTCGTATTCCCCGACTCCGGCGACATGGTCACCGATCTGCGCGAGCAGCTGGTCGGAATCATCGAGCTGATCGCGACCACGAGTTTCGGAGCGGCGTACCGGGGTGTCATCGCCGCCGGTCAGTCCGACCCCGACCTGTTGCAGGCCGTCTTCGAGCAGGTCATCGAACCCAATATCAAAGGGTTCACTGCGCGGGCGGCCCTGGCGCAACAACGCGGCGAGATGCGTCCCGACGCCGACGTGGCAACGCTGCGCGACGTGCTCTACGGGGTCATCGAGTACCGGCTGTTCCACGACATGCCGATCGAGTCCCAACACATCGACGCACTGCTGACGCTCACCTTCGACGGGGTGCGCTGAACGCACGCGCGGCCGCCGACCACAGTGCGTTTCGCACATCAGATTCTGTGAATTCTGCTGCTACTGACCGGATGATTCACCACCTACCCTGAGGAAGTGCCCAGCAGGAACACGCCTCTCGCGGAATTTCTCCGACAGCATCGCGCCAAGGTCCAACCACGCGATGTCGGGCTACCGACGGGAAGCCGGCGCCGGGTGACCGGACTGCGCCGGGAAGAGGTGGCAAACCTGGCCGGTATCAGCGTCGACTACTACCACCGCATCGAACAAGGACGCGAGCGGCCATCCGACCAGGTGCTCGATGCCATCGCCGGCACCTTACGGCTCACACCCGACGCGACCGCATATCTGCGGCATCTGTTGGCGCACTCCACATCCCGGCGCCCGGTCGTCAAGCCGCGACAGCCGGTCAATCCCGCACTGCAGGCCCTGATCGACAGCTGGCAGGTGTCTCCGGCGTGTATTCATGACGGTTCCGCAACCGTGGTGATGGCCAACGCGTGTGCCGCCGCGTTGTCGGCGAGCTTCGCGGTCGGGGGAAACCCGGTGCGCAGCCTGTTCCTCGACGAGGACATGCGTGAGTTCTGCCGGGACTGGGAGGGCCTGACCGCGTGGGCGGTGCGCTGGCTCCGTGACTTCGCGAGCCACCAACCCGATCCCGGGATGGACGCGTTGATCGAGGAGTTGCGCAGTCATAGCGCGCACTTCCGCGCGCTATGGGCCACCTATGACGTCAGGCGTCACGGCCGCGGCCTGCTGTTGATCAACCACCCCCTGGTCGGGCCGCTCGATGTGCACTTCCAACAGCTGGCCCTGCGCGGCAGCGAGTACATCATGGTGGTCTACTGGGCCGACCCTGGCTCGCCGTCGGAAGCTGGGTTGCACGAGTTGAGCGGGTGCGAAGTGCCCGAGGTGGTCTGACACGTCGGTCGGCGTCACATCACATACACCACCACGACGAGCAGCACGGTGGCGAAAAGCACTGTCCGCGCGATGAAAAGCACGGTCTGCTTGAAGAAGTCGCGGTAGCGATCCGGTTCAGCGGGCATACAACGATCGTTGCGGCGCGGGGTACGGGTATCCAGGCAGTGTCAGCACCACCTTTGGCACCCAAATGTTCTGTAAGTTGCGCTTTTCCGCCACACAGAGTGGCCCCTCCGGTACTAGGAAAACTGCTGCCTGGGCCCGGGGTGCGCGACCCCGCCAGGATGATCGGTGAAGTCGCTGACACACACCGCATTCCCACCACCCACGTCATCTTGACGACGGTCGACCACAAGCACACCGAGGAATCACAATGGCTTTCGTCACCGAGGACAACATCACCGATCTGGCCGTCAAGCGTTGGGCGACTGCGCACTCGCCGCGTACGGCCGAACTCATGAGCGTCCTTGTCCGCCACATCCACGACTACTCCCGCGAGGTCGCGCTGACCACCGAGGAGTGGATGGCCGCGGTCGACTGGCTCACGGAGGTGGGCAAGATCAGCACCGACAAGCGCCAGGAATTCATCCTTGCCTCCGACGTGTTCGGCTTGAGCACGCTGGTCGTGCAGATGAACAACCGGTTCCCGGCGCCCGCGACCCCGGCCACCGTGCTGGGCCCGTTCTACATCGACGGCTCCCCGCCGGTCCCGTTCGGATTCGACATGTCCGACGGCGTCGACGGGACACCGCTGTTCATCACCGGCACTCTCACCGACACCGTAGGCACCCCGATCGCCGGTGCGACCCTCGACGTGTGGCAGGCCGACGCCACCGGGACCTACGAAGCGCAGTACGCCGATCTCGACGAAGCCCGACTACGGGCCAAGTACTCCACCCGCTCCGATGGCACCTACTGCGTGCGCACGATCGCCCCGATCGGATACACGATCCCGATGGACGGGCCGGTCGGGCGGCTGATCAGCGCCACGGATATCAGTGCATACCGGCCCGCCCATGTCCACTGTCTGTTCGAGGCACCCGGCTACCACCGGCTGATCACTCATCTCTTCCGGTACGGCACCGACTACCTCGACACCGACGTCGTCTTCGGTGTCAAGGATGAACTCGTCGTCAGCTTCGTCGAGCACCCCGCGGGTATGGGCCCCGACGGCCGGCACGTGGACGAACCCTTCCTGGTGGCCCGCTATGACTTCGTTCTGCAAGCGCTGCGCACCGACCGGTTGTGACCCCGAGATCTAAAGGACAGATCATGAGCACACTCCTGCACCTCGACTCCTCGGTCCGCGCCGAGGGGTCGGTCAGCCGCGCGCTGACAGCTCGCGCGGTTGCCCGTTGGTGTGCAGCCAATCCCGCCGGGAAGGTGACCTACCGCGACCTGGCGGCCGACCCGATACCGCATCTGGATGCCTCGAACGGTCTGGCGTTGATGACCCCGGCTGAGCACCACAATCCCGCCGAAGCCCGGACCTACGCGTTGAGCAGGAAGCTCATCGACGAGATCAGGGCCGCCGACACCGTGGTGTTGGGCATGGCCTTGTACAACTACGCCGCGCCCAGCCTGGTGAAGACCTGGGTCGACCATATCGTCGCCGCCGGGCTGTCGTTCGCCCCTGACGGCACCGGACTACTCACCGGGACGGAGTTCGTCGTGATCGAAAGCCGCGGCGGAAGCTACCGGGAAGGCACTCCCAAGCATGGCTGGGATCACGCGGAATCCTGGATCGCCCAGGCGGTTTCGCTGACCGGATTGGAGCCGCAGATCATCGTGGCCGAGCTGACCATGGCCGCCGCCGACGCGCGTATGGCGCACCTTCGACACCTGGCTCGGGTGAGCCTGGAACGCGCGCACGCGCAGATCGACGCCCTCTGGGCTGTCGAGAGCGAGAGCGTCGCCTGAGGGGCTGATCACCACGTTCGCTACGTGCGCGTGTGCTCAGCCGCGGTCGATGGGCTCGTTCGGGGCCCGGACCGTCTGCTGCGGCGCCGTCACCGGCGGAGTGAAAGGTCCTGGGGCGGGTTTGATCGACTTCTCGGTCGGTGTCAGCGAGGCATCGGCGGTAGCCAACTCGCCCTCTGCTCTTCGGTGCCGTATTCCAGGATGTAATGCTGGCGAGTCCCCGTTTCTGAGTCCACCCGTTTCTAGAGTCGGGTTGGTGTGATCCAGATTCAGTTGATGCTGCAGGCCATCGGGGTGTGGCTACACCTGCAGACCGCAGCGTACTCGGCCGGTGTGCGGTAGCCCAGGGCCGAGTGCCGGTGGCGGTGGTTGTGGTCGGCCTTGAAGTCGCCGATGACCACGCGGGCCTCGAGCAGGGTGTTCCAGTGGTTGCGGTTGAGGCACTCCTTGCGTAGCCGGTTGTTGAACGATTCGATGTGTCCGTTGTTCCACGGCGTGCCCGGTGGGATATACGACATGCCGAATCTCCCGTCGCAGAACTGTTGCAGTGCTTGAGAAATGAACTCCGGACCGTTGTCCATCCGCAGCACCTTCGGTGGCCCGCCCGCCGCGGCGAACACTTTCTTGAGCTCGTCGACGAGCCGCTCGGCAGTGATCGAGCGTTCGACGATGTTGAGCAGCGACACCCTCGTGTGTTCGTCGATCATCGACGCGATCTTGATCGCCTTGCCGTCGATAGTGGAGTCGAACTGGAAGTCGATCGCCCACACCACGTTCGGCGCGTCGGCCACGATCGGCGGTATCGAGGAGATCCCGGCCCGCTTACGCGGACTACGGACCCGCACCTGCAGTCCCTCCTCGCGCCACAGACGGTGGATCTTCTTCTTGTTGACCTCACGGCGCTCGTCGTAGCGCAACGCCGCCCAGGCACGTCGGAACCCATGGCACGGGTGCTTGACCGCGTAGGAGCGCAGCCAGGCCCGCATCTCGGCGTCAGGATCGGCGGGGGTCTGCGACAACGGCAGACGTCGGCAGGTGGAACGGGCCAGCCCAACAGCTTTGCACGCCAACCGTTCCGACATGCCCAACGCGGTGGTGAGCATGTCGACGGCGCGGCGCTTGGCAGCTGGGCTCAGAATTTTCCCTTCGCGACCTCCCGCAAAGCGTCCTTGACCAGCTCGGCCTCGGCGAGCAGGCGCTTGAGGCGCGCGTTCTGCTCACGCAACTCCTTGAGCTCTTTGGCGGCGTCAGTGTCCATGCCACCGTAGGAGCGGCGCCAGTTGTACAACGTCGCCGGCGACACCTCCAGCTCCGCGGCGATCTGCTCGCCGGTCTTGCCTTCGGCAGCCAACTCATCGGCGCGGCGCAACTTGCGCACGATGTCCTCCGCGGAATTCCGCTTCCGACCAGCCATACGTTCATCGTCCCTTCTCGCCCTACATCGGGCTACAGGACTCTAAAACTGGTTGGACTCAGTCAGTGGGAACACGCCAATGCGCCACGATGCCGCTGTGCACCGAGATTCCCAGGCTTAGATCACCCGAATAGCCCTGAGCCTCCAGCACTGCCAGGTCGTGGGCGAAGTGCCACCACCGCCGCCATATTGTTCGGGGATCGAGCAGAGACGTAGTCCGATGATGTCGTCATCGGTTCGTCGGCGGGCGGCCAATGCTGCAGCGGATGACTCCAACGCCCAACGGAGGTCTAGAGCATCATTCAGGTCCTCACCCATCGCGGCGGCGAGCTTCTTGATATCGGTCGAGATCTCGCCCCGGGCGAAACCGTCGCGCTTCCTCAGTCGGCTTGATCGGCAGCTGCCATGGCGGCGCTGTACTCCGTGATGTCGATCTCCTCGGCCTGAACGACCTTGGTGCCGTTGTAGACATCGCGATCGATCTCGTCGTCGGCGTTGGCGACAAGCATCGCCACGAAGGTGTCGCCGTTGACGTTGAGGAACGTGCGGAAGATGCCGGTGAACCAGTCCACGGCGATCAACAGCCCCACCGCCTCGAACGGCAGGCCCAGCGACGTGGCGAGGAACATCGCCACCACCGGGAAGCCGCCGGGGACGGTGATGGTCCCCATGTTGAGCAGGATCGCCAACCCCATCCCTAGTGCGATCTGGCCGAAGCTCAGCTGGATGTCGCCGGCCTGCGCCAGGAACATCACGACGATCATGTAGTTGAGCACGGCCCCGTAGGAGCCCATGGTCAAACCGAGCGACAGCGTGAAGTTCGCGACCTTCTGACTCACCCCCACCTTCTCCACGGTGTTCTTGAGCACCGTCGGGAAGGTGACCGCCGAACTCGTCGTCGTCACCGCAATCACCGTCTGTTCGGCCAGCTTGCTGGGCAGCTTCCACGGGTTCAACCGGGTGCGCACGGCCACGACCACCACGAACAGGGCGAAGAGGATCAGCACACCGAGCAGGGTGGTGCCCAGGTACTTCAGCGCGGTCGTCACCACCGAGAAACCCACGTCGCCCGCCATGTTGGCCAAGAGGCAAAAGACGCCGATCGGCGCGATGTACATCACCAGTCGGATCATCGTCAGCACGATCTGCTGGATCTGGTCGATGAACGAAAGCACGGTGGTGTCACCGGTTTTGGCGACATGGGTTCGCAACGCGATGCCGAACAGCAGCGAGAAGACGATGATCGGGACCATCGTGGCCGTCGACATTGCGTCAAAGATGTTGGTGGAGACGAAGTTCAGCAGGGTCTCCTGCCAGCCCAGCGCCTTGCTCGCCGACTCCTCGAGGCTCGGATCGACCTGTTCGGTGTACACCATGCCGGCGCCGGGGCGGAACACACTGCTGAGCAGCCAGGCCAGCAGGGCGGCGACGAGCGAGAACCCGAGCATCCATTTGACGGTGCGCAGGGCGATCCTGCCGGTGCCCGCACCGGTCATCGACCCGGTGGCCACGATCACCGAGGCCATGACCAGCGGCACAATCGACATCTGGATCAGGCGGATGAACATGTCGCCGATGAACTTCAGATTGGCCGCCCACTCGCCAACGGCCAAGCCGAAGAGGATTCCGGCGATCGCGGCGACGCCGATCTGCAGGGCAGGGTGTCTGAGCGCCTTCATGCAACAGGAACTTAGATCGGTGCCACTACGGCGGTATGCCGCTCAGGTGAAAGCCCCGTTACCGCAGTCTCTAATTTGGGACTGCTTCGGTGTTTCCGAAGCAGGGTGGCCCCACAGCCCACGTTTCGCGGCCCGCGCCACCCCCGGGCCCGGTGGATCTGCTCAGTGTTTCGCTTCGGCAGCGCCTCAGAACCGCACGTGAAGGTCGTTGCTGACGAGTCTGCGCACTCCCCAGAAGTAGGTGAGCAGCGGCATGGTGCACCAGAGCACGTTGATGAGGACGAACTTCACCCACATCTCCACCGGCGACGACATGCTCTCCAGATTGTTCGCGATCTCGGTGCCGAAATAGACGGCAGGCAGGGTCACTTCGACGATCATGCCGGCCATGATCAGCGACAACTGGTTGCTGGTGAAACGCCTGCCGTTTCGGAAGAACTGGAAAAGCGCGTAGGCCTCGAAGATCCCGACGAACAGTGCGATCCATTCCATGCAGATGATGAGGGGGTCGCCGGTCAGGTAACGCGCGTCGCCACCGAGCAGGATGGGCGCCCACATGTACGTCCACAGCGCGCCGTTCTCGACGCCCTCGACGATCTGATCGAAGAACAGCAGCCACGGAAGTTCCCAGATGAAGCGCGGGATCAGTGCGATGAAGACCCACACGATCACCATCGCGCCCAAACTGTCGCCCCGCGTCCAATCCCGGCGGTCTCCGACCCGGAGCCAGGGCAGTGCGAGCGCGGTCACGAAGCAGCCGACCACGACGACCACCATCACCGTCGAGGCGACGGGCTGCGGGACCCCCGCATGAGTTTCGAGATACCAGAACACCGGGTGGATCGCGAAGAAGAAGGCAAGCACTCCGAAGAGCGACTTCTGCAGTGAGGAGAATCCGCGGCGTTCGGGCGCCTCCCCTGCGTCGCCGTGTTTGATCGACGTCTCTGTCATGAGCGCTGGCCTCCGCGTCGAGGTTCTCGCCGACCGGACCGTCCGGCCCGGAGACGGATGGAACTGCGTCTGCGTCGCAGTAGCACCGAACTCTCGTTTTATATCACGTGTGATGTTATAACGGTCGGTAGTTTTTCGGACCAAAAGGACGCGCGACGCCTGAGCCACCGGCAACGCGCTCAGCATGTCGGCGGAGAGGTGCTGTCTGCCAGCACTGTTGAGACACCACTCGTTTACAGGAAACGTCATCCTCACTTGTCAGCCCCCCGACGGATCGTGACCATGCGCAACCCATTCCGGCCTTTCCACGCCGGGCACGAATAGGATCGACGCGTGCGGCTCCTGTTCACCACCCCATTGACAGCGCACCGATGGCCGCTTCCCGGCGGGCATTCGGAGCGCCCCAGCCGCCACATCGACATACCGCTGACGCCGGCCCGAGCCGCGAACCGATGACGGCCGATCAACCTCGCGGTTCCACGCCACGACGCAGCCGGCACAGAGGTCAGGAACGCGCCGACCGCACACGCGAACTGGTCATCGAGGAAACCATCAGATGTATCCGCGAGGAAGGCTTCTCCGCGGCCAGCACCCGACACATCATCGAACGCGCCGGCGTCAGCACCGGCGTCGTTCAATACCACTTCGGCGACCGCGATGGTCTGCTCACCGCTGTCATCGACCACGCCGTCACCACGCTGATCACCTCGATCAACGATCTCGCCGACGAAGTCGAAGGCATCAAGGACACCGAGGAGCGCATGCGCGCACTCACCGATGCCGCCTGGAGGGTCTTCCTCAACCCTGCCAGCCTCACCGCGATGGAGATATTGATCGCGACCAGATCACTGCGCTCCACGCTCGGCATGGAGCAACTCGCCAGCCTGCAACCAGGACTGGAACGCATCGCTTCACTCATCGGCACACCCTCACCCCACGCCGCCGCGATCACCGACCTTCTCTGGGCAGCACCCCTGGGTCTCATGGTCGGCCAAATGGTCAGTGACGCTCCCCTGCCAACGGACCCCCAACGTCACGCCATGGCACAGCTGATGATCGACCACCTGAGGGTCAACGCGACCGACGCCGCGAAGCGCCGCCGAAAGGCTCCCGGCCAACGCTGATCTGGGCTGTGGGCGGTGGCCTGAATTCCGCCACTTGTTGAGCGCTCCAAACCGCCACGGATCTGCCCGAAGGCGATCCCTCACTGCCGCAAACGTGGTGGTCCCCGATTTCATCGCCAACGCCCGCCAGCTCGGTGAAGAGGCTTCCACCCACACCAGTCGACCTCTTCGGGGGTCCCGGTGAGATGGCTGCGCATCGATGGACGATCTCGCCACTGCGGCTGGCTCATGGGCTGGCGGGACGGTTACATCGCCTGCTGTTCGAACGCGTGGTGGACGGTGCGCAGGGTCGCGTGGAAACCGAGCCGGCGTGCCAGCGCACCGTCCATCTGCAGATGCCAGGGATGTTCCAGCGGCTGCGACGACGGGTCCATGTCACCGCCGGCAATCGCGACCAGTTCGTAAAGCGACGTCGGCGCCTCGTCGGTGATGTTGACGATATGACCGTCGAATGCTCCGATGAGCGCGAGGCGGGCCGCGGCCGCGACGTCGCGGTGATGGATGAGGCTCATCCGCTGCGCTGGATGCAATCCGGCGTTCGCGGCGTGCCCCTGTAACGCTTCCAAGTGTCCATCCCCGTCGCCGTAGACGAAGCCGTAACGCTGGATCGCCCAGGTCAAACCACCGCTGCGCAAAGCATTCTCGGCAGCGAGCTTGCTCGCCGGGTACGCCTGCGTCGGGTCGACAGTGTCGTCCTCGCGGCCCGGACGCGGGCCATCAACGTCGTAGACATGCGCGGTGCTCGCCATGATGAAGCGCGCATCGGCTGCGTGCTCCTGCACCGCGGCAATGAGATTGGCGGTGCCATCGCGGTTCGCCTTCCAGATCAGGTCAGTGTCAGTTGTGCGAAACACCGCGGCAAGATGGATGACTGCGTCGACACCGCTGACTGCCGGTGCGAGCGATTCGACATCGGAGAGGTCTCCGATCACCTCCGTCACACCGTGAGACACCGCCCCGGGTCGACGCACCAGAGCACGGCAGTCGTGGCCGTCTGCAACAAGCTGTGGCAGCAGGCGGGCACCTACCAGACCGGTCGCACCGGTCACCAAGATCTTCATGACTACTCCATTCCTTCACGTTGTTCGAGTCGCTCGGTCGCGGTTCGCAGCACCCGTATCGCGGTCTCGATGTCATCGGCGTCGATGCCGTCGAAGGCGACCGCATGTATCTGGGTCAGGTCTGGCAGGTCGCGCCACAACGCTTCCCCAACATCGGTGATGCGCAACATCTTCTGTCGCTGATCAACGCTGTCGGGGATCTGCTCGACGAGCCGCTTGCGCACCAGGGCGATGACGACTGCGCTCAGCGTCGCCCGTTCGACCTGCAGGATGCGCTGCAGATCCCGTTGCCGGGTGGGTCCGGCGTTCACGAGTTGATACAGCACGTACCACTGAGTCGCCCCCAGACCGAAGGGCCGCAGCGCGTCCTCCATAGCGGTACGCCCTGCGAGGTAGCACCGTTTGGTCCACGCACCGATCGTGTCGTGCCGAGCGGAGCCAATTTTGTCAGCCACCTGACAAATAATGTCTGCCACCAGACAAAATGTCAACCCCGGGCGCTCACCCCCGGGTGACACCGTTGACCTTCCCCACGCGCCCCACCGTCGTGGCCGGCTGGGTCAAAACCCCTTCCACCCCCGCTGAGCCCCGACCTCGGCCTCTCTGCGACTTCAGTGCCGCTTCGCTCGCCTAGGTCTAGCGTGAGCGGAATGGGTTTGTTCAGTCACGAGGAGTTCCGGGACCCCGCCGACGGTGCGGGTGGTGGCGCCAGTGGGGTCGTTGAAAGAGTCCGGGCCGCTGAGGTGAGCGAGTACGGGGTGGATGAACCCGCGGTCGTGGGTCCGGGGTTGCCGCCTGAGGATGGTTCGTGCGGTCAGTACGCGGTGCAGTTTCACGTGTCTACGTCAATGCTGGTCGGGCTGAACCGTATTGCGCGAATGCGTGGGGTGAGCGTGCCGGAGGTATGCCGGCAGGTGATCGGTGTGTTCGTTGCCCAGCAGGAGGGTGAGCTGGGCGCATTGCTGGCTGCCGAGGCCGAGGCGGCTGACTACCGGCCGAGTTTGGGTCAGGCGTAGTCGCGCCCGCCCTGCGTTGGCGCTGTCCGCGCCTCGCTCTTTTCCGCAGTCGAAAATTACGCTGCGCCACAACACAGCCCAGTGGTCTGTCCGCGTCGGCGAACGCACGATGCGTCATGCGGTTCTCCATGGGCCGTTTCCTCACTTGGTCCCACACCTCGCGGGGCACCGTGACATCCGCGTGGTCGATCGTGAGTTCTGCGCCCGGGAACGTGGGGGCATAGCCCATGTCCGACAGCGACTCAGGACATTGCCCCGATGACCACGTCAGTGAAGTCGAGGATCATGGCCGCAACCAACCCGGGGTATTCGACGTGCAGCCAGTGGCCGCCCCTGTCGATGACCTTGACGTTGGGATCTGAGAAGCGCGGGCTGATCGTGTCGACGAGTTGCTCGGTGACGATCGCGTCGGCGTTGCCGGCGACAATGAGGACCGGCCCACGGTACGCGCTCGGGGCGGACCCATCGGGCACCCCGGTGTTCCACAGATCGGCGTAGTGGGCGGTGGCGCGGGGTGTGGCGGCGGCGCCGACGTCGGTGAGCCGGTCGAGCTGTTCCTCGCTCAGATCCGGTGACATCTCCGCCCGCAGGCGGCGCTGGGCGACGCGGTCACCGCCGAGCGCGGCGAAAGGCGCGACCGCCTCATCGGGCAACCGAGTGCCGCCGAGGGGCACGGGCGTGAGCAGCACCAGCCCGCGAACGCGGTCCTGCTGCCTCGCGGCGAGCAGTTCGGCGACCTGCGCGCCGAAGCTCTGCCCGACCACGATCACCGGCCCATCGATCTCGGCCAGGACCTGGGCCGCCTCGGCGGCAAGGGCGGGCAACGTCGGACCGCCGGCTGCGGCAATCGAATCGCCGCGGCCACCGAATCCGGGCAGGTCGTAGCGGACTGCGCCCACCTCGCCCGACACGGCGTCGACTACGTCGTCCCACACCGACGCATCGTCGAGGAAACCGTGAATCAAGAGCACTGTGGGTGAGCCGGCCGTGGTCGCCGGCGTGTGGGTGACACGGAACCCGTTGCGCGACTGCGTCATTTCGTGAGCGCTTTCGTGGCTCCCGACGGTGACCACTCGCCGGTGTCGATCGGTGAGTAACCGGTGTCGTGCCCGTCCAGTCGGACCGCGCGCTGGGTGCCGGCCCGTTCCAGCACCTCGTCCGGCAGCGGTGTGGTGAAGATGTTGTCCACCAGGGTGTACTCGCCAGCGAGGCGGCCGAAAACGCCGAGGGCGCCGACGTCGATCCGGCCGTTGGGCAGGTACAGGTCGTCGCGCACATGGATCCGCACGACCCGCCCCCACACCACGTGGTCTTCCGGGGGCACCGGGATGATCCGGTCGACGACGCACTCGAAGGAGATCGGCGCACCGGCGATGCGCGGAGCGGAAATGACATCCGATGCGGCCCGGTCCAGGCCCAGCGCCTGGAACTCGTCTACGTCGGAGTCGAATTCGTAGGCCGAGCGGTGCACGGCGTCGGCCTGCCCGATGGACGCGAGGTTGACGACGAACTCACCGGTGTCACGGATGTTGACGAAGGTGTCCTTGAGGGTCACTCCGTCCGAGCGCGGCTGCAGGCTGATCGACAGCACCGGCGGGAATCTGCCGACGACGGTGAAGAATGAGATCGGCGCGATGTTGCCGACGCCGGAGGTCGAGGCGGTGCTGACCCAGGCGATGGCGCGGGGCAAGACGCTGCCGATGAGGAGTTTGTAACTCGATGTCGGATCCAGGTCGGCGGGATCGATGATCATGGTGGTTTCCTCTCGTGTGGTCTCGGCCGGCTAGCGTGCCGACTGTTGGATGCCGATGATGCGCCAGCCGTGCGGTCCCCGTACGAGCTCGAAATGTACGGCGACCCTTTTGATCTCCGTGTCGTCAGCCCGTCGTCGCGACCAGATGACGTCGATGGCCGCGCCGCTGTCGTTGTAGACGGTGACCTTTCGTTCGGGCACCACGGTGTGGGTGTAGCCGGCGGCTCGCAGTCGGCCGTGCAGCTCGTGGATGAGCGCCACGACGTCCGCCTTGTCCTGGAACCACCAGGCACCCTCATCGGTGGTCCAGCTCAGCGGTGCCGACCAGTAGTCGAGGATGAACTCGGGCCCGTTCACGGTGGTCCCGGCGCACGCACGGACCCAGGTGGGCAGGTAGTCGTCGAAGAACCAGTGCGTCACCTCGTCCGTCACCGAGGAGTCACCCACCGCCTCCGTCAGCAGCGCGACGGCGGTGTACCAGACGGGACCGACGTTGAGCCGATCCGGGTAGAGCGCGATCATCTGGTCGAAATACTGGCGCGGAGTGGGGTTCTCGGAGATGAGTCGTTGCGCGTCAAGCAGGTAGGCGCGGGTCTGCTCGAGGATGGCCGGATCGTCGGGCAGATCCCTGTTCTTGTGGCCGGCCACCACGGCACGGGGTTGCAGCGCGGCGACCTTGTCCAGTGCGGTCAGCCACGACTCGATTCCACCGTCGCCGCTTTCGAGCAGGTATTGATGAACACCGTTGTAGGCGACGTCACCAGCGACGACCAGGCCGATCGACGGGACATGCAGCACTGTGGTGTCGTCGGTGTCGGTGTGGCCGACCTCTACGGCGAGCAGACGGTGACCCTCCAGCTCGATTCCGTCGTCCGGAATGGGTTGATACACCACCGGGCTGGGCGGGATCAGACCGGGGAAGTCGACGTCCCACGTCGCAGCGCGCCCTTCTGTGCCCTGCTCGTGCATCATCGCGATCGTGCCCTCGGTCGCGTAACCGACTGCGTCCGGAAAGCGTTGCAGTAGAGGCTCGGTGCCGAACCAGTGGTCACCGTGGCCGTGGGTGGCGTAGACGGCCGTCAGATGTTTACCGGAGCGTTCGATCCAGTCGCCGACGCGGGCCACCTGCTCGTAGGTGAACGGTGGGTCCACCAGGACGGCGTCGCGCTCGCCGTAGATCAGCGTGGAGGCGACCGGTGAGGAGACGATGGGGCTGCCGTCGGGCAGCGTCTGCTCGCGGTGGCGTCGCACGCCATCGTTGACCAGTACCTCGTAATGCAGCTCAGACATGTCTATTCCTTTCGGGATTCAGGGTTCAGGGGTTGAGAGGTGCGAGATGTTCGGTGAACCAGGCCAGCGCGGCGCCGCTCGCTTCGGCGAAGCGCGTCAGGTACGGGTCGAAGTGACCGCCGTCGATGGTCACCAGTTTCTTGGGTTGGAGAGCGGCTTCATAGGCGGCCAGGGCCAGATCGGTGACGGTGATGGTGTCGTGGAGGCCGACAACCATGAGCAGGGGTGTCGGGGAGACCCGCGCGATCCAGGCGCCCGGTTCATACATGCGCGCCGCTCGGGTGGAGCGCAGGGTGACGACGTTGTCCCAAACCCCTTCGGCGACGGGCTGCGTGTAGAACGACACCGCGTCCGGCGCATAGTAGGCGGCGGGCACCGACGGGTCCGGACTGACGACGGCCCGGGTGGCCGGTGGGGCGCCCTGAAACTGGCGACGATCGTCATCGGTGAAGGCCGTCTCCAACGCGGCCACCTGGTCAGGAGCGACGCGTCGCAGGCTCTGCTGATAGCCGCTGATGGTGGGCACCTGCGCGACCACAGCCCGCAGCCGTCGGTCGGTGGCGCCCAGCACGATCGCGTGACCGCCCGCGTAACTGGTGCCCCACAACCCAATTCGATCGGGATCCACCCCGGGTTGGCTCTCCAGGAGGGAGATCGCCCGGCGCCAGTCGGCGATCTGAACCCACGGGTCGACGTCGGAGCGCGGCGATCCGTCACTGGCGCCGAAACCGCGATGGTCGTGCACCAGCACGACGAAGCCGGCGGCGGCGAACGCCCTGGCGAAGCGCTCCAGGCCGTGTTCCTTCACCCCGGCGAAACCGTGGGCCATCGTGATGGCCGGATGTGGCCCGGAACCGTCGGGCACGAACAACCAGCCGCGAAGAGTCACCCCGCTCTCGCCGGCGAATTCGACGTCCTGTTTCTGAACCATCACCGCGCCTTCCGTAGGTCTGTCAATGGGTACAACCTCGACCCTGCGCGAACGGCGTCCGCGGAAGTAGTACCGCGTCAACCCTGGGGTTGGGAGGGACAGCCTTACGCTCATGGCATGGTGGCTAGCGGCAACACCCTTGGTGACTACCTCCGGGCGCGGCGCGGCCAGGTCAAACCCGAAGATGTCGGGCTGGCAGCGGGTGTCCGGCGCCGTGTCCAGGGTCTGCGGCGCGAGGAGTTGGCCACGCTCGCGGGTATCAGCGCGGATTACTACCTGCGGCTCGAACAGGGTCGTGACAAGAACCCCTCGGCTCAGGTCCTCGACGCGCTCGCGCGGGCATTGCGCCTCGACGCCAAGGCGGTGGAGTATCTGCACCAACTGGCGAGTTCGAGCGGCGGACACCGTGATCTTGCCGATGACGAGGTCGCTGCCGACGACAGCGCGGAACTCATCGAACAGTTCGCGATGCCGGCGATCGTGGCCAGCAGATGTCTCGACGTGCTGGCCGCGAATCCACTTGCCCGCGCACTGTCGCCCGGTTTTGCCCCCGGCCAGAACTTCCTGCGCTGGCGGCTGTTGGATCCGGCGGCGCGCGAACTCTACATCGACTGGGATGAGATGACCGATATCGCCGTGAGCGGCTTACGCGAGGTGGCGGCCAGCGATCCAGAAGATCCGCGACTGCGGTCCCTGATTGCCGAACTGTCCGCGACGAGTGACAGATTCCGCGAACTGTGGGCTCGGGCGGACGTCGGATATCGGTCGAGCCT
The DNA here is from genome assembly GCF_010729895.1 of Mycolicibacterium confluentis. NCBI lineage: Bacteria > Bacillati > Actinomycetota > Actinomycetes > Mycobacteriales > Mycobacteriaceae > Mycobacterium > Mycolicibacterium confluentis. The sequence continues at coordinate 5,421,105 of NZ_AP022612.1, forward strand.
CATCCATCTGCGCCACCCGATCGTCGGCGAGCTGTATCTGCGCAGCCACCGGCTTGGCATCACCCACTCCGGAGGACAGCACCTGCTGATCTATCGAGTAGAGCCCGGTACCGCATCGGCCGCGGCGCTGGCCGCGCTCTCCCCTGGGCGTCAGGGTCCACGGCCGCGACCCAATTGATCGACGAACCCTGCTGGAAGCGACGAGGATGAACCGCGAGACTTCAGCTGCAAGGCTTCGTTGTCTGGTTCAGGCCAGGCGTCAGAAGACGCACGGCTGCCACGGGTGTCCGATTGGGCGCGAATGACTTACTGGTAGCCCATCTGAGACGACAGCACCGAACTACGCGTCCGCTAGGCCCATTCGGTCAGTAGCGTCCGGTTGAAGCGTTCGGCTTTGCCGTTGGTCCAGGGACAACCTGGCCGGATGAATCGGCGTTTGAGCTGCCACGCTGAACACACCCAGCCCCAATTGGAGCCGCGCCGGTAGACCAGGGCGTTGTCGGTCAGCGGACGCCGCACGCGCACGCCGTGGGTAGCGAACCAGGCCAGGGCCCGATGCAGGAATCCAGCGCAGGTCAAGTCCTTCTCATCAGGCAGCACTTCGCTGTAGGCCATCCGGGTGTGGTCATCGATGGCGGTGTGGATGTAGTCGTAGCCGATCCGGATCTTCTTGTGCCGGTTGGCCACTGACACAGCGGCGTCTCGGCCGTGCAGGCGCCACCCGCCACCTTTGGGGGATCCGGCCGAGCTTTTTGACATCGACATGGACCAGCGAGCCTGGGGTGCGGTGTTCGTAGCGGTTGGGGCTGCGCCGCGAGGAGCGCACCGACTGCCCGGTGATGGGGTCGATGGCAGCCAGGTGTGGCACCTGGTGGCGTGACAGGATGCGCCCGACTGTGGAGGCATTGAGCCCGAGCTCGGCGGCCAGCACCACCGCACCCCGCTTGCGTCGGCGCCGAGCAGCAAGCACTTTCTGCTCGACCTTCGTGCTGGTGCGCTGCGGCATCCGGTGCGGACGCGACGACCGGTCGGCTAACGCCGCGTCGCCGCCCTCGGCGTAGCGGCGCAGCCACTTGTAGACCGTTGACCGTGAAATACCCAGCTGTTCCGCCACATGCGCAGGTGGCCACCCTGCAGCGACACGCTCAACGATCAGCCGACGAGCGAACAGGTTGGTACGGGCGTTAGCGTGGGACACCAAGACCTCCTACGGGTTGATGCCAGACACATCCACTCCGTCAGGAGGTCCTCCCCATTTCAAGCAGGCACGCCGTCAACAACCTCCCGGGTCACGACAGTTAAACGTGGCCGAATTGTTTGAGCGCATCGGCGAGTGAAAGACCGTTGCCGATCGCCTCGCGGATGGCGACCTCTCGGGCGGTCATCTCCTCGGCTTTGGCCAACACGTCCTCGACGATGCTGTTAGGGATGACGATCGCGCCGTCCTCGTCGGCGAGGATGAAGTCGCCCGGGTAGACGACCACGCGTGCGGTCGTGGCTCCGGGTAAGTAGACCGGAGCCTGGAAGCCTGTGACCCGCCACCGGCCGATCGATTGGATCGCCGAGCGGAAGGCAGCCACCACGGGGAAGTCCAGTTGGCGAAGCCACCGGACGTCGCGGATGCCGCCGTCGACCAGTGCTCCCGCCGATCCGCGTTGCATCATGCCCAGCGCGATGAGCTCACCGAAGTAGCACACGCCCTCGCCGCCACCGCTCCACACCGAGACCTCATCGGGGCTGATGCCGTTGCAGGCCTGCATCTTCAGTGCGTCGCCGGTGCCCGGGTAGGGGGCCATCTCACCTTGGATTGTGTACGCCCAGCCCGCGAGCCGACTGCCGGTGTGCAGGGTCAGCCGCGGCGATAGCCCGTAGTTGCCATGTCCCATGTCGTCGAGGACGTCGGCGACATTGGCGGTGTCCACCGCGAGAAACCGCTGCCGGATCTCGCTCGATTGTGCTGGCGTGCGCTGGATGTCAGTGCCCTTCTGTTCTGGTGCTGTCGTCGCGGGCATCGGTCCGGACCGGACCACCGCCTGCGTCTACGCCGACCCGTCGTTGGACCGTAACATCCACGATGTCCACGTCAGGTCCGACTCGGTAGCTTTGTCGATGCACAACAGCAGCCGCCGATGGGCCCCTCAGTGCGCCATATTCGTAAACCGCGACAGGTGCAGCTGATGTGCCACCGTCACCGTCTTCGTCGGGCCGGCACGGTGTTTGGCCACAATGAGGTCCGCCTCGCCACCACGCGGATCGTCACGTTCGAACGCATCCGGACGGTGCAGCAGGATCACCATGTCGGCGTCCTGCTCGATGGCGCCGGATTCACGAAGGTCCGACAGCATCGGCCGTTTGTCGGTGCGCTGTTCGGGACCGCGGTTCAGCTGGCTCATCGCCACCACGGGCACGTCGAGTTCCTTGGCGAGCAGCTTCATGTTTCGGGAGAACTCCGAAACCTCCTGCTGCCGGGACTCGACCTTCTTGCCTGAGGTCATCAGCTGCAGGTAGTCGATGACCACCAGGCGCAGATCGGACTTCTGCTTCAAACGCCGTGCCTTGGCCCGGATCTCCATCATCGTCAGGTTCGGCGAATCGTCGATGTACAGCGGGGCTTCGCTGATCTCGCTCATGCGGCGGGCCAGGCGCGTCCAGTCGTCGTCGGTCATGCGACCGGAGCGCATGTCGGCCAGCTTGATCTTGGCCTCCGCCGAGAGCAGACGCATCACGATCTCGGTCTTGCTCATCTCCAGCGAGAAGATGATGCTCGGCAGCCGGTGCTTGATGGAGCACGACCGCAGGAAATCCATTCCGAGCGTCGACTTCCCGACACCAGGCCTGGCCGCCACCACGATCATCTGACCGCCGTGCAGGCCGTTGGTGAGCTCATCGAGTTCGGTGAACCCGGTCGGCACACCCTTGGCGACACCGCCGTTGGACGCGATCGCGTCGATCTCGTCCATCGTCGGCTGCAGCATGTCCTCGAGCGGCACGAAGTCCTCGGACGTGCGCCCGTCGGTGACCTCGTAGAGCTCGGCCTGGGCCCGGTCCACCACCTCGGCCACATCGGCGCCCTCAGCGCCGGCGTAGCCGTACTGCACGACGCGGGTGCCGGCCTCGACCAGACGGCGCAGCAGTGCCTTCTCGGCCACGATTCCGGCGTAGTACCCGGCGTTGGCCGCGGTGGGCACCGTGGAGATCAGGGTGTGCAGATAGGGCGCGCCGCCGACGCGGCGCAGCAGACCCTTGCGGTCGAGTTCCGCGGCGACCGTGACGGCGTCGGCGGGCTCACCGCGCCCGTAGAGGTCCAGGATCGCGTCGTAGACGTTCTGGTGCGCGGGGCGGTAGAAGTCGGTGGGACGCAGGCGCTCGAGCACGTCGGCGATGGCGTCCTTGCTCAGCAGCATGCCGCCCAGCACAGACTGCTCCGCAGCCATGTCCTGCGGGGGTTGGCGACCAAAATCTTCACTGGGCGGAGGTGTGTCCATCCCCGGCTGCCCGAGATCGTCAACGACGGCCATACGGCTTACGTGCCTCCTACCTCACTAAGTCGAACACACATTCGACCGAACTCTCTCGAAATGTATGCCCGACCCCCGACAAGTGGGCTGTCGTCCCCCGGCGCCGCATTGCGCCGGGTAGACGTTAGGCGGTTGCTGGGGCCAGTGGAACCAACCCTGTTGATGAACCTGTGCATCGTATGTGGATATCTGTGCACCGCCATGTTGGCTGGTTGGGGAGAACCTGTGGAGTAATGATCAATTTTTCGGTGTTACCGCAGATAAGCGCACCACAACCGGCCTGTGATTCTGTGGATGGCAATCGCCACGGCGTGTCGAGCCAGGTTGCGTTCTCGGGCGTGTTGTATTGCCAGCGATGAAGCGCCGGGTTAACGGCGGGTTATGTTCGCTGCTACCCGACTCCTGCGTCAGTTCGCCAGCAGAGACAGCTACTCCCCGGCCTTCGCCCGTTAAGGCGATGACCGGGGAGTATTTACGCTGACGCTAAATTGTGGCGACTGCTGCGGAACCTTATTCCGCGGCGACGTCCAGCGACACGGTCGCGTGCAGACCCGAATGCAGGTGCACCTCGACCGGATGCGTGCCGATGGCCTTGATGTGCGCCTTGGGCAACTGCACCGAACGCTTGTCCAGGCTCGGGCCGCCGGCCTTCTTGATGGCCGCGACGACGTCGGCCGCGGTGATCGAGCCGAACAGCTTGCCCGAATCGCCAGCGGTCTTCGCGGTCAGCGTGACGCTGCCCAGAGCCTCGATGGCGGCCTTCAGTTCCTTGGCGTGATCGAGATCGCGGACCTGCTTGGTGTCGCGGGCGCGACGGATCTCGTCGGCCTGACGCTGCGCACCACGGGTGGCGACGATCGCCAGGCCACGGGGCAGCAGGTAGTTACGGCCGTAGCCGTCCTTGACCTCAACGGTGTCGCCGGCCGAACCCAAGTGGTCGACCTCAGCGGTGAGAATGAGTTTCATCGTGTGTCTCCCGTCCCTCAGCGCGTGCTCGACGTGAAGGGCAGCAGCGCCACTTCGCGGGCGTTCTTGACCGCGACGGCGATGTCACGCTGGTGCTGGACGCAGTTGCCGGTCACCCGGCGGGCACGGATCTTGCCGCGCTCGCTGATGTAGGTGCGCAGCAGCGCGGTGTCCTTGTAGTCGATGTTCTGGCCCTTCTTGGAGCAGAACACGCACTTCCGAGTCTTGACGGGCTTTTCCGGCGCAGGACGCCGCTTATTGGCCTTGGCCATGTTCGTTCTCTTTCTAAATATCTCTGTGAATCAAAGTTGTCAGAAGGGGGGCTCGTCGTCGGCGCCGCCGAAGGAACCCGATGCCGGGGCACTGCCCCACGGGTCCTCGGCCGGAGCGCCGCCGCCACCACCGCCGGCAGGACGGGAGTTCCCGCCACCGCCGCCGAAGCCGCCACCACCGCCGCCTCCGCGGCTGGCCTTGTTGACCTTCGCAGTCGCGTAGCGCAGCGACGGGCCGATCTCGTCGACCTCGACCTCTACCACCGTGCGCTTCTCACCCTCGCGGGTTTCGAAGGAGCGCTGCTTGAGCCGACCGGTCACGATGACACGCGACCCCCGGGTCAGGCTCTCGGCGACGTTCTCGGCCGCCTCGCGCCAAATGTTGCACCGGAGGAACAGCGCCTCGCCGTCCTTCCACTCCCCGCTCTGCCGGTCGTAGATACGCGGCGTGGACGCCACCGTGAAATTGGCCACGGCAGCACCCGACGGGGTGAAGCGAAGTTCGGGGTCGGCGGTCAGGTTTCCGACGACGGTGATCGTGGTGTCACCAGCCACGGGATCCTCCTCAAGTCCTGGTGGAGCGACGGGCGTCTAGGGCGTTCGCAGGCGAGCCTACGGAAGCACCCCGACGAGCACCTGGCTTCAGTGCTTGTCGGTCCTCATCACCTTGGTGCGCAGCACCGACTCGTTCAGCCCAAGCTGACGGTCGAGCTCCGACACCGTGGCGGGTTCGGCCTTCACATCGATGACCGCGTAGATGCCCTCGGCATGCTTCGCGATCTCGTACGCCAGCCGGCGACGGCCCCAGATGTCGACCTTGTCGACACTGCCGCCGTCCTTCCGGATGACATTCAAGAACGTCTCCAGAGACGGAGCTACGGTGCGTTCGTCAAGAGTGGGGTCAAGGATGACCATGATTTCGTATGGACGCATGGGAACCTCATCACCTCCTATGGTCTTCTCGGCCGTGGCGTGTTCCACGGCAGGAGGGTCGCCTGCGTCGGCAACCGGCTCAGGTTACATGAGGTAGCCCTCACCTGCGAAATCGATGCGTCCGTCCGGGTCATAGCTGACCTCGGGGCGCCCGGTGCCCGGGTGCGGGCGCACTCGGGCGGCCACGTCGTAGACCTCGTCGAGCAGCCGCGGGGTCAGGACCTCCGCGGGCGGCCCGGACCCCACCAGCCGACCCCCGTGCATCACGCAGATCCGATCGCAGTAGTGCGCGGCCAGGTTGAGGTCATGCAGCGCGATCACCGCGGTCACCCCCAACCTCCGGGGCAGGGCCAAGGCGTCGAACTGGTGCCGGATGTCGAGGTGGTTGGTCGGTTCGTCCAACACGAGAAGCCGCGGCTGCTGCGCCAGCGCGCGGGCGATCATCACCCGCTGTCGTTCCCCGCCGGACATCGACGCGATGGGCACCGACGCCAGGTGCCGGCCGTCGACCAAGGCCAGCGCCTCGTCGATCAGTCGCGCATCGGTGCCGTCGTCGCGCTCGAACATGCGCTTGAACGGTGCCCTGCCCATCGCCACGACGTCGCGGGCACAGAGGTCGAAGTCGCTCGGTGTCTCCTGCAGCACTGTGGCCACCGACTGCGCCCGCCTGCGGGCCGACATCTGCGTGATGTCGACGTCGTCGAGTCGCACGCACCCGCTCGTCGGCCGCAGCACCCCCACCAGGGTCTTCAGCAGTGTCGACTTGCCGCACCCGTTGGGGCCGACGACGCCCACCACCTCACCGGGACCGGCATGGATCGACACGTCCTGCAGCACGACCGCGCCGCCAAGGCGCACCGACAGCGCGTGCGCCTCGATCCGCGCGGCGTTCACCGCGCGCCCGCCGAGGCCCGGCGCGCGTCGCGCCGAATCAACCACAGGAAGAACGGGCCGCCGCACAGCGCCGTCAGCACCCCGACCGGAATCTCCTGCGGGGAGGCCAACGTGCGCGCCGCGGTGTCGGCCAGCACCAGGAACGACGCGCCGGCCAGCGCGGTCGCCGGCAGGGCTCGGCGGTGGTCACTGCCGACGATCAACCGCATCGCGTGCGGAAGGATCAGCCCGACGAACCCGATCGGGCCGCTGACCGCGACCAGCACCCCGGTCACCAGCGAGGTCAGCACGAACATCCGAGCCCGGAACCGGGCGGCGTCGACACCCATCGTGGTGGCCGAATCATCTCCGGCGAGAAGCACATTGAGGGTGCGCGACTGTGCCAGCAGGATCGCCATGCCCACCGACACCGCCGCCAGGGGCAACCACAGGGCGTCCCAGCGTGCGCCGCCGAGGCCGCCGAGCATCCAGGTCAACACCTGGCGCGCGCGGTCTCCGTTGCCGGACAGCATGATCATCAGGCTCGTCACCGCCGACAGCACGTAGGCCACCGCGACCCCGGCCAACACCAACCGCGTGGTCGTGATCTGTCCCCCCGCCCGAGACAGCGAATACACCAGCGCCAGAGCGCCCAGCGCCCCGACGAAGGCCGCCACCGACGTCGACATCAGACCGAACACCGCGACACCGGAGAGGATCACCGCGACGGCACCGACCGAGGCGCCCGAGGACACCCCCAGCAGGAAGGGGTCGGCCAGCGCATTGCGGACCAGCGCCTGCAGCGTCATCCCCACCACGGCCAGGCCCGCCCCGACCACCGCGGCCAGCAGCACCCGCGGCGCGCGCACCTGCATCACCACCGTCTCGTGATGCGGGGCACCGAAGCTACCCGCCGTGCCGGGAAGAAGCTGGTGCGCAAGGATTCTCACCACATCGCCCGGCGCGATACCAATGGAGCCGATGGCCAGGCCCACCAACATCGACAACGCCAGCAGTCCGATCAACGCCGTCATGACGGTCCGATACTGCCGCGCGGACTTCATGGGTGCAGCGTCGGATGAAGCTGAGCCGCCAGTGCCTCCACCGCGTAAGGGGCGCGCACGCCCAGCACAGCGTCCTGCAGCGTCAGCACCGCGAACCTGTCCTCGCGAATCGCCGTGACACCCGCCAGATCCGGGCGGCTGCGCAGGAACTGCTTCTTGGCCTCCACCGACGGCGTCCCGAAGTAGTCGTAGATGACGATCGCGTCGGGGTTGCGGTCGAGCACCTGCTCCCAGGACACATCGGCGAAGGTCTCGTCGATGTCGGCGAAGATGTTTGTCCCACCTGCCAACTCGATGACCTGGTTGCCGATCCCCTGCCCGCCCGCGGTGAACGCCGTCGCCTCCCCGCTGTCGTAGACGAAGACCTTCAGCGGCTGGACATCCGCCACCCGGTCCGCGGCGGCCGAGACTCCGGCGCGCATGTCGTCGATCAGCTCCCCCGCACGCTCGGACACGCCGAACACGCGGGCGATGGTCTCCACCTCGCGGTAGACGTCGTCCATCACGATCGGCGCAGTCGCGCAGTACTCCGGGTTGAGATACGTGGCGATGCCGGCGTCGGCGAAGGCCTGCCGGGATCGACCTGCGGTCTCGTCGAAGGTGCTCTTGTATCCCCCGTAGACGAAATCCGGTGCCACCGCGAGCAACTGCTCAAACGAGGCATCCTGCGCCGAGATCTGGGGGATGTTCTCGTAGGCCTCGGCGTAGCGGGGCAGCGGTGGGTTGTCCGGATACGCCGTCCCCACCATCGAATCCTGCAGTCCCAGCGCAAGAAGCAGTTCGGCAGAGTGCTGGTAGTAGCCGACCGCCCTGGATGGGGGTCGCGCCACGGTCACCTGCTCGCCGCAGTTGTCGAGTGTGATCGGGAAGCCGTCGGGCGCGGCATGCGCCCCGTCGGGGTCGGTGTCTGTGGCACAGCCTGAGCTGGTCAGAACGGTCAGCAGGGCAAGAGCAACGGGTATGACAGATCGCACGTCTCAGCTCCATCCGGGATCCGCGTCCCAGAGTTGGTGGTCCGTTGAGCGCAGTATCCTGGCTCCTGGATCGACGCTCACCCGACCTTCCAGCCTCGCGGCCGTGGTCTGCGCGGGTTCGCTCCCCAGTCACAGTGGCGGGACCGCACCGGATTCACACCGGTTTCCTGCCCACCCAACGGAGTCGGCCGGTGGCCGACACGCCGACCCTAGGTCACCGGCAGGTCATAGTCCATCGGCGGCCCGTCCTGGCCGACGAGGTCCCGGTCGGCGATCGTCGTCGCCACCTGGGTTCCGTTCTGCTCGGTGGCCTGTACGACGATCACGTCGTTGACCGCGAACTGGGCACCGGATTCGAGGATCTGCGCCGTCTGCGGCGTGATGCGGAACGTGATGATCTGCCCGTCGCTGGCCTTGGTGGTGATCGAGTCGGCCGAGGTGGCGATCACCTGGCCGATGCGCTCGGTCGGCGTGACCGCCGCACTCACCGCAGAGCGCTGGGCGGGGGCCGACGCCTGCGGTGCGGGGTCGGGACTGGCCAACAGCGATGGCAACAGCCACCCGGCAGCGGCGGCCGCGGCGACCGCTGTCACCTCCGCGGCGCGTCGGCGTCCTCGGTGCTGGTCAGGCTGTCGGTGTGTGTTCACTGTCATCTTCAAGGCTCCTGCGCGCCGGTTTGTTCCAGGGCTGCTGGTCAGCGGCGAGCAAACTCCGCTGCGGGCGCTGTACGGCAACGGCGCGCTCTGGGGTTAATACCCAATGTGGGCGCTGTCCAAAAACGGAACACGTAGGCACCCCTCGGCTCGGCCAGGACTCTCCGCGGTGGAGTCTTGATCAGCGGCGCATCCAGAACGCCAACGACTCAGCGCGGTAGCGGTTCGGCAACCGGGTCCGCCGAGTCCACAGGTCCTGCCGGAACGCCGGCGCCCACCTGTGCCCGCGGACGCAGCCGATTCGGCAGCCAACGGGGCGGAGCATCGGGCGCGCGGTCGAACACCCCACCCACCGGATCGTCGAGGCGACCGTTCCACCGCACCAGGTCCTCCTGCGGGCGGTAGATCTGCCGGATCACCAACGCGCACAGCACAACCACCGCGATGTCACGCAGCAGCACCGTCAACGTGAACCACTGCTCGGGCAGGCCGCGGTTGGCCTCGCCGTAGAGGAACAGCATCCGGGGCACCCAGACCAGCGCATCAATCGTCATCCAGGCCAACAGGATTCGCCGGTGTGGCAGCGCCAGCACGGCCAACGGTACGAGCCACAGCGAGAACTGCGGACTCCACACCTTGTTGGTCAGCAGGAAGGCCGCCACCACCAGGAACGCCAACTGCGCCACCCGGGGACGCTGCGGCGCGGTCAGCGCGATGTACGCAATACCCACACAACACAGCACGAACAGCAGCGCCACGACAGCGTTGAGGATCGTGGGCGGTTCCCAGAAGCCGAGGTCGCGGTCGAAACCCGGCCAGCCCGTGAAGGATCGCACGACGTTGTAGAGCGAATCCATGTCATCGCCGCGACGGGTGTTGAGCCGGAAGAACTCCGACCATCCGCGCGGGAACATCAGCATGATCGGCAGGTTCACCACCAGCCAGGCCGTGATGGCGGCGAAGGCTGCCTTGCCCACGTCGACCAGTCGGCCGGTCCGGAGGCCCAGCAGCACCAGCGGAACGAACAGCAGCAGCGGATACAGCTTGGCGGCGACCCCGAGGCCGATCAGCGCACCGGCCAACACGGGGCGCCGGCGCGCCCAGGCCAGCAGGCCACCCATCGCGAAAGCCGTTGCCAGCGCGTCGAAATTGGTGAAGATCTGGAAGATGATCAGCGGTGACGCGGCGACCAGAACGGCATCCCAGACGCGTCGGCCCGCCAGCATCGCGGTCGCCCACACCGTGACAAGCCAGGCCAGCGCCAAGCCCAGCGCCGCGAAGTTGAAGAACATCACCACCTCGGCGACCACCGGGATGGCGACCGTCTTGGTCACTGCCGTATAGGTTTTCGCCAGCGCCATCGACACGTACTGGTAGACCCCGGTGAGCACCGGATACTCCATGTAGCGCACGGCCGGCGTGCCGTCGTACTGCAGACGCTGGGTGCCGGTGTCGTCAGTCTCGAGCCAACTGGACTTGTACGGAAAGAGCCCCTTGCTCAACAACTCCGCGCCGTAGAGCGGCACGGTGTCGGAGTAGCACAGCTGGTAATAGGCGCGCTGCTGCGACCAGTTGGCCACCCGCTGATCCGCGGTGCCCTCGCCGACGGTCTGCAGGCACGGAGACTTGGTCGCCCAGCCCAGGCCGAGGAACACCAGCGCCACGATGAAGATCACGCGCAGCGGGGTCATGAACCTCGTGCGGCCGATCAGCGCGTGGCGTCCGACGGGACCTCCGCCCACCTCGGCCAGCGCCGCCCCGAGAGTGTCGTTGCGGCTGGGCAGGTCCCGGTCGTCGGCCGAACGCCGATCGGCGGCCAGCGGCAGCGGCGACACCGTCGGGCGCGGGTCCTCATCAGTGTCGGCCCGGTGGTCGGGCGTCACGGCGGCGGAGGCGGCGGCGGAATCGGTGCGTTGGGATCAACCGGACCCGGCGGCGGAGGCGCGTCCGGTGGCGGCGGCATGACCGTCGTCGGCGGACCGATCGGAATCGTGATGCCCGGGGCGATCTCGATGGTCGGCTGGATGACCGTTCCGACCGGCGGGGGCGGCGGCTCGGTCGGGCTCGGCGGCGGAGGAGGCGGTGCGGCGGGAACGCCGGCGTAGCCGCCGATCTCGGTCGGCTTGGGGAAGGTCTCGTTGTCGGTGCCCTTGAGCGCACCATCCATCGTGGCCTTCCAGATATCGGCCGGCAGACCCGAGCCGTATACCGGTCCACCCCACTTGTTCACCAGCGGCTTGTCTCCGCCGGTGGTGCCGACCCAGACGGCGGTGGACAGCGACGGGGTGTACCCGACCATCCAGGCGTCGCGGTTCGCGCCGGTGTCGCCCAGCTGGTTGGTTCCGGTCTTGGCCGCCGAAGCGCGGCCGCCCGCGAGGTTATGACCCTTGGACCAGCCCGCGATCGGCTGCATCGCCGAGGTCACGTTGTCGGCCACGTCCTTCTCGATGCGCTGCTCGCCCGAGTTGTCCTGCGAGGCGGCGTCGAAGAGCACCTCACCCTCGCGGTTGACGACCTTCTCCACGAAGTGCGGCGCGCGGTACACACCCGAGGCGGCCAGCGTCGCGTACGCCGACGCCATGTCGATGACGCGGGACTGGTACTGACCCAGCACCACACCGTTGTTCGGCGGGCCACCCTCGCCGTCCTCACTCAGCGTGTGGCTGACGCCGGGGAAGCTGGTCGCGATGCCCGCGCGGTGGGCGGCGTCGGCGACGTCGGCGGGCCCGTTCTCGAGCTTGAGCATCAGGCGGTAGTAGCTGGTGTTCAGCGACCGCTTGAGGGCCTCGGCGATGTTGCAGGTGCCGCACCCGTCGCCCTCGACGTTGCCGATCTCGATGCCGTTGACCGTCAGCGGAGAGCTGTCGATCTGGTAGCCCAGCCCCATGCCCTGTTCGAGCGCGGCCACGAGCGCGAACACCTTGAACGACGATCCGGTGGGCAACCCGGCCTGCGCGAAGTCGAAGCCGTTGGCGTCGGAACCGCCGTAGTAGGCCTTCACTCCCCCGGTCCTGGGGTCGATCGACACCACCGCGGCGCGCATGTCGGGGTCTTGGCCGTCTATGTAGTCGGCGACCGCCTCCTCGGCGGCCGCCTGCGCCTGCGGGTCGATGGTCGTGGTGATCTGCAGACCCTCGGTGTTCAACTGCTGCTCACTGACGTTGAACAGATCCAGCAGTTCCCGGATCACCTGCCGCTCGATCAGGCCGTTGGGCCCGGTGGTCTGGTCGGCGTTGCGCGCGGCGTCCGGGGACACCGTGGGCGGGAACACCTGCGCCAGGCGGTCCGCCTCGGTCAGCACCCCCATGTCGACCATGCCGTCGAGCACCCAGTTCCACCGGTCGGCGGCCCCCTCGGGGTCGATGGCCGGGTCCAGTGTCGAGGGACGCTGGATCAGCGCGGCCAGCAGCGCACCCTCGGCGACCGTCAACTGGTCGACGGGCTTGTCGAAGTACGCCTTGGACGCCGCGCCGATGCCGTAGGCGCCGCGGCCGAAATAGATGATGTTCAAATACGATTCGAGCACCTGGTCTTTGGGCCATTCGCGCGACATCTTGGTCGAGATGACCAGTTCCTTGGCCTTGCGCACCAGGCCGCCCAGGCCGCTGCGGGCGTCACCGACGAGCGCGTTCTTGACGTACTGCTGGGTGATCGTCGAACCACCCTGCATATCGCCGCCGAAGATGTTGTTCTTGAACGCCCGCGCGAAGCCCGTGATGGAGAAGCCCGGATTGCTGTAGAAGTCACGGTCTTCGGCGGCCATCACCGCTTCGCGGACGTGGACTGGGATCTGGTCGATCTTGACGTCGACCCGGTTGCCCTCGGGCGGAACGATCTTGGCGATCTGAGAGCCATCGCTGGCCAGGATCGTCGACACCTGCGGTGTGCGGATGTCGCCGGGCTTGGGCACCTCGACGATGGTGTAGGCCATCGCGAAGGTGATGATCGGCAGCAGCAGGAACGCCACCACGCAGGCCACGGCGCCGCGCCGGACCCAGCGCCAGTTGATGTTCGGAAGCTGCCAGCCCGGACCCTTCGGGCCGCCGCCGCCTCCGCCGCGTGGGGGTGGCGGCGGTTCGACCGGCGGCTTGGGCGGCGGAGTGCCGTCCAACGCGGCCTTGACGACGTCGATCGGATCGCGCAGACGCGGATCGGCGCCGCGCACGGGTTCGATGATCGCGGTGGGGCGCAGGTCCGGCGCGCCGGACGGATTTCCCGGGCGGGGCGCGTGCCGACCGGGCGCCGGGCGGGACGGGACCGTCGGCTTGGCCGACGGGTTGTTGTCACGCGGTGTCGGCCTGGCTGCGGGGGTGTCACGCCGTGTCGTCGGCCCAGCGGCCGGATTGTTGTCGCGCGGCGGGACCTGGGTTCTGGGCGCTCTCAGCGCCTCCGTCGCGCGCACGTCGTCGCCCGATGCACCCCGCGGGGCATCAGAGGCGGACCGGTCGTGGCGCCCTTCGCTATTCACTGGCCGTGCGCGCGCCCTTGCGCGCCGGTCGGGTACGGGCCTTGGGTGACTTGGGTGCACCCAGCACGTACGACTTCACCAGGTGATTCCAGCTGCAGGTTCGGCATACCTCCACCACATGTACCGCGAATTCCTCATATCGAGTTGCGAGCAGCACCAGTTCCTCGGCGGTGCGCGCCGAACCCGACACCGGCCCCAAGTGTTCACCGAACACCCAGGACACCAGTGTGAGCTGCTCTTTTCGGCAGATCGGGCACATCACTGAACTGGGCTTGCCATGGAACTTCGCGGCCCGCAGCAGGTAGGGGTTGGCGTCGCACACCTCGGTGACGCCCGTCCGGCCGGAATAGACCTCGGCCAGCAGTGAGCGCCGCCGGAGGGCGTAGTCCACCACCTGTCGCTGCAACCGCACGAGGACCAGAGTACGTCGGCGCTTTCGGGGCCGAGGAGCGACGGGCCAGCAGCGGGCGACTTCGATGGCCGAGCGGACGTCGTCTCGCTCACCCCCTACAAGGGCTGTTCACCTCTTACGATCATCGCGTGGCAGCAGCAGGTTCTGTGCGACGTACCCCCAACACCCGGGCCAAGGACAGTGATCGGGACGACACCTGCCAGGTGCTCGACAGTGCTCTGGCCGACGGTCAACTGTCCGGCGAGGAGCACCGTCAGCGGGTGGCGGCGGCGACCAGCGCCCCGACGCTCGGCGATCTGCAGGCGCTCGTGAGCGATCTGCAGACCGAGAACGCCCCCGTCCAACTGCCCGACCTCAAGAGGCCATCGCCATTGGCCGGCCGGGACGGCGGCGGCTGGGGCATCAGGGCCGCGGTCGCCGCGGTGCTGGTGCTGCTGGGCGTCGGCATCGGCTGGGGGTTGTACGGCAACACCTCGTCACCGCTGAGCTTCCAGTCCGACCCGGGCGCCAAGGCCGACGGGATCCCGGCCAAGGTGCTGACCCCGCCACGGCAACTGCACTCGTTGGGCGGGCTGACCGGCCTGTTCGAGCAGATGCGGGTCAAATTCGGCGACGCTAAAGGCTACGACCTGACGATCTTCGAGGACTACGCGTCGCTGGAGCGCCCCGATCCGACCGAACCGCGGCGCGTGCTGCGCTACTCCTACCGCGGGGGTTGGGACGACCCGTCGGAGACGAGCGCCAGTTCGGATGCCCGACTGGTCGACCTCGGGGCGTTCGACATCCCGGCCCTGGTCGCATTGGTCCGCGGCGCCCCCGAGACCTTGGGAATCAACCCCACCGAGGTCAAGAGCACCCACATCAGCATCGAGCCCAACAGCGACATCACCGCCCCGGCCGACAGCATCGAGATCGCCGTGTACGTCACGCCGAAGTTCGGCAACAGCGGATACATCGAGTTCAACGGTGATCTGACCACCAAACGGGTGAATTACCCCAGCCCCTGAGCGCCTCCGGCTCGATGGCACCCATCGGGCTGATGTAGCGCCGTATATATCGGCGCGATACTATTTCGCGAGGTGTCGAACCGCCGTAACGGCGCGCAACTATTGGGGGAGGTGATCGGGTGCTGGAGCTTGCCGTCCTCGGTCTACTGCTTGAATCCCCCATGCACGGCTATGAACTGCGCAAGCGGCTCACCGGCCTGCTCGGCGCATTCCGCGCGTTCTCCTACGGCTCGCTCTATCCGGCGCTGCGCCGGATGCAGACCGACGGCCTCATCGTCGAGGACGCCGCACCCGAAGGCACCCTCAAGGTCCGCCGCGCGCGTCGGGTCTACCAACTGACCGATGCCGGACGCCAGCGCTTCACCGAGTTGGTGGCCGACACCGGCCCTGCCAATTACACCGACGACGGGTTCGGTGTGCATCTGGCGTTCTTCAACCGCACACCTGCCGAGGCCAGGATGCGGATCCTCGAAGGCCGCCGCCGTCAGGTGGAGGAACGCCGAGAAGGACTGCGCGAGGCCATCGCGCGGGCCAGCAACTCGTTCGACCGCTACACCAAGCAGCTGCACCAGCTGGGCCTGGAGTCCAGTGAGCGCGAGGTGAAGTGGCTCAACGAACTCATTGCCGCCGAACGGGTGGCACAGGGTCACAACGACCAGCAGTGAGCAGCTCACAGCCACCACGAGTACAGAAGTACAGGATGAAGAGGGAGAACCCATGAGTGAGAACAACGCGACTGCGTCGACGGATGTGCGGGTCGCCATTGTCGGCGTCGGTAACTGCGCGTCCTCGCTCGTGCAGGGCGTGCAGTACTACAAGGACGCGGACGAGAACAACAACGTCCCCGGCCTGATGCACGTCAAGCTCGGCCCCTACCACGTGCGCGACGTGAAATTCGTCGCCGCGTTCGACGTCGACGCCAAGAAGGTCGGCTTCGATCTGTCCGAGGCCATCTTCGCCTCCGAGAACAACACCATCAAGATCGCCGACGTGCCCCCGACCGACGTGCACGTGCTGCGCGGCCCGACCCTGGACGGCATCGGCAAGTACTACGCCGAGACCATCGAGATCTCCGACGCCGAGGCCGTCGACGTCGTGCAGGCGCTCAAGGACGCCAAGGTCGACGTGCTGGTGTCCTACCTGCCGGTGGGCTCCGAGGAGGCCGACAAGTTCTACGCCCAGTGCGCGATCGACGCCGGCGTGGCCTTCGTCAACGCCCTTCCCGTCTTCATCGCCTCGGACCCCGTGTGGGCCAAGAAGTTCGAGGACGCCGGCGTCCCGATCGTCGGTGACGACATCAAGAGCCAGGTCGGCGCGACCATCACCCACCGCGTGATGGCCAAGCTGTTCGAGGACCGCGGCGTCACGCTGGACCGCACCTACCAGCTGAACGTCGGCGGCAACATGGACTTCAAGAACATGCTGGAGCGCACCCGTCTCGAGTCCAAGAAGGTCTCCAAGACCCAGGCCGTCACCTCGAACCTCACCGGTTCGCTGGCCAACAAGATCGAGGACAAGAACGTGCACATCGGCCCGTCGGACCACGTCGCGTGGCTCGATGACCGCAAGTGGGCGTACGTGCGCCTCGAGGGTCGCGCCTTCGGTGACGTGCCGCTGAACCTGGAGTACAAGCTCGAGGTCTGGGACTCGCCGAACTCGGCCGGCATCATCATCGACGCCGTGCGCGCCGCGAAGATCGCCAAGGACCGCGGCATCGGCGGCCCCGTCGAGGCGGCCTCGGCCTACCTCATGAAGAGCCCGCCGAAGCAGATCGCCGACGACATCGCGCGCGTCGAACTCGAGAAGTTCATCGAGGGCTAGTTTCCCGTTGAGACCGCATTGAGGGCGGCGTGCACTCGCACTTTGCCGCCCTCAGTGCGGTCTCAACGTATATATAGAGGCGTGATCTCCGACGAAGAACTCTTGCGCCTCGATGAGTTCGGCCTGCTGCCCGAGAACGCCGCACAGGCCGGTGTGGCTGACATCCCTGCGGTGCAGCGCATCGACGCCGGGCCCATCAGCGCCCTCAAGTTCGGTGTCTCCGACCCGCGCGTGGTGTTTTTGCACGGCGGCGGACAGAACGCGCACACCTGGGACACCGTGATCCTCGGCTTGGGCGTGCCCGCATTGGCGATCGACCTGCCAGGCCACGGCCGCTCCGCCTGGCGGGAGGACGGCGACTACGGCCCGCGCCTGAATGCCGAGACACTGCGGCCTGTGCTGCGTGACCTCGCTCCTGCACCCGATCTCGTCGTCGGCATGTCGCTGGGCGGGCTCACCGCGCTGCGCCTCGCCGCCACCGAACCCGCCCTGGTGCCTGAGTTGGTGCTGGTCGACGTCACGCCGTCGGCGCCCGAGCGCCACGAGCAGATGACCAAGGCGCAGATGGGGACCGTCGCGCTGGTGCAGGGCAACCGTACGTTCGGCTCGTTCCAGGACATGCTCGACGTCACCGTCGCCGCTGCGCCGCACCGCGACCGGAACTCGCTGCGGCGCGGCGTCTTCCACAACTCCAAGCAACTCGACGAC
The DNA here is from genome assembly GCF_010729895.1 of Mycolicibacterium confluentis. NCBI lineage: Bacteria > Bacillati > Actinomycetota > Actinomycetes > Mycobacteriales > Mycobacteriaceae > Mycobacterium > Mycolicibacterium confluentis. Next base: position 5,438,774 of record NZ_AP022612.1, read on the forward strand.
GGGTCCTGGACCTGGCGCTACGACTCATTCCGCAAGGGCGACGGATTCGCGAACCTGTGGGACGACGTCCCCGCCATCACGATGCCGACGACGCTGGTCCGCGGTGCCAACTCACATTTCGTCAACGACGAGGACGCGGCGGCGTTCGCCGAGGGCGCGCCCGGCTTCCAGCGCACCATCGTCGTGGCCGACTCCGGGCACTCCGTGCAGGGCGATCAACCGTTGCGGCTCATCGAAATTCTGCGGGGCGTCCTCGACTGAGGGTCCCCCATCGGGGTTCGGATCGCTAACGTGAAGGGATGACCACCCCCATTCGCATCGGCGTCCAACTGCAGCCACAGCACGCACCGAACTACGGCGACATCCGTGACGCGGTACGACGCTGCGAGGACGCCGGGGTGGACGTCGTGTTCAACTGGGACCACTTCTTCCCGCTGTACGGCGACCCCGACGGCGCGCACTTTGAGTGCTGGACCATGTTGGGCGCCTGGGCCGAGCAGACCTCCCGCGTCGAGATCGGCGCACTGGTCACCTGCAACTCCTACCGCAACCCCGAACTCCTGGCCGATATGGCCCGCACGGTCGACCACATCTCCGGCGGACGGCTGATTCTGGGCATCGGCTCGGGGTGGAAGGAGAAGGACTACGACGAGTACGGCTACGAGTTCGGCACCGCGGGAAGCCGCCTCGACGACCTGGCCGCAGCCCTGCCGCGCATCAAGTCACGGTTGGCCAAGCTGAACCCCGCCCCCACCCGCGAGATCCCGATCCTGATCGGCGGCCAGGGTGAGAAGAAGACACTGCGCCTGGTCGCCGAGTACGGCGACATCTGGCACGGCTTCACCACGCCGGAGACCTACCCCGGCAAGGCCCGCGTCCTCGACGCACACTGCGCCGACGTGGGGCGTGACCCGTCGGCCATCCAGCGCTCGGCCGGTGTCGAGAGCCGGTCCGGGGTGAGCACCGGCGAAGGCACGAAAGAACTGCTGGCCAACGCCGAGGCGCTCGTCGGACTGGGGGTGACCCTGCTGACCGTGGGAAGCAACGGGCCCGACTACGACCTGTCCGCGGCCGAAGCGCTGTGTCGATGGCGGGACGCCGGCTGAGCCCGCGCCGGTATGCCGAAGAAGTACGGGGTCAAAGAGAAGGACCTGGTGGTCTCCCATGTGGTGACCCTGATCCTCACCGGCAAGCTGCGTTCCGGTGACCGCATCGACCGCAACGAGATCGCCGACGAGTTGGGATTGAGCCGAGTTCCCGTCCAGGAGGCCATGGTTCAACTCGAACACGACGGCATCGTGTCCACCCGTTACCACCGCGGCGCGTTCGTGGAACGTTTCGACGAGTCCACCGTGACCGAACACCACCAGATCTACGGCATCCTCAACGGGATCGCGGCGACCCGCGCCGCCCGTGCCGCCGACCCCGAGCTTCTGGAGCGCCTCGAGGTGATGCTGCGTCAACTGCGCACGCTGTCCGACCCCATGGCGTTCCAGATGCTGACCTGGGAGTACCGCACCGCGATCAACGACGCCTACGCCGGCCCCCGATTGCAGGCGCTGATCCGGTCGTCGTACTCGTTTGTGCCCCGCATGCTGTGGAGCGCCTACGGCGAGGTGCGCGACGACGTTCTGGCCTTCTACGAGGCCGAAACCGAGGCGATCCGCGCCGGCGACGCGGATGCGGTCCGGATCATCAACGAGCAGAGCGCCCGACGCCTGGCCGAGATCATGGTCACCGAACTGCGCCGCCGCGGCGTCTTCGGAAATTTGCGCTAGCACTGAGCACAAGCGATGACGAGGCACCCTGGGTGCCGCTACGTTCGACCAATGAGATTCTCCGCTCGCCGACTTCTCACGTTCGTCACGGCGGCACTACTCGCATTGGGGTTGATGCTGGCACCGCCCGCATCGGCCGACCAGTGCGCGCCGCCCGGCATCGACAGCGCGAGTGCACTGCCCACCAATCTCGCGGCCGCCGCGAAGGGGCCCGACGAGGACAAATACACCACCGCCTCAGTGGTGCCCCTGGAGTCCATCGACATCTCCAGGCTGGGGCTGAGCCGACCCGGCACGCTGACCGTCGGCACGCTGTCGGACGCGCCGCCGAGCATCTGCATCGACTCCACGGGACAGTTCACCGGATTCGACAACGAACTGCTGCGCGCGATCGCCGACAAGCTCAGGTTGAAGGTCGAGTTCGTCGGCACCGACTTCTCGGGCCTGCTCGCGCAGGTCGCGTCCCGGCGATTCGACGTCGGCTCGTCGTCGATCACCACGACCGACGCCCGTCGTGAAACGGTCGGATTCACGAATGGCTATGACTTCGGCTACTTTTCGCTGGTCGTGCCCAGCGGTTCGCCGATCAGAAGTTTCTCGGAGTTGAAACCGGGCCTGCGGATCGGCGTCGTGCAGGGCACGGTGCAGGAGGCCTACCTCGTCGACACCCTGGGATTGGACCCGGTGAAGTTCCCGGACTACAACACCGTCTACGGCAGCCTCAAGACCCGGCAGATCGACGCGTGGGTGGCGCCGTCGCAGCAGGCGGTCGGCACGGTCCAGGCCGGTGATCCCGCCGAGATCGTCGAAAACACGTTCAGCCTGGACAATTTCGTCGCCTACGCCGTCGCCAAGGAGAACCGGCCACTGATCGACGCGCTGAACTCGGGCCTCGACGCGGTCATCGCCGACGGAACCTGGTCCCGGCTGTACTCGGACTGGGTCCCGCGAGCACTGCCCCCGGGCTGGAAGCCGGGCTCCAAGGCCGCTCCAGTTCCACAGCTCCCGGACTTCGCCGCGATCGCGGCCGGCAAGGAGCCGCCCACACCCGGTGAATCGGCGGCGCCCAAATCCACGCTGGCCCAACTGGGCACGGCCTTCTTCAGTTGGGACCTGTACCGACAGGCCATCCCCGACCTGTTCAAGACCGGGCTGCCCAACACTCTGATCCTCACGGTGTGCGCCGGCGTGATCGGACTGGTGTTGGGTATGGGCCTGGCGGTGGCCGGCATCTCGCGATCGCGGCTGCTCCGTTGGCCGGCAAGGGTTTACACCGACGTGTTCCGCGGACTGCCCGAGGTGGTGATCATCCTGCTGATCGGCCTGGGCTTCGGGCCGATCGTCGGCGGCCTCACCGGCAACAACCCCTATCCGCTGGGCATTGCGGCTTTGGGCCTGATGGCCGCGGCCTACATCGGCGAGATCCTGCGGTCCGGCATCCAGAGCGTGGAGGCCGGGCAGATGGAGGCCTCCCGTGCGCTGGGGTTCAGCTACACGTCGTCCATGCGCCTCGTGGTGGTGCCGCAGGGTGTGCGCCGGGTGCTGCCCGCCCTGGTCAACCAGTTCATCTCGCTGCTCAAAGCCTCGTCGCTGGTGTACTTCCTCGGGCTGATCGCCAGCCAGCGGGAGCTGTTCCAGGTGGGCCGAGACCTCAACGCGCAGACCGGAAACCTGTCCCCCCTGGTGGCCGCGGGCCTGTTCTACCTGGCCCTGACCATCCCGTTGACCCATCTGGTGAACTGGATCGATGCCCGCCTCCGGCGCGGACGCACCACCTCTGCCGAGGACCCCCTGGCGCCGACCAGCGGAGCCGCACACCAGGAGATGATCTGATGGCATTCGAACCAGTCTCCCTGGCCGCCAACGACATCCACCTCGCCTTCGGTCCGAACAAGGTGCTCAAGGGGGTGGACATCGACGTGCCCGCCGGCACCACGGCCGCCGTGATCGGGCCGTCCGGGTCCGGAAAGTCCACGCTGCTGCGGACTTTGAACCGGCTGTACGAACCCGACAAGGGCGACATCCTGCTCGATGGCCGGTCGGTGCTACAGGACAACCCGGATCAGCTGCGACAGCGGATCGGCATGGTGTTCCAGCAGTTCAACCTGTTCCCGCACCGCAGCGTGCTCGACAACGTCAGCCTGGCGCCACGCAAGCTCAAGGGGCTGTCCAAGGAGGCGGCGACCGAATTGGCCCTGCAGCAGTTGGAACGGGTGGGCCTGCGCCACAAGGCCGATGTCCGCCCCGGCACACTGTCCGGTGGCCAGCAGCAACGGGTGGCGATCGCACGGGCGCTGGCGATGTCGCCGCAGGTGATGTTCTTCGACGAGGCCACCTCGGCGCTGGATCCCGAACTGGTCAAGGGCATCCTTACGCTGATCGCCGAGTTGGGTGCCGACGGCATGACCATCGTGATGGTGACCCATGAGATGGGCTTCGCCCGGTCAGCGGCCGACGCGGTGGTGTTCATGGATCACGGCCAAGTGGTCGAGTCCGGACCGCCCGAGCGGATCTTCGATGCCGCCGAGACCGACCGGTTGCAGCGCTTCCTGTCCCAGGTGCTCTGACCAGCGCGCTTCTGAATTGACGTGGACCAACTCGTGACAGGCACAGACAGGTTAGACTGCCAAACTATGGCAGAAAGCGAAGCCACCGTTCCTGAGGTGACCGAGCTTGCGGAGGGTCTGCACCGTACGCTGGCAAAACTGTTCGGCATCCTGCGGCGGGGGGATGCCCACCGTGAGGCGGCCGACGAACTGACCCTCGCGCAACTCTCGATCCTGGTCACCCTGCTCAATCAGGGACCGATCAGGATGACGGAACTGGCCGCCCACGAGCGCGTGCGCACGCCCACGACCACGGTGGCGATCCGTCGCCTCGAGAAGCTGGGCCTGGTCAAACGGAGCAAGGATCCGTCGGACCTGCGTGCGGTGCTGGTCGAGATCACTCCCGAGGGCCGCGCCCAACACGTCGAGGCACTCGCGCATCGGCACGCCGCCCTCGCCACGATGCTCCGCGAACTCAGCCCCGAGGATCTGACGGTGCTCGAGGCCGCCCTTGGGCCGCTGTCGCGCCTGGCCGGTGAGCCGGCGCCCACCCCAGCAAACTGATCAGCCCAGCCAGTCCAACACCGCGGCCGCGGTCCACGACTGCTGCATGCTGCCCAGTGGCTCGCCGGTGAAGGGCTCGTAGTACTCGGCGAACGTGCCATCGCTGGCCTGCCGCAGGCCTTCTCGGCGCAGCATCGATGAGCGCTCGGCCCATCCGCGGCGCGCGAAGCACCACGAGAACAACCACGTGACGACCGGCCACACCGGGCCGCGCCAGTACTCCCGCGGCCGGAAGTCGCGCGACACCGGAGACGTCGACGGGATCAGGGAGTACTTCAGATCCGGATGGCCGCTGAACCGCGGACCCTCCATCAACCGCAGCAGCGCGCGCTCCTTGTCGTGCGGCAGCCCCCCGCACAGCAGCGGCGCGAACTGCGCCACCGTCTCGGTCGCGACAAAGCGCTCCGTGCGCAGGTCGTAATCCCTTGCCGCACCCGTTCTCTCGTCGGTGGTCTCGACGACACCGGCACGGAAGCGGTCGGCCCAGCCGTACAGTTCGCGGACATCGGCGAGCGGGCGCTTGTGCTCCTCACCGATCTCGGCCAGCACCGAGCAGGCCACCGAGAAGATGGCCGACACGAATACGTCCTCGACCGCGAAACTCATGACCTTGGGCAGGAGTTCGTCGTCGTACCTCGCGGCCTTCATCTCCTCCAGCAGCCACAGATAGCGGTCGTACTCGTTGTCCGACGGTCGCTGGCTGGCGTCGGTGACGATGTTGTTGTCCTCGCGCTGATACTCCGGCACAGCTCCGGGAATCACGTTGGCGTAGGCGGCATCCCACCGTGGTGAGTTGTCCATGCCGGACTCCCACCCGTGGTACAGCGTGATCCGGCCCCGCGAACCCTGGTCGCGCTGCTCGGCGAGCCAGCGGTGCCAGCGCACCAGGTCATCCCAACGGCGATCCAGGAACGCCTCGGCGACCGCGCGGGTGGACCGGCCCCGCCGGCGAGCATGGTCGAGGATGCGCTGCACCGCGATCGCGTGCACGGGCGGCTGCGTGATTCCGGACGTGTGGCGGTTGCGCGGGGCGGTCGCCGCGAGCGCCGAACACGCCCACCGCGCGGGTCCGGGAAAGTAGCCGTCGACGCCATTGGCGAACACGATGTGCGGGATCATGCCGTTGGTCCACTGCGCTGAGAGCAGCGTGTCGAGTTCGACGACCGCGCGCTCAACACTGAGCGGCGCCAACCCCACCGCGACGAATGCCGCGTCCCAACTCCACATGTGCGGGTACAGCAGCGGCGCCGCCGTCGTCATGGTGCCCAGATCATTGCCCCGCAGCAGGTAAGCGGCGCGCGCCGAGAGCTGGGTCGGGGTGAAACTGGGATCCGGGGCCACGCTCTCATTGTGCTTCGGCGCGCTGCCGACCGCGCGCCGAGGGCACCGACGCCACGATTAGGCTGGCCGCTATGCCGACAGCTCTGATCACGGGTGCCTCGCGCGGACTGGGGGCTGCCATCGCCACCGCGCTGGAACCGACCCACACGTTGCTGCTGGCCGGGCGTCCGTCGGCCGAACTGGACGCCGTCGCCGAACGCCTCGGCGCACCGACGTGGCCGTTGGAGCTCACCGATCCGGCCAGCATCGAGGCCAGCACCGAGGTGCTCGCCGAACTCGACGTGCTCGTGCACTGTGCCGGGGTGGCCTTTCCGGGCCGGGTCGGCGAGAGCTCGGCCGAGGAGTGGCGCGCGACGTTCGAGGTCAACGTCGTCGGGGCCGTGGCGCTGACACTGGCCCTGTTGCCGGCCCTGCGCGCGGCACGCGGCCATGTCGTGTTCATCAACTCCGGGGCCGGGCGCAACCCCTCCCCCGGTCTGGCGTCATATGCGGCGAGCAAGTTCGCGCTGCGGGCCTTCGCCGACTCGCTGCGCGTCGACGAACCCGCGCTGCGCGTCACGACCGTCTACCCCGGCCGCATCGACACCGACATGCAGCGCGATCTGGTGGCCTACGAGGGCGGCGAGTATGACCCCGCGCGGTTCCTGTCACCCGAGACCGTCGCGCAGGTGGTGGCCAATGTGATCGCCACGCCCCCCGACGCCGACGTGCACGAGGTGGTCGTCAGACCCCGCGGGTGACCGCGGGCCCTGTCGCTCCCGCCGGGCTGTGTCGCTTACGCCGGGCTCTGTCGCTTACGCCGGGCTCTGTCGCTTACGCGACGATATTCACCAACTTGCCCGGCACCACAATGACCTTCTTGGGCGTGGCACCGGCCAGGAACGCCTGCACCTTCTCGTCGGCCAGCGCCGCGGCCTCAAGCACCGACTTGTCGGCGTCGGCGGACACCGTGATCCGGCCACGAACCTTGCCGTTGACCTGCACGGGATACTCGACGGTGTCCTCCACCAGGTACGACTCGTCGGCGATCGGGAACGGCCCATGAGCCAGCGAGCCATCGTGGCCCAATCGACGCCACAACTCCTCGGCGACGTGCGGGGCCAACGGCGCCAGCATCAACACCAGCGGTTCGATCGCCGCGCGCGCCGTCACCCCCTCCTTGGTGAGGTGGTTGGTGTACTCGATCAGCTTGGCCGCCGCGGTGTTGTTGCGCAGGTTCGCGTAGTCCTCCGCGACACCGGCGATCGTGCGGTGCAGCGCCTTGAGAGTGGCCTCGTCGAGCGCCTCGTGCTCACTGACCCGCTCGGCGCCGGTCAACTCGTCGACCACCAGTCGCCAGACGCGCTGCAGGAAGCGGTGCGCGCCGACGACATCCTTGGTGGCCCACGGCCGAGACGCCTCCAGCGGTCCCATCGACATCTCGTAGATGCGCAGGGTGTCGGCGCCGTAGTCCTCGCAGATCTCGTCCGGTGAGATCGAGTTCTTCAGGCTCTTGCCGATCTTGCCGAACTCCTGGTTGACCTCGATCTCGCCGTCGGGGCTCGCCCAGAAGAACGTGCCGTCGCGCTCGACGACCTCGGCGGCCGGCACGTAGGCGCCGCGCGAGTCGGTGTAGGCGAAGGCCTGGATGTAGCCCTGGTTGATCAGGCGACGGTACGGCTCGCTGGAGCTGACATGCCCGAGGTCGAAGAGCACCTTGTGCCAGAACCGCGAGTACAGCAGGTGCAGCACCGCATGCTCGACACCGCCGACGTAGAGGTCCACGCCACCGGGATCGGCCGGACCGTGCTCGGCCGGCCGCGGCCCCATCCAGTACCGCTCATTCTCCTTGTCGCACAGTGCATCCGGATTGTGCGGATCGCAGTAGCGCAGCTCGTACCAGGAACTGCCGGCCCACTGGGGCATGACGTTGGTGTCACGGCTGTACGGCTTGAGACCGTCGCCGAGATCCAGCTCGACATTCACCCATTCGGTGGCCTTGTTCAACGGAGGCGACGGCTCGCTGTCGGCGTCCTCAGCGTCGAACAGCACCGGCGAATAATCTTCGATGTCCGGGAGTTCCACCGGCAGAGCCGATTCGGGCAGACCGTGGGCCCGGCCGTCGGCGTCGTAGACGATGGGGAACGGCTCACCCCAGTACCGCTGCCGCGCGAAGAGCCAGTCCCGCAGCTTGTACTCGACGCGCTGCTGACCACGTCCGTCGGCGACCAGGCGCTCAGTCACGGCCTTCTTGCCGTCGGTGACGTTGAGGCCGTTGAGGTAGTCGGAGTTCACCAGCAGGCCGTCACCGGTGTACGCGCCCTGCGAGACGTCACCGCCCGCAACCACTTCCACGATCGGCAGGCCGAACTCTCCTGCGAACTCCCAGTCACGCTGATCACCGCTGGGCACGGCCATGATGGCGCCCGTGCCGTAGCCGGCCAGCACGTAGTCGGCGATGAAGATCGGCACCTGCGCGCCGTTGACCGGGTTGGTGGCATAGGCGCCCAGGAACACACCGGTCTTGGTCTTGTTCTCCTGGCGCTCCAGCTCCGACTTGGTGGACACGGTCCTGCGGTAGGCCGCGACCGCCTCAGCCGGGGTCGATGCGCCGTAGGTCCAGCGCTCATCGACACCGTCGGGCCACTGCGCGCTCACCAGGGTGTCGACCAGGTCGTGCTCGGGCGCGAGCACCAGATAGGTGGCCCCGAACAGCGTGTCGGGCCGCGTGGTGAACACCTCGATGTCACCGGCCTCCGACGCGAAGAGCACGTTGGCGCCGACGGAGCGGCCGATCCAGTTGCGCTGCATGGACTTGACCTTGTCCGGCCAGTCCAGTACGTCGAGATCGTCCAGAAGCCGATCGGAGTAGGCGGTGATCCGCATCATCCACTGCCGCAACCGCTTCCGGAACACCGGGAAGTTGCCGCGCTCGCTTCGGCCCTCGGAGGTGACCTCTTCATTGGCCAGCACCGTGCCCAGTCCGGGGCACCAGTTCACCATCGAATCGGACCGATAGACCAGGCGGTATCCGTCGATCACATCGGCGCGCGCACCAGCGTCCAACTCAGACCAGGCTCGACCGTCGTCGAGAGTCCGTGCGCCGGACTCGAATTCGGCGACCAGCTCGGAGATGGGCCGCGCACGCTTGGCCTCAGTGTCGAACCAGGCGTTGAAGATCTGCAGGAAGATCCACTGCGTCCACTTGTAGTAGTCGACGTCGGTCGTCGAGAAGCTGCGGCGGGCATCGTGACCCAGGCCCAGGCGACCCAGCTGCCTGCGGAAGTTGACGATGTTGGCTTCAGTCCGCGTCCGCGGATGCGTGCCGGTCTGGATGGCGTACTGCTCGGCGGGCAGACCGAAGGCGTCGAAGCCCAGGGCGTGCAGCACATTGCGCCCGGTCATCCGGAAGTAACGGGCGTACACATCGGTGGCGATGTAGCCGAGCGGGTGACCGACGTGCAGGCCGTCGCCCGACGGGTACGGGAACATGTCCTGCACGAACATCTTGTCCTGCGGCACCGGCGCACCGTCCGCCGGCGCCAGTTCGCCCACCGGGTTGGGGACGTGGAACGTTCCGAGCCTGGCCCAGGTCTCCTGCCAGTCCTGCTCGATCCGACCCGCCAACTCTGCGTTGTAGCGGAACTGTGGTGCGTCGGATTCGGCTCCTCCGGCGGTCTGGGGTTCGGTCACCCAGACAGGGTATAAGGCCAGCGCCGCGGGCCAAAAAGCCGCCGAACGGCCCGTGGACGGCAACGGGACGGTCTCGGTTGAGTTGCGGACCTGTCAGCAGTTGATTCCAGGTCTGTTCCAACCCGCCCGCGGGGCTGGTTGGGGTGCCCAGGCGTGGTTAGTGTCGGCCCGTGACCTGGGGTGGCGTATGCGCCACAGTCGTCGACGGCAGGCGGCTTCGGCCTCGCCTGCAAGACAGGGAAGGACCGAGAAAAATGTTCTCCATGACCCGTGGCTGGCGGGTTCTCGCAGGTGGAGCCGCTGCCGGCATCGCCGGTGTGATGGGGTTCGCCGGCGCCACCGCCGCTGCCGAACCGATCGTGCCCGGACCACCCGCGCCGGTTCCCACCCCGGTGACCGTCAGCATCGATCCAGCGGCCACGTCCGTCGGTGTGACTCCGGCCCCCAGCACGCTGCCGCTGACGCCAAGCTCACAGCTGACCCAGACCGCGCTGACGCCCCAGACGGCGCTGCAACCGGTCCAGGCCGTGCCGACCCCGGCGCTGATTCCCGCCACCTCCGGCACCCTGCGGGACTACTTCGCCGACAAGGGTGTCGCTCTGGAGGCGCAGGATCCGCGAGAGTTCCGCGCGCTGATGATCACCCTGCCGATGCCCACGGGCTGGACCCAGGTGCCCGACCCCAACGTCCCCGACGCCTACGCCGTGATCGCCGACCGCGTCGGCGGCGACGGCCTGTACACGTCGAATGCCCAAGTGGTGATCTACAAGCTGGTCGGGTCGTTCGAACCCACCGAGGCCATCACGCACGGGTACGTCGACAGTCAGCAGTTGGACAACTGGCAGACCACCGGCGCGTCGCTGGTCCCGTTCGGGGGCTTCCCGTCGGCATTGATCGAGGGCACCTACCGCGAGAACGATATGGCGTTGAACACATCCCGACGCCACGTCATCGCCACCTCGGGCGCGGATCGCTACCTGGTCAGCCTGTCGGTCACGACCGCGGTCAATCAGGCCGTGGCCACCGCAGATGCCACGGATGCCATCGTGAACGGCTTCCGGGTCACCGATCCGGCGGCCGCGCCGGCCACCCCCGCACCAGTGGCCGCGCCGCCCGCGCCCGACGTGCTGCCCGCCCTGCCGGCACCCGTCGTGCCCACCGGCTAGCACAGGCACCCAGGCACCTTCGATAAGGTGGCCCCCATGTTGATCGCCGGTGTGCTGTGCCTGTGCGCGGCGGTGGCGTCGGCCGGATCCGGGCTGTGGACGTTGACCCGCCCCGCGAGTGCCGATGTCGCCGTGCAGGTGCGTCGCGCTGTCGCGCCGACCCAGTTGGCGGCCGCCGCGATGCTGGCCGCGGGAGGCGCGGTGGCGCTCGCCGACAACCAGCGAACGGGTCTGCTGGTACTGATCGTCTGCGTGCTGGGCGCTATCGGCACAATTGCCGCCGGTTCCTGGCAGGGCGCTCGGTTCGCCGTGGAGCGCGAGCAGGCCGCCGCGGCGGCGCCCGCCGACGACTGCGCGGGAAGCTGCGCAGCCTGCACCCTGTCGTGCCACTGAGGAGTCACAGTCGATGACCACGGGCGGTTTCCCCTCGACGACGTCCCTGCCCGTCAAAGACATCGGTCGGCTGCTGCTGCGCTGTGACGACCGACCCGGACTGGTCGCGTCGATCAGTTCGTTCCTGTCCGAGGCCGGCGCGAACATCATCTCGCTGGATCAGCACTCCACCGCCCAGACCGGCGGAACCTTCATGCAGCGCACCATCTTTCACATGCCCGGGTTGTCTGCGGCCCGCGACGAGATGGAGCGCGCGTTCAGCGACCGGGTGGCCGGAAAGTTCGGGATGGACTTCCAGCTGACCGAGGCGGCCAAACCCAAGCGCGTGGCGATCCTGGCCTCCCGCGAGGACCACTGCCTGCTGGACCTGCTGTGGCGCAACCGGCGGGGCGAGTTGGACATGTCGGTCGTCATGGTGATCTCCAACCACCCCGACCTGGCCGATCAGGTCCGCCCGTTCGGCGTGCCGTTCCTACATGTGCCCGCCCACAAGGACATTCGCGCCGAAGCTGAGACCCGCAAACTGGAACTGCTCCGCGGCAACGTCGACCTCGTCGTGCTGGCGCGCTACATGCAGGTGCTGACACCGCGGTTCCTCGGCGAGATCGGCTGCCCGCTGATCAACATCCACCACTCGTTCCTGCCGGCGTTCGTCGGCGAGGCGCCGTACCGCAAGGCCAAGGAGCGCGGCGTCAAACTCGTCGGCGCCACGGCGCATTACGTCACCGAGGAACTCGACGAGGGCCCGATCATCGAACAGGACGTCGTGCGGGTGGATCACCGCCACGGCGTGGATGACCTGCGCCGACTCGGCGCCGACGTCGAGCGTGTGGTGCTGTCCCGCGCCGTGTTGTGGCACTGCGAGGACCGCGTCGTGCGACACGGCAATCAGACGATCGTCTTCTAGTCGGTCAGTTGCGGCTGGTGTCGATGGGGTGGGTCGCCAGCATCGACAGCGGCAACGGCTGACGGCGCAGCACCCTGGACCACAGATCCACCTTGGGTTCGACGAGCACATCAGAGGGCAACGCCGACAACACAATCCAGTCTTCGCGCTCGATCTCACCCTCGAGCTGACCGATGGTCCACCCCGAGTAGCCCGCGAAGATCCGGACGCCTTCGAGCAGTGGAGCCAGCACGTCGGGGTCGGCGTCGAGGTCGACCATCACGATGCGGCCCGAGACGTGCCGCAGACCGGGCACGCCTTGGGCGTTCGCCCCGACCCGTAGCGTCGCCAGGCACAGCGCAGAGTCCCGCTTGACCGGACCGCCGACGAACATCGTCTTGGGCTTGGCGGTCAGCTTCGCCCACTGCGGCAGCACGTTGTAGACCGCCATCTCGCTGGGCCGGTTGAGCACGACACCCAGAGTGCCGCCGTCGTTGTGCTCGACGACATAGATCACGCTGCGCCGGAACGTCGGCTCAAGCAGGTCGGTGTTGGCCAGCAGCAGTGTTCCCGCACGCACCCGGTGCGCCGCAGGTGCGACGTAGTCCTCAGGGTCTTCTGGCCCAGGCATGGCTCCATCATGGCACCCGAAGCCCCCACTGTGGCCAACAAGCGCCGCGCGCAAGGATATTTGTACGCTGGGATCTGGGGCGTCGATCGATGGATCCCGTGAACAAGGAGTGTGGGAGTGGTTGACGCGCGCGGCACGCTCGCCGTCTGGCGATCAGTGCGCGGCCTGCGCGACTTCCGCCGCCTGCTCGAACTCCGCGTCGTCAGCCAGTTCGCCGACGGCCTGTTCTCGGCCGGACTGGCCGGGGCCCTGCTGTTCAACCCCGAACGCGCGGCCACGCCGTGGGAGATCGCCGGGGCGTTCGCGGTGCTGTTCCTGCCGTACTCGGCGCTCGGCCCGTTCGCGGGCGCTCTGCTGGATCGATGGGATCGCCGACTGGTGCTGGTGGGCGCCAACACCGGGCGCCTGCTGCTCGCACTGGGAGTGGGAGTACTGCTGGCCACCCGGTCGAGCGAGATCGCCATCCTGTGCGGCGCGCTGATCGTCAACGGCTTCACCCGCTTCGTCGCCTCCGGGTTGTCCGCGGCCCTGCCGCATGTGGTGCCGCGCGACCAGGTGGTGTCGATGAACTCGGTCGCCACCGCGACGGGCGCGCTCGCGACCTTCGCCGGCGCGATGTTCATGCTGTTGCCGCGTTGGCTGCTCGGGGCGGGTGACACTGGGTCGTCGGCGATCATCTTCATGGTCGCCGTGCCGATCAGCATCGCGCTGGCGCTGTCGCTGCGGTTCCCGTCGCACGTACTCGGTCCCGACGACACCGCGCGCGCCATCCACGGGTCGGTGTTCTATGCCGTCGCCACCGGTTGGGTCCACGGTGCGCGCACGGCCCTGGCCGTGCCCTCGGTGACCGCGACCCTGTCCGGCCTGGCCGCCCATCGCATCGCCTTCGGCATCAACTCACTGCTGGTTCTCGTGATCGTTCGGCACACCGACATCCCGGCGGTGTCCGTCCCCGGCCTGGGCTCCGCGGTGATCTTCACGGCCGCTGCGGGCACCGGATCCTTTCTGGCCACGGTGATCACCCCTGCGCTTGTCCATCGGTGGGGTCGCTACGCGACGGCCAACCTCGCGTTGGGGGCCGCGGCCGTCGTGCAACTCGCCGCGATCGGCATTCAGGTCGCGGTGATGGTCGCCTGCGGGTTCGTGCTCGGCGCGCTCGGGCAGGTGGTCAAACTGTGCGCCGACAGCGCCATGCAGATCGACGTCGACGATGCGCTGCGCGGGCACGTGTTCGCGGTGCAGGACTCGCTGTTCTGGATGTCGTTCATCGCTGCCGTCGCCGCGACCGCGGCGGTGGTGCCCGCCGACGGCCACGCCCCGCTGCTCGTCGTGGCCGGGTCGGTGGTCTACCTCCTGGGCCTGGCCGTCCACGCGTTCGTCGGTCGCCGCGCCACCTGAGGTCTAGCGTGGGCCCATGGCCGACGCTGGACCGATCGTCGACGATCTCGCCGCCGAGAGCGCTGAACTGGACTCTCTGGTCGCTCCCCTTCCACCGGAACTGTGGGCCTCCCCCACACCGGCGCCCGGATGGAGCATCGCCCACCAGATCGGGCACCTGCTGTGGACCGACCGGGTCGCCCTGATCTCGATCACCGACGAGGCACGGTTTGCCAACGTGCTCGCCGACGCTGAGTCGGAACCCGACTTCGTCGACTCGGCTGCTGCGGAGTTGGCCGCGTGTCCGCCGGATGCTCTGCTGGCGGATTGGCGCGCGACGCGGGGGCGCCTGCACGACGCACTGCGCACGGTCGCAGACGGACGCAAGCTGTTGTGGTTCGGCCCGCCGATGAGTGCGGCGTCGATGGCCACCGCGCGACTCATGGAGACGTGGGCGCACGGCCTCGACGTCGCCGACGCGCTGGGTGTTTCGCGGCCCGCGACGAACCGGCTGAAGTCCATTGCGCACCTGGGTGTTCGGACCCGCGACTTCGCATACACGGTGCACGACGAGGCTCCACCGACGTCAACGTTTCACGTGGAACTACGCGCGCCCGACGGTCAGACCTGGTCGTGGGGGCCCGTCGACGCCGCGCAACGGGTCACCGGTTCGGCCGAGGACTTCTGCGCGCTGGTCACGCAGCGTCGGCCGCGGTCCGAGTTGGACGTCGTCGCCGAAGGAGTCGATGCCGAGCACTGGCTGACGATCGCGCAGGCGTTCGCGGGCCCGCCCGGGGAGGGGCGGTAGGTGCTTGGCGCTGGGCTCGCCGAGAGTTGACTTGTTCACACCCCCACCTGGCGGCTTGCGGGCGCGCGCCCAGCCTCACAGCTGGCCGGCGTCATCGGCCAAGCCGTCCCCGTCCGAGTCGACCAGCCTGACGTCCATCCGCCCGTCACCGTCGGTGTCGACGTACCCGCTGCTGCGGTCCTCGGCGATCACGCGGTCGGCCAGGCCGTCACCGTCACTGTCGAGAAGGCGGTCATCGACCTCGCCGTCGGCGTCGAAGTCCACCAACGGCCCGCCGGTCAGCTCGACGCCGTCCAGCGACTGCCAGCGCAGCGCCGATCCGGTGCTCGACGGCGTCGCGGCGCCAGACCCCGCCGCCGTCGCGGCCACCGCCCACGTCCCCGACCCGTCGTCGGTGAACCATTCGGCGTCCGGCGCGGCGTGGTCCAGCACCGCATGATCGGCAATACCGTCGGCGTCCAGATCCGCGAGCACGTCGTCGTGCAGTCCGTCCCCGTCGAAGTCCAGCGCGACCGCGTCCAGCACCCCGTCACCGTCGAGGTCCACATCGGGGGCACCACTGAACATCGACGCCGTGCCGTCACCGGCTCCCAGGCAGTAATCCATACGGATCAGACGGAGGCGGAGCCCTCTTCGTTCCACCATCGCAGAAGTTCGGCGACGGCCTCGTCGTGGTCGAGGGGGCCGCGGTCCAGTCGAAGTTCCTTGAGGTAATTCCAGGCACGTCCCACCTCGGGACCGGCCGGGATGTCGAGCAGCTTCATGATCTCGTTGCCGTCGAGGTCCGGCCGCACCCGCGCCAGATCCTCCTTGGCCTCGAGCACCGCGATCCGCTCTTCGAGATCGTCATAGTTGGCCTGCAGACGTGCGGCGCGGCGCTTGTTGCGCGTCGTGCAGTCGGCGCGCACCAGCTTGTGCAGGCGGTTCAGCAGCGGACCGGCATCGGTCACATAGCGGCGCACCGCCGAATCGGTCCACCTGCCGTCGCCGTAGCCGTGGAAGCGCAGATGCAGATACACCAGCTGCGAGACGTCGTCGACCATCTGCTTGGAGTACTTCAGCACGCGCATGCGCTTGCGGGTCATCTTGGCCCCCACCACCTCGTGGTGGTGGAAACTCACACCGCCGTCGGCTTCGTGACGACGGGTCGCGGGCTTGCCGATGTCGTGCAGCAGCGCGGCCCACCGCAGCACCAGATCGGGGGCCTCGGCCGGCTCCTCCAGATCGATGGCCTGCCGAAGCACCGTCAGCGAGTGCTGGTAGACGTCCTTGTGCTGATGATGCTCGTCGATCGCCATCCGCATGCCGCCGACCTCGGGCAGCACCTGATCACCCATGCCGGTCTGCACCATCAGGTCGATCCCCGCGACGGGGTCCGCGCCCACGAGCAGCTTGTCCAGTTCCGCGGCCACCCGTTCCGCGGTGATACGGGACAGTTCGGGCGCCATCTCCTCGATCGCCTTGCGCACCCGGGGCGCCACCGCGAACTGCAGTTGAGAGACGAAGCGCGCGGCACGCAGCATGCGCAGCGGATCGTCGCCGAACGACACCTCGGGGGCCGACGGGGTGTCGAGCACGCCGGCGCGCAGCGCGGACAGCCCGTCCAGCGGATCGAGGAACTCCCCGATGCCACCTGGCCGGTCCGGATCGAGGCGTACGGCCATGGCGTTGACCGTGAAGTCCCGCCGCACCAGATCGTCCTCGAGGCGGTCACCGAAGCGCACCTGCGGATTGCGGGACACCTGGTCATAGGTGTCGGCGCGGAACGTGGTGATCTCGACTCGATGCCCGCGGCGCGCCACACCCACGGTGCCGAACTCGATGCCCGCTTCCCACATGCCGTCGGCCCAGGGGCGAACGATCCGCTGCACCTCGTCGGGCCGGGCCGGGGTGGTGAAGTCCAAGTCGGCGCCCAGGCGGCCCAGCAGCGCGTCACGCACACTGCCGCCCACCAGATACAACGGCTGCCCCGCCTCGGTGAACAGGGCCCCGAGCTCACGCAACGGCTCAGCGTGCTTGTTCAGCGCCACCGCGGCGCGGGCCAGGAGCGTGGCGTCGTCAACGGCCGCGGGTTCATCAGCGGCTGCGGGCGGACGGGGGTCGGACACGTTCGATGAGCCTAATGCGCAGGAGGACAGCGGCCTAATGCCGCCGCAGGCGCCCCGCGAACACCGGCGAGTGCGCACGTTGGCCCCCAACGTGCCAGCTACTATCGCTTGGGTGTCCGACGGCGAACAGGCCAAACCGCGACGGCGCCGAGGCCGGCGCCGTGGCCGTCGTGCCGCCGGACCAGCCCAGTCGGCCTCCAACGGCGCCGCGGACACCGCCGCCGAACCCGCCCCCGCCGTCCCCAAGCCGGAACGGCCCAGCCGTCCCGCGGCCAAGGACTCCAACAAGGGCAACCGCAGGCAGCGGCCCCGCCTGCGGACCGTGCATGAGACGTCGGCCGGTGGATTGGTCATCGACGGTATCGACGGCCCCCAGGAAGAGCAGACCGCGGCGCTGATCGGCCGGATCGATCGCCGCGGACGGATGCTGTGGTCACTGCCCAAGGGACACATCGAACAGGGCGAGACCGCCGAGCAGACCGCGATCCGCGAGGTGGCCGAGGAGACCGGCATTCAGGGCACCGTGCTGGCCGCGCTGGGCAGCATCGACTACTGGTTCGTCACCGAGGGCCGGCGAGTGCACAAGACCGTGCATCACTATCTGCTGCGGTTCTCCGGCGGCGAGCTGTCCGACGAGGACGTCGAGGTCGCCGAAGTGGCCTGGGTCCCGCTGCACGAACTGCCGTCCCGGCTCGCCTACGCCGACGAGCGCCGCCTGGCCGAAGTCGCGGGTGAGCTGATCAACAAACTGCAGAGCGACGGCCCGTCGGCGTTGCCGCCGCTGCCGCCGAGCGCGCCGCGCCGCCGCCCCCAGACCCACTCGCGCACCCGCAACCACCGACCGGACGGTTCCGCGGCCGGCCGAGCGGGCGGTCGCGGACCACAGCAATGACGACGTCTCGGCACCGATCTCTCGCGGTGTCACGCTGCGCGACACTGCTCCTCGTTGTTCTGCTGGCACTGCTTCCGGCCCTCGTGCCGAAGGCGGCCGCGGGTGAGCCCGGCGAGGCACCGTTCGTCATCGTGCGCATCGACAGCGTGACGCCCGACGTGGTGACCACCGCCAGCGAGCCGACCGTCACCGTCACCGGCACCGTGACCAACGTCGGCGATCGCCCGGTCCGCGACGTGGTCGCCCGCCTTGAGCACGCGCCCGGCGTCGCCATGTCGTCCACGCTGCGCACCGCCCTGACCGGCACCACCGACCAGTACGGGGCGGTCGGCGAATTCGTCGCAGTCTCGGGGCAACTCGACCGTGGGAAAGAGGCGACGTTCCGCTTCATCTATCCCCTGCGCTCGGCCGACCAGCCCACGCTGGGCATCGACGGGCCGGGGGTGTACCCCCTGCTGGTCAACATCAACGGCACCCCCGACTACGGCGCCCCGGCGCGCCTCGACGACGCCCGCTTCCTTCTTCCGGTCCTCGGGCTGCCCCGCGAGGCCGGTGCCGAGGCTCCCGTGCCCAGCGGCGTCGACGGAGTGGTGCCGCCCGACACCACCCGGCCCGTGCAGCTGACCATGATCTGGCCGCTGGCCGACCGGCCGCGGCTGGCCCCCGGCGTGCCGGGCGGCACCACTCCCGTCCGCCTCATGGACGACGAATTGGCCACGTCGCTGGCCGAGGGCGGCCGCCTGGACACCCTGCTCGGTGCCGCCGAGTTCGCGACGAACCCCGCGGTCGATCCCGAGAACGAGGTCGGGCGCGCACTGTGCCTCGCGGTGGACCCCGACCTGCTGGTCACCGTGAATGCGATGACCGCCGGTTACACGGTCGCCGACAGCGACGACGGGCTGAGCACTGCAAGCCATCCCGGCACCGGCAGCGAGGCCGCCTCGGCGTGGCTGGAACGACTGCGCGCACTCGCGGCCCGCATGTGCGTCATCGCGACGCCCTACGCGCAGGCCGACCTGGACGCGCTGCAGCGCGTCAACGATCCCAGGCTCAGCGGCTTCGCCACCACCGGCGCGGCCGATCTCGTCGACCAACTGCTCGGGGTGCGTTCGGTGCGCGGCGCGACGCTGCTCGGTGACGAACCGCTGACCGAGCGGACGACGGAACTGCTCGACGTCCAGGGCCCGACCGTGGCCCTGGCCGCGGCCCACAACTCCACCGAGGACGGCACCGACGCCGATCTCGCGGTCCGGCGAGCCTCACGGAATGTCGTGCTCGCACCGTTCGATCCCGCGGTCGGTGCCGCGCTCGCGGCGGTGGGGTCCGAGCCCGTCGAGCCGAACTACCTCGACGCGGCGCTCAAAGTCCCCACCCGTGATGCGTCCCGCACCGCGAGGCGGCAGGACGCGCTGGCCGCGATGCTCTGGCGCAGCCTGCAGCCCGACGCAGACCCGCGGGCGCAGTTCCTGATGCCGCCGCTGAAGTGGAACCTCGAGCCCACCGACGCCCAGGCGATCCTGACGACCTTGGGGACCATGATCCGGTCCGGGTTGGCCGTCCCACGACCGCTGCCCGACGTCGTGGCCGGCGCCGCGGCGCTGTCCGCGCCACCGGACCCCGCGGCCGTGTCCGGCACGCCCCCAGGGACGCGGTTCGACGACGAGGTCACCGACCTCATCAGCTGGCAGGTCGAACGCCTATGGGGGCTGACGGCCGCGCTGACCACCAACCCGCAGACCGGGCTGACCGGGATCCAGTACACCGCGCCGCTGCGCGAGGACATGCTGCGCGCTCTGAGTCAGGCCGAGCGGCCCGCGATGCGCAATGAACTGGCGGCCGCGCGACTCGGGGTCGTCGGAGCCACGATCAATGACCTGTTCAATGCCGTGACGATCGTCAATCCCGGCGGCTCCTACACGCTGGCCACCGAGCGCAGCCCCCTGCCGCTGGCCCTGCGCAACGACCTCGCGGTGCCGATCCGGGTGCGGCTGTCGGTCGATGCGCCGCCGGGTATGGCGGTGACCGACATCGGTGAGCAGGAGCTGCCGCCGGGATACCTGCCGATCCGCGTCCCGATCGAGGTGCACTTCACGCAGCGCGTCGCGGTCGACGTGTCCCTGCAGACCCCGGCCGGCCTGTCCCTGGGTGAACCGGTGCGGCTGTCGGTGCACTCCAACGCCTACGGCAAGGTGCTGTTCTTCATCACCCTGGCCGCCGCGGCCGTCCTGGTGACACTCACCGCGCGACGGCTGTGGCATCGTTTCCGCGGTCAACCCGACCGCGCCGACCTAGACCGGCCTGACGACCGGACCGCACCAACCTCATCATGAACGCTCCCCACGACGCCCGCCGCCGACCCGCTCCACGCGCCCGGCGCGGGCCGACCGCGCCGCCGCCGACCGCGCGGCGTCCCGCGGCACGACCCGAGCTTTCCGACTCGGCCGTGGTGTCGCGGTCATGGGGCATGGCGTTCGCGACCCTGATCAGCCGCATCACGGGCTTTATCCGCATCGTGCTGCTGGCCGCGATCCTGGGCGCCGCACTGTCGAGTTCGTTCACCGTGGCCAACCAGTTGCCCAACCTGGTCGCGGCCCTGGTCCTCGAGGCGACCTTCACCGCGATCTTTGTGCCGGTGCTGGCCCGGGCCGAACTCGACGACCCCGACGGCGGTGCGGCCTTCGTCCGCCGCCTGGTCACGCTGGCCACCACCCTGCTGCTGGTCACGACGGTGCTGTCGGTGCTGGGCGCGCCGGTGCTGGTGCGACTGATGCTGGGTAGCGACCCCCAGGTGAACGAGCCGCTGACCACGGCGTTCGCGTATCTGCTTCTGCCGCAGGTGATCTTCTACGGGTTGTCGTCGGTGTTCATGGCGATCTTGAACAACCGCAACGAGTTTCGGGCCCCGGCGTGGGCGCCGGTGGTCAACAACGTGGTCGCGATCGCGACGCTGGGCCTGTATCTGGCCGTGCCGGGCGAACTCTCGGTGGATCCGGTCGAGATGGGCAACGCCAAACTGCTGGTGCTGGGCATCGGCACCACGCTGGGTGTGGTGGCACAGACCGCCGTGCTGTTCATCGCGATCCGGCGCGAGCGCATCAGCCTGCGACCGCTGTGGGGTGTGGACGACCGCCTCAAACGCTTCGGAACGATGGCCGCGGCCATGGTTCTCTACGTCCTGATCAGCCAGATCGGCCTGGTGGTCGGCAACCAGATCGCCAGCACAGCAGCGGCTTCAGGACCGGCGATCTACAACTACACCTGGCTCGTGCTCATGCTGCCCTTCGGCATGATCGGCGTGACGGTGCTGACCGTCGTCATGCCGCGGCTGAGTCGCAACGCGGCGGCCAACGACACCCCCGCGGTGCTGGCCGACCTGTCGCTGGCCACGCGGCTGACCATGATCACGTTGATCCCGATCGTGGCGTTCATGACCGTCGCCGGGCCTGCGATCGGCAGCGCGCTGTTCGCCTACGGCAAGTTCGGCGATGTCGACGCCCACTACCTCGGTGTCTCGATCGCGCTGTCGTCGTTCACCCTGATCCCGTACGCGCTCGTGCTGCTGCAACTGCGCGTCTTCTACGCCCGCGAGCAGCCGTGGATCCCCATCGCGATCATCGTCGTGATCACCATCGTCAAGATCGCGGCCTCGCTGCTCGCCCCGCACATGACCGACAACCCGGAGCTGGTGGCCGGGTTCCTCGGGCTGGCCAACGGGCTGGGCTTCCTTGTCGGCGCGATCGCCGGTCACATCCTGCTGCGGCGCACGCTGCGGCCACCCCGCGGACAACTGCTGGGCCTTCCCGTGGTTCGCACCATCCTGGTGACCCTGGCGGCGTCGCTGGCCTCGGGTCTGCTCGGATACCTCGCCGACCGGCTGCTGAGCCTCGCGTCGCTCACCGAGGCCGCGGGTGGTGCCGGCTCCCTGCTCAGGCTGGTGGTGCTCGGCGTGATCATGCTGCCGATCGTGATCGGCGTGATGCTGGCCGCCCGCGTCCCAGAGGCCGTCGCGGCGCGCGACGCCGTCCTGCGCCGGCTACGACCAGGTCACGGGGTAGCCGCAACTCGTTCCGTGGAGGCCGACTCGCATCCGGTGAATAGTGCGGTCAAGTACCCTGAGCAGAGGAATTCGGCGGGAACGGGACAGGAACGTACCTCCGAGCCATTCCCACTGGGGACCCCGGCAACGGTTGCCGGTGTTGGAGTCGCAGGAGGAGCGGTGGCAGGCGAGACACCTTCGGTCGACCCGACCCCGGACGCCACCGCGAAGCTCCCTCGGACCTCCCCCGAGGACTTCCAGCCCGATGCCGCGCCGTCGTCGTCCAGCCAGCAGCCCACCGATGTGGTGCCGCCGGCCCGGCCACGCGGAGACTTCGCGGGTGATCCCAGCCGGGAACCGCTGGCCTTCGACGCGCCGCGCGAGCGTTCCGTCGATCCCGCAGCCGACGAGGACGTCTACCTCATCGCTGGGGCCAGCATCGCCGACGGCCGCTACCGCCTGCTGGTGTTCCACGGTGGGCCTGAGCATCTGCAGTTCTGGCAGGCCCTCGACACGGCATTGGACCGCCAGGTCGCGCTGACCTTCGTCGACCCCGAAGGTGCGCTGCCCGACAGTGTCGTACAGCAGATCCTCTCGCGCACAATGAAACTGAGCCGCGTCGAGGCCAACGGTGTGGCCCGGATCCTGGATGTCGCCGACACCGGGGCCGGCGGGCTGATCGTGTCCGAGTGGATTCGCGGTGGGTCGCTGGAGGAGGTCGCCGCGACGTCGCCCTCCCCCATCGGCGGGGCGCGCGCCGTGCAGTCGCTGGCGGCGGCGGCCGAGGCCGCCCATCAGGCCGGTGTCGCGCTGTCGCTGGACCATCCCGGTCGCATCCGCGTCAGCGTGGAAGGCGATGTGGTGCTGGCGTTCCCAGGTACCCTGCCCGACGCGACGCCCGAGGACGACATCCGCGGCGCTGGCGCGGCGTTGTATGCGCTCCTGGTCAACCGGTGGCCGCTGCCCGTGCGCGGCACTCCCAGCGGCCTCGAACCCGCCGACCTCGACCCGGCGGGTCAACCGGTCGAACCGCGCTCGATCGACCGGGCGATTCCGTTCCAGATTTCGGCGGCCGCTGCACGCTCGGTGCAGGAGGGCGGCGGGATCCGCACCGCCCCAACACTGTTGAACCTGCTTCAGCAGGCGACCGCTGTCGCCGACCGCACCGAGTTGATCGAACCCGTCAAGGAGGACAACGCCCGCCCCACGGTCGCCGACTCGGACGAAGCGGCGCAGGCGAGGCGGCGGAAGGTGCTCATGATCGGTGGCGGCATCGCCGGCGCCATCGTGTTGGTGGCGCTGATCGTGCTGGCGTCCGTGCTGGGTCGGATCTTCGGTGATGTCGGCGGCGGCCTGGACGGCGATCAGCTGGGCCTGAATCCCCAGAGCTCGGCCACCGACACTGCCACGAGTGCCACCGGTTCGTCCGTGAAACCCGTTCGCGCCACGGTGTTTTCACCCGAGGGCGAGGCCGACGAACCCGGCAAGGCCGGATTGGCCATCGACGGCGACCCCTCGACCGCGTGGCCCACCGACACCTACTCCGACCCGTCGCCGTTCCCTGGGTTCAAGAACGGGGTGGGCCTGATGCTGACCCTGCCCGAACCGATCACGCTGGGCTCGGTGACCGTCGACGTCACCAGCACCGGCACCGCGATCCAGATCCGGTCGTCGTCGACGTCGAGCCCCAGCAGCCTCGAGGACACTACCGCGCTCACCGACCCGAAGACGCTGCAGCGCGGCAAGAACACCATCGAGGTCAACGCCTCCGAACCCACCTCCAATGTGCTGGTGTGGATTTCGACGCTGGGCTCCGTCGATGGCAAGAGCCGCACCGACATCTCCGAGATCACCCTCAACGCCGCCGAGTGACATCGGCTGTACACAGCCCGCACCCGCGGTGAAGTGCCGTGACCGCGTGACCGGCCTACCGTCCGGCGCGTGGTCACCACCCCGATCTCGGCACCCCGCAGCGACGCCGAACTCCTCGCGGCGCATGCCGCCGGAGACGGCCGGGCGTTCGCCGAGTTGTACCTGCGCCATGTGGACCGGTTGAGCCGGTTCGCGGCACTGCGCTGCGCCAATCCCGAAGATGCCGCCGACGCGCTTCAGGAGGCCATGCTGGCGGCACACCGTGGGGCAGCCCTGTTCCGTCATCAGGCCGCCGTCACCAGTTGGCTGTACCGGATCGTCAGCAATGCGTGCGTCGACCGCCATCGCAGCAACGCCACCCAGCCCCGCTCGTCCGGCACCGACGACTGGGAGCACGCCGCCGTCGACGGCCGCGAACAGATCGACACCGCGATCCTCGTCAACTCCGCGCTGCTGCGCCTGCCGCTGGGCCAGCGCGCCGCCATCCTGGCGGTCGATCTGCACGGACACTCGATCTCGGAGGCCGCGCACCTGCTCGGCGTCCCAGAGGGCACCGTGAAGAGTCGCCGGGCGCGAGCGCGGGCCGCGCTGTCGAGGATGCTCGGCCCCTCGATGGAATCCGCGTGCGCCCCTGCTGGACACTGATCGGGTGCTGCCCGCGCCACACGAGCCTGAACCGCCCACCCACCAGGTGACCGGCGCCGGACGCGTGCCCTCTCACGCTGGGACGCCCCGCACGCGGACCAGCAGGCTGCGCTTGGCCGCGGCGCTCATGGGTGCAGCCGCTGCGGTCGCCGCGGTCGGCTTCGGGACTGTCGCCCTACTTCGGCACCCGCAGGACACCCCGTCGGCGCCCACGTCGCTGCAGCACATCACCGTCACACCTGCGGTCCCGCTCAACGACACCGAGGTGCTGGCCCTGCTGCGGCAGCCTCCCGACTACGGCGCGCTCGGTGACCCCGGCAGGCGCGCGTCATGTCTGACCGGCCTCGGCTACCCCGCAGGCACCGTCGCGTTGGGCGCACGTCCCGTCGTGGTCGACGGCCGGCCCGGTCTGCTGCTGGTGCTGCCCGGCGACACCGAGGACACCGTCGCAGCCGTCGCGGTGGCGCCGTACTGCAGTGCCGCCGACACGGGTCTGCTGGCCGACAGGACCGTCCCGCGCACCCCATCGACCGGTGGCGCGGGCTGACGAGACGCCGCGCCGCGCCGCAGCGTGGGACGATCGTCGAGGCCCCGCTCACAGCGGGAACACCCCGCCTTACGCTGGTGTTAGAACACGTGCAGCCGCCGGCACCATCGGCGGCTTGGTAGAAAGGCCCGAATGACCGACAACCCGACCATCCATGAGGTCATCATCATCGGTTCCGGACCGGCTGGTTACACCGCTGCGGTCTATACGGCACGCGCCCAGCTGGCTCCCCTGGTCTTCGAGGGCACGTCCTTCGGCGGCGCCCTGATGACCACCACCGAGGTCGAGAACTACCCGGGCTTCAAGGACGGCATCACCGGTCCGGAGTTGATGGACCAGATGCGCGAGCAGGCCCTCCGCTTCGGCGCCGACCTGCAGATGGAGGACGTCGAGGACGTCCAGCTCCAGGGCCCCGTCAAGACCGTGACCACCGCGGGTGGTGAGACCTATCACGCCCGTGCCGTGATCCTGGCGATGGGCGCCGCCCCGCGCTACCTCGGTGTCCCCGGCGAGCAGGAGCTTCTCGGCCGCGGCGTCAGCTCGTGCGCCACGTGTGACGGATTCTTCTTCAAGGACCAGGACATCGCCGTGATCGGCGGCGGCGACTCGGCCATGGAGGAGGCGACCTTCCTCACCCGCTTCGCGCGCAGTGTGACCCTCGTCCACCGCCGCGACGAGTTCCGCGCGTCCAAGATCATGCTCGAGCGGGCGCGCACCAACGACAAGATCCGGTTCCTCACCAACACGCAGGTGCTCGCCGTCGAGGGCACCGACACGGTGTCGGGCCTGCGGGTGCGGGACAGCCTGACCGGCGAGGAGTCGACACTCGCCGTGACCGGTGTCTTCGTGGCGATCGGCCATGACCCCCGCTCCGGCCTGGTCCGCGACGTCATCGACGTGGACTCGGACGGCTACGTGCAGGTCCAGGGCCGCACCACCGCCACCTCTGTCGAGGGGGTGTTCGCCGCCGGCGACCTGGTGGACCGGACCTACCGCCAGGCCATCACCGCAGCGGGAAGCGGATGTTCTGCCGCGATTGACGCCGAGCGCTGGCTCGCCGAGGCCAGCGATGAGAACATCGATCTGATTGGAGCCCAGCAATGACCGACAAGGCGACCATCGAAGTCTCCGACGACTCGTTCTCCGACGACGTCCTGAGCAGCAACACCCCTGTGCTGGTGGACTTCTGGGCAACCTGGTGCGGTCCGTGCCGGATGGTCGCACCGGTCCTCGAAGAGATCGCGGCCGAGAAGTCCGGCCAGCTGACGGTGGCCAAGCTCGACGTCGACGCGAATCCCAACACGGCCCGCGACTTTCAGGTGGTGTCGATCCCGACCCTGATCCTGTTCAAGGACGGCGAACCCGTGAAGCGGATCGTCGGCGCCAAGGGCAAGGCCGCCCTGCTTCGCGAACTGTCTGACGTCGTGTCCTGACGGTCGGCGGCATCCGCCTGGGTGCCGTTCGACGCGCTGCATTGGCCTGGGGTTTTCCCGATTCGGGCGGCGGTCTGAGACAATACTTGGCAAGTCTGCCCTGCCATGGACGGCGTTCGAATGTGATCGCCGACCGCCGCGACCGAAGGGTCATATCCGATGTCGAGTCCCCGCAACGGAGACACGCCAGACGTGCTTCGCCTCGGTGACCGCGGTCTTGCCGTGACCGAGATCCGAGCTGCCCTGGCAGCCCTGGGTCTGATCGACAGCCCCGACTCCGACCTGACGACGGGCAGACACGTGGCGGTGGATCTGTTCGACGCCGAACTCGACGACGCCGTGCGCGCATTCCAACAGCGCCGTGGCCTCCTCGTCGACGGCATCGTGGGCGAGGCCACCTACCGCTCAATCAAAGAGGCGTCCTACCGCCTCGGCGCGCGAACCCTGAACCACCAATTCGGCGCCCCCATGTACGGCGACGACGTCGCGACGCTGCAGTCCCGCCTGCAGGACCTCGGCTTCTACACCGGCCTGGTCGACGGGTACTTCGGCCTTCAGACCCACAACGCTCTGATGTCGTACCAGCGCGAGTACGGGCTGTCCGCGGATGGCATCTGCGGCCCAGAGACGTTGCGCTCGCTGTATTTCCTGGGCTCACGGGTCACCGGCGGTTCACCGCACGCGATCCGCGAGGAGGAGCTGGTGCGCCGGTCCGGGCCGAAACTGTCCGGTAAGCGCATCATCATCGATCCGGGTCTCGGCGGTGCCGACCACGGTCTGATCACCCAGGGCCCCGACGGTCCGATCAGTGAGTCAGACATCCTGTGGGACTTGGCCAGTCGCCTCGAAGGCCGGATGACGGCGATCGGCATGGAGACATTCCTGTCCCGGCCGGCCAACCACAGTCCCACCGATGCCCAGCGCGCGGCCACCGCGAACGCCGTGGGCGCGGACCTGATGATCAGCCTGCGCTGCGCCACACAGGCCAGCCCCGCCGCCAACGGCGTCGCCTCGTTCCACTTCGGCAATTCCCACGGGTCGGTGTCCACCATCGGACGCAACCTCGCGGACTTCATCCAGCGTGAAGTTGTGGCCCGCACCGGATTGCGTGACTGCCGTACACACGGCCGGACCTGGGACCTGCTGCGTCTGACCCGGATGCCCACCGTGCAGGTCGACGTTGGCTACATCACCAATCCGCGGGACCGGTCGATGCTGGTGTCGACACAGACCCGCGATGCCATCGCCGAAGGTGTGCTGGCGGCGGTCAAGCGGCTGTACCTGCTGGGCAAGAACGACCGTCCCACAGGGACTTTCACGTTCGCCGAGCTGTTGGCCCACGAACTGTCCGTGGAGCAGGCCGGGCGCTAGCCCCTTCCCTCTGCCAACAGCAGGCTCGGCGCCAAGGCCCATCCCCTTTCGATGACAGACCGGGCTCGTGAGCCCATCCCTTGCACGCAGCGCGGTCAGAAGCTGCCTGCGGTGACCGCTCCGATCGGCTGCTGCAGCTCCGCACTGTCCAAGAGGCGTTCGAGCGCGGCCTCGACTTCGGCCTTCCAGCCCAGTCCCTTGTCGAGTTCGAGACGCAGGCGCGGGAAGAACCGGTGCGGCGTCACCACCACGAAGCCGACGTCCTGAAGAAAGTCCGCATCGATCATGCACTGGTCGAACGAGCACTCCCCCAGCGCAGCGACGGCCGCCTCGTCCTCGGGTCCGACTGAGCCGTCGAGAAGCTCCGCGGTCTCGGCGGTACGGCCGAACGCTTCAAGAGCGCGAACTCCTCGGCGTATCAGTTCGGCCACCACCTGCGCGATCAGCGTGTGCGGGAGGCCGTCGGACTCGTGACCCGGTTCGGTCCCCATCGACGTCAGCAGAACAGCGTCCGCGCTGACCGGTCCGGTTGGAAGTCGCTGTGCCCGCGGTACGGCATTCGGTGGAGCGTAGAGCGCGTACCCCACACACGGGGCGTCGTCCACACTCTGGCCGGGGGCCGCCGTCGTCGCGACCTGTCCACACGACCCCCACTCGAGCATGACCATCGACAGCCATGCTTCCTTCTCAAACTCGGGATCGGTGAGGTGATCATCGCCGGATACCGTGTCGGGGTCGACCTCCCAGAACACGCACCGCCGGGCATGCTTGGGCAGCTGCTCGAAGGCTTCGAGCCGAAGCGGCGATATGCGAGCAGACACTAGGGTTTCAGACCTTCCTGCCGTCCAGCGGGGCCCGACGGCATCTCCAGAATAGGAGAGGAACGCCAACGCTGACCAGTTTGGCCCGCAATTGACCAAACAGGTTGGCCGCCAATGGCATTGGAGGACGTGGCGCCCCCAACCCCGATGCCGGCACTGCCCTGCGTCACAGTGACGTAATTACCCGGTGTCGCTGGATGCACGTTTTCACGGCTTGTTTTGGTCCATCAACTCGACAATGCGCTGCAGGTCGTCGACCGAGCCGAACTCGACCACAATCTTGCCCTTGCGTTTGCCAAGGCTCACCGTGACGCGGGTGTCGAAGGCTCCGGACAGCCTCTCAGCAACGTCCTGCAGGCCCGGCATCTGAATCGGCTTGCGCCGTGGCGCCGCCGGCGTCGGACCATCGGCCCGGTTGGCCAACGTGACGGCCTCCTCCGTCGCGCGGACGGACAGGCCCTCGGCGACGATGCGGGCGGCGAGTTCCTCCTGCGCCTCCGGGCCTGCCTCGAGTGCCAGCAGGGCCCGCGCGTGGCCGGCGGAGAGCACCCCGGCCGCGACCCTGCGCTGCACCGCGATGGGCAGGCGCAACAGACGGATCATGTTCGTGATGAGAGGCCGTGACCGTCCGATCCGCGACGCAAGTTCGTCGTGGGTGACCCCGAATTCGTCGAGCAGCTGCTGATACGCCGACGCCTCTTCCAGGGGGTTCAGCTGCACACGGTGGATGTTCTCCAGAAGGGCGTCGCGGAGCAGGTTGTCGTCCGCGGTCTCCCGGACGATTGCCGGCACCGCGGTCAGGCCGGCCTTCTGCGCGGCCCGCCAGCGCCGCTCCCCCATCACCAGCTGGTACTTGCCCGGCTGTCCCGGAAGTTCCCGGACGACGATGGGCTGCATCAGGCCGAACTCGCGGATGGAGTGCACCAGTTCCGCGAGCGCCTCGTCGTCGAAGACCTGGCGCGGCTGACGCGGGTTCGGCTCGACGGACGCGGGGTCGACCTCGCGGTACACCGCGCCGATGTCCTCGGTGATCTCGGGCGCGGCAGGCGGCGGCGGGGCTCCCCCACCCAGCACGACATCGGCCGCCGCGGAACCCATCCGCAGAGACGATCCGTCGCCCTCGGCAGGTCCCGTCGGAATCAATGAGGCCAGACCTCGTCCGAGTCCGCCTTTACGACGTGACGGCTGTGTCATGACTGCTGTTCCTTCCCAATGACTCCGCGCTCGGCGATCTCCCGACTGGCATCCAAATAGCTCATGGCCCCTCGGGATCCGGGGTCGTAATCGATGATCGTCATGCTGTATCCAGGAGCTTCGGACACCTTCACGCTGCGGGGAATCACGGTGCGCAGCACCTTGTCTCCGAAGTAGCGTCGCACCTCCTCGGCAACCTGATCGGCGAGCTTGGTCCGTCCGTCGTACATCGTCAGGAGCACAGTGGTCACGTTGAGGTGGGGGTTGAGGTGCGCCCGCACCATCTCGATGTTGTTCATCAGCTGCGACACACCCTCCAGGGCGTAGTACTCGCACTGGATCGGGATGAGGACCTCGGGTGCGGCCACAAGCGCGTTGATGGTCAGCAGGCCCAGCGACGGCGGGCAGTCGATGAAGACGTAGTCGAAGTCAGAGTCCTCGAGTTCGGCCAGTGCCGACCGGAGGCGGTTCTCGCGCGCGACCATGCTGACCAATTCGATCTCGGCGCCGGCCAGATCGATCGTCGCCGGCACGCAGTACAGAAGCTTGTTGTGGGGGCTTTGACGCAGCGCGGCACGCAGAGGGATCTCGCCGATCAGCACCTCATACGACGACGGAGTGCCCGACTGGCGCCGGTCGATCCCCAGTGCGGTGCTGGCGTTCCCCTGCGGATCCAGATCGATCACCAGAGTCTTGAGGCCCTGAACCGCCAGCGCTGCGGCGAGATTGACCGCGGACGTGGTCTTGCCGACGCCGCCCTTCTGGTTGGCGATGGTGAAGACCCGGCGCCGAGTCGGGCGGGGCAGCCGTCTGTTGGTGTGCAGCACCTGGGTGGCCCGTTCGGCAGCGGCGCCGATCGGGGTGTCGAACTCCGTCAGATCGGGCCATGTTTCACGTGAAACATCGGCGCGCTTCGGGCTGACCCGGCTCGGTGGCTGCTGCGGCGTGGTCATCGTGCCCTCCTGGTGGCCGGGCGCTGCGGACGCCCTGGCTTCGTGTCCGACCGGCGGGCGACGACGACGGTCACCGCCGGATCCAAGTACGTCCCGCCGCATTTCATCACCCTCACATCAGTGGCACCCAACGATGCCATCACACGCCGGTGCTCGGCGACTTCACTGTCAGCCCGGTCGCCCTTCAGTGCCAGCATCCGGCCGCCGGGACGGACCAGCGGCAGGCACCATCGGCTCAACTTATCCAGCGCGGCGACCGCACGAGAGGTGACGACGTCTGCCCCGCCGTGTTCGGCGAGCACCGCACGGTCCTCGGCCCGGCCCCGGATGACGGTGACGTTGGGCAGGTCGAGTTCGGCCACGACTTCACTGAGGAAGTTGGCGCGGCGCAGAAGAGGTTCGATCAGTCCGACGCTGACGTCGGGGCGTGCGATCGCGAGTGGGATCCCAGGGAGGCCGGCGCCGCTGCCCACATCGAGAACGCGTTCATTCGGCTCCACAAGCTCGGCGATCGCCGCACTGTTGAGAAGGTGTCGGTCCCACACCCGTTCCGATTCACGGGGACCCAGCAGGCCACGCTCGACGCCCGCTGTACACAACAGCTGGGCGTAGCGGACCGCGGTGTCGAAGTGGGAGCCGAACACCTCGTGCGCTGCCGAGGGAGGAGCGGTCTCGCCGTCATGTTTCACGTGAAACATCCTCCGGAGGTCGAGCCATCTCGGCAGAACTACATCTATGTAACTCTAGGGATTCAGTCAGCAAGAACGACGACGCGGCGCGACGGCTCCACGCCTTCGCTCTCGCTGTGCACGCCCTGGACCGCAGCCACGGCGTCGTGGACGATCTTGCGCTCGAACGGAGTCATGGGAGCCAACTGCTCGCGCTCACCGCTCTCCAGCACGCGACGGGCGACTTTGTCCCCCAGCGCGGCGAGCTCGTCACGACGACGCTTACGCCAGCCCGCGACATCCAACATCAGGCGGCTGCGCTCGCCGGTCTTCTGGTGGACTGCCAGCCGGGTCAGTTCCTGCAGTGCGTCGAGCACCTCGCCCTTGCGGCCGACGAGCTTCTCCAGATCGTTGCCGCCGTCGATGCTGACGATCGCGCGGTTGCCCTCGACGTCCAGGTCGATGTCGCCATCGAAGTCCAACAGGTCCAACAACTCTTCGAGGTAGTCGCCGGCGATCTCGCCCTCGGCAACCAATCGCTCCTCGAGGTCGTCCAGCTTCTCGTCGGCTTCGAATGCTTCGGTGGCCTGGTCCACGTTCTCGGCGGCGGTGTCGGTGGTGTCAGTCATGTTCTTTCGGTCCCTCTCAGATCACTGTGGGGCGGTTGACGCGTCGGGTCAGCGTCGACGTTTTTTGGGTTTGGTGCCGGGGCGGGGAGTGCGGTCAGGGGTCGCTGCGTCGGGGGCCGACGTTTCGCCGCCCTCCGAAGAGTCCTCCACGACCGTGCTCTCCTCGGCGTCGGTGCTGTCAGTGAGTTCAGGCGTGGCCGCCGCAGTCGACGACCTCTTCGGGCGCTTCGGTTTCGCACCGGGTGCCGGCGCGTTCGCGGAGCGACGCTCGATCGCCTCCTGCTTCTTCTCTTCCTCTTCCTTCTCAATCTTGCTGAACACGTAGTGCTGCTGGCCGAAGGTCCAGATGTTGTTCGCCAGCCAGTAGAGGATGACGGCGAGCGGAAGGAACGGTCCGCCGACGACGACGCCCAGCGGGAAGACATAGAGCGCGAGCTTGTTCATCAAGGCCGTCTGCGGGTTGGCCGCGGCCTCGGGGCTCTGCCGCGCGACCGAGGCGCGGCTGTTGAAGTACGTCGCGACGCCGGCGAGGATCATGATCGGCACACCGACCCCGATCACCGCGAGGCGGTCAAACTCTTTGAAGGCGTCCAGACCCGTGGTCTGGATCATGGTCGCGCCAAGGGGCGCACCGAACAGGTGCGCATCCAGGAAGTTGCCGACGTCGGTCGCACTGAAGAAGTAGTTGCCGGTGGCCCGGTTCTCTGCCACCGACAGGTGCACCTGCCCGAAGCCGCCCTGCGTCCGGTTGAAGGACCGCAGCACATGGAACAGCCCGAGAAACACCGGAATCTGGGCGAGCATCGGCAGACAGCCGAGGATCGGGTTGAACCCGTGCTCGCGCTGCAGCTTCTGCATCTCGAGCGCCATCCGCTGGCGGTCCTTGCCGTACTTCTTCTGCAGGGCCTTGATCTGCGGCTGCAGTTCCTGCATCTGGCGCGTGGTCCGGATCTGGCGAACGAACGGCTTGTACAGCAGCGCACGCAGCGTGAACACCAGGAACATCACCGACAGCGCCCATGCGAAGAAGTTGGTCGGCCCAAGCAGGAAGGCGAACGCCTTGTACCAGACCCACATGATCGCGGAGACCGGGTAATAGATGATGTCGAGGCTGAACCAATTAAACATGCGACTCGTTCCTGCCGTCGGCTTCGATGGCGTCGGTGTCTGGCGACTCGTGATGTGAGGGGTGTCGCTCGGGTATTGGGTCCCATCCTCCCCGATGCCATGGCCCACATTTCAGGAGGCGGACCATCGCCAGCCAACTGCCACGGATCAGCCCGTACTCGGACAGGGCCTCCACGGCGTACTGACTGCAGGTGGGCATGAATCGACAGGTCGGCAGCCGCAGGGGCGAGACCATGTGCCGATAGAGCTGGATGGTGTAGATGACGGCTCGAACCGGGGCTCGACGGATGCCGTCGCGGAGCGTTGTCATCGACGGGAGTTCAATACTTTGTGGGACCGCTGCAACCCAGCGCGCAGTTCCTGTTCCAACCGCGCGGAGGCGGCGTCACGACTGCCGGGAAGAGCCCGGATCACCACACGCTCATCGGGCGAGAGATCGTTGAGGACGGCCTTCGCAACATGCCGGAGGCGCCGAGCGACCTGATGTCGCTGTACAGCCGATCCCACCGACTTGCTGACGACCAATCCAATGAGGGGTCCGTCGACTCCATCCGGACTGCGGCGCACATGCACCACCAGATCCGGTTGAGCCGCCCGCACCCCCTGTTTGACCGTGGCACCGAACTCGGTGGACCGGGTCATCCGGTACTGGGCCGGGAGCACCGTCAGCGACTGCCAGAGATCAGGCAGTCAGCGAGCGGCGTCCCTTGGCGCGCCGGTTCGACACAATGGCGCGACCCGCACGGGTCCGCATCCGCAGGCGAAAGCCATGCACACGTGCACGACGCCGATTGTTCGGCTGGAATGTCCGCTTGCCCTTGGCCACGGCTGTCTCTCCTCATCACGTGTGGGCGCCGCGTCCGCCTTCAGGGCGCACGCGACACCCGTTGCTAAGTTCGGGTCTCGCTCGTATCCGGCGCGCCCGCCGGGATCCTGAGGGATCGTCGGGTTCGCAGCCGTATCGCCAACGTCCGGGCGACTGTTCGAGGGTACTGACCTGCGTTGCCTGGGTCAAACTTGCCATCACGGTCCTGGTGGCCCCAGCACCGCAAGACTTCCAGATCGGCCGGGTTTTTGGTGTCGTCCAGACCACACAAACCCTGTTCGTGGCAAGAGCCCACAAGAACGTTTACTGCAATGTTGCAGAACGGTTGGCACCCCGAGACAAACCTGTTAGCTTCTGCGAGTGCCGTCTCCGTGGACGGCCCCGAAACCATCAAACGAAAAACCGGGCTGACCACCAACCGGACGGCCCGAACAGACACCGCCGGTAGGCTGCCAACGAGGACAGGCATACTGTCCACATCTGTGGATAACTATGTGGACAGACTGGTCTCGTTCAGATATCCATTGGTTGTGTGCAGCATCCGAAACAGGGGGATCCGTCTTTGACCGATCATCCCAGTTCCGACTTTGCCTCCATGTGGGCGCAGGTGGTCGCGGAACTCAATGGTGAACTCGACGCCGGATCACACGGCACCAATGGCGAAACTCTCAGCCGGCCGCTGACTCCTCAGCAAAGAGCCTGGCTCAAGCTCGTCAAACCGCTGACCATCGTCGAGGGCTTTGCCCTGTTGTCCGTTCCAAGCAGTTTCGTGCAGAACGAGATCGAACGTCACCTGCGCATTCAGATCACCGACGCCCTCACCCGCCGCCTCGGGCAGCGGGTGGAACTGGGCGTCCGGATCGCGCCGCCGTCCGCCGACGACGATGAGGACACCGCGGATCCGTCCCTCGATGGAGCCGCCGTCGCGGCCCTGCCCCTCGACGAGGACGACGAAGACGAAGACAGCCAGGCGTTGGCCAACGCTGCCGCATCCTGGCCGTCGCATTTCACCGAACGCCGAGCCGCCAGCGGTGACACCTCGACACCGAGCACGAGCCTCAACCGGCGCTACACCTTCGAGACCTTCGTCATCGGTGCCTCGAACCGGTTCGCCCACGCTGCCGCGCTCGCGATCGCCGAAGCGCCGGCGCGGGCGTACAACCCGCTGTTCATCTGGGGTGAGTCCGGTCTGGGCAAGACCCACCTGCTGCATGCGGCGGGTAACTATGCGCAACGACTGTTCCCCGGCATGCGGGTGAAGTACGTCTCGACCGAAGAGTTCACCAACGACTTCATCAACTCGTTGCGCGACGACCGCAAGGTCGCCTTCAAGCGCAGCTACCGCGACATCGACGTCCTGCTGGTCGACGACATTCAGTTCATTGAAGGCAAGGAAGGCATCCAGGAGGAGTTCTTCCACACCTTCAACACGCTGCACAACGCCAACAAGCAGATCGTGATCTCCTCAGACCGGCCTCCCAAACAGCTGGCGACCCTCGAGGATCGCCTCCGCACCCGTTTCGAGTGGGGTCTGATCACCGACGTCCAGCCGCCCGAGCTGGAGACGCGCATCGCGATCCTTCGCAAGAAGGCGCAGATGGAGCGCCTGGACGTGCCCGATGACGTGCTCGAGCTGATCGCCAGCAGCATCGAACGCAACATCCGGGAACTCGAAGGTGCCCTGATCCGGGTCACGGCATTCGCTTCTCTCAACAAGGCGCAGATCGACACCGCACTGGCTGAGATCGTGCTGCGGGACCTCATCGCCGACGCCGGCACCATGCAGATCAGCGCGGCGACGATCATGGCGGCCACCGCGGAGTACTTCGACACCACCCTCGAGGAGCTGCGGGGCCCAGGCAAGACCAGGGCGTTGGCCCAGTCCCGGCAGATCGCCATGTATCTGTGCCGTGAACTGACTGACCTGTCGCTGCCCAAGATCGGGCAGGCGTTCGGCCGTGACCACACCACTGTCATGTACGCGCAGAAGAAGATTCTCAACGAAATGGCCTACCGCCGAGAGATCTTCGATCACGTCAAGGAACTCACCACACGGATCCGTCAGCGCTCCAAGCGCTGACGCCATCCCTGTTCTTCCTCAGTTTCGTCACTCCGGACCTCGTGCCGGCGCTGTCTGCTGCCAGAAAATCCGAAAAAACTTCCGTCCCTGTCGCACCATCCGTCACAGCGATGGCCTGTGCACACAGCTGTGGACAACCTGCCGACTGTTCAGCCGCGGCTGCGCACACACGTGGAGAACTACCAGACTCTGCACAGCAGCCGCCGTCCGTCCGCAACGTCATCCACCGACACTGCACAACCCCGCGAGCCCTCTGGTCAGCGCCGACCCGCACTCATCCACAGCTTGCACAGCCCCTATTACTGTTACTCCGTTATATCCCTATAGAGCTCTTTAGAAACAGGCCGTTGGGGAAAGCCGATGCACAGGGCCCCTTCGCGGTGATGACCTCCGTGTCAATGCGCACATGTCACCCCGATCGAATAGCTTTCAAGTTGAGGGTGAAAGCTCTACGGTTGTTCTTCGACTGCGGTTACGGTCTTCGGGTCGGGGGCACCCCTTGGGGGTTCTTCCTGGACAATGACTGGATGCTCCGCAGTCGGAGCTTGTGTGTGGAATGACGAAGGGACGTTATGGCCGTGGATGGGCCGACTACGACGGTCGGCGCCGACTTGAAGTGCCGTCTGGTTCGAGACGACTTCGCTGACGCAGTGGCATGGGTGGCAAGGAACCTTCCGTCGAGGCCGACAGTGCCGGTGTTGGCTGGCGTGCTGCTCACCGGCACTGAAGACGGTCTGACGGTTTCCGGATTCGACTACGAGGTGTCCGCCGAAGTGCAGGTCGCCGCCGAAATTGCTTCCACCGGAAGCGTTTTGGTGTCAGGACGGCTGCTGTCGGACATCACCAGGGCATTGCCGGCGAAGCCCGTCGATGTCAGCGTCGAGGGCACCAGGGTGTCGTTGACCTGCGGAAGTGCGCGATTCTCGCTGCCGACCATGGCCGTCGAGGACTACCCGACGCTTCCGGCCCTGCCGGAGGAGACGGGCGTGGTGCCCTCAGACCTGTTCTCCGAGGCCATCGGCCAGGTCGCTGTCGCGGCGGGCAAGGATGACACGCTGCCGATGCTCACCGGCATCCGAATGGAAATCTCCGGCGAGACAGTCGTTTTGGCCGCCACGGACCGTTTTCGTCTGGCCGTTCGCGAGTTGACCTGGTCGGCTTCGCGTGCGGACACCGAGGTCGCGGTGCTGGTGCCGGCGAAAACGCTGGCCGAAGCCGCCAAGACCGGCGCTGCCGGTACCGAGGTGCACCTGTCGCTGGGGGCTGGCGCCACCGTCGGCAAGGAGGGACTGCTCGGCATCCACAGCGCCGGCAAGCGCAGCACCACCCGCCTGCTGGACGCCGAGTTCCCGAAATTCCGCCAGCTGTTGCCCGCCGAGCACACCGCGATCGCCACGGTGAGCGTGTCGGAACTGACCGAGGCCATCAAGCGTGTGGCCCTGGTGGCCGACCGCGGCGCCCAGGTTCGGATGGAGTTCAGCGACGGTGTGCTGCACCTGTCCGCGGGTGCCGATGATGTCGGTCGCGCTGAAGAGGACCTGCCGGTCGATTTCGCGGGCGAGCCCCTGACCATCGCGTTCAATCCGACCTACCTCACGGACGGACTGGGATCGCTGCATTCCGATCGGGTGTCGTTCGGGTTCACCACACCGAGCAAGCCCGCGGTTCTGCGGCCTGCCAGCTCGGAGGAGGAATCGATCAGCGGCAGCGGTCCGTTCCCGGCCGTCCAGACGGACTACGTGTACCTGCTCATGCCGGTCCGGCTGCCGGGCTGATGTCGTGACCCGCACCTGCCAGAACTGACTGGAAAGGGGTCCTCGATGCAGCTGGGTCTTGTCGGACTCGGAAAAATGGGCTTCAACATGCGCGAGCGTCTGCGTCGCGGCGGCCACACCGTGATCGGGTACGACCCTCGACCGGAGGTCACCGACGTGGCCACGCTCGCCGACCTGGCCGGGCAGTTGGCCGCGCCGCGGGTGGTCTGGGTGATGGTGCCCTCGGGTCCCGTCACCGATGAGACGATTCGGTCGTTGGCTGATGTCCTCGAGGCCGGAGACCTGGTGATCGACGGTGGCAACTCGCGCTACACCGAAGACGGTCCGCACGCGAAGTTGTTGGCGGACAAGGGGATCAGCTTCATCGATGCCGGCGTGTCCGGTGGTATCTGGGGTCTGGAGGAGGGCTACGGCCTGATGGTCGGCGGCTCGGAGGCCGACGTCGCACGGGTCATGCCGATCTTCGACACGCTGCGTCCCGAGGGTCCGGTCGCCGACGGATTCGTCCACGCCGGACCAGTCGGCGCCGGTCATTACGCCAAGATGGTGCACAACGGCATCGAGTACGGCCTGATGATGGCCTACGCGGAGGGCTACGAACTCCTGGCCGCCGAGGATCTCATCGCCGATCCGCAGGCCGTGATCCAGGCCTGGACCAACGGCACCGTCGTCCGGTCGTGGCTGCAGCAGTTGCTCGCCAAGGCCCTGGCCGAGGATCCGGACTTAGCGGCCATCTCCGGTTACACCGAGGATTCCGGTGAGGGTCGGTGGACGGTCGAGGAGGCCATCAGCCACCGCGTTCCCACCCCAGTGATCGCAGCCTCGTTGTTCGCGAGATTCGCGTCACGGCAAGAGGATTCACCAACTATGAAGGCTGTCTCGGCATTGCGTAACCAGTTCGGTGGTCACGCGGTGAAACGGGTCGGCCTGTCCGGATAGGTTGAGCCGGTGTACGTGCGGCACGTGGCTCTGCGAGACTTCCGCTCGTGGCCCTCAGTCGACCTCGAACTGAGCCCGGGGCGCACGGTATTCGTCGGCCAGAACGGCTTCGGCAAGACGAATATCATTGAGGCACTGTGGTATTCGTCGACACTGGGATCACACCGGGTCGCCTCGGACGCACCGCTGATCCGGACCGGAGCGGACCGCGCGGTGGTGTCGACGATCGTCGTCAACGAGGGTCGGGAGATGGCCGTCGACCTGGAGATCACCTCCGGCCGGGCGAACAAGGCCCGGCTCAACCGGTCGCCGGTCCGCAGCACCCGTGAGGTGCTCGGTGTGCTGCGCGCGGTGCTGTTCGCGCCCGAGGACCTGACCCTGGTGCGTGGGGATCCCAGCGATCGGCGACGCTATCTGGATGAGCTGGCGATCATCCGCAGACCGAGAATCGCTGCGGTGCGTGCGGATTACGACAAAGTGGTCAAACAGCGCACCGCGCTGCTGAAGTCCGCGGTCGGTGCACGGTACGGGTCACGTGGTGATGCCGGCGTCGAGCAGACCCTCGAGGTCTGGGACGGTCACCTCGCCGCGCACGGGGCGGAGTTGATGGCCGCGCGGTTGGAACTGGTGAGCGAACTCGCTCCCGAGGTGGAGAAGGCCTACCAGTTGTTGGCGCCGGGATCGCGTCCCGCGAGCATCTCGTATCGGGCCAGCATCGACTGCCCGGCCGGGGCGACGGTTGACATGCTGCGGGAGGCGCTGTTGGAGGGCCTGGCTGCACGACGGCGCGCCGAACTCGACCGCGGCGTGTGCCTTGTCGGTCCACACCGTGACGACCTGGACCTGATGCTCGGTGAGCAACCCGCGAAGGGCTTCGCCAGTCACGGCGAATCGTGGTCGATGGCGCTCGCGCTGCGACTGGGCTCCTACGAACTGCTGCGCGCCGAGGGCGCGGAACCAGTCCTGCTGCTCGACGACGTGTTCGCGGAACTGGACTCGGCACGTCGGCAGGCGTTGGCCGGCGTGGCGGCAGCGGCCGAACAGGTGCTCGTCACGGCGGCCGTGGCCGAGGACATCCCGTTGGACTGGGATGCCCAACGTATCGGAATCACTATGAAAGAAACTGATCAGGGCAGGATTTCGGAGCTGCTATGAGTTCGGACGAGTCAGAGCGCAAGGATGCCGACGAGGGCGGGTTCGAACCGCCCGCGCATCTTGCCGGTCTCAAAGGCATGGATCTGGTCCGCCGCGCATTGGAGGAAGCGCGAGGCGCGGCGCGGGATCAGGGCAAGGATGTCGGACGCGGCGGGAACTCCCCCGCTCCGCGCCGGATGGTCAACCGACGGCGGCGCAGCTGGTCTGGCCCCGGCCCGGACAGCCGCGACCCACAACCGCTCGGGGCGGCCACGTCTGATCTGGCCAAGAACCGGGGATGGAAGACCAAAGTCGCCGAGGGTGCGGTGTTCGGACAGTGGGAGTCCGTCGTAGGAGAGCAGATCGCCGAGCACGCGACGCCGACCGTCCTGCGTGATGGGGTGCTCAGTGTGTCCGCGGAGAGCACCGCGTGGGCGACTCAGTTGCGCATGGTGCAGGCCCAGCTGTTGGCCAAGATCGCGGCCGCGGTCGGCGACGGCGTGGTGACGTCGCTCAAAATCACCGGACCGACCGCGCCGTCCTGGCGGAAGGGACCGCGGCACATCTCGGGTCGCGGCCCCCGCGACACGTATGGCTGAGAGCGTTCAGAACGTCGCCGCAGAGCGTTGGGGCCGGGATCTAATGCGGTCAGTCGAGAAAATCTGCGGACGGCGAAATGAGATGGTCGGAAACGTCGCCAGAGCGGGGGTCCTGTCGGCCTGTACAGGTAGACTGACCTCAACACCTGCCGCGGCGCCTAGGCCGTGCGCATGCGACCCCCGAGGAGAACGCGCTAATCGTGGCTGCCCAAAAGCAACAGGATCAGTATGGTGCCGAATCGATCAAGGTTCTCGAGGGGCTCGAGGCGGTCCGGAAACGCCCCGGCATGTACATCGGTTCCACTGGTGAGCGGGGCCTGCACCACCTGATCTGGGAGGTCGTCGACAACGCAGTCGACGAGGCGATGGCGGGCTACGCCTCCGAGGTCAGCGTCCGGATCCTCGAGGACGGCGGCGTCGAGGTCACCGACGACGGCCGTGGCATCCCGGTGGCGATGCACTCGACCGGCATGCCGACCATCGACGTCGTCATGACCGTGCTGCACGCAGGCGGCAAGTTCGAAGAGGGCGCCTACACCGTCTCCGGCGGTCTGCACGGCGTGGGCGTCTCGGTGGTCAACGCGCTCTCGACGCGCCTGGAAGCCGACGTCTGCAAAGACGGCTACGAGTGGTTCCAGACGTACGACCGTTCGGTTCCCGGCACTCTGCGCCAGGGCGAGGCGACGAAGAAGACCGGCACCACCATCCGGTTCTGGGCCGACCCGGACATCTTCGAAACCACCACCTACGACTTCGAGACCATCGCCCGGCGCCTGCAGGAGATGGCATTCCTCAACAAGGGACTGACCATCCATCTGTCCGATGAGCGCGCCACGGTGGCCGAGGTCGTCGACGAGGTGGTCAGCGACACGGCCGAGGCCCCGAAGACCGCCGAGGAGAAGGCCGCCGAGGCCACCGCAACGCACAAGGTCAAGCGGCGCACCTTCCACTACCCCGGCGGCCTGGTCGACTTCATCAAGCACATCAACCGGACCAAGCAGGCGATTCACCCAAGCATCATCGGGTTCGAGGGCAAGGGCAGCGGCCACGAAGTCGAGATCGCGATGCAGTGGAACGCCGGCTACTCGGAGTCCGTGCACACCTTCGCCAACACCATCAACACTCACGAGGGCGGCACCCATGAAGAGGGCTTCCGCGCCGCTCTGACCTCTGTGGTGAACAGGTACGCCAAAGACAAGAAGCTGCTCAAGGACAAGGACCCCAACCTCACCGGTGACGACATCCGCGAGGGCCTGGCCGCAGTCATCTCGGTCAAGGTCAGCGAT
Source organism: Mycolicibacterium confluentis (assembly GCF_010729895.1). Lineage (NCBI taxonomy): Bacteria > Bacillati > Actinomycetota > Actinomycetes > Mycobacteriales > Mycobacteriaceae > Mycobacterium > Mycolicibacterium confluentis. Next base: position 5,480,872 of record NZ_AP022612.1, read on the forward strand.
CCGCAGTTCGAGGGTCAGACCAAGACCAAACTCGGCAACACCGAGGTCAAGTCGTTTGTGCAGAAGGTGTGCAACGAGCAGCTGAACCACTGGTTCGAGGCCAACCCGGCCGAGGCCAAAACCGTGATCAACAAAGCGGTTTCGTCGGCGCAGGCCCGGATGGCCGCACGCAAGGCCCGCGAGCTGGTGCGCCGCAAGAGCGCCACCGACATCGGTGGGCTGCCCGGCAAGCTGGCCGACTGCCGCTCGACGGATCCGAGCAAGTCGGAACTGTATGTGGTGGAGGGTGACTCGGCCGGCGGTTCCGCCAAGAGCGGCCGCGACTCGATGTTCCAGGCGATCCTGCCGTTGCGTGGCAAGATCATCAACGTCGAGAAGGCGCGCATCGACCGCGTGCTGAAGAACACCGAAGTCCAGGCGATCATCACCGCACTCGGCACGGGCATCCACGATGAGTTCGACCTCAGCAAGCTGCGTTACCACAAGATCGTGCTGATGGCCGACGCAGACGTTGACGGACAACACATCTCGACGCTGCTGTTGACGCTGCTGTTCCGTTTCATGCGGCCGTTGATTGAGAACGGTCACGTGTTCCTCGCGCAGCCGCCGCTGTACAAGCTGAAGTGGCAGCGGACCGAGCCCGAGTTCGCCTACTCCGACCGGGAACGCGACGGGCTGCTCGAGGCCGGCAAGGCCGCCGGCAAGCGGATCAACGTCGACGACGGCATCCAGCGCTACAAGGGTCTCGGCGAGATGGACGCCAAGGAACTGTGGGAGACCACCATGGATCCGTCCGTGCGAGTGCTCCGCCAGGTGACCCTCGACGATGCCGCGGCCGCCGACGAACTGTTCTCGATCCTGATGGGCGAGGATGTCGAGGCGCGCCGCAGTTTCATCACCCGCAACGCCAAGGATGTTCGCTTCCTCGACGTCTGACGTCGATGCCAGCGTGGGCGGCAACCGGGTGCCCAACCCCACCGCCGGGGTGCTGGACCTCGCGCACGCCGTCGTCGTGGTGTCGGCGCCGTCGCTGGACTCCATGAAAGTGCGGCGGCGACTCTGAAATGGCTTACGCTGCACGGATATTCCGGTCTCTCCCGGAAATCCCATCTGGTGCTCAGCGCATCCCATCCCGGATCGTCCGGCCTGCAGTTGGACAAGGTGAAGGAGCACTTCGCGGCCCGGTGCCGCTCGATCCATCTGATCCCCTTCGACCCCCACCTCGCCGAGGGCGGTGAGGTGGACATCGAACTGCGCAAGCCGGCCACCCACAGCGCTTACGTCGATCTGGCCGCGGGGTGCTCGGGGAGGCCAACGCCCTGGTGCTGGTGACCTCGCCCGCAGTCGACAGCGTGCGCAGCACCGCGGCCACGCTGGACTGGCTGGCCTTCCACGGCTACCAGCCAGTTGGCCGCCACGGCGAGCGTCGTCGTCAGCGGCGCCCAGCCCGGCGTCTCGGGCAAAGAGGTCGCGCCGGTGCTGGCGTATTTTGCACAGCGGGCGCGCTCAGTGCACCACGTCCCGTTCGATGAACATCTGGCCGAGGGGGCCGAAGTCGTGCGTGCGCGGATGAGCCGCGCCGCCCAGGATGGGTTCCTCGGCATCGCCGCGGCGCTCGCAGACGGCTTCGGTAGGAGAGAACTGCGCCGTTGAAGTGTGGCGGGTCACCAGCGCCGACGAACTCAACCACTAGACTGGAGGGGTTGGCAAGACCGGCGTGTGCCGGGGTGCCGGCGGTCCCCCTGACTGGTGACCGCCTGGGAACGAGGAGCGAATGACAGACACGACGCTGCCGCCTGGAGACGATTCGACGACCGATCGCATCGAACCTGTCGACATTCAGCAGGAGATGCAGCGCAGCTACATCGACTACGCCATGAGCGTGATCGTGGGCCGCGCCCTGCCAGAAGTCCGCGACGGACTCAAGCCGGTGCACCGCCGCGTGCTCTACGCCATGTACGACTCGGGCTTCCGGCCGGACCGCAGCCACGCCAAGTCGGCGCGTTCGGTGGCCGAGACCATGGGCAACTACCACCCGCACGGTGACTCCTCGATCTACGACACCCTGGTCCGCATGGCCCAGCCGTGGTCGCTGCGCTACCCCCTGGTGGACGGGCAGGGCAACTTCGGCTCGCCGGGCAACGACCCGCCAGCCGCCATGCGATACACCGAGGCCCGGCTCACGCCGCTGGCCATGGAGATGCTGCGTGAAATCGACGAGGAGACAGTCGATTTCATCCCGAACTACGACGGTCGGGTGCAGGAGCCGACGGTCCTGCCGAGCCGGTTCCCGAACCTGCTCGCCAACGGTTCGGGCGGCATCGCGGTCGGTATGGCGACCAACATCCCGCCGCACAACCTCGGTGAACTGGCCGAGGCCGTGTACTGGTGCCTGGAGAACTTCGACGCCGACGAGGAAGCCACGCTCGAAGCGGTGATGGAGCGGGTCAAGGGCCCGGACTTCCCCACCCACGGGCTGATCGTCGGTTCGCAGGGCATCCAGGACGCCTACCGGACCGGGCGCGGTTCGATCCGCATGCGCGGTGTGGTGGAGATCGAAGAGGACAGCAAGGGCCGCACCTCGCTGGTCATCACCGAGCTGCCGTACCAGGTCAACCACGACAACTTCATCACCTCGGTGGCCGAGCAGGTCCGCGACGCGAAACTTGCCGGCATCTCCAACATCGAGGATCAGTCCAGCGACCGGGTGGGCCTGCGGATCGTCATCGAGCTCAAGCGTGACGCCGTGGCCAAGGTGGTGCTCAACAACCTCTACAAGCACACCCAGCTGCAGACCAGCTTCGGCGCCAACATGCTGTCGATCGTCGACGGGGTGCCGCGCACACTGCGCATCGACCAGATGATCCGGCTCTACGTCGACCATCAACTCGAAGTCATCGTGCGCCGCACCACCTACCGGCTGCGCAAGGCCAACGAACGGGCCCACATCCTGCGCGGTCTGGTCAAGGCCCTCGACGCGCTCGACGAGGTCATCGCGTTGATCCGGGCCTCGGCGAACGTCGACGTCGCGCGCGCCGGCCTGATCGAGCTGCTCGATGTCGATGAGATTCAGGCTCAGGCCATCCTGGACATGCAGCTGCGCCGCCTCGCGGCCCTGGAACGTCAGCGCATCGTCGACGACCTGGCCAAGATCGAGGCGGAGATCGCCGACCTCGAGGACATCCTGGCCAAGCCTGAGCGGCAGCGCGCAATCGTGCGCGACGAGCTCAAGGAGATCGTCGAGAAGCACGGCGACGACCGTCGGACCCGCATCATCGCGGCCGACGGCGATGTGACCGACGAGGACCTGATCCAGCGCGAGGACGTCGTCGTCACGATCACCGAGACCGGCTACGCCAAGCGCACCAAGACCGACCTGTACCGCAGCCAGAAGCGCGGCGGCAAGGGCGTGCAGGGTGCCGGGCTCAAGCAGGACGACATCGTCGCGCACTTCTTCGTGTGCTCGACGCACGACTGGATCCTGTTCTTCACCACGCAGGGCCGGGTGTACCGGGCCAAGGCCTACGACCTGCCGGAGATGACCCGCACCGCGCGCGGTCAGCACGTGGCCAACCTGCTGGCGTTCCAACCCGAGGAGCGCATCGCCCAGGTCATCCAGCTGAAGACCTACGAGGACGCGCCCTACCTGGTGCTGGCCACCCGCAACGGGCTGGTCAAGAAGTCCAGGCTGGTCGACTTCGACTCCAACCGCTCCGGCGGGATCGTCGCGATCAACCTGCGCGAAGGCGATGAGTTGGTGGGCGCCGTGCTGTGCTCGGCGGAGGACGACCTGCTGCTGGTCAGCGCGCTCGGGCAGTCGATCCGGTTCTCGGCGACCGACGAGGCGCTGCGGCCCATGGGCCGGGCCACCTCCGGTGTCCAGGGCATGCGGTTCAACGAGGACGACAGCCTCTTGTCCCTCAATGTCGTGCAGGACGACACCTACCTGTTGGTGGCGACCGCCGGCGGTTACGCCAAGCGGACCGCGATCGACGAGTACACCGTGCAGGGCCGTGGCGGCAAGGGCATCCTGACGATCCAATACGACCGCAAGCGTGGCAGGCTGGTCGGAGCGTTGATCGTCGACGATGACAGCGAGTTGTACGCCATCACCTCCAGCGGCGGTGTGATCCGCACGGCGGCGCGGCAGGTCCGCAAGGCCGGTCGGCAGACCAAGGGCGTTCGGTTGATGAACCTTGGAGACGGCGACACACTGTTAGCCATCGCGCGCAACGCCGAGGAGAGCGAAGAGTCGGCGGATGCCGAGGTCGACGTCGAGACCGGCGACATCGCCGAGACCGACGAGTAGCGGGCAGACGGACGGAGCAGGTGTGAGTTCACCGAACGAACTGGGCCACCCGGGACCCGGCGACAGTGCCGGCAACGGTGAGGGTCTGGTCGAGCGGACGGGGGCGCGACCGGCGGCCCCGACGGGCCGGCTGTCGGAGTCCGGGGAGGCCCCGCCGTGGCAGCGGGGCGCCAGCCGCACTCAGCACTCCGGGCCGCAGCGGGCGCCCAAGTCGGACCCTCCGACCCGGGAGATCAAGCCCGATCCGCGCCCCGCGCAGCCTGAGCCGGAGAACCGGATCAGCCGCTACGTCACCGGCACGGCGGCGCCCTCGGCCCTGCAGCAGCAGAACGCCGTGTCCGCCACGACCCAGACCGACCCGAACCGCAACAAGGAGTACGCGAGCGAGCTGCCCGACCTGTCGGGACCCATGCCCCGGCCGCCGCAGCGTCGCGAGCCGGCCGATCGCAGCGAGCCGTCGGGTGCTGCCCGTCCGCCGTCGGGTGGCCGGGTCCAGGTCGGCACCCGGGCCAAGGCCGGCCCGGTGCGCGCGAGCATGCAGATCCGGCGGATCGACCCGTGGAGCACCCTGAAGGTGTCCCTGCTGCTGTCGGTCGCGCTGTTCTTCGTGTGGATGATCGCCGTGGCGTTCCTGTATCTGGTCCTCGGCGGCATGGGTGTGTGGAGCAAGCTCAACAGCAACGTCGGAGACCTGCTGACGAGCACGAGCGGCAGCGGCGGAGAACTCGTGTCCAGCGGCACGATCTTCGGCGGCGCGCTGTTGATCGGGCTTCTCAACATCGTCCTGTTGACCGCGATGGCCACGATCGGTGCGTTCATCTACAACCTGACGACCGACATCGTCGGTGGCGTGGAGGTTACGCTCGCGGACCGCGAGTAGGGGGCCGGCCGAGGCCCGGAGCACGCGTTTTGTTCGCAGGGCAGCTCGTACGGTAATCTCGTCGCTCGGATACGGGCCTATAGCTCAGGCGGTTAGAGCGCTTCGCTGATAACGAAGAGGTCGGAGGTTCGAGTCCTCCTAGGCCCACTATGAAACGGTTGGTGTTTCTCGCGGTCGCGGTCGCGGCGGTCGCCGCAGTGCTACGGTCACGGCAGCGCGCAGATGTCTGGCACGCTGTGGACGGGACGACAGCGGACCAGCCACCCGCCTGAATTCAGGCAAGGGGCCTTAGCTCAGTTGGTAGAGCGCTGCCTTTGCAAGGCAGATGTCAGGAGTTCGAATCTCCTAGGCTCCACACTTATTTCACGGCTTCGGGTCGACCTGCACGCTCGGCGGCAGCGTAGACGGCTCCGGACGCGAGGTACGGCGTCGCACCACCGCGAAGGCGGCCCCACCAAGAACCAGCGTGGCGCCCACGGCGCCGGCGATCACCCAGGGGCGTCGGCTCGAGTGCCGGTTGGCCCGCGCCTCGCGGAACGCTTCGGGCAGATCGGCGATGACCTCGCCAGCGGCGGACAGTTCCCGCGCGACGGCCTCCTGAGCCGCCTCAAGCTCCTTGCGCAGCTGGCCGTCCTGGTAGCGCCTGCGCAGCCCTGAGACGGCCGCAGCGACGGCCTGGGCGCCAAGGCCGACCGATCCCCGGGCCACGTCGACCGGACCGGACGCGGTGCGTGCGAGTCCCTGCCCGAGGCGGCGGGCCGGGGTGAGCCTGTTCTCTGTGCTGGCGGTCATAACGCACCTCTCTGATGTGTGAATGCCATGCTGGCATATCAGCCTGTGGCGTCGTGCCCGATCTCAGGTGGGCCGGTCGAGCCGGCGGGACTGAGAGTGGCAGACTGTGAAACCGTGACTACGAGCCCCATTCAGACTGCCACCGCCACGCTGCACACCAACCGCGGCGACATCAAGATCGCGCTCTTTGGAAACCACGCCCCCAAGACCGTGGCCAACTTCGTCGGACTGGCCCAGGGCACGAAGGAGTACTCGACCGAGAACGCGTCGGGCAGCACCTCCGGCCCGTTCTACGACGGTGCTGTGTTCCACCGCGTCATCGACGGTTTCATGATCCAGGGCGGCGACCCCACGGGCACGGGCCGCGGCGGCCCGGGCTACAAGTTCGCCGACGAGTTCCACGGCGAGCTGCAGTTCGACAAGCCGTACCTGCTGGCCATGGCCAACGCTGGGCCGGGAACCAACGGTTCGCAGTTCTTCATCACCGTGGTGCCGACGCCGCACCTGAATCGCCGACACACCATCTTCGGTGAGATCGTCGATCCGGAGTCGCAGAAGGTTGTCGACGCCATCGCCACCACCGCGACCGATCGCGCCGACCGGCCCACCGAGCCTGTCGTGATCGAGTCGATCACCATCGCCTAGTTCAACTCGTCGCGAGCGTGCGCGTTCCCGGCACACCAATCGGTGTCCCGGCCGGGGATGCGCACGCTCGCGGTGTGTTTGTGGGGTGAGTCAGGGCCTGGCGTAGCCCGCTGCGGTCAACGCGTCGAGCACCTCAAGAGGGTCGGTGCCGAGGTCCCAGCGGGTGAACACACGCAGGCGGTCGTCGTGCGTGTCGATCTCCAGCATCCGCACGCGGCGGCCGACGCGGCGGAACTCCGTGATCCTGATCAGCCTGATGTCCTCGCGCCGCAACGTCACCGGTCCCCGCACACCGCGGACCACTATCCCGTCGTCGCCGATTGCTAGCTTCGGCCGGGCCAGCCACGAACTCGTTGCAAACAGCAATAGACCGGCTGAGGCAACCCCGATGAGGATGCGTCCGGGAACGTCTGTGACCAGTGTCACACAGGCGACAGCCATCACAAGGCCGCCAAAACCGAGGGCCGCGACACCTGCTGGCTTCGGGCCCCAACTTGTTTGCTGAGACTGATTCATAGGCACTCTTACCACTGCATATGCAGTTATCCACAAGCGCTATCAACAATGGGGATGAATAACACGCGTGTGATTGTGTCCGCGGCGGGCTGAAGCTTAGAGAGGCGAACGATCACCGAATGAATTCATCTTGCGGGAACGCTTGGCTCAGCGCCACCGCATCGTGAGCAACAGACCGGCGATCATGAAAGCAAACGCGATCGCGTAGTTCCACGGGCCGAGATCCGCCATCCATGGCAGGTACGACGAGGCGAGCTGGAACACCAGAAGCCAGACCAGGCCGATCAGCATCAACCCGACGAACAACACGACGAACCAGGTGCTCGACGGGCCGGCCTTGACCTTGACCGGGGTCCGGCTCACAGGGTTGATCGTGAAGTCGTTCTTCTTGCGGACCTTGGACTTGGGCATGGCTACCTTCGCTGAGGGATGAGCTGGTGCGACGATGGACATCGCGGCAGGATCGCCTAGAGCCTAACGCAGCGGCACACGCACTTCCGACACTCCAGGAGTCCAGGCCATGACCCAGAGCGCGGCCCCCGCGGATCGGCCGACTTCGGCGCGCTCGCGCTGGCGGTACGGCGTCCCCGTGGTGTGCCTTCTGGCCGGACTTCTGCTGGCCGCCACGCACGGTGTGTCGGGCGGCGACGAGATCCGGCGCAGTGACGCCCCCCGACTGGTCGACCTGGTGCGTGAGACCCAGTCGTCCATGGACCGCCTCGCCGCCGAGCGCGATGCGCTGACCGAGCAGATCGACTCCACCCACGGGAAGTTCTCCGATGCGGCGTTGGCAGCCATGCAGGCCAGGTCGCAGCAGTTGGCTGCCGAGGCCGGCTTCGAACCGGTGCGCGGCCCGGGCCTGGTCGTCACGTTGACCGACGCGCAGCGCGACGCCAACGGCCGATTCCCCCGCGACGCCTCCCCCGATGACCTCGTGGTCCACCAGCAGGACATCTTGGCCGTCGTCAACGCGCTGTGGAGTGCGGGGGCCGAGGCGATCCAGATGCAGGACCAGCGGCTGCTCACCACCTCGGCGCCACGCTGTGTGGGTAACACCCTGCTCCTCAACGGCCGCACCTACAGCCCGCCGTACCGCATCACGGCCATCGGCGACGCCGCGGCCATGCAGAGCGCGTTGGCGGCGGCCCCGCTGGTGACTCTGTACAAGCAGTACGTGGTTCGGTTCGGCCTGGGCTACACCGAGGAGGCCGACGACGACCTGCAGGTCGTCGGGCACTCCGCGCCGCAGCGCTTGCGCTACGCGACCCCGACGGGCCCGATCGGCTACTGACTTCCCCTCCCCCGCCGACCCTCTCCCCGGCCGACCCTCTCCCCCACCGAGAGGCCGTGTTGGTACGCGTGACCCCGGCGTGTCGGGTACCAACACGGCCGGTCGCCGAAGAGGTAAGGGGCTCTCACCGGAATGAAGAGGGCTCTCGCCGACGTGAAGGTGCCTGGTGGGGACGGGTAACCTGTGCCGATGCAGGTTTTGGTCGTCGACAACTACGACAGCTTCGTGTTCAACCTGGTCCAATACCTGGGCCAGCTTGGTGTGCACGCGCAGGTCTGGCGCAACGACGACGACCGGTTGGCCGACGTGGACCTCGTCGCGCAGGAGTTCGACGGGCTTCTGCTGAGCCCCGGACCGGGCACCCCGGAGCGCGCCGGCGCGACCATCGACCTGGTGCACGCGAGCGCCCGCCACAAGACCCCGGTGCTCGGAGTGTGCCTGGGCCATCAGGCGATCGGCGTAGCCTTCGGCGGGACGGTCGACCGGGCCCCGGAACTGCTGCACGGAAAGACCAGCACCGTATTCCATCGCAATACCAGTGTGCTGCAGGGACTTCCGGATCCGTTCACGGCGACCCGGTATCACTCACTGACGATTCTTCCTGAGACGCTGCCCGATGAACTCGAGGTCACCGCGCAGACCCGCAGCGGCATCATCATGGGGGTTCGGCACCGGGAACTGCCCATCCACGGCGTGCAGTTCCACCCGGAGTCCATCCTCACCGAGGGCGGCCACCGGATGCTCGCCAACTGGCTGGGTTTCTGCGGCGAGGCGCCGCCCGAGACGCTGGTGCGCCGGTTGGAGACCGAGGTGGCCGACGCGGTCGCGGCGGCCACCGATCGGCCTACGACGCGAAGCTCAGCGAAATCGGCGAGTTGAAGTTGACCCCGGCGCCCGGCGACGGGCTCTGGGTCACCACCGCATTGCTGCGCTGACCGCTGTTGTCGACGTTGTTGCCCTTGATCAACACTCCGGTCCACCCCAGCGCGCGCAGCGTCGGGTACACGTCGTCCCAGAACTGGCCGATCAGGTTGGGCATCACGAACTGATTGCCGCGCGACACCTGCAGTTCAACCACCGAATCCAGCGAGACGGTCTCCCCCGTCCGCGGATTGGTGCCGATCACCGTGCCCGCGGGGGCCGTGCTGTCGACCTCGACCTGAGCGATCCGGGTGAACCCGTAGACCGACAGGTTCTGCGTCGCGACGTCGATGCTCTGCCCGCTCACGTCGGGGATGCCCTTGGTCTCCGGGCCCGATCCGACGATGACGGTGATCTCGTTGGTTATGGCCGACGTCTGGTTGGCCGGCGGATTGGTGCCGAGCACCTTGTCCTTGAGTTCGGGCGTCGACGGCGAGTTGGCCTGCTTGAACACCGTGAACCCGGCGGCCTTGAGCTTCCGCACCGCGTCGCCGTACGACAGCTGCGCCACCTCAGGGACTTCGCGTTGCTCGGGTCCGGTCGAGACGTTGATGGTGATCTCGTCGCCCGCCCCCGCCGAGGTGTTGGCCGGCGGGTCGGTGCTGATCACATGGTCGGGCGGAACCTCGGAGTCCGGCTTCTGCGCCGTACGGGTCTTGAAGCCGCGGTTCTGCAGCGTCGCGATCGCGTCGGCTGACACCACGCCACTGACGTCGGGCACCTGCACATCGCGCGTCGACCCGCCGAACACGTTGATCGCGATGGTCACGACGACGGTGAGCACCGCGAGCACCGCGACCGCGGACAGCCAGCGGGCCACCGAGCGACGGGACCCATCGGCGTAGTCCGCCTGCCGCGGCATCTGTTCGGTGTGGTCGCCGCGGTAGGCCGGCGGGGACGACAGCATCGACGAGCGCTCGTCGTCGGTGAGCACCTTCGGCGCCTCCGGCGCCTCCCCGTTGTGCACGCGCACCAGATCGGCGCGCATCTCGGCGGCCGACTGATAGCGGTTGTCGGGGTTCTTCGCCAGCGCTTTGAGCACCACCGCGTCGAGTTCCGGACCGATGCCGGGATGCCGCTGCGACGGCGGCACCGGATCCTCCCGGACATGCTGGTAGGCCACCGCGACGGGTGAGTCACCGACGAAAGGTGGTTCCCCGGTGAGCATTTCGTACAACACGCAGCCCAACGAGTAGACGTCGGAGCGAGCGTCGACGGCCTCACCTCGGGCCTGCTCGGGTGAGAGGTACTGCGCGGTGCCGATCACCGCGGCGGTCTGCGTCACGCGGTGCTGCGCGTCGGCGAGCGCACGGGCGATGCCGAAGTCCATCACCTTCACCGCGCCGGCCTTGCTGATCATGATGTTGGCCGGTTTGACGTCGCGGTGGATGATGCCGTGCGTGTGGCTGAAGTTCAGCGCCTGGCACGCGTCGGCGATCACCTCGATGGCGCGCTTCGGCGGCATCGGGCCGTCGTTGTGCACGATGTCGCGCAGCGTCACACCGTCGACGTACTCCATCACGATGTAGGGCAGCGGACCGGTGGCCGTCTCGGCCTCGCCGGTGTCGTAGACCGCGACGATCGCGGGATGGTTCAGCGCGGCAGCGTTCTGGGCCTCACGCCGGAACCGCAGGTAGAAGCTGGGGTCGCGGGCCAAGTCGGCGCGCAGCACCTTGACCGCGACATCGCGGTGCAGGCGGGTGTCTCGAGCCAGGTGGACCTCCGACATGCCGCCGAACCCGAGAATTTCACCGAGTTCGTATCGGCCGGAGAGCAGCTCGGGCGTGGTCATTGCACAGTCTCGTCGTCAGAGGGCACGACAAGTCGTGCGGAGTCGGGTTGGGCGTCGCTCACCTCGACGGTGACCGGGCTGATGTGCTGTCCAGCATCCTCGGTGTGCGCTCCCGGAGTCCAATCCGGTGACCAGTTGGACGGCTCGATCGGCGCCTCACCGGCCGGAGAGTCCGAGGGTGGCTCGGTGCCCGTCTCCTGCCCGGGGGTGATCGTGTTGGTCACCGTCGGCGGAGGCTGCTGCTGGTTGAGGCGTCCGTCGCGGGCGTTGACCACGATGAGGACCGCGATGACGATCGCCAGCGCACCCAGGACGCCGGCGGCCCAGAGCAGCGCGCGCTGGCCCGAGGAGAACGTGCGCCGCGGCGGCGGCGTGCGGTGACTGCCGGACGCCGGACGGGGACGCGCGGTGGTGGCCGGGGCGACCGCGCGGGTGGCGGTTGTCGAGGGGATGGCGGCCGGTGCCGCGCGCCCAATGGTCGGCGCGGCGTTGGGCCGCGGTGGGCGCCGACCCGACCGCACTGCTGCGACGGCGTCGGCGAAGGGACCGCCGGACTTGTACCGCACGCCAGGGTTCTTGGCCAGCGTGATCTCGATCAGTTCGCGGACATTGGGCGGCAGGTCCGCAGGCAGCGGCGCCGGCGTCTCCTTGATGTGCTTCATCGCGACCGTCAGCGCGCCGTCACCGGTGAAGGGGCGCTTGCCCGACACCGCCTCATAGCCCACGACGCCGAGTGAATACACGTCACTGGCCGCGGTGGCATCGTGCCCCAGGGCCTGCTCGGGCGCGATGTACTGCGCGGTGCCCATGACCATGCCGGTCTGTGTGACCGGTGCGGCGTCGACGGCCTTGGCGATGCCGAAGTCGGTGAGCTTCACCTGGCCCGTCGGGGTGATCAGGATGTTGCCGGGCTTGACGTCGCGGTGCACCAGGCCGGCCGAATGGGCCACCTGCAGCGCGCGCCCAGTCTGCTCGAGCATGTCCAGGGAGTGCCGCAGCGACAGTCGGCCCGTGCGCTTGAGGACGGAGTTCAGCGGTTCACCGTTGACCAGTTCCATGACGAGGTAGGCCGTGCGGCCCTCGCCGTCGATCTCGGTCTCGCCGTAGTCGTGCACGCTGGCGATGCCGGGATGGTTGAGCATGGCGACGGTGCGGGCCTCGGCGCGGAACCGCTCGACGAACTCGGGGTCGGACGAGTACTCGGCCTTGAGCACCTTGACTGCGACGCGACGGCCCAGTCGGCTGTCGACCGCTTCCCAGACCTGGCCCATTCCGCCGGTGGCGATGAGGCGCTGGAGCCGGTAGCGGCCGGACAGCGTGACACCTACACGGGGACTCATGGCTGGGCTCCCATTCGCTCGTCCCTCGCTCGCCTGCTGGGGCTCAAGGGCTGGGCTCCCATTCGCTCGTCCCTCGCTCGCCTGCTGGGGCTCAAGGGCTTGGCTCCCACTCGCTCGTTCCTCGCTCGCGGTCGCCTGCGCGGACTCATGATCCTCCCTGAAGTGCCGCCGAGATCACGGCACGGCCAATGGGCGCCGCGACTGCACCGCCGGTTGCGGACAGTCGGTTGCCGCCGTTCTCCACCAGCACCGCGAGGGCGACCTTCGGGTCCTGTGCGGGCGCGAAAGCGATGTACCACGCGTGCGGCGGAGTGTTGCGCGGATCGGTTCCGTGTTCGGCGGTGCCGGTCTTGGACGCGATCTGCACCCCGGGGATGGCCCCGGTCTGTTGAGTGAACTGCTCGGCACCGATCATCAAATCCGTAAGTTTAGCTGCGACCTGCGGCGACACGGCACGGCGCTGCTCGACGGGCTCCGTGGTGGCGATGTTCGCCAAGTCGGGCCCCTTGAGACTGTCGATCAGATACGGCTGCATCATCACCCCCTTGTTGGCGATCGCGGCAGCGACCAGTGCGTTCTGCAGCGGCGTCATGGCGACGTCGCGCTGCCCGATCGAGGACATCGCGAGCGCGGCCCGGTCCTGGATCGGCCCGACCGTCGACTCCGCGACCTGCAGCGGGATCGGCTCCTGCGGGTTGTCGAGCCCGAACGACGACGCCGCGTTGCGCAGCGAGTCTGCGCCAAGACGCAGCCCCAACTGGACGAACGCGGTGTTGCAGGACCGCGCGAACGCCTCCTGCAGCGATGCGGTCTGGCCGGATCCGCAGGGCGCGCCGCCGTAGTTCTCCAGCGTCGCGCTGCTGTCGGGCAGCGGCACCGACGGCAGCGCGGTGAGTCGCTCGTCCTCAGTGACCCCGGACTGCAACGCCGCCGCGGTGGTGATCACCTTGAACGTCGAACCCGGTGGGTAGCGCTCGGAGATGGCCCGGTTGCTCAGCGGGTCAGAGGGGTCGTCACGCAGTTCCTGCCAGGCCTCCGACTGTGCGGCGGAGTCGTGTGTGGCCAGGCGATTGGGGTCGTACGACGGCGACGACACCAGCGACAGGATCTTGCCGGTCTTGGGATCGAGGGCGACGACGGCTCCCCGGCACCCGCCGTCGCAGCCCTGCTGCATGGCGTCGTACGCGGCCTGCTGGACGCGCGGCACGATCGTCGTGTCGACGCTGCCGCCGCGGGGATCGCGGCCCGTGAAGAAATCGGCCAGCCGGCGGCCGAACAGGCGCTGATCGGAGCCGTTGAGGATGGAGTCCTCGGCGCGCTCGAGGCCGGTGCTCGAGTAGCTCAACGAGTAGAACCCGGTGATCGGCGCGTACATGTTCGGGTTCGGATACACGCGCAGGTAGCGGTAGCGGCCCGTCGTCGACACCGAGTAGGCCATCAGTTGGCCGCCCGCCGAGATCTGGCCACGTTGACGGGAGTACTCGTCGAGCAGCACCCGCTGGTTGCGGGGGTCGGCGCGCAGGCCGTCGGCCGTGAACACCTGGGTCAGGGTCGCGTTCAGCAGCAGCAGCACGACCAGGGCCATCAAGGTCATGGACACGCGGCGCAGTGAGGTGTTCATACCTTCTCGATCACCTCGGTGCTGGCGGCCGCGATGGGCGGTTGCGTCGCGGGCAGCGGTGCGGTGACGATCGGGCGGCGCGCCCCGTGCGAGATGCGGATCAGGATCGCCAGCAGCACATAGTTGGCCACCAGCGACGAGCCGCCGTAGGACATCCACGGCGTGGTCAGGCCGGTCAGCGGGATCAGATTCGTCACGCCGCCGACGACGATGAAGAGCTGGATGCCCAGCGTGGCGGCCAGGCCGGCGGCCAGCAGCTTGCCGAAGCTGTCGCGCACGGCGATCGCGGTGCGCAGGCCGCGGATGATGACGATCGTGTAGAGCATCAGCACGCCCGCCAAGCCGACCAGGCCCAGTTCCTCACCGACCGCGGCGATGATGAAGTCCGTCGACGCCGCCGGGACCGTGCCGGGCTGGCCGTTGCCCAGACCGGTGCCGAACACTCCTCCGGTGGCGAAGCTGAACAGGGCCTGCACGGTCTGGTGGCCGGCGCCGTCGGGGTCGGCGAACGGGTCGAGCCAGTTCTTCACACGCACCTGGACGTGACCGAACAGGAAGTAGGCCGCCACACTGCCCGCGGCGAACAGCGCCAGGCCGATGGCCACCCAGCTGAACCGCTCGGTGGCGACGTAGACCATCGCCAGGAACGACGCGTACAGCAGCAGCGAGGTGCCGAGGTCCTTCTCGAAGACCATCACGCCCACCGACACGACCCACACCACGAGCATCGGCGCGAGGTCGCGGGGCCGCGGCAGGTCCATGCCCAGCACGTGCTTGCCGGCGCTGGTGAACAGGTTGCGCTTGGACACCAGCACCGATGCGAAGAAGATCAGCAGCAGGATCTTGGAGAACTCGGCGGGCTGAATCGAGAAGCCCTCGAACCGAATCCAGATCTTGGCGCCGTACTCCTCGGAGTACTTCGCGGGCAGCACCGCGGGGATCGCGAGCAGCACCAGGGCGACGAGGCCGAGGACATACCCGTAGCGCGCCAACTGCCGATGGTCCTTGAGCAGCACCATGACCAGGACGAAACCGATGACGCCGACGAGCGTCCACAACAGCTGCTGATGGGCGCTCGGTGTCGAATCGTCCACGCCGACCTGCACCAGGTCCAACCGGTGGATCATCACCAGGCCGAGCCCGTTGAGCAGCGCGACCACGGGCAGCAGCAGCGGATCGGCGTAGGGCGCAAAGCGCCGGATCGCCAGGTGCGCAACGCCGAACAGCACCAGGAAGCCCCCGGTGAACGCCAGCAGGTCCAGTGAGACGCCCTGCTCCTGATTCACCTCGACGAGCAGCAGTGCCACGGTGGTGATCGCGGCCGCGAAGCACAGCAGCAGGAGTTCGGCGTTACGCCGATTGGGCAGAGGCGGCACCACCGTGACCGGGGACTGAGGCGCGGTGGTCATACGCGGTCCGCTCTGTCGGCGCTCATGCCGCCGCCCGGCAATCCGTCCCCGGTTTCTGTGGCGCCGGAGGCAGGGTCGTCACGGTGGTGGGCGGGGGCGTCGGGGTCGCGGTGGGCGTCGGGGGCTTGTCGGAACCCGGTGTTGGGTTCGGTGTTTCAGTGGGAGCTTCGGTGGGGGTCGGTCCGGGTGTGGGAGCCGGAGCGGAGCGGTTCGTGGGGCCCGGCGCGGGACCGCGCGGCGGCGCAGGCGCGGGACTCGGCTTCGGGGTCGGCGGGGTGGGCGGCAGGCAGACCGGCAGCAGGGAGGTCTCGGCCAACTGGCGCAGTTGGGCGATCGCGTCGTCCAGCGAGCCGCCGGGCAGTCCGGCCGCAACCTGGGCGCGCTCGGACGGGCGCAGATCCTGCAGTTGCATCAGGCGGCAGTTGTACTGCTGCTGGCCGAAGCTGATCTGCGACAGCTCATTGCGGTCGTTGAGGCAGCCCAGCAGGAACGGCTCCGACATCGAGATGCCCAGCAGCGAACCCTGGATGCCGCGCATGATCGACACCGTGCCGTCGTGCTCGGTGACGAAGTAGTTGTTGCGGATGATCTGGCGGCCGACTGCCAGGCCAGCCAACACCAGCAGCGCCATGAGCGTCGCCGCGATGATCATCCGGCGCCGGCTCCGGGGCTTCTTTGCCGGCGGGTCAGGCTGCGGTACAACACGTTTGGCGGCCGGTTTGCGCGGGTTGATCGCCGAGGCGCGGCCCGCGGAGGTATTGGGCGGGGCGGACGAACTGCCGTCGTCCCCGGACACCGCACCGGCCAGGATGGGCTGGGTTTGGCCGTGGTCGTAGTCCACCACGTCGGCGACGACAACGGTCACGTTGTCCGGGCCGCCGCCGCGCAGTGCGAGTTCGATGAGCCGGTCGGCACTCTCGACGACGTCGGGCAACTGCAGCGCCTCGAGGATCGTGTCGTGGCTGACGGGATCGGACAGGCCATCGGAGCACAGCAGGTAGCGGTCGCCGACCCGGGCCTCGCGCATGATCAGCGTGGGTTCGACTTCGTGTCCGGTGAGCGCGCGCATGATGAGCGAGCGCTGCGGGTGGCTGTGCGCCTCCTCGGCCGTGATGCGGCCCTCGTCGACCAGGGTCTGGACGAAGGTGTCGTCCTTGGTGATCTGGTTGAGTTCGCCGTCGCGCAGGAGATATCCGCGCGAGTCGCCGATGTGCACCAGGCCGAGGCGGTGGCCGTCGAACAGGATCGCGGTGAGCGTCGTGCCCATGCCCTCGAGTTCGGGCTCGGCCTCGACGTGTGCGGCGATGGCCGAGTTGCCCTGGTGCACGGCGTCGTTGAGCTTGCTGAGAAGGTCGCCGCCGGGCTCGTCGTCGTCGAGGTGGGCCAGCGCCGCGATCACCAGTTGGGAGGCGACCTCACCGGCCGCGTGACCGCCCATGCCGTCGGCGAGGGCGAGCAGCCTGGCCCCGGCGTATACCGAGTCCTCGTTATTGGCGCGGACGAGACCGCGGTCGCTGCGCGCTGCATAGCGCAATCCGAGGGTCACGGGCGCAGCTCAATTGCCGTTTTGCCGATTCGCACCGGCGTGCCTATGGGAACGCGTACAGCCGTCGTCACCTTCGCCCTGTCGAGGTATGTGCCGTTGGTCGATCCTAGATCCTCCACATACCATTCCGAACCCCGTGGGGACAGCCGGGCATGGCGGGTGGAGGCGTAGTCGTCGGTCAACACCAGAGTGGAATCGTCTGCGCGGCCGATCAGCACGGGTTGGTTGCCCAGCGTGATCTTGGTGCCGGCCAGTGCACCGGCCGTGACCACCAGTTGGCGCGGCGTCGAGCGGTGCTGGCGGGCCGGAAGCAGGTTGCCGCGCAGCACCAGGCCGCGCCGAACCATGACCGCTCCGGTCGGTGCGTAGATGTCGGTGCGCAGGATGCGCAGCACGGACCAGATGAACAGCCACAGCAGCAGCAGGAAACCGGCACGCGTCAGCTGCAGAACTAATCCCTGCATCTGGCGTCCTTCCCGAAATCGCGCGGCAACGTCACGATACTGGGCCGGTCACCGGGGCGGGCGCGAAGCCGCCGCGCGTCGCCCGTGTCTGGTGTGGATCGTCTGACGTCAGTGGACGCGAACGACGATCTCGGAGTGGCCGAGCCGGATGACGTCGCCGTCAGCAAGCTGCCATTCCTGCACCGGCGCGTTGTTCACCGTGGTGCCGTTGGTCGAGTTCAGGTCGGACAGCAGCGCGACCTGTCCGTCCCACCGGATCTCCAGGTGGCGGCGCGAGACCCCGGTGTCGGGGAGGCGGAACTGTGCGTCCTGGCCGCGGCCGACGACGTTGGCGCCCTCACGCAGCTGGTAGGTGCGGCCGCTGCCGTCGTCGAGCTGCAGAGTGACCATCGCGCCGGCGGCGGCGCCGTAGCCGCCCGGCGCGGGGGGCTGGCCGTAGCCGTAGCCGCCCTGGGCCGGCGGCTGGCCATAGCCCTGGTCGTAGCCGCCCTGGTCGCCGTAGCCGCCGGGGGCGTCGTAGCCGCGGCCGTAGTCGGGCTGGCCGTAGTCACCCTGGGGCTGCGCGTAGTCCTGGCGACCATAGCCCTGCGGCTGGCCGTAGCCCTGGTCGTAGCCGCCCTGGTCGCCGTAACCGCCGCGCGGATCTGGACGGCCGTAGTCGGGCCCCGGCTGGCGCGGGGGCTCGGGGCGGCCCTCGGGACCGCGGCCGTAGTCGTAGTCGCCGCGCGGGGGCTCGCCGTAGCCGCCACCCTGCGGGTAGCCGCCCTGCGGGCCGGGGCCGGGGTAGCCGCCGCCCTGGCGGGGGCCCTGGTCGTAGCCGCCCTGGTCGCCGTAGCCGCCGGGGGCGTCGTAGCCGCCGGGGGCGTCGTAGCCACCCGAGGGCGGGCCGCCGTAGCCGCCGGCGGGCGGACGCTGCTCATAGTTGGGGGCGTAGCCACCCTGGTCGGGGTAGCCGCCCGGGCGCGGGGGCTCGCCGTAGCCGCCCTGCGGGGGCTGGCCGTAGCCACCCGGCTCCTGACCGGGCGCGTAACCGCCGCGCGGCTCCTGGGCCTGCGGATCCTCCGGCCGGCCGTAGCGCTCGTCGTAGTACTCATCACCGGGGCGTCCCTGTCCCTGGCTGCCGCGGTAGCTCGGATTGTCGCTCATCGGTGGTACTCCTGGTTCTGCGTTCGACGCACGGTCTGATTGTGGCGCGGCGGGTGGTGCTGCGCTCGGGGTGGGCTCGGGTGTGGGGGCTGGTCCGACAACGGCGTCAGGGTTGACGACACCTTTTGCCCGGACCTGGCCGGTGTGCAGATTCGGCGATGCTTCGAATCGGACAACCACATCACCATACGTTTGCCACCCCTGTTCACCGATGTATCCCCCAAGGTGTCGGGCAAAAGTATCCGACGTGAGATCTGGATCGGCGAGCACCTTTTTGTGGTCGGCGGGGCTGAGCCGGATGACGTACTCATTGGGTGCCAACAGCACCCCGCCTTGCAGCGAGCGGACGCCGTCGGCGGCCTCGCGGCGCAACATGCCCTCGACTTCCTGCGGGACGATCGACCCGCCGAACACCCGAGCGAACGCGTCGCCGACGGTGGACTCGAGCTTGCGGTCAAACCGCTGCACCAGCCCCATTCTCACCGCCTGCCTCAGGTGTCTTTTGTGCCGACCAGGTCAGTGCCGCGGTCAGCCGTGTCGCGCCACTGTGATATTTCCCGTCCATGGTATCGGCCTTCGGTGTCACATAGTCACCATAAGAACTCTGAGAATTGCGTCGGTGCAGGTCAGCGCCCTGTAGATTTGGCTGACCTCGCGATTCGGGAACCGGCCGCCGACCGTGATACGGTGTCGCAGTTCGTTTGGGCGAGTGGCGGAATGGCAGACGCGCTGGCTTCAGGTGCCAGTGTCCTTCGGGACGTGGGGGTTCAAGTCCCCCTTCGCCCACACTGAGTGGGTCCAGAACCCGCGAACACAGAGGTCACGAACCAGAAATGGTTCGTGACCTTTTTGTTTGGTGGGGTTTTCAGGGACCTGCTCCGGGCTGGCCGACGCCGCCGATTGTCCAGGCCGTGGTTGCGGCCACACCGACTCCTCACTGCGTCGTCTCCCACTCGATGCGGTGCGCGGTTCGTGATTGGCGCGGGTCGGCGGGCATCATCGCCGGGTGCATTACTTCGAGCGTCTCGGCGAGTCTCGCTTCGCCGCCACCGAGCACACTCAGGGGGCGTGGAACCGCGCCGAGCAGCACATCG
Organism: Mycolicibacterium confluentis; assembly: GCF_010729895.1. Taxonomy (NCBI): domain Bacteria; kingdom Bacillati; phylum Actinomycetota; class Actinomycetes; order Mycobacteriales; family Mycobacteriaceae; genus Mycobacterium; species Mycolicibacterium confluentis. Next base: position 5,500,638 of record NZ_AP022612.1, read on the forward strand.
CGCCCTCGCTCGGCCTGCTTGCACACGCCGTCGAACAGGACCGCGACCGTCGCCGCGACGACCGCCTGCCGCTGACCCGACTGTCCTACGACATCCTCGGCACGGTGCCCATCGCGGCGGTGGAGGTGGACGTGCAGGTGCGCCGCCCGGGCCGCAGCATCGAGCTGGTCGAGGCGACCATGAGCCATGCTGGCCGCGCGGTGCTGGTGCTGCGGGTGTGGCTGATGCAGCGCTTCGGCACCGAACAGCTCGCCGGGTCGAGCTTCGCGCCGATCCCCAGCCCAGAGGACACGCCGGCCTGGGACATGTCCGCGCTGTGGCGGGGCGGGTTCATCGCCTCCGCCGATGTCCGGCGGAGGGAGGTCGGCCCTGGCCGGGCGACGGCCTGGGTGCGCACCAATGTCGGGCTGCTCGCCGGAGAGACGGTGAGCCCGGCCGCCGCCGCGATCGGGCTGCTCGACATCGGTAACGGGCTGGCCGTGCGGGCCGACCCGGCCCAGGTGGCGTTCCCGAACATCGACCTGACCGCGCATCTGTTCTCCGAGCCGCGCGGCGGCTGGCTGGGGTTCGACACCACGGTGTCCTTCGGCGCGGACGGTCTGGGCCTGACGCACAGCGTCATCCACGACGAGACCGGGCCGATCGGGTCGTCGTCGCAGATGCTGACGGTGCGCCCGGTCGCGTAGGCCTCGAGCGGTGCCTTCTTTATCCCGTTCAGAAGTCGCTGTCCTCGGGTAACGTCGAGGCAGAGGTTGAGTTCGCAGCTTCGTCATCGAGGAAAGCCCGCGGGGGGCAGTCGCTGGTGTGCATCGCCGGAAGATGTCTTCCCCCGCTGATCTGATGAGGACTTGTGTGACCATCCACCCTGAAGTCGAGAACGTCGCAGGGATTCGGTCTATTGATCAGTTGGCCGAGGACGTGGCCGTGACGCTGAGCGGATCGCTGAATCTACGGCGCACCGCACTGCAATTGGTCGATCTCATTCAACCCACGCTCGCCGACTGGGCCATGGTCGTGATCCCCGACGGGCGGCCCGGCGCGCTGACGCTGCTGGGCGACGCCGCCCCGGGCGGGGTCGGCATCGCCCGCGCCGAGTTGGCCGGACTGCCCCTCGACCGTGTCCTGCGCACCGGTCACCCCGAACGCATCCAGGGCTGTGACCTTTCGGGGCTGGTGCCCGCCGAACCGTTCATCGAGTCCGCCCACGCGCTGGCTCCCGCCGAGGTGCTCGGGGTGGGGCTCACGGCCCGCGGCGCAACCTTCGGCGCGCTGGTGCTGCTGCGCCGGGCGGACGGCGGGTTCAGCGCTGACGAGGTCGCCTTCGCGCAGCACGTCGCCGCGAGGGCCGCACTGGCCCTGGACTCGGCCCGGCTGTATCGGGAGCAGACCCGTGTCGCGTCGGTGCTGCAGCAGAGCCTGCGGCCGCCGTCGCTGCCCAACATCCCCGGTCTGCGGTTGGCCGCGTGCTATCGGCCTGCGGCCGAACACCTCGACATCGGTGGTGACTTCTACGACGTCGTCGGGAGTGACGGTGACTGGCTGGTCGCGCTCGGCGACGTGTGCGGCAAGGGCGTCGAGGCAGCGGCGCTGACCGGGCAGGCTCGCCAAAGTATCCGCACCGCAGCCCATTTCGATCGCGATCCCGCGGCGGTTCTGGGTGTGACGAACACCGTGCTCTACAACCCGTCGTCGACGCAGTTCGTGACGGTGCTGTGTGCGAGGCTGCGGCCACGACCCGACGGCACCGGTGTCGACGTCGATCTGGCCACCGCTGGCCATCCGCCGCCTTTGGTGCTGCGCGCCGACGGGCGCGTCGAGCAGATCGTGGTGTACGGCACGGCCGCCGCCCTCGTCGCCGAAGTCCAATACGGCGCAACGTCTTTCCGCCTCGAACCCGGTGACACGATGCTGATGTTCACCGACGGGGTCGATGAGGCGTGGGGAAACGCGGGCCAGTACGGGCTGGAGAGACTGCGCGCCATGCTGCCCGCCTACGCCGGTGCCTCTCCCGAGGTCGTCTGCGAAGCGGTGGAGCAGGACGTCATGGAGTATCTCGACGGCCACGCCCACGACGACATCGCTCTGCTGGCCGTCACATGCAGCGTCTAGATCCCGCGCCGGAGGTGCTGGAAGAGTACGAGGCCGCCGTCGCCGCATCTGACAGGCCCAGAGTCGTTGCGCTGGTGGACAAGATGCTCGATGACGGGATGGCCCCGTTGTCGGTCCTCACCGACGTCGTGGCGACCTCCCAACGCGTCATCGGCCAACGATGGCAGCGCGGCGAATGGTCGGTGGCGCAGGAGCATGCGGCCACCGCGATGGCGATGGCCGCCACCGAAGTCGTCGCCCGACGGGCCGCAGAAGTTCCCGTCACCTGCGGGCATGTGATCGTGACCTGCGCTGAGCGGGAATGGCATTGGCTGCCCGCAGCCATCATCGGGTGCGTCCTCCGGACTGCCGGGTGGCAGACCACTCCGCTGGGACCGGCGACATCACCGCTGCGCCTGAGCCAGTACATCCAGGACGTCGGCCCCGAGGCGGTCGCCATCAGTTGTTCGGTGTTGGGTTCGATCCCGACCACCCGCCGCTTCATCGAGGCGAGCACATCGGCCGGTGTGCCGGTGGTGGTCGGCGGTCCCGCCCTCGGTGGGGACGCGGTCAGGGCCGCGGCGCTCGGTGCGACGGCGTGGGCCGCGGATGCGGTCGGCGCACTCGAGGCGATGGACGCCCTCCCTGTCGTGGTGTCGCCGGTGTCTCCACTGCCCGAGGCGCCCGCGCAGGAGCAGGGCGCCCTGGAATTGGCGCATGCTGACCTCGTGGATCGCGTGATCCGCCAGTGGAGCGTGACCGCCGACGAAGCATCCGGCCCCGAGCAGACCGCGTTGCGTGCCGTGGCCCGAGACGCCGTACCGCAGACGCTGCACGCGGTCTCGGCGGCACTGTTGACAGGTGACCCACGCCCGGTTTCGGAGACCGCGTTGTGGACGGGAGAACTGCTGGCCCACCGCGGTGTCGAGGTTGGGCCGGCGATCGAGGAGATGGGCCGGGTGCTGGGCGCGACGCTGTTGGACTATCCGCTGAGCACCGGTCTGATCAGCGAGCACTTTCGCCTCGGCTGAGGATTCTGGATTCGAAAGGCCGCACGCTGGATACTCGATATCGCGTCAACGCACGACCGCAACCGAGTCGGAGGGACACAGCATGACCGCAGATCCTGGAGATCTCGCAGAGCAGGCGACCCCCCTGGAGTCGCCCGAAGAGGAGGACCTCGGCGAGCTGCCGATCGAGGCGGACCCCGCCGACTACGTCGAGCAGCATGAGGCGGTCGACGTGTCTGACGAGGACTATCCCAACGACCGCGAGTGAGCGGGTGACCCTGGCCGACGTGCGGTCAGCTCGGCCCGTTCCTTGATTCCCAGCAGCATCCTGCGGTACATCGGGAAGTCCGCGAGTTCGAGGATCGGCGCGAACGCCAGGGTGCCGGGCTTTGTGTAGGAGGTGCGCAGCCGGGTCACCAGACGGGTGCCACCGTCCGGCAGCGGTCGCAGTACCCAGGCCCAGCTGCACAATCCACGGCCACACCAGCGCGGGAGCGGCGTCGATCGTCAGCGCCCGGGTTGCGTGCATCCCGAATCGGGACACCGGGTGTTCGTCGCCGGGCAGCGTCTGCGCCCGCTCGCCGGCGGTGGCTCCCCACCCCGTGTGCCAGTGGCGTACTGCCGTGAGCGTGAGCGTCACGGCGAACAGCGCTGGAATCCGGCGGGGTATCGACACCGCGATATCGTCGCACCGCTCGAGGCGTCTCCGGGTGCCGAAGGTGCGTCCAGGGCTGTGGCCGGCGATCCGAAACAGCCCTGAGCGCACTCTCGCGAGTGGCGGGCCGCAGACCGCGGGGCCCCGCTCAGCGGGGTCGTTGGCGGGAAAGAGTCAGTTGAACGCGCCGGCCAGGTATTCCGTGCGGCACGCGTTGCGGGCCAACTTGCCGCTGGTGGTGCGCGGAATCGCCCCGGCGGGCACCAGGCGCACATCGGCGACGGGCAGGCCGTGCTGACGTGACACGGCCGCGCGGATCGCCGCCGCGACGGGCTCAGGCTCGGCCTTGCCCGCACCGGTGGCGCGCTCGGCGATGATCACCAACTGCTCCCCGGATCCACCGGAGTCATTGGCGGACAACGCAAATGCCGTCACATAGCCGGAACGCACGGCCGGTGAGGCAGCCGACACCGTGGCCTCGATGTCCTGGGGGTAGTGGTTGCGGCCGTCGACGATGATGACGTCCTTGATGCGGCCGATGATGTAGAGCTCATCCTCGATGTACACGCCGAGATCGCCGGTGCGCAGCCACAGACCGGAGTCCGGGGCGCCCTCGGCGTGGCTGTTCTCGGGCTGCCGGGACTGCAGCTTGTTACCGAAGACCGTCTGGGTCTCCTCTTCGCGGCCCCAGTAGCCGCGGCCGATGTTGTCGCCGTGCAGCCAGATCTCGCCGACGTGGCGCGCGGGCAGTTCAGCAGCGATCTCGGAGTCGACGACGACGCCCCACTGGCTGGGGATCATCTGTCCGCACGAAACGTAGGGGACACCCTCGGAGTGGTCCGGGCTGACGGGCACCGCGAGGCCCTTGCTGAGTTCGCCGCGGTGCAGGTACAGCGCGCTGGGTACCGCGGCCGGCGGCACGGAGGCCACCGACAGCGTCGCCTCGGCCATGCCGTAGGACGGCTTGACCGCCGAGGGCGGCAGACCGTAGGGGCCGAAGGTCGCGTTGAACGCTTCGATCGCGGCCAGGCTGACCGGTTCGGAGCCGTTGAGCAGACCGACGACGTTGCTGAGGTCGAAACCCTCGGTGTCCTGCGGGACGCCACGCTGCGCGGCCAGTTCGAAGGCGAAGTTCGGGGCGGCCGCGAACACCCGGCCCTGGGCCGACTCGCGGGCCAACTGCACCATCCAGCGGTGCGGCCGGCGCACAAACGCCATGGGGTTCATGAGCGTGATGTGTCCGCCGCACAACGCCGGGAACATGATCATGATCAGGCCCATGTCGTGGTACAGCGGGAGCCAGCTGACGCTGCGGATGTCGGTGTCCAGTTCACCGGCCAGGATCATCTGCAGGACGTTGGTGCACACCCCGCGGTGGGTGATCTCCACGCCAGCCGGAGTCCGGGTGGACCCCGAGGTGTACTGCAGGTAGGCGAGGTCGTCGGTGCCATGCACGGCGGGCACGAACGTCGCGCCGACAGAGTCCGGGACGGCGTCGACGGCGATCACCCGGGGTCGCTGCGACGCCGGGTGTCGGCGCAGGAAGCCGCGCACCGACTCCGCGGCGGCGGTGGTGGTCAGCACGACCGTGGGGGAGGCATCGGCGAGCACCGCGTCGAGGCGTTCGGCGTGACCTGGGAGTTCGGGGGCGAACAGCGGCACCGAGATCATGCCGGCGTGGATGGCCGCGAAGAAGCCCACGACGTAGTCGTTGCCCTGGGGCGCCAGGATCGCCACGCGGTCGCCGGGGGAGCAGACCTGCTGCAGGCGGGCGCCGACGGCACGCAGGCGCGCGCCGAGTTGGGTCCAGGTGAGTTCGTGGACGACGGGGTCGTCGCCGCGGGTGTAGTCGAGGTAGCGGTAGGCCAGTTCGTCGCCGAGGCCTGCGACGTTGCGATCCAGATACGAGGTCAGCGTCACGCCGTCCGGCAACGCGATGGCACCGTCGGCGTCCAGGTAGTCAGCGACCTTGATTCCGGTGAAGCTGACTCCGTCAGCGAAGTCATCTCGACACACCGCAGAGACTCTAATAGTTGTACTAACAATCCCGTCAATTGGCCCGCCATGATCCCGGTCACGGTGTGGGACATCAGCCGACCATGTCTCACATCTGCGGCGTGCGGGTGCGGCGGGCTCGCCGTCCGGCCGCTATGTTTGCCCATGTGATGCTCGCCGACCACGTGGTGCCTGGCGCGGCACCGGGGAGGTAGCCGATGTTGCCGCCCGGTGCGCTCGTCGCGGGATACCGCGTCGAAGGGGTCCTCGGCATGGGCGGCATGGGCGTGGTGTACCTCGTCGCCAATCCGGAACTGCCGCGGCGCGACGCGCTGAAGGTGCTGTCTGCCGAACTGTCCCGCGACCCGGACTTCCGGGCCCGCTTCACCCGCGAGGCCGACGTGGCCTCGATGCTCGACCATCCCAACATCACCTCGATCTACCGCCGCGGCACCACCGAGGACGGCCAGCTGTGGATCGCGATGCAGTTCGTCGACGGCACCGATGCGGACGCCGCCCTGAGGACCGGCACGATCACTCCCAACCGCGCCGTGCACATCGTCACCGAGGTGGGTAAGGCGCTCGACTACGCCCACGAGCACCACGTCGTGCACCGCGACGTGAAACCCGCCAACTTCCTGCTGTCCGGTCCGCCCGGCCCGCGCGAACGCGTGCTGCTGGGCGATTTCGGCATCGCCCGCGCGCTCGACGATGTGAGCCTGACGGTCACGGGGTCGGTCACCGCGACGCTGGCCTACGCCGCACCCGAGGTGCTCTCGGGGGAACCGGTGGACGGCCGCTCGGACATCTACTCGCTGGGCTGCTCGCTGTTCCGGATGCTGACGGGGAAGGCGCCCTTCCACGACTCACCGAGCGCCGCCGCGGTGATGACCGCACACCTGCAGCAGCCCCCGCCGCGCGTGACCGCGGTGGTGCACAACCTGCCCGCGGCGCTCGATGCGGTGATCGCGACCGCCATGGCCAAAGACCCGGCACGCCGCTATCAGACCGCGGCGGAGTTCGCCGCCGCCGCGGCTTCCGCCCTCAACGACGACCGCACCATCCCGGCGCCGAGGGGGCGTATCGCGCCACCGCCGATGCCCGCGCCGTCAGCCACGACCGGTCCGCCGCCCAACGCCGCGCCGCCGTCCAACGGGTGGATGGCTCCGCCGTCGTACCCGCACTACGCGCCGCCGCCGATGAACTTGACACCGCCGCGGACTCGCCGCCGCGGGCCGATGGTCGCGGCCGTCGCGGGCGCAGTGGTCCTGGTGGCCGCGGGAGTCGCCGGGGCGACCATGCTCACCAACAGCCGAGACGACGATGCTCCGGCCGATCCGTCGGCCACCACGGCGGCGACGACCTCGGCGACGACCAGCCGCACTGGGTCGCCCGTGGCGCCGGTGGCGGCGTCGGGACTGCCCGGACTGCTCAGTCGCACAAGTGAATTGGCCAATCTTGCGGGGGCGACCGGCATTGTGGTCACGGGCGAGGCGCCGGTGCTCTCCGACGACGCCGCTTCTGTCGACAACAAGGAATGTGTCGGGGCATGGCTGCCCGGGCAGCGTGTGGTCTACGGAGACTCCGGTTGGAGCGCGACACAGCAGCAGATGTCCCGCAACACCGGCGACGGTCCGCCGAGCCACACCGTGACCCAGGTGGTGGTGTCGTTCCCCACCGCGGAGGCCGCGACCCGCAACGTCGACCAGCAGGAACAGACATGGCGGACGTGCGAGGGCCAGATGATCATGGCGACGTATCCGCAGTCCACCGACACGGTCCGATACACCTTCGGCGCGCCCACCACGGAGGACGGAGTGGTCTCGATGCGGGAGATCCGCGAGGGCGGCAACGGCTGGGGCTGCGAACGCGCCGTCGGCGCCCGCAACAACGTCGTGGCCGACACCATGGTGTGCCGGTACGACCCCACGGGTCAGGCCGCGGCGATCGCCCGCGCGATCCTGGACCGGGTCCCGAACTAACCCGGTTCGGGACCCGTCGCTACCGGACGCCCCGGCGTGCTCGACCACTCCGACCACGAGCCCGGATACAGTGCGGCGTCGATGCCGGCGATGGCCAGGGCGGCGATCTGATGCGTGGCGGTCACACCGGAACCGCAGTACACCGCGACCTGCCCGGTGTCGGCGCCGAGGCTGGCGAACCGCTCCTGCAGTTCCGTGGCTGGGCGGAAACCACCTGCAGCCGTGAGGTTCTCGGCCGTCGGGGCGGACACCGCACCGGGGACGTGACCGGCCACCGGATCCAGCGGCTCCTCCTCCCCGCGGTAGCGCGCGCCAGCTCGGGCGTCGAGGACATGCCCATCGCCGGCGTGGGCCAAAGCCGCAATCGCATCGCCGTCCAGCGTCGGCATGCCTTCGAGCGAGCTGATCTCCACCGATCCCAGATCGGGTTGACGCGCCGCGGTCTCCACCGGAAGCCCGGCCGCCACCCACGCAGGCCAGCCCCCGTCGAGCAGGCGGACATCCTCGATGCCTGCGGCCCGCAGCAGCCACCACGCCCTGGCTGCGGCCTGTCCGCCCCAGGCGTCGTAGACCACGACCGGGTCACCGTCGTCGAGACCCCACGAGCGGGCATGGGCCTGCAGTTGCGCCGCGGTGGGCAGCGGATGCCGGCCCCGCCCGGTGATCGAATGGTCGGACAGTTCGGCGTCGAGATCGACGTACGTCGCACCCGGCACGTGCCCGGCAAGGTAGTCGGCTCGGCCGTCGGGTGCCGCCACAGTCCAGCGCACATCGAGAATGCGCAGACGCGGATCGGACAACCGCGCGGCAAGGTCGCTGGGGGAGATGAGGACCGGTGACGACGACGTGCTCACCGGACTCACCCTACGACGGTGGCACAGCCGTCATCGCCGAACGGATCAGGGCGAAGTCGGCATCCGGGATCCGGAACAGCCCGAACCGAAACCGGTAGCCCCAGCGCTTCTTGTCCTCGATGAACCCGAGGCCGTCGAGGAGGGGACGGATCGGTGTCTCGGTGCAGTCGAGAAACTCCATCCGACGCCTGAAGGGGTGGAAGCCTTCGGTCATCTGCACCTGAAACGGTTCGTCGTCGACGATCCGGCCCAGAGCGGTGAACGCCTGCAACGGCGCACCGTCGGGGTGATCGGTCCTGGGCGAATAGAAGGCCACCCAATCGTCGCGAACGAGTCTGCGCAGCCGATCCGGTGTGCCGTGGTCGGATTGGGTGAAGCCGCCTGCCACGCCGCGCAGGACATGGTCGCGGCCGACGGTGTTGATCCATGCGGTCATGACCGGACGTTAGGCGTCGGGTCGGACATCGCGTGTGCTCTAATCCACAGGCAGGAGGTGCCCGTGCCCGCAACCGCAGCGATACCCGCAAGTCCCGCCGACGTCACCGCGACATGGCTGACCGACATCTTGGCCGCCGACGTCGTCGATGCGACCGTGGTCCCCGTCGGCACCGGTCAGACCGGCGCCACGTACCGCGTGACTCCCGTCTACCGAGACCCGCGCCCAGACCTTCCCGCGACCGTCATTGTCAAACTGCCGTCGCAGGAGGAGGCGGTGAGGGAACGCGTGGCGCTGGGTTACCGCTCCGAGCACGCGTTCTACACCGAAGTGGCGGCCACCGTCGCGGTCCCGTTGCCGAGGGTGTATCACTGCGAGATGGACCGCGACGGTGCGGATTTCGTCCTGGTGCTCGCGGACTTGGCCCCCGCCGAACAGGGAGACCAGATCGCGGGCTGCACTCCGGCCGAAGCCGCGCTGGCCGTGACCGCGCTGGCCGGACTGCACGGACCCCGGTGGTGCGATCCGACGTGGGACAGCTTCACCGGTGCGACGATGCCACGCCCCACGGCGGACTTCGCGCAGGGGATGGGCGCCTTGGCGACAATGGCCGCCGAGACGACGATCTCCCGACTGGGACCGCGGATGAGCGCCGCCGACCGGGGCACCCTGGCCGCCGCCGCGGACGCGGTGACCGACTGGCTGCTGCTCGAACCGGATCGGTTCGCGCTGCTGCACGGCGACTTTCGGGCTGACAACCTGCTGTTCGATCCGGATCGCACGACGGTGACCGTGGTGGACTGGCAGACACTGACCGTCGGCCTGCCGACCCGCGACCTGGCCTACTTCACCGCCACCAGCCTGCTGCCCAAGGTTCGCGCCGAGATCGAACGGGATCTGGTGGCCGAGTACCACCGCGAACTGCAGCGCCTGGGTGTCGACGGCTTCGACGCCGAGACATGTTGGCGCGATTACCGATTGGGCACGTTGCAGGCGCCGCTCATTACGACGTTCGGCTTCGCGTTCGCCGCGTCCACCGAACGTGGCGACGACATGGTGCTCGCGATGCTCGAACGAGGGTGCCGCGCGATCCGCGAACTCGAGAGCCTGGAGCTGATCAGCTCACTGACCTGAGCCTGGTGCCGCGTCGACGAAAGCGCGCACTCGCCGCAGGACGTTGGGCGCGATGGCGCCGCCGTTGCGGATCTCCCACAGCTGCGCAGGCACGACACCCAATAGCGCACACACCATCACCTCGGGCAGATTCGACTCACGGCAGGCGCGGTCGAGTTGGGCACCCACGCTGCCGGCCAGGCGAGTCAGCAGCGACTGCCGGGTGGCCTCCAGCGCGCGAAGGTGACTGAGCAGGGCCGATGCGGATTCCCCACCGGTGTTGACCGCCACCCGCCACGAGTTGGCGGTCAGCTGCTCCGCCTTGACGCACTGGGCGAGCACCGAGGTGACGACGTTTTCGTATTCGTTTGACGACGGCGCGGGAAGCCGGGCGATCACCGAGTTGAGCGTCTCCAGCTGAGCTTCGGCGTACCCCACCAGTACCGCGATGTCGGTGCCGGGATCGGCGGTGACAGCGGCCGCGACATGGGTCCCGGGCGGCGAACCACTGGCCGTCAACTGGCTGGCCTCGGACTGGGCATCGGCGGCAGCGAGGAGTCGGGCGTAGCTTCCGGGAGGCAGGCCGAGGCCATTCTCAACCTTTTGTACTGTGCTTTTGTGCGGTTTTCGGGCACCGCGCTCCAGGAAGCTCAGCCCCATCACGCTGACGCCGGACGCCTCGGCGAGATCGGCCAGGGACCAGTCGCGGGCCTCGCGCAACTGGCGGATCGCAGCGCCTGCGGATTCGCGGCTCAACGGGACTCTCCAGCCATGCAGAGGATCGTACACAGACCCAGTTCTATCGGTATGCATATACGTTATTGAATACGTTTTATTGCGAGATGCCGCGTTCGCATATACGCTTCCGACACAGTTTTCCGCTGAGAGGAGTCGGACGCATGTTCACCCACCCCTGCGCTTCAGATCCTGACCTTTGGTTCGGCTATCCCGACGACGACGGGGGCCATGGTCCGGCCAAGAACCGGTCCTACGAGACAGCGGCGGTCCAGGCCCGAACCCTCTGCCTGCGCCGATGCCCGCTCGCACAACAGCGGCGATGCGCCCAGCATGCGGTGGACCACGAGGTGGAGTTCGGCGTGTGGGCGGGAGTGAAACTGCCCGGCAACCAGTACCGCAAGCGCGGCGAACTCGAGCACGCACACGAGGTCCTGCGCAGGATCGCCACCGGCGAGATCAGCGCCCGCGAACTGCCCGAGAACGCCGCGCTGCTCGAGCGCCGCGAACGGGACGTGCTGCCGGCGGTGGCCGCGGTCTTCCACCGCATCCCGGCCGACGACGCCGCCGCCTGAGTGCGGCCATGACCGAACTGGAGGTCCTGCTGCGGGCGCACCGATTGTTCACGACGGCCGTGCTGCCTTCGGCCCCGTTGACTGCCGGACACGTGCAGATGCCAGCGGTCGATGGCGGCAGCCGGGCGCTCGACGCCTACCGGGCCCGTCGACAGGCCGCGGTGCTGGCCCAGCGGACGGCGGCCCAGACGGACTCCGCGCTCGGCGGCGTCCTCTCGGGGGCGCAGCAGGACCATGCGCGTGCGCTGTCGTTGACCCGGCAGGTCCTCGACGAGGCCCGCCGCGACACCGGCGGTGCCGCGGATTCACCGGTGGCACAACGTGAAGCGATCCGTCGTGCGGCGGCGCGACTGCGTACTCAGCACGGCCATGTCGTCACCGCTCGTCGGCGCGCGGCGCTGCGGTTGGCGATTCTGCGCGCCCTGCGTTACCGGGTGCTGCAGCGGTTCAGGCAGTCCGGGGGAGCGCCCCTGGCCCCCGGTGACACCAGGGCCGCGGTCGCCGTGCGCGCAGCCCTGTCGCGGCTGGGCCGACCCTATGTCTGGGGGGCCACCGGTCCCGACCGATTCGACTGCTCCGGCTTGGTGCAGTGGGCCTACCGTCAGGCGGGCGTCCAGATCGACAGGACCACCTATGACCAGATCGATGACGGAATCGCGGTGCCACGCTCTCAGGTTCGGCCCGGCGATCTGGTCTTCCCGCACTCGGGCCATGTGCAGATGGCGATCGGCAACGGGATGGTCGTCGAGGCCCCGTACACGGGCGCGAATGTGCGAGTGAGTCCACTCGGCGACAACGTGGTGATCCGGCGGCCACTGGCCTAGGCAGACCGGCTCATTCGTGAATTGTCGACCCCCAAGGATCGGGAGTAGCTTCACAGCCATGACCGAGCAGGCGGGTGACGCGGCCGCGGTGCTCGATGCGCGGCAGTCGGCCGTACTCGCCCGGCGCAACAACCTCGCCACCGCCGACCGCGTTCTGGCGGCTGTGGTGGCGGATGCGCACACCGCGACACTGGCGGCGCGGCGCCGTCTCGACGACATCGAAGACGAAGTCGAGGCACTGGTGACCCACCAGGATGAGCTTGGTCTGGACACTGCCGCCGGAGTGCTTGCGGTGCAACGCTTCCTGGTCGAGAAGCTGCGGGAGATTCACTCCGTCGTGGCCGATGCGGCATCCGATGCGGCGGCGAAGACGGCTGTCCTGCAGGGACTCTCGGCGCAATACGGCACACGGCAGTCCGAGTAGTCCACAAGCAGTCCACAGGCGCGGTCGCGGTGAATTGTCACCTCCGCGCCTGCTCCGTAAGGTCCGGCGCATGGAGGCACCACGTTGAGCGTGCAGGACGACCTTCTGGCCGCGATGCGACACCTGAGCGCGGTCACGGGCGACTCCCAGGCATGGCAGCGCGGCCTCAATGAGGTCGAGATCGCCACGGCTACCATGCCCGTGTCGCCGCCTGCCGCCCTGGCGGCCGTCGTCGCCAAGATCCGCGCCAATCACCCGGCCCTCTTCGAAGCGAAGACGGGTGCCCCGATCACGCCCGGCGCTCCAAAGGCCCCCGCGCCCGGCCCACAGCAGGGCGAGGAAGCGACGGCGATCAAGAAGGCCGAAAGCGATCTCGCGCGCCAGAATTCGTCGACCGCGACGCTCGACCTGCTGGTGATCTCGGCCATCCTCAACGCCCACGCGACCAGCGCCGACGGGGCCGAGAAGCTCAGCGCCCTGCAGGAGGAGATCGAACACGCCGTGCAGTCGCGGACCGATCTGGACACCCCGGCGGGCGCCCGCGACTTCCAACGGTTCCTCGCCGACAGACTGCGCCAGATCGGCGCCATCGTCGAGAACGCTCACCTCGACGACCGGTCCAAGGCCGCGATGGCCACCGCATGGACCGCGCTGTACGAGTCCACCAAACGCGTAGCCGCGCCGGCTGATGCCGAGACCGCGCCGCCGGCACCACCACCGCCGCGAAGCGGGACTTCGCCATCGGAACCGTTGCTGCCCTATGGCGCCGATGTGCCCGCCGATCTGCTGGCCGATCCATGGGCAGACCTCGGATTCGCGCCCACACCGGCACCTGCGGCACCTGCTGTCCCGCCCGGACCGCTGAACCCAGCATCGCCGGCACCGGCAGTGTCGATGCCGGCGCTGCCGTCGATGCCCGCGACGTCGCCAGCGTCGGGCGGCCTGCCCGCGAGCCTGCCGAGTCTGCCGGGGCTGATGCCGTCGGGCCTCACCCGATCCGGAGCAGGAGCCGACGGCGGTGTGCTTCGAGATCCGCTCGACGGGCTCACCCTTGAAGAGCTGTTGGCCGAGGATCAGGCACCCGCGGCCGACACCGCGGAGGACGACGAGGACGACGCCGCCACGGGCCCAGATGAGCCGTCCGCACCCGAAGCGCCCTCGACCGCAGTCCGCCTGCCCGACGGCAGCCACGTCAACGCGCCGACACCCGCGGTGGCTGAAGCACTCCGTGCGGTCCTCGCGGGTACGTCGGTGGCGGAGGCGTATCACCGTCACGGCCTCTCGATCCCACCGCCGGGCAGCGCGGTCCCGCATCCGGTCGATCCCAGCCGGGTCTCGACCGGCGACGTGGCGATGTTCTCCGACCGCCAGGCCGTGGCCCTCGACCGTCAGCGCGCCTTCGTCGACGGGCAGGTGCAGCCGATCACCACCGTCAGTGGCCCGAGTTTTCTAGGCTGGCTGCATCCGCCGGAGAGCGGCACCGCGCCGTCCTCGGGACCGGCCAATGCGCCCAGTGACACCGCGAAGCCCGCTCCGACGCGCCCGGCCGTCGCCGGTCGCGCAGGATAGAAAGGTTCCTGATGGACATCAACATCGACACCGAACACCTGCGTGAGGCCGCGCGCCAACACGGTGCCGCCGCCGAGCAGCTGTCCGCGGTTCCGCAGAGCCACGACGCCATCCAGCAGAGCCTTGATTCCCTGGGACCGATCTTCGCCGAACTGCGAGAAGCTGGCCGAACGCTGCTGGACCAGCGTCGGGCCAGCTACGAGCAACAGGCCAGCGACCACGCTGACATGGCCCGGCACCTCGAGCACGCGGCAGTGACGTGGGAGGCCGACGAGGATGAACGGGCCCGGCGAATCCAGGCCGTGCACGACGATCCGGCCTGACGCGTGAACGAGCCCAACCCCGAGTTCGACGCCATCCACCCCAGCGGGCACATCCTGTTCCGCAGCTGTCGCGGTGGTTACCTGCACAGCGTGGTCCTCGCCGAGGCCGCGCTGAGCGCCGAAGCGGGCACCCTGGCTGAGGCGATCAAACGCACCGCTGAGGTGTCGTATCACAAGGCCCTGATGGAGGTGCGGGACGAGATCATCGCCGCGGGTCACACGCCATCAGACGATGTGCCCGGGCCACGTGATCTGGGGCGGGCGATCGAGCGTCTCCGGGAGCACCGACTCGAAGCGGAGGACTGACCTCCTCAGCGCACCCATCGCTGCGCGGTGTCGGCTGGCGGAGCGATGTCGGACGGCGGTGCGATGGGGTTGGCGCCGAACAGTTCCCGAGCCTTGGCCAGCATCGCGCGAACCTCGTCCAACTGCTGCTGCAGCACCGAATCGGCCATGTCACGACGCTACTGAAGCCTCCGTGACCGCACAATTCATTCCGACGAATCTGTGAACTGACAGGCTCGCACACCCCGGTACTCTTGCTCAGGTGGCGAGGTTCGGCAGGAGAGCGGCGCGGCAGCGCATGCGCAAGGCGACGCAGCAGGCGTTGTCGATTCCGGCCTTCCGGACCCCGGTGGACTGCACGCCATGGGTGTTGGGCGGGCTGTGGCCTGCGGAACTCAACCAGGTGACGGCCGAAACAGCCACCGTGGCAACCTATCTCAAGAACGATCTGAACCGGATTGCGGACTCTGCCAACGACAGGCTGCGCGAACTCGCCGAAGCCGGACTGCCCGAACCGATTCGCCAGGCCGAGGAGGCCAGAGTCGTCAACGTGGCCCGCGCATTCGCTGTGCTCCGCGTCGAGTCGACCATCAGGCACCTTCGCAGGGAACCGGTGGGCTTCGTGCCGCCCCACTTGGGCCTGGGATCCGGGACGGAGGAACCGACCCTCGTGGTCACGGGCCAGCCGACCGGGGCGCCGAAACCCAGGCCGGTGCCTGAGGAACCGCCCACGGTCGTCACGGTGCCGAAATCCAGGCCGGTGCCTGAGGAACCCACCGTTGTTGAGATGACAGCACCCGTTCCTCGGCCGGTGTTCGAGGAACCCACCGTTGTGGATGCGGCGACAATGCCCCATCCCCGGCCCGCCCCGCCAGTGCTCGAAGACATCACCGACAGTGTCGTGATCGAGTCGACCATTGACGACCCGGACACCACCGGGTCCGTGGGCGTCCCCGAGATGCCGATAACGACACAGACACCGCCGTCGCCGCAGCCGTCACCACCGGCGCCGACGGCGGCGACTGCGCCGCCACCGATCTCGGTGAACGGCCACGAACCCACCTCGGTGGAATCGGCCGACCAGCGCCTGCGGCGACTCCTGCAGTTCGTGGCCCGTCAGGAACCCGGACTGGGGTGGGTGGTGGCGGACCGCGCCGATGGCACCACGGTGCTGGCCACCGACCTCGCCTACGGGTGGGTGCCGTCCGGCATCGACCTGCCGGCGGGCGTCGAGGTGCTGCCGCCCGAACGGCGACGCGGCGGTCTGGCGAACATGGTGGGATCGGCAGAACGGATCGTGACCTACCGGCCTGGTGATGCGTTCCCCAGGAACGCAGAGGAGGACGTCACGGCGCCGTCGAAGGACGCCCGCACTCTCATCGAGGTGGCCGATCTCGGCTGGCGATTGATCGAGGCCACTCAGTGGCGAGACGGTCTGCCCCGGATGACGCACACCATGGCCAAGGCCGGGGCCAGTGGCACCGGCGTGGTCGACGCCGAGGTGGACGTTCTGCGGGTGCATGTGGACACCGCGCGTTACCAGGTGTTCGCCCAATACCCGGACGTCAACGACCGACTCCTGACCACCTGCCTGCTGCTTGCGGCCACCGAAGCGCTCGTCACCGGCGATCGGATCGCCGCGAACTATCACTTCGCCTGGTTCCTCGAACTCACGTCGTCGGGCGGGTCCGGTTGGCAGGTCACGGAGGGGACGTCGCGGACCTCCGGGTGAGGTCGCCGGAATTTTGCTGATACCCGGCACAGCGGTAACCCGCGTCCTGAATTGACGTTGCTGGTTTTGGCTGCACATAATCACGATCGTGTCGGGGCCAGGGGGCGCGGAGGGACCAACCGACGACAAGGCCCTGGTTGAGGCGGTGCTGCGGGAACTCAGCGAAGCTGCCGACATGTGGGAAGCGCTGGTCGCCGAGGCTGAGCGGATCACTTTCACGGTGGACATGGGGGATATACATGCCGTTGCCAATGTGGACGGAAAGCTCGTGGAGCTGACGTTGCACCCGAAGATCACCGAGTACTCGCACGACGAGTTGGCCCAGCGGTTGAACGTCGCGTTCGCGGCCCTGCGCGACGAGGCTGTGGCGGACAACGCCACCCGCTATGGCGGCGGCCTGCGCTGATGGGCGCCCCGCGCAGGACAGTTGCGACCGGGAAATTGGTGTCATTGGCCGGTATTCGGCGCCCTTATGGTGAAAAAGCGGACCGACCGCATGTGAGCACAGCGTCTTTCGCCAGTCCGCCGAAAGGATCTCGACCGTGCCGCTGAACCTGTCCAATCGAGATCAGAACTCGGGGCACCTGTTCTACAACCGCAGACTCAAGGCCGCCATCACACGATTCTCCGTGCGGATGAAGCACGACGACCGCAAACAGAGTGCAGCGGTGGCACTTTCGATCGTCTTCGTCCTGATCGGTGTCGGCTGGATGGCGCTGCTGCACGTGATCAAACCCGCCGGCCTGGTGGGTGACTCGAACATCGTCGGCGACCGCGACACGGGCGCGGTGTACGCCAAGATCGACGGGCGTCTGTACCCGGCGCTGAACCTGACCTCAGCCCGACTCGCCACCGGCAGCAACGCCAAGCCCGTCTGGGTCAAATCCAGCGAGATCCTGAAGTTCCCCACGGGACCACGAATCGGAATCCCCGGTGCCCCCGAGGATCTCGCGGTGACTACCGGAGCCGTCTCGGCGTGGTCGGTGTGCGACACCGCCCCGGCCCGGCGCACGGGGACGCCGCCGATCGTGACGGCCATCGCCGGACAGCTGTCGCGGGTGGGCCGCGCCGCGCCGATGGCGCCCGAGCAGGCGGTTCTCGCGACCCACGGCGACCAGACCTACGTGATCTGGGATGGACGGCGTTCGCGCATCGATCCGGCGGACCGGACGCTGACCTTCAACCTCGGACTCGACCCCGGCGAGACCTTCCCGATCAGGATGTCCAACGCGCTGTTCGATGCCCTGCCCGCAACGGAACCGCTGGTTGTTCCGGCGATCCCGGAACTCGGTTCCCGATCGCGATGGCTGCCGGACGCCGCGGTGGGGACAGTCCTGCAGAGTCAGGACGCCGCGGGCACCGTCAGCGGCTTCTATGTCCTGCTGCCGTCGGGAGTGCAGAAGGTCAGCGCGTTCGTCGCCGACCTGTTGCGCACCGCCGTCTCACAGTCCTCGGTCGCTCCGGTGCTGGTGTCGCCGAACAAACTCGTCGACATCCCCGACGTGGACGTGCTCAACGTGGGCTTCTACCCGAGCAGCAAGTTCCAGTTCGTCGACACCGAAGCCAATCCGACCACATGCGTCGTCTGGGAGAAGATGGCCACCGATCGTCAGGCCGCCGTCTCGGTGTTCAACGGGAGGGGTCTGCCCGTCTCGCCGAGCCAGGACAGCCGCCTGGTCCGACTGGTCCGCAACGACCGCCACCCAGATTCGGTGGAAGCCGACCAGACGTTGATCCTGCCCGGTGCGGCGAACTTCGTCGCGACCACAAGCGGTGTGGTCACCGCCGACACCCGCGAGAGCCTGTACTGGATCTCACCGCAGGGTGTCCGTTACGGAATCAGTTGGGATGATTCGACTTTGAATGCGGTCGGGCTCAATCCGGGGTTGGCGGTGCAGGCGCCGTGGCCCATCGTCCGGACGTTCGCCGCGGGACCACCGATCAGCCGATCGGATGCGCTGTTGGCCAGGGACACACTGCCGGGCGGCGGGACTGCGGCCCTGATTCCGGGCGCGGGAGGGTAGCCGATGTCCAAGAGAGGCTTTGTTCGCGGACCGCGCAAGACGGTCCAGGTCGTGCCTCCGGCGCGCGTCGCCGTTGCGCCGCCGTTGGCGCTGCCCGAGCGCGAACCGCGGAACATCCTGCTGATGATCGCGATTCCGGCGCTGTTGGTGGGCATTCTCGGCACACTCGTGGTGATGTACGCGTCGGGCGCCCGGTCGATGCAGTCCGGGTTCTTCCCGATGATCGGCCTGATCGGCTTCGCGGCGATGATGTTCAGCGGGCGATTCGGCCGGTCCCGCAAGATGTCGTGGGGCGAGCAGGAGAAGCAGCGCAGGGTGTACCTGCGCCAGTTGGACGAGGATCGCGACGAGATCCAGCGCGCGGCGCAGGAGCACCGACGCAGTCAACTGTTCGTGCATGGTGATCCGCAGTGTCTGGACACCGTGATCGGTGGTCCCCGGATGTGGGAGCGGCGCCCCAGTGACGTCGCCTTCCTCGACGTCCGACTCGGCATCGGAATCCAACAGACCAGCGAATCCGCGGTCTCACTGCAGTGGCCCGAGGTCCCCATCGGCGAGGAACTGGAACCCGTGACGGGACGCGCTCTGCGCGACTTCATCCTGGAGCAGAGCCGAATCCGCGGTATCGGCAAGGTCGTCAGCCTGCGCTCGCGGCCCGGATTCAGTTTCGCCGGCGACGATATGACGGAACTGCGCAGCCTGATGCGGTCGGTGTTGTGTTCACTGGCCGTCTATCACAGTCCCAGCGACGTCAAACTCATGGTGGTGACCCGCCATCCGGAGGACTGGGAGTGGTTGGTGTGGTTGCCCCACAACCAGCACGACGAGATGTTCGACGCCTGCGGCATGCGCCGCCTGGTGTTCTCCTCACCCACCGAACTCGAAACTGCACTGGACGCCGAACTGCACCGGAAGGGCCGGGGCCCGTGGGCCCCGCCGTCCGGCAGCAGTCCGCTGTCGATGCCTTCGCCCATCGAAGCCTCGTCCCCCAACGCCCTTGGTCCGCACTGGGTGATCGTCGACGACAACGTCGGCACGCCCGAACAGTGGGAGGGCGTCACGGGACAGAAGGGCATGGCCGGGATCACGGTGCTGCGGTTGGCCACTCGGCCCGGGGTCGGTGTCGGGTTCGCCGATGCCGACGAACGGTTCGAACTGCGCGAGGGCCGACTGAGGCACCGCGACGCCTTCTATGCGGTGGCCGACATGCTCGCCGTGAGCACCGCGGACCGGTACGGACGGGCCCTGGCCCGATGGTCACCGAGCACCGTGGGCGAGATGTCGGCGATGGACAGCCAGGGCGGCCAACTGCTGCGTCTGCTCGGCATCACGGATCCGCGCAGCCTGGACGTGGATCGACTGTGGGCGGAGCGCCGCGGGCGCGGCGACCCCAAGTGGGGGATGGTCCCGGTGGGTGTCCGCGCCGACGGCGAGCTTGAACACATCATCCTGCGCGCCAAGGACTTCGGCGGATACGGGTTCCACTCCGTGGTGATCGGCACCTCGGGTGCAGGCAAGTCGGAGTACTTCCTGTCGCTGTGCAACGGCATCGCGCTGACGCACTCACCCGAGACCTTCGTCGTGATCTTCGTCGACATGAAGTTCGAGTCCGCGGCCCAGGACCTCGAGGGTCTGCCGCACGTGGCCGGATCGCTGTCCAACCTCGGCAAGGATGATCGCCACCTCGCCGAACGCATGCGCAAGGCCATCAACGGTGAGATCGCCCGCCGCTACCGCCTGTTCAAGGACGCCGGTGCGCGTGACGCCAACGAGTACGAGGAGATGCGTCTGGCGGGCCGCGACCTCGAACCCGTTCCGGTGCTGCTGGTCATCATCGACGAGTACCTCGAACTGTTCCACCACCACAGCGACTGGATCGACCTCGTCATCCACATCGGTCAGGAGGGTCGCGGCTGCAACGTCTTCTTCACGCTCGGTGGCCAGCGCCTCGACCTCTCGTCATTGAGCAAGGTCAAGAGCAACATCGCATTCCGGGTGGCACTGCGTGCCGAGACGGCCGAGGACTCTCGCGACGTGATCGGCAGCGACGCGGCCCTGCACCTGCCGTCGCAGGAGAACGGCTACGCGTTGTTGAAGGTGGGTCCGCGCGAACTCGAACAATTCCGCTGCTTCTATGTCTCGGCACCGTTCGTGCTGCCCAAGAAGGTCGCGGTCGACCGTACGGTCGACTTGAGCTTCGGCCAGCCCAAGTCGCTGACATGGGAGTACCAACCGCTCTCGGACGAGGACAGCGCCGCGCTCGCGGTCGCCGACGAACCCGACGAACCGGACGAGTTCCTCTACCACGCTGATGGTTTCAAGAAAAAGAAGCTGCTCGAGGTGATCCGGGACTCGCTGACCGCGCATCCGGCCCGACCGCCACACCAGATCTGGCTGCCGCCGCTGGAGGTCTCGGAGGGAGCCGACGCGCTGGTGCAGCGCCACCGCGGCAAGCCGTGGCACATCGACTACGGCCAGAATCCCGGCCTGGTCATCCCCGTCGGCGTCGTCGACATCCCCGAAGACCATGTGCAGACGGTGCATGTCCTGGACGTGGAGATGGACAACGTCATGGTGGTCGGCACCGCACAGCGCGGGAAATCGACGACGCTCATGACGCTGATGACGTCGGCCGCCTTGATGTACCGACCCGAGCGCGTGACGTTCTTCTGCATCGGAGCCACGCTGTACGCGATCGAGGACCTGCCGCATGTCGCCGGCGTCGTGAGTGTCACTGACACCGAGGGTGTCTCGCGCACCATCGCGACGCTGGAGGGTCTGATCCGCGCCCGCGAGGCCGCCTTCAAGCGGTACCAGATCGACATCTCCGAGTTCAGGGAGCGCCGATTCGGCCCCGCCGGCGGCGCAGGCACCGATCCCGGCGACAAGTTCGGTGACGTGTTCCTGGTGGTCGACAACTTCGGTGACCTCTACGAAAAGGACATGACCGCCGGCGACCGGGTGATCACCCTGGCGCGCCAGGGCCTGTCCTACGGCATCCACGTCATGTCCAGCTCAAACGGATGGTTGGTCGGTCAGCGACAGGCCCTGGTCATGGTGTCCAACTCGCGAATTGAGTTGCGGCTGAGCAACCCTGATGAGACTGCGATGGGCACCGGCATCGAACACCGCAAGGCCGCCCGGCGAGTCCTCGACCGACCGGGCTTCGGGATCACCCGAACCAGCCACGAACTGCTGGTCGGTCTGCCGGAGATCACGGGGCCGCAGGGCGAGCGGATCACGACCCGTCAGGTGGGCCGGGTGATCGCCGGTGTCACGGGTGCTGGTCGGGTCGACACGCTGGTCCGCCTGCCGGACCGGATCGCGCTGCGCGACCTCGTCGCCGTGCACCGCGCTGGTCCGACTGGGGCCGACCCCTGGGACATCCCGTTCGCGATGGGCGAGACCGCGCTGCAGCCCGTGTGCCTGAGTGCCCGATCGACACCGAACCTGTTGGTGATGGGGCGCCAGGGCTGCGGGAAGACCTCGGCGCTGGCCGCGTTCGGACAGTCCGTCATGGCAGCGCTGCCCCCGGAACAGGCCCAGATCGTCATCATCGACCCGAAGACGAGCCTCATCGGAAAGGTGCAGGGCCCCCATGTGCGCGCCTACGCCTACACGGCCGAGGACATCGACGGCGTGCTCGAATCGGTGGCACAGGAGCTCACCCTGCGGCTGCCGCCGTCTGGTCTGAGTCAGGAGGAGTTGCTGAATCGCTCGACCTGGGACGGGCCGCACATCTTCGTGCTGATCGACGACGAGCAGGAACTGCGGCCCAACGGGGCGGTGCTGGGCAAGCCCGCCGCGATCGCGCCGCTGGTGCCGTTGATCGAACGCAGTCGCGAAATCGGCCTGCACGTGATCGCGTCGCGGTTGCCGGGAAACTGGGCCGGAGTGTCGGCAATGAATCCGCTGCTGCAGCGCCTGACCAGTTCACGCGCGCCGACGCTGTACATGGACAACGATCCGTCGGCGGTGAAGGTGTTCGGCCGCGTCAGCGCACAGCAGTTGCCGCCGGGTCGCGCGCTGATGGTTACCACGGAGGGTCACATCGAGGGTGTGCTTGTTGGGCAACCTGAGACGGATGAGTCCACAGAGTCGAAATTTGTGTCTGCACCCACGCTGGACACACCTTAGTATCGAACAATGCCGCAGCTGACTGGGGCGCGGGGGAGGAGATGGCAATGAGCGCGGGGAATCCGATCGTCGACGTGACACCGCCCATGGTGGGCCTGTCGGCAGCCACAGAGGCGGGCATCGCCGCCTCGCAGGGCGGCAGCGCGGCCGCTGCCGCAGCGGCGCTGCTCGGTGTGCTTCCGATGGGTGCCGATCCCACGTCGGAAGTCTTCGCCGACGCGTTGCGGGCCGCCGGCGCCGCCTATGTCGGCGCCATCACCGAACACGCCGTACAGCGAGGCATGTTTGCGGGAGCGCAGGGCCTCGCAGGCGCGGTGTTCGAGACGACGGAGTCGATTCGGGCCACCACCGCGGCGATCAGCACCGCGCTCTGAGCGCATCACAGCGGACTGACACCCATGCTCGATCCGGGTTGGGCAATTCGAACGCCCGACGCCAATGATTTGCTGCTAAAAGGCGGCACTGGTCCGGCCACCATGCTCACGGCCCTGGCGGCCTACACCGCCGAGATGGCCGGCACCGAGGTCGCCGCAGGCGTCTCGGCGGCCAACATGGGGGCGCTGAACGCGGAGTTCCAGGGTGCCACCAACATTTCGTCGACCACTACGGTGACGGGACTGAACACCGCCGCGCACCTGCTGTTCGGGTGGCTGGCCGAGAAGCCCCCGATCATCACGACGGCCGTAAACGCTTACACCACAGCGTATTCGGCGATGATTCCGGCGGCGCTGTGTGTGGCCAACCGCGAGGAGTGGGTGGTGTTCAACAACCTCAACCTCGCGTTACCCGGGATGTTCACGCCCCAGCTGATCGCCCTGGATCTCGAGTACTTCGGGCATTTCTGGCCCAACAACACCAGCACGGGTGCCACCTACTCGGCGACCCTGGTGTCGCTGATCCCGGCGCTCGCGCTGCCGCCGCCGATCACGCCACCGGGGGCCTCTCCGGCGGCGCCCGCCACCGCGGCTGCCGCGGTCGCGGAGTCCGCAGCCACGGGTGCAGCGGGGGACGCGATGCGCGCCTCAAGCCAGGCGGCGTCGCAGGCCGCGTCGGGAAGTCAGGGGGGCCTCGGGTCGTTCACCGACATCGCGGGCAAGGCCCTGCAACCGCTGCAGCAGGGATTCGAGGCCGTGCCCAAGGCATTTGAGTCGGTCTTGAGCTTGCCGGAGAAGGCGATGCAGCCCGTGATGGGGATGATGCAGAACTTCACCGGGATGTTCGGGGGCGCCCTCAACGGCCCGCAGTCTGGCGCGTTCTCCGCCGAGGCGCTCCGCGCGGGCGGTGTCGGCGCACCGGGTGTGGCGGGTCTGGGTCCGACCGCGGGAGGTGGTGGCGGCATCGGCGGAGTCGGTGCGGCACAGGGCCTTACGAGTTACACCCGACCGGTGAGCAGCTTCGGTCAGGACAGCGGTGGCCGGCCAGCGGGCCTGCGAGGACCGGGACTGCTCAGCAGCGCCGAGCTTCGTGGCCCCACCGCGGTTGGCCACGGCGGCGGCGCAATGCCGATGGCGCCTGCCGGAATGCTGGCTCGCGGGCAGGGCGGGGAAGGCGATCAGCAGGCGGTGACCCGAGCCCGCATCGTGGTGGAGGGGGACCGCCCCGACAGGGAATAGCTGTGGATAACAACTAGGTGTGGCGACAACGGCAGTTGTCGCCTATATTGCCTGTGCAGATGTACTTGTAGGGGGTTCTGCGGACGTCGAGTGGGATACTCACACCTTTGCTAATTGGTGAAGTGACAGCCGCTCAGATGCCCATAGACTCGAATTCACGTCCCCGCGACGGGGGGGAATCGATCAGCAAGGGAGACACGAATATGGCAGAGGCACAAGGCATCATCGACGTCCCACCGGAGCAGCTGCGCGACACCATGACGTCGGTGTTGTCGGCGATGATGCAGAGCAGTCACCTGTCGAAGGACTGCACCAACCTGATCGAGGAACTCGTCGGCTCGGGCGCTTTCAAGGGACCGGCGGCGGTGATGGCGATGCAGACGATGGCCGAGATCAACACCGATATGCAGAAGATCCTCCAGCACGGCACCGCGCTGGCCGAGCACCTCGGCACCACCGCGGACCGAATGGACAACAGCGAGGTCGACTCCGTGGCGCAGCTGCAGTCGGTCCTGGGCTCGATCGGCCGCTGAGCCACCCCGCCACCCCGGACATACAAGGAGCCGACCACCAATGACACAGATCACCTACAACAAGGCCGCCATCGCCGACAGCGCCGACCGCGTCGCGAACAACGCCGCGGGCATGGGCGACGACTACGCCGACGTCCACAACCGGACCAATGCCCTGCTGGGCGAGTTCGGCGGTGCCAACGCCACGACCTACGCCTACAACCAGGCGGAGTTCATGAAGAGTTTCGAGCACCTCATCGACACCGTGACGAAGTTCGCGCACACCGTCCACACGGTGCTCGGGAACGCCACCGACACGGACAACTCGCTCGCAACCTTGATGTGAACTGACATCACACCAGCGGACGGGGTGCACGCCTGGCGTGCACCCCGCCCCATGTCGGGGGAGAGAACATGCTGACGACGACGATCGACGGCCTCTGGGTGCTGCAGGTGCTGTCGGGCATCGAAGTGCTGGCACCTGAACTGGCACTGCGACCGCACATTCCCAGTGTGGAGCCCAAGCAGGCCGCGCTCGACCATCCCATGGCGACTGAACTGCGCGACCAGGGTGTCATCGACGCCGACGGGGTGGTCGACGGTCCAGTTCTCGAGTGGCTCACCGTGATAGCCAAACGTGATGTCGCGCTGGTCATCAACATCATCACACCCGCCGACGAGGGACCACCACGCCGCGTGCTGCTGGCACGTTTCGCGCAATGGTGGGTGGCTCTCGAGCGGTCCGATGAGCTGGTCCGGATCAGCGGAGCCGGCACCGCCACCGTGCAGGGCGCGGCAAGTGCCCTGATCGGTGACCAGATCGAAAGGTTGTGCGGCAGTCAGGATCCCGCCCCGCTGCGGCCTGTGACCGTCGACGCTGACAAGATCGTCGCCGCGACGCATGACCGCGGCGCCATGCGCCGCTGGTTGACGGCCCACGGCCTGGACGCTGATCAGGTGCGCCTGTTGATGTTGGCCTCCGATCCGGAGCGCTCAGCGCAGGCCTCGATGGTGGCGGTGCAGTCCGGGGTCGAAGATGGATCGGCGACGCGCACACTGGTCGGACAGACCTCCGTCACGATTGTCGACACCCCGGAGGGCCGCCTGGTGTACGAGATCTTCCATCGCGACAACCGGAGATGGATGATGGTCAGCCCGGGATCGCCAAAATCGATCGTCGACGCCGTGAATCAACTGCTGCAAGGGCTTCCGTCCAGCAGCGAGTGGTATTCGTACCGAAAGGTTGTGTAAGTGGGTACATCTGCGCCGGCGTTAGCATCGATGTCATGACCATTCCGTGGAACGAGCCGACGAGTTCGCCGGAACAGGCTCAGACGCGGCATCGCGAGTCGTCGGGTGGCCAACACCGACATGCGGATTCCGTGTCGGGAACGCTGCGGATCTCGGATATGGTTGCGCCACGCAAGATCCCACCAGGCTCGGGATGGCGTCTGTTTCTCTACCGCCTGACATTCAAGACGCTGAACCTGGGGGAGTCACCAGGCGAACGTCATTACCGTGAACTGCGCGAGCGGATACGCAGGCACATCCGAAAGCAGTACGTGATCGGTGTGGTGTCCGGCAAGGGTGGCGTGGGAAAGACCACCATGACGGCCTCCCTCGGTGCGGTGTTCCGTGAGTGCCGACCCGAGAACGTGGTCGCGATCGACGCGGCACCGGGATTCGGTACCCTGGCGGGCCGGATCGACGAGACGCCACCGGGCGACTACTCCGCGGTGCTCAACGACACCGATGTGCAGGGCTATGCCGACATCCGAGAGCATTTGGGGCAGAACGCAGTCGGGCTCGACGTGCTGGCGGGCAACCGTGCCTCGGACCAACCGCGTCCGCTGGTGCCGTCGATGTTCACCGGCGTCCTGTCCCGGCTCCGTCGCACCCACAACGTGATCCTGGTCGACACCGCCGACGATCTCGAGCATCCGGTCATGAAGGCGGTCTTCGACGCGTGCGACACCCTGGTGTTCGTCTCGGGGCTGACCGCAGACACGTCGTTGCCCGTCACCAGGGGTATCGACCTGCTGCGCTCACTCGGCTACCACGAACTGGTGTCGCGCAGCATGGTCATCCTCAACGACAGCCGCAACAGGTATGACGAGGACGCCCGCAAGTATCTGGTGGAGCGGTTCTCGCAGTCCGGGGCGACGGTGGAATTCATGCCCTACGATCCGCATTTCGCCAAGGGCGGCATCATCGACGTCCAGAACGAGTTGGACAAGAAGACTCGTCTGCGACTGTTCGAGATCGCAGCGGTCTTGGCCGACAAGTACACCCCGGACGCTGATCGGCCGCACTGATGGCAATGGCGAAGGTTTCTTTTCCCGCCCGGTGCGCCGTCGCGGTGGTGTGCGGTGAGCACCTGGTGTCGCAGGTGTATCCGGCGTCGGTGCCGATCGAGGTTTTCCTCGACGACGTCGTCGAACTCCTGAACGACGAACTGAAGCGCCGCGGGCTTCCCGGCCTTGAGCCCGGACTGGGCTACGAACTGCAGCGCGCCAACGGGACACGACTCGAGGTCACGAAGTCGCTCGACGATCTGGGTGTCGAGGACGGCACCACCCTGGTCCTCGCCCCTGCCGGCGAGGGCGAATCGTTTGAGCCGCAGTATGAATCGTTGTCCACTGGTTTGGCCCGGGTGGGGAAGCGGCTGTTCGAACCGGTGACGGCGGCCACCGCGGCGCACACCGCGATCGCGATTCTCGCGATGGTCGGCGCGGTCATCGCCGCCACGGCGGTGCGCACCCGCCTCGTGCACGACTCACTGATTCCCGCCGTCGTCACCGGCGTATTCGGTGCGCTCGCCGCTGCTGGCGCGATTGCCGTCGCACGGGGGTGGCCACAGCGCGCGGACCTGCTCTCGGGTTTCGCCTGGCCCGCGATCCCACTGGTCGCGATCAGCGCGGGCGCGGCAGCACCCGGGGCGCTGGGAGCGGCGCACCTGTTCATCGGGGCGCTGACGACCGTAGTCCTGATCTGCGCCCTGGTGTCGGTCACCGGTCGCCATGTCACCGTCGCGGCCACGGTGATCACGTTGTGCGCACTGGGCGGAGCCGTCGCGTTGGCCAGGATGTGGCGTCCCGTCCCCGCGCAGTGGCTGGGGATGTGCGCGTTGGTGGCGCTGCTTCTGCTGCTGACCTTGGCGCCGACAATTGCCCTCTGGACGGCGCGGATCCGACCACCGCACTTCGGTTCCATCACCGGACGAGACCTGTTCCGGCGCAGCGACGGCCTTCCCGTCGACGCCGTGGCGCCGGTCGAGGACGCCGACGAGGACGAGCGGGCTGAGACCAATGCCGACACCACGCCCCGCGGCGCGGATATCGCGGCGGCGGCGCGCCGTGCGAACGGGGTGCTCACCGGACTGTGCGTCGGCGCTGCAGCCACGTTGCCGGTCGCGGTCTGGGCCACGTTGATGCCGGGCCAGGCCAAGGGCAACGCCGCGGCAGTCCTGTCGGGGCTGTACGTGCTCATCTTCATCAGCCGAGGCCGCAGCTTCACCGACAAGCGCCAAGCCGTGGCGCTGGTGTGCGGCGCGGCCGCGGCGGTGTGCGTCGGGGTGGCGAAGTACGTGCTGGCCCAGCCCGCGGACTCCGGCGCCGCGGTGCTGTGGGGTGCGGTGGTGCTGGCGGCGTTCGCCGGCGCAGGCCTTGTGGTCGCACTGCTGGTGCCCGTCACACGGTTCACGCCGCTGGTGCGGATGCTGGCCGAGTGGCTCGAGATCATCGCGATCGTGGCGGCGCTGCCGTTGGCGGCGTGGATCGGGGGGTTGTTCACATGGGTGCGGATGAGATGACGGCAACCCGCCGCGGAAGGCGGTGGGGCTCGGCGGTGGGCGCTCTGATGCTGGTCGCCCTGAGTGCCAATGTCCCTGCTGCGCAGGCAATCACGCCGCCCACGGTGGACCCTGCGATGGTGCCCGCCGACGGCAAGCCCGGACCGGACCAGCCGATGCGGCAGAGCAACATGTGCGCCCAGGCGATCACGATCGAGGACCCGAATGTCGCGGTCACTGCGCCCGGCTTCACGATGCTCAACATCAGCAGGGCATGGGAGTTCTCGACCGGCAACGGCGTGCCCGTGGCCGTCATCGACACCGGGGTGAACCCGAACCCGCGGCTTCCGGTGGTCGCCGGCGGGGACTACATCATGGGTGGCGACGGCCTGATGGACTGCGACGCCCACGGCACGATCGTCGCGTCGCTGATCGGCGCCGCACCCCAGGGCACACCGATGCCGCCGCGGATGCCGGCGCGTCCCGCATTCCCGCCGCCCGCCGGCCCCGCGCCCGTGACCCAGGGCCCGCCGCCACCGGCAGGCCAACCGGCACCGCCCGCCCCACCACCGCCGCCGGCACCCGTGACGGTCACCGAGGTCAGGCCCGCCCCACCCCCGGAACCGCCGCCACCCGACGCGCCACCGCCGGCCCAACCGGCCAACGCCCCAGGCGATCCCGTGCCGGGTGCACCGGAGATTCCGGCCGTCCCCGGGCCTCCGCCGGGTGAGCCCGACGGCGTCGCGGGTGTGGCGCCGCACGCGGTGATCATCGCGATCCGGCAGTCCTCCCGGGCCTACGAGTTCGTCGACCCGCAGCCCGGGGACCACGAGGCCCGCCGCAAGGCCGGCACCATCTCCTCGCTCGCCGAGGCGATCGTGCACGCGGCGAACATGGGCGCCAAGGTCATCAACATCAGCGTGACCTCGTGCGTGTCGGCGGCGGACCCACTGGACCAGCGGGCCCTCGGGGCCGCAGTCTGGTACGCCGCGACGGTCAAGGACGCCGTGATCGTCGCCGCCGCAGGCAACGAGGGTGAGGACAACTGCGCACAAAACCCGCTGTTCGACCCCCTCAACGCCGACGACCCGCGGGACTGGCGACAGGTGAAGACTGTGTCGTCGCCGTCGTGGTTCTCCGACTACGTCCTGTCGGTGGGCGCCGTCGACAACACCGGGGCGCCGCTGGCCAAGAGTCTGGCCGGACCCTGGGTCGCCGCGGCGGCACCCGGCGTCGGCATCATGGGCCTGTCGCCGCAGAACGGGACCGCGGTCAACGCCTATCCACCCACCAAGCCCGGTGAACCCAACACCCCGTTCTGGGGATCGAGTTTCTCGGCCGCCTACGTCAGCGGCGTTGCGGCCCTGGTCCGGGCCAAGTATCCGGACCTGACGGCGCATCAGGTGGTCAACCGCATCCTGCAGACGGCGCACAATCCGCCCCGAGGGGTGGACAACCAGGTCGGCTACGGCGTGGTGGATCCCGTTGCGGCGCTGACGTTCAACGTGCCACCCGGTGCGCCCCGGGCACCCGGATCGGAGTTCCGCGTCGTGGTGCCGCCACCCCCGCCGCCTGCACCCGACCATCGCGCGCGCAACGCCGCGTTGGGCTTCGCGGGCGCGGTCGCCGGAATCGTGTTGATCGCCGCGTTGGTCGGCCGGGCACGGCGGGCGCGATGACCGCGGGAACGCGGCTGGCGGTGATCTTCGGCGTGCTGTTTGCCGGATTGGTCGGTTGGATAGTCGCGGGATACCCGGGCGCCGCCGGGGGACTGGCGCTCGGCGTGGTGTTCGGCGTGGTCCGATGGTGGCGCCTGCCCCTGTGGTCGTGGCTGGGACTGGTGCGCCGGCGCAACCACCCGATCGAGTTGCCCGAACCCGTCACGGTGGCCAACGACCGGTCCGGTGGCGGCGTGCGCTACCTCGGCGATGTCGCCGTCGTCGCCGTGCAGGTGCTCGGAAGGGCCCACACGCCAACGCTTTTCATGGGATCGACCGCCACCTCGACGGACAACGTGCTGGACCTCGACGATCTGCACGGCCTGCTGCGCCAGAGTCTGGGGCTGACCGTGGAGTCGATGAGCGTCGTGAGCTTCGGCGCGCGACGGCGCGCGACGGGGGACTATCCGCGGGTGTACGACACCCTGATCGGAACGCCGCCGTACGCCGGGCAACGCGAAACGTGGGTGATCGCACGGGTGCCGAGCTACCCGAATGCCGATGCGCTGCAGTGGAGGCTGTCCGCGGGCACGGCCGCATTGGCCGTCGCACAACGCATCAGCGCGCACCTGCGCTGCCGCGGGGTGCGCGCCAGGGTCGCGACCGCCACCGACATGGTCGAGATGGAACGGCGCGTGGGCCGAGCGGCTCTGCAACCCGGCAGGCAGGCCTGGAGGTCGGTGCGTGGTGACAACGGTTGGCTGAGCACGTACTGGTACCGGCCGCGGGACATCAATTCCGAGACCCTGGGCCAGGCCTGGTCACTGCGTGCGGATGGGGTGATTCAGAACCTGACCCTGTTCGCCGACGGCACCGCGACCGCCACGGTCACGGTCCGCACAACACAACCGCTTGCCACCCCGCCGAGCGTCATCATGCGCACGCTGCCTGGGCAGCAGGCCGCCGCGCTGGCGGCCAGTATGTGCGGTCTGACCCCGACGTTGCGCGGTGTGCGGCGGGCCCCCGCTCCAGCCGGGCTGATCATGCCGGTCGGCGCCTCCGGTGTGCTGATCGGAAAGGTTGGCGCCGGGGATCGAATGATGTTGCCGTTCAGCGATCCCGGCGAGTTCAGCCGGGTGCATATCGCCGCGGACGACGTTGTCGCCAAACGTCTCGTGGTCCGGACCGCTGGGGCCGGAGACCGAATCACGGTGCACACCAGGGATCCGCAGCGGTGGGCCACGGTGCGCATGCCGGACATCGCGGTGACGGACGGCGCACGTCCTGCGGGCGGCACCACGGTGTGTGTGACCGATGGCCCGCTCGCGCCCGTGCCGCGGCCCAACACCGTGATCACGGTCGGCGAGCCCGGCGGGCAGGTGCGTGGTTCGGTCGACGTGCTGATCACCCAGATCGGACCGGCGTTGGTGGAGGTGCGCGCGGCGGGACAGGTCAACACCGTTGAGGTGGAGTTGTTCCGCGCCGAGAACCGCTACGTGTCGGCAGAGCCCCTGCACCTGAGCAGCGACCGCGAACTCGTCGAAGAAAGGCGTTGACGCTCCCGCCATGACCACCAGCAATATGACGGCAGTCGCCCGCAGACAGTTCGACCAGGCTATGGCGCTGCTGCAGGCGGACCCCGACGCGGCGCTCGCACGGTTCCGTGAGGCCACCGAAACCGACCCGGCGATGGCCGATGCGTGGTTGGGGCGGATCGCCGCCGGCGACGAGGCGCTGTCGACCCTGCAGGAACTGCACGCCTACGGCGCTCGACTCCATCGAGAGACCAACCGCATCGGGGCGTCGTTGGGCGCGCACATCAAGGCAGGCCCGTACCTGGCGATCAACGTGACAGAGGCGTCGCACGTCGGCCTTGCGCTCGCCTCGGCGCTGGTCGACGACCGCCAGTTCGAGAAGGCCGAATCCCTGTTGAATGACCCGGCGCTACTGGACAGCTGGGAGAACCACCAGTGGCAGCAGTACCTGCGGGCGTACTTGATGTTCGTCACGCAGCGGTGGCCCGACGTCATCGCGGTCGCGGCGACCGTGCTTCCCCCGCAGGCCATCATCATGTCGGCGGTGACCGCCGCGACGAACACGTTGGCCGCTCATGCCGCCGCGCATCTGGGGCAGGCGCGGGTCGCTCTGGACTGGGTGGATCGGGTTGATCTCCGCGCGCGTCATGAGGCGGCGGGTGAGGCGCGGCGGCGCGATCTGGTCGACGGCATGGTCGCCGCGATCGACCCAGCCGAGTTCCCGCTGATCGCCGCTGACGCCGCCTACATCCGGGGCATGGCGCATCGTCAGTTGGGCGAGGAGGACAAGGCCCAGGTGGCGTTGTCCAAGGCGACCATCAACGGTGCGCTGATCGCAGTCGCGCAGGAGGCGCTCGCCGATCCGAGTCTGCGGTTGGTGGTTACCGACGAGGAGACGATCAACAGCCGGACCAATCGGTGGGACGTCACCACCGAACAGTCGTCGGAGGACCGGGCGCAGGAGGAGAACGACGAGCGGCGTGCCGAACTCCTCGCGGAGGGGCGCGCGCTGCTGGACAACCAGGTCGGGCTGGCCGAGGTCAAGCGCGCCGTCGCCGAACTCGAAGACCAGATCGAGGTGCGCGCACTGCGTTTGGCGCACGGCCTTCCGGTGAACAACCAGACCAACCACATGTTGTTGGTCGGCCCGCCCGGCACCGGCAAGACCACCACGGCCGAGGCGCTCGGCAAGATCTATGCCGGGTTCGGGATCGTCCGGCATCCGGAGATCATTGAGGTCAAGCGCGCGGACTTCTGCGGCGAGCACATCGGCTCGTCGGGCCCGAAGACCAACGAGCTGATCAACCGTTCGTTGGGGCGGATCCTGTTCATGGACGAGTTTTACAGCCTCGTGGAGCGTCACCACGACGGCCGTCCGGACATGATCGGGATGGAGGCCGTCAACCAGCTGCTGGTGGCACTCGAGGTGCACCGGTTCGACTTCTGTTTCATCGGCGCGGGCTACGAGAAGGAGGTCGACGAGTTCCTCACCGTCAACCCGGGTTTGGCCGGCCGATTCAACCGCAAACTGCGTTTCGAGTCCTACAGCGCCGACGAGTTGGTGCAGATCGCGACTCGGTACGGCCAGCCTCGAGCGACGGTGATCGACCCCGCCGCGGCCGATGCGTTCGCCACGGCCTGCCGGGCCCTGCGCGCGTATCGCGCCCCGGACGGAACCCACGGCGTGGACGTCATGCAGAACGGGCGTTTCGCCCGCAATGTCGTGGAACGCGCTGAGCGCCTGCGTGATTCGCGTGTCGCGGCACAGCATCGAACGGACCGGGGCTCGGTGACCGTGACAGATCTCGAGACCATCCGGCCCCAGGACGTGCTGACGGCGATCCGCGATGCATGCGCCGAGAAACACGTCCCGATCGACATCTGACATGGTCGGCGCGTTACCGTCATCAATTGTGACGCCACGACACGGCACTGCAGCGGTGCTGTCCCTCGCGGTGCTGCTCACGGGCTGCGCCTCGGTGGTGTCCGGCGGCCCGGTCAAGGACCCGACGGCGCCGCCGCTGGTTGCGATCGCCAACCTGAAGACGCTGCTGGTGCCATTGCCGGAGGTGAAGTCCACGTTGGACGCACCGAATCTGAAGGTGCTGCAGACCGGCGACACGGTTTCGGAAGCCACCCTCACGGACGGTGGAGTGCCGTCGCTGCCGGAGTGTCTGGGCGTGATGTACCCGGCCCGAGCAAGCGCTTACGCAGGATCGGGATACTCCGGACTGCAGGGGCAACGCCTGGGTGAGGACCCCCCGACCAGTGAGCATGTGGCGATCCAGGTCGTCGTGGCGTTTCCCACCGTGGGTCAGGCCGAAGACGCGTTCGACACGATGCACGAGGCGTGGGATGGGTGCGCGGACAGGTCACTGACGACGACGTTCGACGCTGGGGTGGAAACCTTCGTCATCGGCGAACCCGTCGCCACGGACACCACGTTGACGTCGGTCAGCACCCAGGTCGGCGGCGGCGGATGGGCGTGCTCACGCGCGCTCGGCCAGAAGGCCAACGTGATTGTCGACGTGAACGCCTGCCAGTTGGGCGCGACCGATCAGGGTGAGCGCATCATGGACGAGATCCTGCGGAGAATTCCGAGCTGATCGTCGGGTGCTTGTCGGGAGTGCCTGAACTGGTGGTGCGACAGGGGCCCGTGAGCTGCTTGAGTGCGACAGCGACAGCCCTGCGTCCACCATGCGGGAACCATTGCCATCGAACGCCACTACGCCCCAACCGGTTTGAGCATGGTTTCCGGGAAGCGCCACAGGGATGCGGGTGGCGCGACACCATTGCGTACCCACCCTTCTGAGGCGGACCGGTTACAGGTACTCGTCCTTGGGTTGGACGGTGTCGATCGCGTCCTGCATCTGGTTCTGCGATGGGGGTTGGTACGCGGTGTACCACCACCAGTCGCAGCGTTCCCCGGAGGTTCCGGGGTAGGGCCGCGCCTGCGGTGGGGGGCCGTGCGGTCGCCGCGCCAGGGTGCCGTGACTGAGTTCGTCACCGTCGCAGTCGAGCACCCGCAACCGGCTGGCCGGGCCCAGGACAGTGATCTCACCCTTGTGGTGCATCCGGTGGTGATACGGGCACAGCAGCACCAGGTTCTCCAGCTCGGTTTCGCCGCCGTCCTCCCAATGCCGGATGTGATGGGCATGCAGACCCCGCGTGGCCCCGCATCCGGGGACCGCGCACGTGGGGTGGCGATGCTCCAGGGCGCGGCGCAACCGCCGGCTGATCGAGCGGGTGGTGCGCCCAGACCCGATGACCTGACCGTCACGTTCGAACCACACCTCACACGTGGCATCACACGTCAGGAACTGCCGATCAGCATCCGACAAGGCTGGTCCCAGGTGCAGATTGGCCAGCTTCTCCTTGGCATCGACGTGCAGCACCACGGTGGTGCGATGCCCCTGCGGGCGCGCGGTGGCCTCGGCATCCCAACCGGCCTCCACCAACCGCATGAAACCGTCTGACAACGTCGGAAACGGTGGACGACGCAACTCATCACGATTGTGCCCGGTATCGGATTCATCAGCGTCGTGATCACGCTTCCACTCACCGATCAAGGCCTCATGGTGCGACTGCAGTCCGGCCTCGAACTTCGCCGACTCGATCGCAGGCAGGGTGATGCGCCACGTGACGGTGTCCTCACCCACACTCTTCGACACCGAAGCTTGGGGTTCGGGCTTGGGAGCCTTGTCCGGGCGCGGCTCCAGCTTGATCGCCTTCTTGAGCTGGCTGACCGAGGCGTGGGTGGCGAACGCCCTGTAGTGCTCGTCGGAACCCTCACCCGCGCGGCGGGCGATCACCCCGACCTGATCCAGCGACAACTGCCCCTCACGCAGCGCACCCACACATTGGGGGAACTCCTCGATCCGCTCGGCGATCGCCGCGATGGACTTCGCATGCTCCG
Organism: Mycolicibacterium confluentis; assembly: GCF_010729895.1. Taxonomy (NCBI): domain Bacteria; kingdom Bacillati; phylum Actinomycetota; class Actinomycetes; order Mycobacteriales; family Mycobacteriaceae; genus Mycobacterium; species Mycolicibacterium confluentis. Next base: position 5,536,423 of record NZ_AP022612.1, read on the forward strand.
ACGAGGCGCCCAGCCGCCAGGCCAACAACCCCGCCAACGACCGACACCCGGTGTGGCCCCACAACCCGTCCATCCGCGCCGCGATCTCCACGATCCGTCCATCGATCGCGTTGCGCTGCCCCGCCAACTCGGCCAACTCGTCGAACAACACCCCGAGACGGTCACCGCACGGCGGCTCAACCGCCTCGTCGGGAAACGCCGTGATCGACATGACCCCAGTCAACCAGCAGGCACCGACAAAAAACGCCCGCGCGCGAGCACACCCGCACGCCTCTCGTTGACACCGCACTGCGGGCGGGAAACTCGCGAAATCACCGCCCCCAGAGCGGTTTCAACGCAACTAGGCGGTGCCGCCGGCAGCGGGCCGTGGTGGCGCAGTGTTGAAGTGGCCGGCGACGGTCGCGGCGATCTGCAGGAACCGCTGCCGGGTGACGGGAGCCATCTCGCGGGAGACGTCGATGACGCCACCGGGCCGCAGGTGCGGATCGAACGGCACCTCCACCACTACCTGACCGCGGCTGGTGAACTGTTGCGCCAGAGCGGCTTTGGTCCGCTTGTCGGCGTGGCCGTCGGAGTCATTGAGCACCACGATGGTGCGGCGAAGCAGGTCAGCCATGCCATGGTTGGCCAGCCACTCCATGGTCTGGGCGGCCGCGCCGGCGCCGTCGGCCCACGGTGACGAGACGACGATCAACGCGTCGAGATCGCGCAGCGCCTCCTGGGTCACGGGGGCGTCCATGGTGGACCCGCAGTCCACGATCGAGATGGTGAAGTGCCGGTCGAGGCGCAGGGCGGCCTCACGGTAGATCGCAGGATCGAGGACGCGCTTGCGGGTGCTGGCGGGTTCGCCCGCCAGCACGTACAGGCCAGAGGAGTTGTTCCCGACCCGGGTGCGCAGGTCCGCGAAGCTCTCCAGGTTCACATCGCCGGCCAGTTCCCAGTAAGAACCGCGGGCGTTCGGATCGATGCGGCTGCCGAGCCTGCCGAAGGCCGTGTCGGCGTCGATGGCGACCACGCGGTCAGACGGGCGCAGTTCGGCGAAGATCGACCCCACGCTGGCGGCCACCGACGTCTTGCCGACGCCGCCCTTCCCCAGGACGCCGACCTTGTAGTAGTTGCGCAACGGCGCCCGGATGATCGCCTCGAGTTCTGCGCTGTGCCGTTCGGAGCGGGACGGCCCGAGGTTCACCAGACCGAACGTCGCCATCCGGACGGCGCGGCGCCATCCGTGCGTCGCCTGCGGCCTGCGCTTCGGGGCGGGGGGTTGTCCGAAGTCGGGCCAGGCGGTCTGGCCGGGGATCGCTGCACCCGAGACGGGGGCACGCGGAATCGCTGCGCCCGGCGGCGGAGGCGCGGGCGGCGGAGGTGCGGGCGGCGGAGGTGCGGCACCCCAACCGCCTGCCGGCGGGGGCGGCGGCGCGTACTGCTGAGGGGCCACCTGACGATCACGGAGAAAGTCTTCGCGCTCGACCACTGCTCGGGGACCTCCTGGGGTGAATTGCGGCGCGGGACGAGGCCGGGTTGCCTGTGCGCCATGGCGACCGGACGTGTCCAGTATCGACTATCGACGCCTGCCACATGGTGCCGTACGGGGACCCGCGCCGCAGCGCGCATCGAAAAGTCGGACCACTGCTACGTCTTCGAGCTCGATATTTCGACGCGATGCTGCGTCCTCTCACTCGCCGACGGCGGAACCCGCACGGTCGGCCGTGTCCCCCACATGCCGTTTAGCCAGCGTCGACGGCGCCGGACCGCCCACTCAAGGCGGCGCGATGGCCCATCGACGCACTGCTACGCAAAATGTTGCATCGCTACGGAAATTAGTGCTACGGTTCTGCCATCGAGAACGTTCCCCTTCGAGAGGAAGCCTCATGACCAGCGCACTCAACCCGGGCCACCACGCACCCGACGGCGTCACCCCCTACGAGGTTGTCGGCGCCTGTGTCTCCGACCCCGACCGGTGGATGACGGCAACCGACGAGGCCACCAAGGCCATCTGCCGGACCTGCCCGCGGCGCTGGCTCTGCGCGCGCGACGCGGTCGAGATCCCCGGCGCCGAGGGCGTCTGGGCCGGCATCGTCGTCCCTGAGAGCGGGCGAGGCCGCACGTTTGCGTTGCGGCAGTTGAGGTCCCTGGCCGAGCGCGGCGGGTATCCCGTCCGCAAGGCCACCAGGCGCCGATTCGTCGAAATCGGGGACAGCGAGGCCCCGGAATCGGCCGAACAGGTGGACGAGTAGTGCACTACGCATGTCTGCGTGGCCCGTCGGCGGGATGCTGATTGGGCTGCAGGGCAGGCCAATTCGGGGGAGGCCTGCGCAGTGTGAATCGAGACCGCGGCCGTCGGGCCGGCCCGTCGGGTGGCCCGATGAGGGGGTGGCCGCGGTCTCGACTCCGCTCTGGGCGAGACCAGGGCCTGTCTAAAATTTGGATTTACCTTTCCGCAAACTTTTGTCCACGCCGATGCCGCGTGTCGCATGCAGTTCGACGTGCCATCTGCCCAGGTGGACGCCAGATCGCCGCGAAACCTCAGCAAATTCCCTAAGGCGGAGCTTCGAAAAGCGCCGCTTCGGGGGCCTGTGCAACTGCACCCGGGGGCCAGTGAATTCTGTTGCGGCGCAGCGAGATCGGGGCGACGAACTGCGGCCCCGTAGATGCCCGGCCATATGTCACGACAATCTTACTTAGGCATGACTAAGTTGGCATGGCGGGCAATGTGTGGATTATCGTTTTACAACTTGTCGTGACCTGACTCAAACGGGTCGCCGTTCAGCGCTGCACGGGCCCGCCCCAGACACATGGGGGTCATGACAAACAGACCGAGGGGCCCCGCCCGCTACCTCCGGGACGGCGGCGTAGGCCCTGATCAGACATGTGAAGAAGCGAAGAGAAGCCCCCAAAGCTCTCTTCACGAAGGGGTCCAGGTGGGTTTTCCGGACGGCAGAGCGCCCCGCAGCGCCGGGCTTTACAACCCTGCATATGAGCACGACTCGTGTGGCGTTGCCATGGTCGTCGATATGCATGGCCGACGCAGCCGCGACATCGTCGACAAGGCCATCACGGCGCTGGTGAACCTGGAGCACCGCGGTGCGCAGGGCGCCGAGCCCAACACCGGCGACGGCGCGGGAATCCTGCTGCAGGTTCCGGACAGGTTCCTCCGCGAGGTCTGCGGCGAGCAGGGGATCAATCTGCCCGCGCCCGGCAGCTACGCCACCGGCATCGCATTCCTGCCGCAGTCCGCGAAGGACGCCGCCGCCGCGTGCGCAGCGCTGGAGAAGATCGTCGAGGCCGAGGGCCTGGACCTGCTCGGCTGGCGCGACGTTCCCACCGACGAGTCCTCGCTGGGCGCGCTCGCCCGCGACGCCATGCCGACGTTCCGGCAGATCTTCATCGCCGGCGCCGACGGCATGGACCTCGAACGTCGCGCCTACGTGATCCGCAAGCGCGCCGAGCACGAACTCGGCACCAAGGGCCCCGGCCAGGACGGCCCCGGACGCGAGACCGTGTACTTCCCGAGCCTGTCGGGACAGACGTTCGTCTACAAGGGCATGCTGACCACGCCGCAGCTCAAGGCGTTCTACCTCGATCTGCAGGACGACCGCCTTGAGAGTTCGCTGGGCATCGTGCACTCGCGCTTCTCGACCAACACGTTCCCCTCGTGGCCGCTGGCCCACCCGTTCCGCCGGGTCGCCCACAACGGTGAGATCAACACCGTCACCGGCAACGAGAACTGGATGCGGGCCCGCGAGGCGCTGATCCACACTGACGTCTTCGGCTATCACAACGACCTGAACAAGATCTTCCCGGTCTGTACGCCGGGCGCCTCCGACACCGCACGGTTCGACGAGGTCCTCGAACTGCTGCACCTCGGTGGGCGCAGCCTGGCGCATGCCGTGCTGATGATGATCCCCGAGGCGTGGGAGCGCAACGAGGACATGGACCCGGCCCGCCGGGCCTTCTACCGCTACCACGCCTCGCTCATGGAGCCGTGGGACGGACCGGCGTCGGTGTGCTTCACCGACGGCACCGTCGTCGGCGCGGTGCTCGACCGCAACGGACTGCGTCCGTCGCGCGTCTGGGTCACCGACGACGGCCTGGTGGTCATGGCGTCCGAGGCCGGCGTGCTCGACATCGATCCCAGCAGGGTGGTCAAGCGCCTGCGCCTGCAGCCGGGCCGCATGTTCCTGGTGGACACCGCGCAGGGCCGCATCGTCGAAGACGAGGAGATCAAGGCCCAGCTTGCCGCCGAGCACCCCTACGAGGAGTGGCTCGAGGACGGCCGGTTCCACCTCAGCGAGCTGCCCGAGGGCAACTACGTCAAGATGCCGCACCACCGCGTGGTGCTGCGCCAGCAGACCTTCGGCTACACCTACGAGGAGCTGAACCTCCTGGTGGCCCCGATGGCCCGCACGGGCGCCGAGGCCCTGGGCTCGATGGGCACCGACACTCCGATCGCGGTGCTCTCGCAGCGCCCGCGGATGCTCTTCGACTACTTCCAGCAGTTGTTCGCGCAGGTGACCAACCCGCCTCTGGACGCCATCCGCGAAGAGGTGGTGACCAGCCTGCAGGGTGTGATCGGCCCCGAGGGCGACCTGCTCAACCCCGACGAGAGCTCCTGTCGCCAGATCGTGGTGCCGCAGCCCATCCTGCGCAACATCGAACTGGCCAAGCTGATCAACGTCGACCCCGACCATGAGATCCGCGGTCGCAAGCACGGCCTGCGGGCCGCCGTGGTGCAGTGCCTCTACCCCGTCGCCGACGGCGGCCCGGGTCTGCGCCGCGCGCTCGAGGACGTGCGCAAGCGGGTTTCGCAGGCCATCCGCAACGGCGCGCGCATCATCGTGCTGTCCGACCGGGAGTCCAACGAGTGGCTGGCGCCGATCCCGTCGCTGCTGTCGGTGGCCGCGGTGCACCATCACCTGGTGCGTGAACGCACCCGCACCCAGGTGGGCCTGGTCGTCGAGGCCGGCGATGCCCGCGAGGTGCACCACATGGCGATGCTGTGTGGATTCGGTGCCGCCGCGATCAACCCGTACATGGCGTTCGAGTCGATCGAGGACATGGTTGACCGCGGCGTCATCACCGGGTTGTCCAGTGACGAGGCCAAGAACAACTACGTCAAGGCCGCGGGCAAGGGTGTGCTGAAGGTGATGTCCAAGATGGGCATCTCGACCCTGGCCTCCTACACCGGCGCGCAGTTGTTCCAGGCGATCGGCATCAGCCAGCGTGTGCTCGACGAGTACTTCACCGGGTTGCACTGCGCCACCGGCGGAATCGACCTCGACGACATCGCGGCCGAAGTCGCGACCCGGCACGAACTGGCCTACCTGGAGCGTCCCGACGAGCGGGCGCACCGTGAACTCGAGGTGGGCGGCGAATACCAGTGGCGCCGCGAGGGTGAATACCACCTGTTCAACCCCGACACGGTGTTCAAGCTGCAGCATTCGACGCGCACCGGCCAGTACTCCGTGTTCAAGGAGTACACCAAGCTGGTCGACGACCAGAGCGAGCGGATGGCATCGCTGCGCGGCCTGCTGAAGTTCAAAGAGGGTGTCCGCCAGCCGGTTCCGATTGACGAGGTCGAGCCCGCCAGCGAGATCGTCAAGCGCTTCTCCACGGGCGCGATGAGCTACGGGTCGATCTCGGCCGAGGCACACGAGACGCTGGCCATCGCGATGAACCGCCTCGGCGGCCGGTCGAACTCCGGTGAGGGCGGCGAGTCCGTCGACCGCTTCGAACCCGACGCCAACGGCGACTGGCGCCGCAGTGCGATCAAGCAGGTGGCCTCGGCGCGCTTCGGCGTCACGAGCCACTACCTGACCAACTGCACCGACATCCAGATCAAGATGGCCCAGGGTGCGAAACCCGGTGAGGGCGGTCAGCTTCCGGGACACAAGGTGTACCCGTGGGTGGCCGAGGTGCGGCACTCCACGCCCGGCGTCGGCCTGATCTCGCCGCCGCCGCACCACGACATCTACTCGATCGAGGATCTGGCCCAGCTGATCCACGATCTGAAGAACGCCAACCCGGCCGCGCGTATCCACGTAAAGCTGGTCAGCGAGAACGGTGTCGGCACGGTCGCCGCGGGCGTCTCCAAGGCACACGCCGACGTCGTGCTGATCTCGGGTCACGACGGTGGCACCGGTGCCACGCCGCTGACGTCGCAGAAGCACGCCGGCGCGCCGTGGGAACTCGGCCTGGCCGAAACGCAGCAGACCCTGCTGCTCAACGGACTCCGCGATCGCATCGTGGTGCAGGTCGACGGTCAGCTCAAGACCGGCCGCGACGTGGTGGTCGCGGCGCTGCTCGGTGCCGAGGAGTTCGGCTTCGCGACCGCGCCGCTGGTGGTCTCCGGCTGCATCATGATGCGGGTGTGCCACCTGGACACCTGCCCCGTGGGTGTGGCCACGCAGAACCCGGTGCTGCGCGAGCGCTTCAACGGCAAGCCCGAGTTCGTCGAGAACTTCTTCCTCTTCATCGCCGAAGAGGTCCGGGAGCTTATGGCGCAGTTGGGCTTCCGGACGATCAACGAGATGGTCGGTCAGGTCAGCGCACTCGACACCGCGCGGGCCGCCGAGCACTGGAAGGCTTACAAGCTGGACCTGACGCCGGTGCTGCACGAGCCCGAGTCGGCCTTCATGAACCAGGACCTGTACTGCAGTTCGCGCCAAGACCACGGCCTCGACAAGGCGCTGGACCAGCAGCTGATCACGCAGTGCCGCGAGGCGCTGGACAGCGGCACCCCGGTGCGCTTCACGACCAAGATCGCCAACGTCAACCGCACGGTCGGCACGATGCTGGGCCATGAGGTGACCAAGGTCTACGGCGGCCAGGGCCTGCCCGACGGGACCATCGACATCACGTTCGAGGGCTCGGCGGGCAACAGCTTCGGCGCCTTCGTGCCCAAGGGCATCACGCTGCGGGTCTATGGCGATGCCAATGACTATGTGGGCAAGGGCCTTTCGGGTGGACGGATCGTCGTCAGGCCGTCCGACGGCGCGCCCGAGGGCTACGTCGCCGAGGAGAACATCATCGGCGGCAACGTGATCCTGTTCGGCGCCACCAGCGGATCCGCGTTCCTGCGCGGCGTCGTGGGTGAGCGCTTCGCCGTCCGCAACTCGGGCGCCCACGCGGTGGTCGAGGGTGTGGGCGATCACGGATGTGAGTACATGACGGGTGGCCGGGTCGTGATCCTGGGCGCCACCGGGCGCAACTTCGCCGCGGGTATGTCGGGCGGCATCGCCTTCGTCTACGACCCGAACCGCGCCCTGCCCGACAATCTGAACGGAGAGATGGTCGCTCTTGAAGCTCTGGACGACGCCGACCTCGAATGGTTGCACGAAATGATCACTGCGCACGTTGATGCCACTGACTCTGCTGTCGGACAACGGATCCTGGCCGACTGGCCAGCCCAGCAGCAGCATTTCGTCAAGGTGATGCCGCGCGACTACCGGCGGGTCCTCGAGGCCATCGCCGATGCCGAAGCCGCGGGCGCATGCGTCGACGACGCGATCATGGCGGCCGCTCGTGGGTGATCCAAGCGGCTTCCTGAAGCACACCCACCGTGAGACGCCGGCCCGTCGCCCCGTGCCACTGCGGCTCAAGGACTGGCGCGAGGTCTACGAGGAGTTCAGCCACGACACCCTGCAGGCGCAGGCGTCGCGGTGCATGGACTGCGGTATCCCGTTCTGCCACAACGGATGCCCGCTGGGCAACCTGATCCCGGAGTGGAACGACCTGGTGTTCCGCGGCCGGTGGCGCGATGCCATCGAGCGGTTGCACGCGACCAACAACTTCCCGGAGTTCACCGGCCGGCTGTGCCCCGCGCCGTGCGAGGCGTCATGCGTTCTGGGCATCAACCAGGATCCGGTGACCATCAAGCAGGTCGAGGTCGAGATCATCGACAACGCCTTCGACGAGGGCTGGGTTGTGCCGCTGCCGCCGGAGGTGTTGACCGGAAAGAAGGTCGCCGTCGTCGGCTCCGGACCGGCCGGCCTGGCCGCCGCCCAGCAGTTGACCCGGGCTGGGCACCACGTCACGGTCTTCGAGCGTGCCGACCGGATCGGCGGCCTGCTGCGCTACGGCATCCCCGAGTTCAAGATGGAGAAGCGGCACATCGACCGCCGTCTCGAGCAGATGGAGGCCGAGGGCACGGTCTTCCGTGCGGGCGTCAACGTCGGCGTCGACATCACCGTCGAGCAGCTGCGTGAGGACTTCGACGCCGTGGTGCTGGCGGGCGGCGCCACCGCGTGGCGTGACCTGCCGGTCCCCGGGCGTGAACTCGAGGGCATCTATCAGGCGATGGAGTTCCTGCCGTGGGCCAACCGGGTCCAACTCGGCGACCCCGTCACCGACGACGACGGCCAGCCGCCCATCACGGCCAAGGGCAAGAAGGTCGTCATCATCGGCGGCGGCGACACCGGTGCCGACTGCCTCGGCACGTCGCACCGCCAGGGCGCGGCCAGCGTGCACCAGTTCGAGATCATGCCGCGGCCCCCGGAGACCCGGGCCGAATCGACGCCGTGGCCGACCTACCCACTGATGTTCCGGGTGTCCTCGGCGCACGAGGAGGGCGGGGAGCGCGTGTTCTCCGTCAACACCGAGGCGTTCGTGGGCGAGAACGGCCACGTCAAGGCGCTCAAGGTGCACGAGGTCGTGATGAAGGCCGGCAAGTTCGAGAAGGTCGAGGGCACGGACTTCGAGCTGGAGGCCGACCTGGTGCTCTTGGCGATGGGTTTTGTGGGCCCGGAGAAGCCCGGCCTGCTGACCGACCTTGGCGTCGAGTTCACCGATCGCGGCAACGTCGCGCGCGATGACGACTTCCAGACCACGGTTCCCGGCGTCTTCGTTGCCGGCGACATGGGCCGCGGACAGTCGCTGATCGTGTGGGCGATCGCCGAGGGGCGGGCTGCGGCGGCCGGCGTCGATCGGTTCCTCACCGGTGAGACGGCACTTCCGGTGCCGATCAAGCCGACGGCCGCTCCCCAACGGTAGTCACACTAGTCACACCAGAATCATCCGACTTTAACTCGGCGTGCCTCGTCGGGTTTGCCGGTTTACCGGGTTTTAATGTGTGACAGCGGGCACTGCGGTAGTGTGGGGCCCCGGTCCAGCTATTTCGACCGCAGGGAAGTGATAGCAGTGCACGTCAACCCATTGTCCCGCTCGCGGGTGGGGCGAATCGCCTGGTCATTGTTCCGGCATCCCGTCAAGAGCCGGGAGTTCCCGGCCAAACACGAGCGGTTGGTGACCCCCGCCGAGATCCTTCGCTACGGCGTCTAGCACACCGCGGCACGCCGGCGTGGGCCACACGAGCCCTCACGCCGGCGCCAATTTGCCAGGTCTGCACGCTGCGGTCACTGGCTGAGCAGGCCCGAGTCCCGGATCGTCTGCGCCAACGGTTCGAGCACCGCGGGATCATAGGGCGACGGCAGGTAGACGATCGCGAGATCCAGTCCCTCGGCGCCCAGGGCGGCGGCCTCGTCGACCACCTTCTGATAGTCGTGCTCGGGGCTCAATCGGACATGGGAGGACAGCATGATCTCCTTCGGGTCGCGGCCGATGTCAGCGCAGTGCGCGGCCAACACGTCCCGCTTACGCGCGAACTCCTCCGGCGGGCCGCCCACGTAATTCCAGTGGTCGGCGTACTGCGCCGTGATCCGCAGGGTGCGCTTCTCGCCGCTGCCGCCGATGCAGATCGGCGGGTTGGGCTGCTGCGGGCCCTTGGGCTCGTTGCGGGCGTCGGTGAGTTGGTAGAACGTGCCGTCGAAGGTCGTCGTCTCCTGACTGAGCAGTCCCTTGAGCACCTGACATGCCTCCTCGAACCGGTCGAAGCGCTCCTTGATGCTGCCCAACTCGATGCCGTAGGCCCCGGACTCCTCCTCGTTCCAGCCCGCGCCGATGCCCAGTTCGAGGCGCCCGTTCGAAACGATGTCCAGCGCTGAGGCCATGTTGGCCAGCACCGCAGGATGGCGGTAGTGGATGCCGGTGACCAGGACGCCGACCCGCAACCGCTCCGTGGCCTGCGCGAGCGCCGTCAGCGTCACCCATCCCTCAAGGCACGGCCCGGTGGGGTCTGAGAAGATCGGATAGAAGTGGTCGAAGGTCCAACCCGACTCGAAGACGTCGATCTGGTCAGCGGCCTTCCAGACCGCGAGCATGTCGGACCATGTGGTGTTCTGCGGTGAGGTTTTGAACGCGAATCGCATGACACCGAGGCTAATCGCGACCCGCAGACGGCGCTTCACGTCAACGAAGTCCGGGCACACTGGAGACATGGCAACCCTGGACCCGGCGGCCGTCCTGCGCGAGATCGCCTACTACAAGGACCGGGCGCGTGAGGACAGCCGCCGCGTGATGGCCTACCGCAACGCCGCCGACGTGGTGGACGCGCTGACCGACGAGCAGCGTGCCAAGCACGGTCGGGCCAACTCATGGCAGTCCCTGCCGCGCATCGGTCCCAAGACGGCCGCGGTGATCGCGCAGGCCTGGTCGGGCCGGGAACCTGACGTGTTGGTTGAGTTGCGTTCTGCGGCAGAGGATCTGGGCGGCGGAGAACTGCGGGCCGCGCTGAAGGGAGATCTGCACCTGCATTCGAACTGGTCCGACGGTTCGGCGCCGATTCCGGAGATGATGGCCGCCGCGCACGCCCTGGGGCACGAGTACTGCGCGCTCACCGATCATTCGCCGCGACTGCGGGTGGCCAACGGCCTCTCCCCAGATCGGCTGCGCGAGCAGTTGGACGTCATCGACGAACTGCGGGAACGGTTCGCGCCCATGCGCATCCTCACCGGCATCGAGGTCGACATCCTTGAGGACGGCACGCTGGACCAGGAACCCGACCTGCTCGACCGCCTGGACGTGGTGGTGGCCAGCGTGCACTCGAAACTCGCGATGGACGCCCCCGCGATGACGCGGCGGATGGTGCGCGCGGTCCAACACCAGCGGGTGTCGGTGCTCGGGCACTGCACGGGCCGCCTGGTCGCGGGCGGTCGTGGTCTGCGTGCCGAGTCGAAGTTCGACGCGGAGAAGGTGTTCACGGCCTGCCGGGATCATGGCACCGCGGTGGAGATCAACTCGCGTCCGGAGCGCCGGGACCCGCCGTCGCGGCTCATGACCCTGGCCCGCGACATCGGATGCCTGTTCTCGATCGACACCGATGCGCACGCGCCCGGCCAACTCGACTTCCTCGGGTACGGCGCGCAGCGCGCACTGGACAACGAGGTGCCGGCCGAACGCATCATCAACACCTGGTCGGCGGCGGAACTGGCGGAGTTCACGTCGGCGCGCTGACGCGGCTCAGTCCGGCAGCACCGGCACCTCGACGCCGTGGTCGCGGCCGACGAGCACCCCACGGGTGAGTGCGGCGTTGCCGAACCGACGACGAACGTCGTCGACCGCGCGGTCCACGGTCTCGCGCTCGACGTGCGGACCGAAGGGCAACTCCAGCTGCGCAGCACCCGAACGGTCGATGTGCGACACCGCGAAACCCACCAGCGTCAGGCCCCGCTCGGCGGTCAGCGGTGCGGCGGCCGCGACGAGGTCGCGGGCCGCGGCCAGGATCGGTTCGGTCGCAGACGTGGCATGGGGCAGCGTGTGAGATCGGGTCGCCCGGCCGAAGTCGGCGAATCGCAGGCGCAGCGTCACCGTCCGCCCGGTGCGTCCGGCCGACCGCATGCGCCTGGTGATGCGGTCGATCAGGTTGAGCACCACGGCGTCGATTTCAGCGGCCGACATCGTGCTGCCGCGCCGGCCCAACGCACGCTGCGCGCCGACCGACCGGCGCCGCACGCCCGTGACGACGCGCCGGCGGTCGATGTTGCGGGACAGGCAGTACAGCTGCCGGCCCATCGCCCCGCCGACCATCGCGGACAGCGTGCTCTCACCCAGTTCGGCCACCTGCGCGACCGTTTCGATGCCGTGGGCCCGCAGCTTCTCCTCGGTCTTGGCGCCCACACCCCACAACCGGCGGATCGGCAGCGGATGGAGAAAGGCCAACTCCTCGTGTGGCGGAACCAGCAGCAGCCCATCGGGTTTGGCCACCTGGCTGGCGACCTTGGCCAGGAACTTAGTGCGCGCGATACCGACGGTGATGGGCAGCCCCACCTCGTCGAGGACCCGTTCGCGCAGGCGTGCCGCGATCACGACGGGCGCGCCTGCGGTGCGCCGCAATCCGCTGACGTCGAGGAATGCCTCGTCGACCGAGAGCGGTTCGACGACGGGCGTGGTGTCGCGGAACACCTCGAAAACCGCCTCGCTGGCGCGCGAGTAGGCCGACATGCGGGGCGGCACGATGATCGCGGCCGGGCACAGCTGCAGCGCCTGGCGACCGCCCATCGCGGTGCGCACGCCGTAGGCCTTGGCCTCGTAGCTGGCCGCGAGCACGACACCGCCGCCGACGATGACGGGACGCCCGCGCAGCGTCGGATCGTCGCGCTGCTCGACTGAGGCGTAGAAGGAGTCCAGGTCGGCGTGCAGGATGCTGGCCGAGGTGTGAGCGGACTCGTCGAACACGAACATATGTTCGCATTGAGGTCCGACATTTCCGAGATCGAGCGCCCCAGTTTGTACGGAGATGACGGCGTGTCACCGTACAGACGCCCCGCAAGCGGGGACCCCAGCACGCTCGCGGGGGTGGGGAGTTGCGGGGTGGGGGAGGTTGCGGGGGTGGGAGCTCGCGGGGGTGGGGCTGCTAGAGCAGGCGGTCGCCGTAGATGCTGGACATCCAAATGTGGGCCAGGGTCTCCACCATCTGGTTGGCGGGAACCGATGCGGACTCCCCGGTCAGCGCCGCCACCATCGCCCGCTCGTTCATCTGGTTGAGCGCGATGGCCAGTTCGCGGGCAGGGATGGTCTCGGGTGCCGCGCCGCGCTCCCGCTCAGAGTTGATCAGCGCCTCCGTCTGGTCGATCCAGCGCTGCATGAACTGCGTCCAGAGCGCCCGGACCTCGGGACTGGTCGACAGAGCCTGCGCACCGACCCGACCCATGACGGGCTGCGAGGCGAACGCGTCGAAGAACGTGTGGATGCCAGCCCGAAACGCCTTGGGGGGATCGGAGCGAAGTTCGCTCACCCGGGCGAAGCCGGTGTCGGCGCGCGTGATCAGCGGGTCCAACAGGGACAGCAGCACGGCCTCTTTGGACGGGAAGTAGAAGTAGAACGTGGGCCGCGACAGCCCCGCGCCCTTAGCGAGGTCGTCGACCGAGATTTCGGTGAAGGGCTTCTCCTCCAGCAGACGCCGTGCGGTCTCGAGAATCGCCTGCTCACGGTCGTCTCCGGAGGGGCGCGCCGAACGGCGTCCGCGATTCGCTCGGGCGGCACTGGGGGCTGACACCCTCGCCACCTTAACAGGGTGTTGAAATGTTCAACACTCTGTTGACTCACTCAACACCCTGTTGATAGCTTTGGCGCCATGACTGAGTTTGTCGATGTCGTCATCGTCGGGGCGGGGATCTCCGGTATCAGTGCCGCCTGGCACCTGCAGGACCGCTGCCCGGACAAGAGCTATGTCGTCCTCGAACGCCGCGCCGATCTGGGCGGTACGTGGGACCTGTTCAAGTACCCGGGCATCCGCTCGGACTCCGACATGTTCACGCTCGGGTTCCGGTTCAAGCCGTGGGAGTCGGCCAAGTCGATCGCCGACGGCGCCTCGATCAAGGCATACATCAAGGACGCGGCTGTCGAGAACGGGATCGACAAGCACATCCGGTACAACACCACCGTCACGTCGGCCGACTGGTCCGACGCCGACCAGCGGTGGACCGTCACCGTCGAACGGGACGGCGAGACCACCCAACTGCAGGCCGGCTTCGTGTTCGCGTGCAGCGGTTACTACAACTACGACGAGGGTTACACGCCGGAGTTCGCGGGCACCGAGGACTTCCGCGGCACCATCGTGCATCCGCAGCATTGGCCCGAGGATCTCGATTACGCCGACAAGAGGATCGTCGTCATCGGTAGCGGCGCCACCGCCGTCACTCTCATTCCGGCCCTGGCGAATTCGGGTGCCGGCCACGTGACGATGCTGCAGCGTTCGCCAACCTTCATCGGGTCGCTGCCGGACGTCGACCCCATCGCCGAGCGGGCCAACAAGTACCTGCCCGCCAAGGCCGCCCACTTCGTGAACCGGTGGAAGGCCGTCACGTTCAGCACCGCGCAGTACCAGCTGTCCCGACGCTTCCCGGACTACATGCGCAAGACCCTGCTGACCATGGCCAAGCGTCGTCTGCCCGAGGGCTTCGACGTGGACAAGCACTTCAACCCCAGCTACAACCCGTGGGATGAGCGACTCTGCTTGGCGCCCAACGGCGATCTGTTCAAGACGATCCGCAGGGGCAAGGCCGACGTCGTCACCGACACCATCGACCGCTTCACCGAGACTGGCATCAAGCTCACCTCCGGTGCCGAGCTCGAGGCCGACATCATCATCACCGCAACGGGTTTGAATATGCGTCTGTTCGGCGGCGCGCAAGTGACGCGCAATGGCGAGCCCGTGGACATCTCCAAGTCGATGGCCTACAAGGCGATGATGCTCTCCGGCATCCCGAATATGGCCTTCACCATCGGTTACACCAACGCCTCCTGGACGCTGAAGGCCGATCTGGTGTCGGAGTACGTGTGCCGTCTGCTCAACTACATGGACGAGCACGGCTACGACGCGGTCGAACCCAAGCATCCCGGCCCGGAGGTCGAGGTGCTGCCGTTCACCGACTTCTCACCGGGCTACTTCCAGCGCGCCCTGGACCATCTGCCGAAGTCGGGATCGCACGGGCCGTGGAAGGCCAAGCAGAACTACTTCTTCGACATCCGAGCGATTCGGCAGGGCAAGGTCGACGACGACGCCCTGCACTTCACCAGGCACCGGGCGGCCAAGGCGGTTTCGGCCTAGCCGAGCACGCGGCCTACGCGGCGACGACGACGATTCCGTCGTCGTCGCTGTAGGCGATGTCGCCGGGGGTGAACGTCACCCCGCCGAGCGAGACCGTGACGTCCCGGTCGCCGGCGCCGGTCTTGGTGCTCTTGCGCGGGTTGGTGCCCAGGGCCTTGATGCCGATGTCGAGGGTCCGCAACGTCGACGCGTCCCGCACCGCACCGTTGATGATCAGCCCGGCCCAGCCGTTGGACCTGCCCAACTCGGCGATGACGTCGCCGACGAGCGCGGTGTGCAGTGACGCATCGCCGTCGATCACGAGAACCCGACCGTCGCCCGGCTCCGAGAGGATCGACTTCAGCAGGGCGTTGTCCTGGAAACAGCGCACCGTGCTGATCGGTCCGGCGAACTCGCTGCGACCGCCGAACTGCCGAAACTGGATGTCGCAGCTGCGGACGTCGGGGCCGATCTCATCGACCAGGTCTGCGGTGGCGCGGGGTTCTACGGTCACGGGCGAAATAGTAGCGAGCGCGCTGTCAGGCCCCCTCGTCGTGCTGGCGCAGGCGACGGACGAGCAGGACGGCAAGCAGGCTGACCACGATGGCCACGACGAACGGAACGGGTGAGCGTCCGCCGGCGTCAGGGGTGAACGGAGCGGGCCGGTTCACCGCGTCGGCCGCCTTCTCGACGGCGGACTTGGCCTGCGCGGCGGCCTCGCGGGCCGCATCGGGCCGGCCTGCGCCGTTGCTCGAGACGGGCACTGCGGCGGCGGGGACAGGAGCGGCTGGTGCGGGAGCTGGAGGGGGTGGTGCGGGAGCCGCAGCGGGTGGAGCTGCTGGTGCGGCAGCGGGCGGGGCGGCCTGTGCCGGTGCCGACTTGGACGGCGGCGCCGCGTTGGCGGGAGGTGCCTTCTTGGCCGCAGCCTTCTTGGCCGCGGCTTTCTTGGCGGGTGCTTTCTTGGCCGCAGCCTTCTTAGCCGGGGCTTTCTTCGCGGGTGCCTTTTTGGCGGGCACCTCGCTCGCAGCCTTCGGGGCGGTCACCTCATTG
Organism: Mycolicibacterium confluentis; assembly: GCF_010729895.1. Lineage (NCBI taxonomy): Bacteria > Bacillati > Actinomycetota > Actinomycetes > Mycobacteriales > Mycobacteriaceae > Mycobacterium > Mycolicibacterium confluentis. The sequence continues at coordinate 5,552,336 of NZ_AP022612.1, forward strand.
GCGGGAGGTGCGGGCGCTGGCGGTGGCGCCGGTGTGTCGGAAGGCTGCGCAGCCGCCTCCGGACGCTCCTCGGGCTGATCCTGCTGCTCGGCCATCGGGTTGCTCCTTTGCACCTCGTCGTCTCACGTCACCCGGTGTGGACCATCATGCCAGGTGGGTGTTTGCCGATCGGCCGTGCTCGCGGACCACGTCAGAGCACGCCGAGTCGCGCCATCAGGTCGGCGTCGATCCCATCGAGTTGGTTTGAAATGGCCGTATGCGCGGCTCGGCGCTGGTTGGCCGGCATGTTCTCGGCGGCCGTGACGGCGGCCGACAGGTCCGTGAGCCGCGACGTGATGGCGGCAACGAACTGCTTGGTCTCGGCGTCCTTCGGGCTCTTCTCGGCCACCGCGCGCAACGACCGCTCGGCCCCCGCGATGCGCGCCGACAGTGCCCCACCCTGGCCTGAGAACTGCCCCAGCTGGGCCAGCGGAACTCCGAGCTGATCCGCCCGCCGCTCGTCGAGCAGGCCGCGCACGGCGGTGGTGGCGCGGTAGACGATCGGCACCAGCACGGGGGCGAGCAGCCTGACGACGGTCAACCCACGCCGCACGCGTCCCGGTGACAGGAACTTGCCCTCGCGAACAGCCTTGAGCTGAGTCTCGGCGACCTTGACGGCCGCCCGGTCGCTCTCACGCTGAGCTCTGACCTGTGCTTTGAGAGCTTTGGCGGCGGAACGTTGTTCGGCCTTGATGCGGCGCATCTCGTTCTTAGCCCCGAGCTTGGCCTCCATCTTCGCTTTGGCCTTGAGAGCTCTGGCCTCAGCACGACGAGTCGCACGGCTCTTCCGCTTTGTGAACAGGGCCATTCCCGGCTGCCTCCCGGTGGTGTGTCCGCGCATGTCGCGGGGCCGTCGCTGGTTCGCTGCACGGCCCTGCGCCAACCCTAGCGTCTGGCTCCGGAACGGAAATCGCCACCTGGGAATATGCGACAATGAGCGGAATTGTTCATGGGGCGGGCACGGGGGCTCGCCGAACGGCGAAACAGGTCAGAGGTGGACGGGTCGCGGTTGCGCGTCGCGGCGATCGGGGGGGCGATCGCCTGTGGTTTGCTGCTCGGCGGAGTCGGCGGGCTTGGCCTGGGAGTGGCCGCTGCCAGCACCGGCGATGAGAGCGGCGCTGGTCAAGACGGTGGCACCCGTGACACCACCGGGGAGTCAGGATTCAAGCGCGGAGCGCAGGAGAAGTCCGGACCCTATGGCGGACCCCCGCGCGGAGGTTCCCCCGGATCCGAGTCCCCGGCAGGCCCGCGCAGTGAGCGCGCCTCGCGCGACGACCGGGACGATGGGTCGTCGGGACCGCGGCGCGGCGACGACGTCAAAGAGTGGGGCGGGCAGCGACCGCCGACCAAGTCAGGCGAGGGCAACGGACCCAAACCTGGCCAGGGCAACGGACCCAAACCTGGCGAGGGCCATTGGCCCAAGCCAGGCGAGGGCACTGGGCCGAAGCCGGGTCACGGACATTGGCCGCCGCGTGATCCCGATGATCCCCGAGATCCCAAAGACCCCTGTGGCCCAAGGGAACCCGGCGAACCGGGTGAGCCAGGCGAACCAGGTCAGCCGGGTGAGCCGCCGATCGAGGGCGGGTTCCCCGAGCAGGGCGGCGACGGCGAAGGCCCCGCACGCTGGCCGGGCAGTCCCTACGGTCAGCCATCCGACAACGCGCCGGCCGAACCCGAGCTTCCCGAGGGCCTGACGCCCGGGGCGCCTCTTGCACCCGCGGTTCCGCCGCCGCCGGCCGTGGTTCCGCCGGCGGTTGTCGTGCCTGTGGTGCCGCCGCCCGTCGGCACCGTCACCGCGCCCAGCCAGGTCGACGCCGCACCGCCAGCAGTGCCACCGCCGCCCGCGGCGGCGTCGGTCACGATCCTCCCGGTCCATCAGGCGGGCCCGGGCGTCGGACTCGACGTCGTCCCCACCGCATTCCGCGCCGGGTACCCCGAGTACCTGCGCGACGCGGCCCTGGCCGAAATCGCGGGAATGGCGCTGCCGGGTGTCGCGGGGTTGATGGTGCTCACCGGGGTCGGGGGACTGATGGGATACCGACAGGCGAAGGCGGGACATGCGGTCCGTGCGGCAGGCACGGCGCGGTTCCTGGAGTGACAGTCAGACCATGAAGGGCGTGGTTAAAGGAGGGACATGCCGGCCAGTCGCCGTGTGACGCGGGCGGTGGCGGAGGTGCTCGATCTGGCGCCCCGCAAGGGTGAGGTGACCCTGCAACGTCTCGTCGACGCCGTCAGTACCGACCGCGGCCGGGACATCGAAGTCAAGATGGCCGAACTGCCCGAGGGCGTGTGCGGTCAATGGCGCCAGTACAACGACCACGATGAGTTCCTCATCCAGCGGGGGCTGCCCACGTGGGACCGGACCCTGGCGCACGAACTCGGCCACCTGGTGCTCGGGCATGACGGCATCGCGGTCGCCGAAGTGGCCCGCCGCGCCACGGAGATCGCCAGCGACGACCTGATCAGCTACATGCTCAACCAGCGCACGGGTTGCATGGGGCCGGGCGGCGAGGACATCGAGCAGGACGCCGAGGATTTCGCGGCGCTGCTGCTGTACCGGTTGGGACGGATGCCCTCCGACCGGTCCTCGATCGTGCAGGTGCGACTCGGGGAGGCATTTGGTTGACGGTCTGGGTGATCGCGGGCCTGCTCGGAATGGCCACCGGTGTGCGCATCGGCTGGGCTCTGGTCAACAAGCAGTCGTTGGTCAGTACGGCCATGATCGTGGCCCTCGGCAGTCTCGCCGTCGTCGCAGCCCTCAACTGGGCGCCGCTGACGCTCCTGATCGACACCTGGCTGCGCTGGCCCAACGTCGCGGTGGGCATCAGCCAGATCGCCCTGATCGCCTGCGCCGCGGGCAGCTGCGTCATGATCACCAGTGTCGCCTCACACCGCAGTCCTGTGACAGTCCGCCGAATTGCCTTTGTGCAGTACAGCTTTGCGGCTGCGGTGGCGGTCGTGACGGCGACGCTGTTCTTCGCCGGCGGCCAACAGGAGGAGATGGCTCCGGCCGAATACCTGACCCGCAACATGGGCTCGTCCAACCTGGCGCTGCCGTGGTTGGTGCCGCTTCTCTATGTGATGTTTGCGCTGACGCTGGTGGCGTGGGCAGGCGTTCGGCATTCCAACAGCAGCCGTCGCGGCCGCGCGCTGTTCGTCTTCACCCTCGGCATCGTCCTGATCCTGCTGGCGGCGGCGTTCTTCTTGATCCGCGCCGTCAGCGACGCCGGGTTGATCGGCGTCGGCAGCGCGGTGGTGCTGCTGGGCTGCGCCATGGCCGTCGTCGGCGCGGGCTCACTGCTGCCCACGGTGGAGGACTGGTTCAGCGGTCGACGCGAACTGTCGCTCATTCAGCCGCTGCTGACCGAACTCGAGCGCCGTCAGCCTGACATCGGAATCGGTGTGCGACCGCGCGGTCCGATGGTCTTCCGGGTCGCAGAACGGCTTTCACTGATTTCGGACGCGCTGTTCCTGGAGGCCACGGCGGCGCTGCGGCGGCAGGTGCCCGACGGCGACGAACGCCCAGCCGAGAACATCGACGGCTACGCGGCGACCCGCGGAAACTGGGAGGTGCCCGACGTGACCCCCGTGGAACAGGCGCGCGCGATTGCCGAGTGGATTCACACCGGGCGCCACGGGGGCGGCCACGCCCGGTTCCCCGGGCCCGTGTGGCTGCGTCAACCCGAGAGTTATTCGGACCGAGAGTGGATCATCGAGATCGCCCGCCAGTACCGGAATCTGTCGGTGGTCTGACGGGGCCCGAAAGGCCTAGTCCAGGTGTTCCTTGCGCCGAAGCTCTTCGGCCTTCTGCACAAGATCCTGCTGGGACTCGGCCGACAACCCGACGGTGCGGGCGGCCACGCGACGGACACCCTCATCGCGCATGTTGGCCAGCCAGGTGAGTTCCTTGTCGAGCTTCTCGTAGTACTCGTCGTCGGTGAAGTACGCGGGCTTGATCCGGAAGAAGTTGGCCAGTGCGGCCATGGTGGCCGACGACGGGTTGGTCCGATTGCCGGACCGCAGTTGGGACAGGTAGGGGGCGGACATGGTGACGCCCTCAGACTTCAGCGCTGCGATCACCTCGGCCGACGTATGCGGCCCGCGTCCCGGCGGGTACACCGTGTCGAACAGGCGATTCAATCGCGCAGCGAACGTTGTACTCATCCTTTTGACCTCCACATACCGCGCCGCACCCCGACTGTTTCGTCTATTTGCTGATCATCGTAGCGACTGATGCGCTGTTAACCAAGTGCAAACGAGGGGAAAATTGACGGCTCAACCAAGTTCTTGCATGAAATGACACTTACGCTGCGACTTCTGCCACATTTTCAGCGCTACGCGCGGTGTGCAGCAGGGGAAATGGGTTCATGCGGGGGCTTAGCTTCCTCGGCGCCGATGGTCGCGCGACCATATTTATGTCATGACTTCTGTCTGCGGGCAACCGCTGCAGATATCGGCCCTCTTTCGAAGGTTCTTTGCTGTTGCGTTGACCAGTTCATCTCCCCCAGTCCGCGGAGCACCTGGCGCCGCCGGTCCATGGGCCGAGGCTGGTCGCGGTCCAGCGACATAGAAAGTGGCAGTGGGGGGACGCATCTGCGACTCGCCTGCTGATCCGCCGGCCCCGCCGCAGGACTTACCGAGGGATCCATCGGAGGATCAGCAGACATCCCTTGAGGACCTTACTGTGGGACTGACAGTCGGCGCATCTCAGACGTCGTCAGCCCTGCCGCGGTCGCACGGAGGTGGCGCTGTCTCAGGTGGGGTGGCTCAAGCGGCGAGAAGCATCGCGAGGATCGCGGTGTCCGGGTGGCTTATCGGATCGATTCCGACCCGGCTGACCATTGAGGTGACCGTGCCGTCGGACTCCGCCTCCACCCACGCGGCCCGATGTTCAAGGCCCAGATGGGGCAGTCCAGGCAGCAGGACGCAGCCCGACGCCGCCCCGGAGCACTCGGGTAACGACGGCATGGTTTCCGACGGCGGGTGCAGCATCAGCAGTGCCGGTGGTTGACGAGCGGCGAAATGGCCGGGCGGGATGGCGGATTCACCGACCACGGTCCCCTCGGCGAGTACCAGGCCGACGGTGTCGGGCTGGGGGGAGTCGGGAAGCTCTTCACGGACGCCGAAAATCGTTGTCGTCGATAACAATCCGGGCAGTGATGCGACGCGCACCGCGGCCATCAGCAGCTGGGCCCATTCCTTCGTCGAGTCGGGCCACCGCCCGGACACCACGAAACCCTTCAGAGCACCACGGGAATGGAAGGGGGCGAGCCCGATCGCTCGCCCGGAGCCGGTGTCCATCTCTGCCTCCGCGCAACTCAAGACTGACTGCATGGCGCGACACGACTGTGGGTCGGTGCGCTCAGGATGAGGCACACAGGCGTTGGCAGGCAAGAGGACCCGAGTGCTAATCGGGGCGCCGTGCCATCAGGCACGGCGCCCCGAGGAGGGTGTGAGGGGTCAGCTCAGGCAGGCGGGTAGACGCCCATCTGCTTGCCCTTGTCGGTCTGCCAGAAGATGTCGGCGATCTCGTCGATCGTCTTGAGCAGCTTCTCGGCCACGGCCACGTCCAGCGACTTCTTGACATCGCCTGCGCCGTGGACGCCGTCCCAGAACAGCTGGTGCAGGTTCGGGAACTGCTCGAAGTGGTCTTTGGCGAAGAAGTCGGCCCACAGCACCATCAGGTGATGCTTGACCTCTTCGGCCTGGCGCTCCTTGATGATGATGGCCCGAGTCTTGAAGTGCTCGTCATCCGAGTCGTGGTACTTCTGCAGGGTCTTGAGGCAGGACAGCGCTTCGATCTTGGCCTGCGCAGGGTCGTAGACACCGCAGTACAGGTCGCAGTGTGCGTGGGCGGGGGTCGCATTGGAAAAAAGTCGATGCAGCATAGGTCCAACCTACACTTTCGGCGTGCCGCGAAATCGATCAACCCGGGCCTGGCCAATGCGCAGATTCGTGGTGGTCGAGGACTCGATGCGACCGACGTTGCGCCCGGGTGACGGACTGTTGGCGATCCGGTGGGGCCGGGTGAAACCGGGGCAGTTACGGGTGTTCCCGGACCCGACGTCGTCGTCGCGATGGCTGATCAAGCGAGCGGGCGAAGTACAGGGGACTGGGGGAGGGGCGACCTTCGAGGCGCGGTCGGACAATCCGGACGCGCCGGGAGTCGTCGACTCGCGACGGTTCGGTTGGGTGCCGGCCGCGGGTACTTACCGGGTGGTGTGGACAGTCCGCGCCGGGAGCGGCTGAATCAGCGAGCGGGACGCGACAGGTCAGAAGAGGACGATGAGCGCGAGCACGCCCATCAGCACCAGTGCGACGACGCCGGCGCGCAGCAGTGCCAGAACGTACGACCTGTTACATGTCGACGAGGACCAGTGCGAGGATTGGGCCGACTGCGGCCCGAGAGGTTGAGTCGTCATCGGCTGGTCCTGACCTGCATGTTCAAAATCCTGCCCCCAAGTGAGATGCGTCACAGACATTCTCTTGTGACGGCGATCATAACCCCTCCTGTATCCAGGCAGAAATTGGGCCAAAACAGTTAGCCAGTCAACCAATTTCGCTCGCTGGCCCGGGGGATTGTTGATGGTTGCGACGCCGAGAACAGGGTTATCCACAATTTGTCGTCCGCTGACGGCATAACGCCAGGAAAGGTGCAGTCGACACCTAGGAACATCTGTGGATAAGGCTGTGGAAACTGTGGATAGGTGCGCACTTGCTGCGCGGCGGAATCACCCGGACCGGCAGCGCCTGCGCCGGACGACATGACAGGATCGCAGTCATGGACGACTCGGCCGTACCGCAGATCCAGATCGACGGCTTGCCCACGGTGTTCGGCGACGACGCCGTGCTGCTCGACGTCCGCGAGGACGACGAGTGGCAGCGCGGGCATGCCCCCGACGCTCAGCACATCCCGATGGGTGACGTTCCGGCGAGGATGGCCGAGATCGACGCCGAGAAACAGCTCTACGTCATCTGCCATGCCGGCGGACGGTCGCAGCGCGTGGCGCAGTACCTGCAGCGCAACGGCTATGAGCCCGTCAACGTCGACGGCGGGATGCTGGCCTGGTCGCAGTCCGGTCGCGCCGTGGTGACCGATTCCGGCGCGGCGGGCACCGTCTGAACGCCCGGTCACGCAAGCCCCGTCGTTAGGCTGGTGCGGTGATCCAGGTCTGTGCGTCGTGTGGCACGCGTTGGAACGTGCGCGACAAGCAGCGCGCGTGGTGCCCCCGTTGTCAGGGGTCGTTGCTTCCGCCCAGCGCGGAGACCGCTGCTGCACCTGCCCCGCACCCGGGGTGGAACCGGCCCGCGCCGGGTCAGCCGCCCACCGCCGCTGCGCCGTCGAGGAATGGTCAGCTCCCCCCGGGTTTCCGCTGGATCGCGGTGCGCCCAGGCTCGCCACCCGCCCCGAAGCCCCGCCGACGCCCGCTGGGGCCGCCGCCGCGATATGACGTCATCCCGCGCTGGAGCCTGCAGGACGCGGTTCCCCTCGACGTCGACTCCGTGGCGCCGCCGCCCAGCGGTCCCCCCGCGGTTGTGGTCGACCGGGTGCTGAGGATCACCGCCGTCCTGCTGGGTGTGGCCGCCGGCGTGTACCTGCTGCGCTACATCCTGTTGGTGATCAACAGGTCCGTGCTGCTCAACTCCGTGCTGGCGGCGACGGCCGTGCTGCTGGGCCTGATCATCAGCGTCGCGGCCCTGGCCGCCGTGATCACCTGCTGGGTGGTGATGGCGCGGTGGCTCATCGCGCGACGGGCCGCGGTCTTCGCGCACCAGGGCACCGCAGATCCGCGCCCGACGTCGGCGCTGTGGTTCGGGTGCGTGGTGCCGCTGGTGAATCTGTTCTGGGCGCCGGTCTATGTCATCGAGACCGCGACCGCTGAGGGCCACTACACGCGGATGCGCAAACCGATCCTCGTCTGGTGGGTGCTGTGGGGGCTCAGCGCGCTGGTCGCGACGTTCTCGGTCGCGACACTGTTCAGCTATCGCTGGTTCGGTGTGAGCGTCAACCACTCGGCGCAGGCCGTCGCGGACAACACCATCGCCATGATCTGCGGGTATCTGATCGCGATGGCCGCGGTGCTGGCCACCACGCGGGTCTGGCGCGGGTTCGAGGCCAAGCCCGTCGAGCGTTCCGCGCACCGCTGGGTGGTGGTCGCCGCCGAGGGCGCAGCGCCTGAGACCGCGACGCCGACCGACACCGAAGTCGCGCCACCGGTTGAGACAAGCGGACGCGAACCGGCAGCATAGGACCATGGACTCGGCGGGGGAAGTGTTGGACGGGCACCCGTTCGTCGTCGCCCATCGGGGCGCCTCGGCCGACCGGCCCGAGCACACTCTCGCCGCCTATGAGTTGGCCCTCCGGGAGGGTGCCGACGGCGTCGAGTGCGACGTCAGGCTCACCCGCGACGGTCACCTGGTGTGCGTGCACGACCGCCGGATCGACCGCACCGCCAACGGGACTGGCCTGGTCAGCGAACTCACCCTGAACGAGCTTCGGCAGTACGACTACGGGAAGTGGCACGGCAGCTGGCGGGCCGACGGCACCCACGGCGACACCGGACTGCTCACGCTGGAGAAGCTCGTCGAGCTGGTGCTGGACTTCCGCCGCCCAGTGAAGCTGTTCATCGAGACCAAGCATCCGGTGCGCTACGGCGCGCTGGTCGAGAACAAGGTGCTGGCCCTGCTGCACCGGTTCGGCATCGCCGCGCCGCCGTCGGCGGATCTGTCGCGCGCCGTGGTGATGTCATTCAGCGCCGCGGCGGTGTGGCGGATCCGGCGCGCCGCCCCGCTGCTGCCGACTGTGCTGCTGGGGGAGACGTCGCGATATCTCGCAGGCAGCGCCGCGACAACCGTCGGAGCCACGGCCGTCGGTCCGTCGATCACCACGCTGCGGGACCACCCGGAACTCGTGGACCGCGCCGCGGCCCAGGGGCGGGCACTGTACTGCTGGACCGTCGACCACTACGAGGACGTGCAGTTCTGCCGCGAGCAGGGCGTGGCGTGGTTGGCCACCAACCACCCAGGGCGCACCAAGGACTGGCTGCAGAACGGTCTGACCGAAGCCGGCCGGGACTAGATCAGAGGCTGCCGCCGGCAGCGGCAGGCGCCGTCGGGTCAGTGGCGCCTGCGGTGAATTCCCGCGCGACGAAGTTCTCCAGGTCGAACAGGTTGTCTCCGGCGCGCTCGGCGACGCGCAGCAGGGTGGTCATCGAGGCCACCTCTTCGACCTGCTCCTTGAGGAACCACTGCATGAACTGTTCGCCCAGGTAATCGTGCTCGTCACGGGCCGCGGCGGCCAGCGCGACGATCTGATCGGTGACGGTGCGCTCGAGGTCGAGAGCCAGCGCGATCGCCTCGCGGGGCGACGCGAACTCGTTGCGGACCGCGTCGACGCCGGGGATCTCGACCTCGACATCGCGGTCCAGCAGATGACGAACCAGCATCATGGCGTGGTTGCGCTCCTCGACGGACTGCTTGTAGAAGTGCCCCGCGAGTTGGGGCAGGTCGGCACCGTCGAAGTGGACGGCGATGGCGATGTATTGCTGCGACGCCGTGAACTCTTCGCGGATCTGGTCGAGGAGAAGTCCGTGAAACTTGGTGTTGGTGGCGTCGGCGTGGTTCATGATCTCCAAAATAGTGCAGGTCAGGGGACTTGTCATCGAAGGTGAGGCTTACTTCGGACAGTCTTGCCTAACTTGACTGACTCCAGATTGGGGTCAGCGGAGGGTGTCGACGGTAGTTAGCTGGCTCACAGTGACACGCTGCCGCCGGCGACCGCAGGCGCTGTCGGGTCGGCCGGGCTCGCGGCATTGAGGTACGGAATCAGGGTTGCGCGTCGAGCACGGCCTGCGGGACGGGCGAGTCGGACTCCAGCGCGTCGAACAGTTGCGTCGCCGTGTCGTCGTCCCACACCACGACGTCGCCCGATCCGCCGCTGGTGTATGCACCGATGGGCACGGTGACCGTGACCGGCGACCCGCGCAGGGCCCATCCGAGCCGCGCCAGGTCCCAGAGGTGATCGTCGTCGTCGACCGCGACCGAGTCGGCCGCCGCGGTCGGCACCGAGTACCAGCGCCACGGGTTGAGCCAGACGGCCGGGCTCGCGGCGCGGTGCAGCAACGCGGACATGAACTGACGCTGGTTGACCATGCGGTCCAGGTCGGCGCGCGGGGTGGCCCGGGAGCGCACGAAGCCCAGCGCCGCGCGGCCGTCGAGCTTCTGGCACCCGGCGGCCAGGTCTATACCGGCCAGCGGGTCGCTGATGGGTTCGGCCGGACACATCGTGACGCCGCCGAGCGCGTCGACCACGTCGGCGAAACCGCCGAAGCCGATCTCGGCGTAATGGTCGAGGCGCAGGCCGGTCGCCTGTTCGACGGTCTGCGCCAGGAGCGGCGCCCCGCCGAGTGCGAACGCAGCGTTGATCTTGTCGCTGCCGTAGCCCGGGATCTCGACGTAGGAGTCCCGCGGGATCGAGACCATCGTCGCGTCCGTACTCGAGCCCAAGCGTGGGATATGCACCAGCAGAATCGTGTCAGTCCGGCCCGAGCCCAGGTCGCCGCCCGTGGCCAGGTCAGACTGCTGTACCTCGGACAGGCCCGCCCGACTGTCGGACCCCACGAGCAGCCAGGTGGTGCCCCGGCCCGCGGCGGGGCGATCGGGATAGTCGGGCAGGGCGTCGATGCGCTGCAGCGAGCGGTCGAGCCAGGCCCCGCCGCCGACCACCGCGACCACGACGAGGAGCAGGACTGTGAGCAGCAGACCACCCCACGGCACCCGCCGACGCTTGCGGGGCGGGCGCGCTGCCGGAGGTGGTGCCGCCGCGATGCGCTGGGCGGGTCGCCGCGGTGGTGCCGGCGGGGGCGCCGCGCGGCGCGCGGACGGAGGCAGAGGCGGTGCTGGCTGACGCCGAATGGGCTGGTGCGGCGCGGGCGCCTGCCGTGGTGGGGGTGCCTGGCGCGGCGATGCCGGGGGAGGTTGGCGCGGCGGTGCCGGGCGTGGCGGTGGGGGAGGGCCCTGCGCGGGGAAGCCCCCCGGATGCGGGCGGTACGACGGGTCCCGGCGGATCACCTGCGACGGTTCATCGGGCTGCGGGCGGCGGGGTGCACCCCGCCGTTCGTCCGGACCGGGCGGCGGCTGGCCGTACCGGGGCCGATCGTCGTTCACCAGCCCAATTTACGTGCTCGACGGCGGATCGATGCCCAGCCAGCCCAGGTGTGGGGCAAGCAGTGCGTACCCCACGAAGGCGACCGAGTCGATGATTCCGTGTGCGATCACCAGCGGCCACAGCCGTCCCGTCCGGTGCCAGACCCACCCGAACACGAGGCCCATCGCCAGGTTTCCCAGCCCTGCGCCGAAACCCTGGTAGAGGTGATAGGCGCCGCGCAGCACGCTGGACGCCACGATCGCGGTCGTCGGGCTGACGTCGAGTTGGCGCAACCGGGTGAGCAGGAAGCCGACCACCACGACCTCCTCGGCCCAGCCGTTGGCGAAGGACACCAGCAGCAGCACGGGAATGCGCCACCAGGTGTCGTCGAGTTCACTGGGGACCACCGCGACGCTGAACCCCAGCGCCCGCGACGCGACGTACAGGGCCAGGCCGGGAATCCCGATCAGTGCCGCCAGGCCGAGACCGCCGAGCAGGTCGGGGCGCCAGCGGAGTCGGCCGAGGCCGATGCGGGCCGGGGTGAAGCCGCTGCGCCACAGCAGGTAGACCGCCAGCGCGCCCCACGCGAGGAGCTGGGTGATGTAGGCCAGGTTCAGTCCGAGGTCGATCAGGTCGAAGTAGGACCTCTTGGGGTTGAGCGCGACCCGTTGGCCGGCCAGCCCGCGCAGTACGAAGTCAATCAGCTGGAGCGACGCGGTGACGGCGCTGAGCCCGAAGGTGACCGCGAGGACCAGGCCGATCTCGAGGCGCAACGCGCGGCGCTCGAACGCGCTGAGGGGCTCCGTCTCGCCGGGTCGGTCGGGGGCGTCGGGTGCGCCGGGTGCGCTCACCCCGACACCGTAACCGGGTGGGTCAGGAGCGGCGTGCCCGCAGGCCGTTGACGAAGGGGCAGCCCATGAGGATGCGGATGGCCTGGCTCAGGCCGGTGACGTCGTCGACAGGGTTGGGGAACGGGAGACGGACATCGTGATCGCCGTCGTCGCCCTCGACGCGGAGGCGGAAGCCGTACCGGTCCAGGCCCAGCGGGCGCACATGTCCGCCGCGCAGCGGTCGCGGCAGCTTGGCCGCGAGCCGGGCGACGACGTCACGATGCGCGGAGTCGATATGCCGCAGCCACGGAGTCTCCATGCCGCAGAACGGGTCTGGCCGGGCGTCGAGCAGCGCGCCGACCCCCACCGACTCGGCGCCCGTCGAATCCGCGACGACGACCGACTCGATCTCGAGGCGCAGAAGCGTGAACTCGGAGCCGACCTGCAGCAGAGCGGGGTTGGGATCCTCGGCGGCGATGACGTCGAGCGTCGCGCGCAGCATCGGGTCGGGCACGCGGTGCATCCGGCCGCGGATCCAGACCAGCGAGCGCACCGGTTCGCGCAGCGGCAGCGGCGCGTAGTCGGTCAGTTCGAGCATCGCCTGTACTCCGGCGGCACCCGCGGTGATGACGTTGGCGGCCGCCACTCCGTTGACGGGGACCGTGATGCCGAACGAGCCGTCGGCCAGCAGGTGGTGCACCGCGACCGACTCGGGCTCGGACCCGTCGAGTGCGATGAGGGCGCTCTGAGCGCGGACACACGCGCTGCGGATGCGCTCGGCAGTCGTCGGTGCTGGGATCGTCGCCAGGGTCATCGAAGGCCTTCCACGTGCGGTCAGTGCTGGTCAAGCTCGGTGCCTCGTAGTGAGGTAAGCCTAACTTAATAACAGATCCGCGGCGGTTCAACACCTTCCTGTCCGGCGGGCCCGGGCTAGGAGAGCCTCTCGACCTCGACGAAGACCACGGCCTCGGTGCTGCCGCGGTTCTCCACCTGGTGCTCGACGCCGGCCGTCCTGGTGTAGCTGTCGCCGATCCGGAGCTCGGCGGCGGTGGCGGTGCCGTCCGGGGTGACGACGTGCATGGTGCCGTTGACCAGCGGAACCACGACGTAGTCGTATTCGTGGCGGTGCATGGGGATCGACCCGCCCGGTTCGATGGTCCACCGCGTGACCCGGAATCGGCCGTCGTCCTGCTGCACCTCGCCGTGCGATCCTGCGCTCATCTGACCCTCCGCTTCTCTGCCGCCGGTTGGCCGCGACGGGGAAGCCTAACGCCACTCGATCCGCAGATAGTCGGCCGGGCGCGCGGGGCTTTCCCGATAGGGTTTGGGGGTGACTGCCATCGCCTATCTCGGACCCCGAGGGACGTTTTCGGAGGCGGCACTGGGCGGCATGGCCGCGGCGGGTCTGCTGCCCCACGGACCGGATGTCGACCAACTCCCGACCGACAGCACGCCCGCGGCATTGGAGGCGGTCCGGTCCGGCGCCGCCGACTACGCCTGCGTGCCCATCGAGAACTCCATCGACGGCTCGGTGATCCCCACGCTCGACAACCTCGCCGCGGGTACGCCGCTGCAGGTGTTCGCCGAACTCACGCTCGACGTGGCGTTCAGCATCGTCATCCGACCCGGCGTCGCCGCCGCTGACGTGCGGACGGTGGCGGCGTTCCCGGTCGCCGCCGCGCAGGTGCGTCGCTGGCTCGCCGAGAACCTGCCCGACGCCGAGGTGGTGCCCGCGATATCGAACGCGGGGGCCGCCGACGACGTCAGCCACGGCCGCGCCGACGCCGGGGTCAGCACCGCGCTGGCCGCCCACCGCTACGGACTCGACACGCTTGCCGACGGGGTGGTCGACGAGGCCAACGCCCGCACCCGGTTCGTGCTCGTCGGCCGGCCCGGCCCCCCGCCGCCCCGCACGGGTGCCGACCGCACCTCGGTGGTTCTCAAGCTCGACAACGAGCCCGGGGCCCTGGTGAGCGCCCTCACCGAGTTCGGTATCCGCGACATCGACCTGACCCGCATCGAATCTCGGCCCACGCGCGTCGAACTCGGCACCTACGTGTTCTTCCTGGACTGTGTCGGCCACATCGATGACATCGCGGTGGCTGAGGCACTCAAAGCGCTGCACCGTCGTTGTGCAGATGTGCGATATCTAGGTTCTTGGCCCACAGGTGCGGCGACGGGCAGTGTGCCGCCACAACTCGACGACGCCACGCAGTGGCTGAACCGGCTGCGAAGCGGGGAGCAGCCATGAGCGGGCGGCTGATCCTGGTCCGGCACGGACAGACCTACGGCAATGTCGAGAAGCGCCTCGACACTCGGCCGCCGGGCGCCGAACTCACGCCGTTGGGCCGAGATCAGGCCCGGGCGTTCGCGCAGAACGCCCCGGGACAGCCGGTGCTTCTGGGGCACTCGGTCGCCACCCGAGCCCGCCAGACCGCGGCCGAGATCGCCGGCGTGCTCAGCCTGCACACCCATGAGTTCGACGGCCTGCACGAGGTGCAGGTCGGCGACCTGGAGAACCGCAACGACGAGGAGGCGGTCGACGAGTTCAACCGCATCTACCAGCGCTGGCATGAGGGTGAACTGAACCTCGCGATGCCCGGTGGTGAGACCGGCGCCGATGTTCTGGACCGGTACCTGCCCGTCGTCAAGGATCTGCGGCTGCGCCATCTCGACGACAACGAGTGGAACGGTGACATCGTCCTGGTCAGCCACGGCGCGGCGATCCGCCTGGTCGCGGCCACGCTGGCCGGAGTCGAGGCCACCTTCGCGCTTGAGCACCACCTGGCCAACACCGACGCCGTGACGCTCGCGCCCATCACCGACGGGCGCTGGAGTTGCGTGCACTGGGGTGCGGCGAGCCCGCCGTTCTACCCGGAGCTCGACGCCAATCCGGTGGAGGATGCGAAGCGGGCGCCCGACCCGATCGGCTGACCGCACTCACACGCCACCACGTCACAGTCGACGACGAAGGTGTGCATGGTGAGTTCGGGAGTGCCGCAGCCGTCCTCGGTGCACTCGGGGCGACCCGCCCCGTGCACGATCAGCGTGCCGTGGCAGTGCGCCTCGTCTGCGTCACACGCTCGGCATCTCGCACCCATGGCCCGTTCCTATCACTGCGTGGTGACAAAGCGATGATGCCGCGCCCGGTCAAGCCCAACCGAGTTCGTGCAGGCGCTCGTCGTCGATGCCGAAGTGGTGGGCGATCTCATGCACGACGGTGATCGTGACCTCGTCGACGACTTCGGCCTCCGACTCGCACATCTGCAGCAGCGCACCCCGGTAGATGGTGATGACGTCGGGCAGCGAACCCGCATAGAAGCTGTCCCGCTCGGTCAGCGCGACTCCCTCGTAGAGGCCGAGCAGGTCGGGCTCTTCGGCGTTGTGCTCCTCGACGAGCACCACGACGTTGTCGAGAGCCGCGGCCAGCTTGGGTGGAATCCGGTCGAGCGCGTCGGAGACCAACTCCTCGAAACGCTCCGGACTCATCGACACCGGCATCGGATCAGGCCGGCGGCGGCGGAACCTCAGGACCCGGCGGGGGTCCGGGGGCGGGCTCCGGTGCGGGGGCGTCGGCCGGGGGTGGCGGCGCGGCGGCCTCGGGCGGCGGTGCCGGTGCGCCGGGCGCCGGCGGGTTGAACGTGTTGCCCTGTGTCGCAGGAGGTTCGGTCGCGGCCGCGGTGGACGTCGGGGCCGAGGTCTGCCGCGGCAGGTGCTGACTCGAGTCGCTCTGCGAACCCGAACTATGCGATCCCGAGTTCGACGACGAACCGGAGTTCGACGAGTCGTCCGGCTGATAGGTGGACTGCGCGCCGCCACCGGGCATGGGGATCGGCGGCAGGTTCAGACGCTCGGCCGGGATGTCCGGCGGCGGGATGGGCGGCTGCCCGTTGATCAACAGCGGCCCCTTGGCGCTGTTGATCAGGGTGGCCCAGCCGCCATTGCCCAGGGTGGCGCCGATGCTGCACGCCACCTGGTGGCTGCCCGCCGACCAGCTGGGCAGCGAGATCGTGCTGTAGATCAGGGTCAGCGTCGTGGTCCGAAGCTGCAGAGGCGCGAGGTACTCGTCCGTCATCCGGGTACACGAGTCCTTGATGAACCCGTCCTGCTCAGGCTCGGGTGGCAACCCGCCGGGGAAGCGCTCGGCCAGGTTCACCGACCCGGTGACCTCCATCGCGTGCGGTGAGGCGCAGTCGACGGGGATGTCGGTCGGCTGGTTGCTCGCCGGGTCGATGCCCAGGCACGTGCCCGCGGGCCAGACCTTGGACTGGTCGACATCGGCGACCTTGCCCTTGAACGCCAACTGCTGGCCGTCGGGACCGGGAAGCTGCAGGCCGCACAGCATCCGGCGCTCGCCGTGCTGACGCCAGGCCTTGTCTCCGGACCAGAGCATGCTGATCGTGAAACGGCTGTTCGGGTCGAACCGCGGGCCGAGGTATTGCCGCACCGCAACCTGGCACTGCTCCTGGCTGATCTGCTGGATGCGTGCCGGTGACGGCGGCGCGGCGTCGGGTCCGTACTCCGAACCCGGGAAGGTCCGCATGTCGACCGACTCGGCCACCTCGAAGCGGTGGTCCTCCTGGCAGTCAACGATGGTCGCGTCGTCCGGGGTGCGCTCAGGCCAGTTCAGGCAGTCGCCGGCCTGGGCGTCGTTGAACGCCTTGTTGCCGCGGGAACCGGTGCTCGGCACCGGATCGGAGTGCAGGTAGGCGGCGAGCCCGGTCTGGTTGCGGTTGACCGGCAGTGCGGTGATCAGGCCCGCGATCAACAGCGCCCCGAGTGCCGTCAGCAGCAGGGCGCGACGGGTGGACCGGGCATGGAATGTGCTCAGCCAGCTGAACCGCTCACGAGGCGCGTCGTCCTCGGTGTCGTCCTCGGTGTTGTCGGCCTCCAGAGCAGTCGACTCGACGTCGAACGCGCTCGACGCCGGCTCCGCGACATACGCGGCATCGGGGGTGTCGTCTGGGGAGCCGACGGGGTCGTTCTCTTCGGCCACGTCGTCGCGATCTTCCTGCTGGGGTCCATCAACCATCGGCTCCCATTGTGACAGGCGCGCCGACCGCTGTGACAACTGTTGCAGTTGTAGTGTTATGGGGTTGTGCTCATGAGGCGTCGGGCGACACAAGCCGGCAACTGACCCTCAAGAGCGCGGACCGCCGACGGCAAAAGTAGTGTTGACGGGCGTGATCGACCTCAAGCTGCTCCGCGAAGACCCCGACCTCGTGCGCCGTTCCCAACGCAGCCGCGGCGAAGACCCCGAGTTGGTGGACGCACTGCTGGCCGCCGACGCCGCGCGTCGGGCCGCGGTGTCGAAGGCGGACACCCTGCGCGCCGACCAGAAATCGGTGAGCAAGCAGGTCGGCGCCGCCAGCAAGGAAGACCGTCCCGCAGTGCTGGCGCGCGCCAAGGACCTTGCCGCCGAGGTCAAGGCGGCCGAGGGCGCTCAGGCCGCCGCGGAGGAGGCGTTCACCGCGGCGCACATGGCCGTCTCCAACGTCATCATCGACGGAGTCCCCGCAGGCGGCGAGGACGACTTCGTGGTGCTCGACACGGTCGGGGAGCCCGCCCAACTGTCCGATCCCAAGGACCACCTGGAACTCGGCGAGGCGCTGGGCCTGATCGACATGGAGCGCGGCGCGAAGGTCTCCGGGTCGCGGTTCTACTTCCTGACTGGGCGAGGCGCGCTGCTGCAGCTGGGTCTGCTGCAGCTGGCCGTGCGCGTCGCCACTCAGAACGGGTTCACGCTGATGATCCCGCCGGTGCTGGTGCGCCCCGAGGTTATGGCGGGCACCGGCTTCCTGGGCGCGCACTCCGACGAGATCTATCACCTCGAGGCCGACGACATGTATCTCGTCGGCACCTCGGAGGTGCCGTTGGCCGGGTACCACTCGGGCGAGATCCTCGACCTCTCCGATGGGCCGCTGCGCTACGCGGGCTGGTCATCGTGCTTCCGCCGGGAGGCCGGCAGCTACGGCAAGGACACCCGCGGCATCATCCGCGTGCACCAGTTCGACAAGGTCGAGGGCTTCGTCTACTGCAAGCCCGAGGACGCCGAGGCCGAGCACCAGCGACTGCTCGGCTGGCAGCGGGAGATGTTGGCGCACATCGAGGTTCCCTACCGCGTCATCGACGTCGCGGCGGGCGACCTCGGCTCGTCGGCCGCGCGGAAGTACGACTGCGAGGCCTGGGTGCCCACTCAGCAGGCCTACCGCGAGCTCACCTCGACGTCGAACTGCACGACGTTCCAGGCTCGCCGGCTCTCGACGCGCTACCGCGACGAGAACGGCAAGCCGCAGACCGCCGCGACGCTGAACGGCACACTGGCCACCACGCGCT
Organism: Mycolicibacterium confluentis; assembly: GCF_010729895.1. Taxonomy (NCBI): domain Bacteria; kingdom Bacillati; phylum Actinomycetota; class Actinomycetes; order Mycobacteriales; family Mycobacteriaceae; genus Mycobacterium; species Mycolicibacterium confluentis. The sequence continues at coordinate 5,570,687 of NZ_AP022612.1, forward strand.
GGCTGGTGGCGATTCTGGAGAACCACCAGCAGCCCGACGGCAGCGTGCGGGTCCCCGACGCGCTCGTGCCGTACGTCGGCGCCTCGGTGCTGGAACCCCGGTAAGCGCAACACCGCGGCCTTGGGGATGACTGCGGAGAACCCGGTACGGGTGAGGGTGCTGGGACCGGTCCAGGCGTGGGTCGGTGACGATCCGGTGGACCTGGGTGCACGCCTGCAACGGGCGCTGCTGGCCAGATTGGTGGCCGCACACGGCCATACGGTGTCGGTCGATCGGCTCATCGAGGACCTCTGGGAGGGGGAACCGCCGCCCAAGGCGCTGTCGGCGCTGCAGGTCTACGTCTCGCATCTTCGGCGTGCGCTCGAGCCGGGCCGACAGCGTCGGGCCCCCGCCCGCATCCTGGTGAGCGCCGCGCCCGGGTACTGCCTGCGGCTGCCGGTCGACGCCGTCGACTCCTGGCGGTTCGAATCCGATGTCACTGCGGCACATGAGGAATCGGATCCGCAGAAGCGGGTACGCCGCCTAGACGAGGCGCTGGCCGGCTGGTCGGGTGACCCGTTGGCCGGATTCGGCGACGCACTGTGGGCCGTTCCCGAGGTGGCCCGGCTGACGGAACTCCGGCTGGCGGCGGTGGAGGCCCAGGCCGCCGCGCAGGTCGAACTCGGCCGGTACCACGCCGCGATCGCCGCGCTGGAGCGTCATGTCGGTGAGCGTCCCGGCCGGGAGGGCGCGGCCGCCGTGCTGGCGACGGCGCTGTACCGCAGCGGGCGCCAGACCGACGCTCTGCAGGTGTTGCGGCGCACCCGAAGTCACCTCGTCGACGAACTGGGTCTGGAACCCGGCCGGGCGCTGCGCGATCTCGAACGCGACATCCTGCGTCAGGCCGACCATTTGGAGCCGTCCCGGCCGAATCTTCAACCCGCCGCACCGGCCATCGTGTCGCCCGGCCCCGTCGAGGCCGCCGCGTACGGGCGGGCCGAGGAGCTCGCCGAAATCGACAACGTGGCGCGCGCCGTAGTCGCGGGCCGCAGCGCGGTGGTCTGGATCGGGGGCGAGGCGGGGTCCGGCAAGACGACGCTGGCCGACGCCGCGACGGCCCGGTTGCGTGCCGTGGGCTGGCGTACGGTGCACGGCCGCTCCCCGGAGGTGCACGGCGCGCCCGCCGGATGGGCGTGGACCGAGGTGCTGCGGGACCTGCTCGAAGACGGGATGGACGACGGCAGGGCAGCACTGGCGCCGCTGCTGCACGACGGTGCCGCGGCCGAACCGGGGACATTCTGGTTGGGCCAGGCCGTGGCCGATGTGTTGACCGCGGTCGCCGAGGCGCGGCCGCTCGCGGTGGTGCTGGATGACCTGCACCGCACTGACGGCCTGACGCTGGAACTGCTGCGCCTGGTGGCCGACCGGATCAAGGACAGCCGCGTGCTGGTGATCGCGACCTATCGCCCGACGGAGGACCACGGCGAACTGGAGGTGGCCCGGGCGGCGCTGACGGTCCACACCGCGGCGCATCTGATTATCGGCGGGTTGGACGCCGCGGCCACCGCCGCGCTGGCCGCCGACTGCGGACTGACCGCGGCCAGCGGGGAGGCCCTGCGGCTGCTGCGCGAGCGCACCGGAGGCAACCCGCTGTTCATTCGCGAGCTGGCTCGCCTGATGGACGCCGAGGGCCCGGACGCGGTGTGGGCGTCGGTGCCGGTCGGCGTCCGGGATGTGCTGCGCCGCAGGCTGGCCCGGCTGCCCGGCCAGACCGTCACCGCGCTGCGCCAGGCCGCGGTGCTGGGCCGCGACATCGACGTGGACCTGCTCGCCGAACTGGGCCGCAGCGATCCCGACGATCTTCTCGACGCGCTGGAGCCGGCTGTCCTGCTGGGACTTCTCGACGAGCCGGAGCCCGGACGCCTGCGGTTCGCCCACGCCCTGGTCCGCGACACCCTCTACGAGGACACCTCCAAGCTGCGGCGGTCCCGGCTGCACGGCGCGGCACTGGAACTGCTCCGCGAACCCGGACGGTCCGTAGATCCGGCCGCGCTGGCACACCATGCCGTTGCCGCGGCGAGGGCCGAAACCGCTTTGACCGCTGCCGCTTTCGCAACGGAGGCGGCGCGTGAGGCCAGTACGCTCGGAGCCCACGCCGAAGCGGCCCGCCAGTGGCGTGCGGTGGTGCAGATGCTGGAACTGGCGGCCAGCCGCCGGCTGCGGCCCAGCCTCGACGGGCTGCGGGACGAGATCGACGCACGCTGCGGTCTGATCGCCGCGCTGGCTCAGTCTGGTGATGCGGTCGCCGCGCGCCTCGAGACGAAGGCCGCCCTGCAACTGCTCACCGGGACGGCACAGGACGACCTGACGGTCCGCGTTCTGACCGCCTGGGACACCCCGTTGGTGTGGCGGGACCGCGAGTACGACGGGTCCGACGCCCAGATGATCGCGCTGCTGCGGCAGAGGCTGGCCGGCGAAGGGGTCACACTGGCCGACCGGATCAGGCTGCTCAAGGCGCTGTACGTGGAACTGGAGGGCGCCGACCCGGACGCGGCGCTCGCCGTCAGCACCGAGATGCTGGACCTGGCGCGCCGCGCCTACGCCGAAGATCCGGGATCGGCGGGACGTCTGCTGTGCACCGCGCTCAACGTGCGGGCCTACTGCGCGTTGGGTCCGGACATCGATGCCGAGCGCGATTCGACGGCGGCCGAACTGCTGGCGACCGCGGAGGCCACCGAGCAGGCCGACTATCAAGCGGTGGCGCACTGGCTGCTGTCGCTGGCGGCCGGTCATCGGTCCGACCTGGCCGAGGCGAAGCGGCACGTCGACCTCGCGGTGGCCCGGGCGGGCACCGGCCAACTCGTGCACCTGCTCGGGGTGCTGGGCCTGTTCGAGGCCCGGATGCACCTGCTGGTGGGCCGCCTCGACGAGGCCGTCAGCGCCTACACCGATCTGGCGGCACGCATGGTGGAGAACGGCGCCGCCAACGGGGCCAAGCTGGCGATGGTCGGTCGAGTGACGGGTGAGTTCTGCCTCGGAGATCTGGGTGTCCTGGCCGACGAACTGCTGTTCTTCTATCGCGAGGTGTCGGTCGCGGCGCTGGACGCCGCGGTGCTGGCGCTGATGGCGGCTGGCCGCGAGGCGGAAGCCCGCGCGCTGTGGCCCGACCGCCAGCCCATCGAGCGGGCGTACTTCTGGCTCCCGTTCACCGTGCTGCGGGTCAACGCGGCGGTGGCGCTCGGCGACCTCGACGAGGCGCGGGCACGCGCGAAGGACCTGCGCCCCTACTCCGGCCGGATCGCCGGACTCGGCGTGGACGGGCTGATGGTCGGCCCGGTCGACGACGCGCTGGCCGCCGCGGCCGACGCAGTGGGCAGGCCGGACGACGCTCGCCGCTACCGCGCAGCGGCCTCGGAGCTGCGCGAGCACTTGGCTGCCGAAGCCCGGCGGTTCATCGACTGACGCCGTGGCGGCCGAAGACTGCCCGCTCCCGCCGTCGATGCGCAAGCCGCAGCACCGCGAGCAGGATGCGTGGCCCGATCCCGGTCTGCTGGGTGAACGCCGCCCGCTCGTCGTCGGTCATCACCGCCAGCGAACGCGGACCGTCGAACGACATCCGGGCACCGGCTCGGGCCGCGGCCTCCACCGACGCCCAGTCCTCCACCGAGACGTGCGCGGTGATGAGGGGGAACAGCTCGATCTCCTCGTCGTTGATGTGGTCGGTCAGCAGCGCCGCCATTTCGCCGAGCTCGAGGGCCATCAGGCCTGCGATCTGGCGATCGCCCATCGACAGCCGGAAGGCCGCCGCCCGGGCCCGCAGCTGGGCCAACCGGGGTTCCAATGCCGCGTGGTCCTCGGTCAGTTCGCTCAGATCGAGGTGATCGCCGACGCTGGACCGGATCACCGGCCACATCACGGTGTCCTCGCATTCGTGGTGATGATGGATGGAATCGCACAACAGCTCGATGTAGTGCGAGACGGCGCGCGCGTGGCCAGGCGTGCAGATCACATCGCGGTCGCGCACCGCCTCCGCCAGGTCGGTGAGGCGCAGCAGGTCGGTGATCATCGCGCGGTGGGCCAGGGTGATTCCCAGCAGATCGGGTGTGGAGTCGTCCGCGCGCTCGGGTGCGGTGGTGCCGGCGGTCGTCACGATGGTGCTCCTCAAGCTCGGCGGATCCGAGATGTCGCGGATCGCAGGTTCGAAGCACAGCCTGGCGTCGGCGACTTAAGTGCGACTTGTCACCGGCTTGTTCGGCCCACAGTAGGGTGCAGCCATGATCGATATCGACCTCGCTGAGCTGCGCACCTGGTTCGGGTTCGGAGTCGCCGGTAACTTCGCAGGCCACCTCGAACAGGCGGGGGAGGCGGTCGACTTCGTCAACGTGGCGTCTGAGGGCGCCGCACCGAAGGGGATATTCCCCTGGTATGCACCGGGTTACGAAAGCTTCCTGGGTGAGTTCCCGCTGTCGCACGACCAGATCCTGCTGCCGGATTCGACGGACGGTCCGCTGAACCTGCAGATCGAACCCGAGGTGGGGTTGGCCTGCCACGTGAAGTGGAACGGTGACACCGTCGCCGCGCTGGAACCGTTCGCACTGGGCGCGTTCAACGACTGTTCGATCCGACGCCCCGGCGCACCCAAGATCAGCCACAAGAAGAACTGGGGTCCGGCGTCCAAGGGCGTGGCGAAGAAGTTCTTCGACATCAGCGACCTCACCCCGGACGGTCCAACGGCGACCCTGCGCCTGGTGTCCTTCCTGCACGACGCCGAAGGGCAGATTCACGAGTACGGCGTCGACAGCCCACTCCTGGGTTACTCCTACTACGGCGAGGTGCTGCTGGACTGGATCGTCGAACGCCTCGCCCATCAGAAGGGGGCGCCGGACACGCCCCTGGAGGACGTCGGCGCGCTGATGGTGGCCTCGGGTCGTCCGGAGAAGGTGCTGATCGGCATCGGCGCCACGCGCTACACCGACTTGGGCGAGTCCACCTATCTCAAGCCGGGCGATGACGCCATCGTGCGGGTGTACGACACCGCATCGGATGCGGTTTCCGAACTGCGCCAGACGGTTTCGCACCGCTGATGTCCGCATCCGGGACGGTTCACCAGCTGTGGCGCTTCCCAGTGAAGTCCATGGGCGGCGCGCAGGTCGAGCAGGTGCGCATCGACCGCCGCGGCGTGCACGCCGACCGACTGTGGGCCGTGCGCGATCTGGAGAACGACGTGACCGCCTCAGCGCGGCGGCTGCCCGCGCTGCTGGGCTGCACAGCCCGGTACGCACGCGATCCCGGGCCCGACGCGGGGCCCGGCAGGGTGCCGCCGGTGATCGTGACGTTCCCGGACGGTTCCGAACTGGACAGCGACGACCCGGCGATCCATGACCGGATCAGCGAGGTCGTTGGGCGTGAGGTCCGGCTCACCGCACTGCCGCCCGCCAAAGACACCAGCGCGCACAGGCTTTCGCTCAAGCAGAGCCTCGCCAACTACGCACCCAAGGAGATCCGTGAGGACTTCGGTCTGTCGGCCACCGAGTCCCTGCCCGACACCTCGGTGTTCACCACCAAACAGGTCCTGACGCTGGCGCGGTACTCCACGCCGCCGGGAACATTCGTCGATCTGAGCCCGGTGCACCTGATGAGCACGGCCAGCCTGGCGGCCCTGTCGCCCGACGGCGTGCCCTACGACGTGCGGCGGTTCCGGCCCAACGTCCTCGTCGAGTCTTCTGGTGACGGCAGCGGGGTGGAGGCCGAGTTCCCCGAAACCCAGTGGGTGGGTTCGCAGCTCCGTCTCGGATCGGCGTCGCTGCACGTCGATATCCCGACGATCCGGTGCGTGGTCCCCACCAGGGCGCAACCGGGTCTGGAGACCGACCGTGGGCTGACCCGACAACTGGCCCAGCGCACCGACCGCTTCCTCGGGGTGTACGCCGACGTGACGAAGGCGGGCGTGGTCCGAGTGGGCGATGAGGTGACCGTGCACGCGGTGGCCGAACCCGGGGTTGTGCGCCGGGCCGCTTCGGCGGCGGGCAAGACCGCCATGCGTGGCCTGCAGCGCATCCTGGAGTCCACCGTCCTGCGCGGTTAGCGGTCCAGCACCTCGTCGAGCATCTCGAGGAATTCCTCGGGCCGCAAGGGGGTGAACGCCGGCTTGGTCCGCCCGGGCACGTCGAGCGTGACGAGCGTGGACTTGATCGGGCGCCACACGTCCAGCGGCAGCCAGCGACGCAGGTCGGAACTGCCCCAGATGCGGAACCGCTGGGTGAACAGGCCCAGCGGCTCGGCCTGGTAGCCACGCACCGTGCTGACCGGGATCACCTTCGAGGTGCCGGATGGGAAATGGTAGCGGCGCAACGTGATCGCGTGCTGATCCAGCTGGACCAGCCCGTCGTCGTAGTACTGCTTCGGGGGCGCGCTCACAACTTGGAACTCCGCAGTTCGTGCCCTCGGCTGGTCAGGCACCGGCCGTTGTCGAGGTTCCACTGCCAGCCGTGCAGGTTGCATGTCAGCGTGGAGCCCTCGATGACCCCGAACTTCGACAGGTCGGCCTTGAGGTGCGGGCAGCGGCGCTGAATCTCCCAGCCGTCCAGCGTGATCGAGGCGCTGTCGTCGTGGGCCTCGGCGAACCAGCCGTCGGCGTAGGCGATGCGTTCGTCGGTCAGGCACTTGAAGAAGGTGTAGAGGTACTCGTTGTACCCGCCGACTCGCCACGCCTTGAACCGGGTGGACAGGAAGATCGTGTTGACCCAGTCCGGCTCGCGGTCGCGGACCACGGTGCGCACCAACTCGGGTGCGATCTCGAACCCGTAGCGGAACTTCTCGTCGGGAATCGGCTCTCGCACAATCCGTTTCGGGAAGTCGAGGACCACCGTCTCCTTGTACTCGGAGGAGTGCAGCCGCAGTTCCACGGGATACCCGATACCGTCGCAGATCTGGTCGGTCGCCGCCATGATCGGCTCGAACAGGGCGCGCAGCGGTTCCAGCAGCGGTTCCCCGGCGGCGGGCGCCCAGCGGGCCTTCTCCGCGGCCAGCACCGGCGCCATCCGCTCGGCGTAGGCCGCGATGTAGTCGGCCTTGCCGGTGGTGAAGATCGCCTCGACCTCGTCGATGGGCAGTGGGTGGGTCAGTGAGTTCAACGTCGGCCCGGTGAAGTCCGCGGCCGACCCCGGGATCATCAGCAGGCCGCCGTCGTGCCCGTTCTGCCGCATCTGGTCGAGGAAGACCATCTGGTCCGGAAAGATGTTGGCCGGATCGCCGTGGTCGTCGTTGAGGTCGCGAAGTTCGGCGTCCAGGAAGCACGGCGGACCCGCCGACGGCACCACCCACGTGGCGCCGACCTGGGCGATGTACTGCCGGCAGCGATCCATCTGCCGCTGGCGCTTCTGTGTGCCGAACGCCTCCTTGGCCCGGGCCGGCATGTCGTAGACCATCGGGTACCAGATCGCCCCCGAGTACTGCAGCATGTGCACGTCGATGTGACCGAATTGGTCCAGGACGTCCAATTCCACGGGGCGCGCGTCGTTCATGTTGAACGCCGTGGTCTCGCCGTCGGAGACCACCAGGCCGGAGTCGCCGATCGGCCCGTCGGCCGGGGCCCGCAGCGCGATGATCATCACGTCCAGGTCGCCCTTGGGGCCGCTGATCCGGTGCTTCACCGAATTCGTGGTCTCCACGAAGTCGTGGAATCCCAGCTTCTCCAGTTCGCGACGCAGGTCGGGCACCGGGTAGTCCGGAAGCAGCACCACGGCGTCCTTGTTGACGTGATCCCGCAGGGTCTCCGGGTCGAAGTGATCCTTGTGCAGGTGCGACACGTACAGGTAGTCGCAGTTGCCCAGGGCGTCCCAGTCCAGCCCGGAGTTGTCCGGGAAGACGAACCACGAGCCGAAATAAGCCGGGTTGACCCAGGGGTCGCAGAGGATGCTTCCCGCGTTGGTCTCAATCAGGAAGCCGGCGTGACCGACGCTCGTGACCTGCACAAATACTCTCCGAATGGTTGTTCTGCCCCCGAAACCTGCAGTGTCGAGCTTAACCGCCGCCGATCTCGAGGGAGTCCCACAGGCGCCGGTAGTGGGCGATTCGTTCGGCATCGCCTTCGATGCCATAAGCCTCTAGAAGCTCGACCAGCCAGGATCCGGCGGAGTCCCAGTCGAGTGACATCGCGGCGTCCGGCGGTGTGCAGGCGGTCCGGTGAGTTCGTTGAGCCGGACGGCTTCGACCGGTCGGCCGACGGCGATGTCGGCTACCACGGCGGGAACGGCGATCGGACCGGACGGGAAGGTCACGCGACCAGCTTGGCATCTGTTCCGGCGAACACCTGGCTCAGCGGAGCGGGGGTCCTCGCACACACGGATCACGACAGGAAAGAACGGCTAGGCTGGCTAATTGTGGAACCCGTATACGGCACCGTCATCCAGTTGGCTCGCGCGGTCTGGCGGGCCCAGGGCCTGAAGTTCACCGTGACCGGCGTCGAGAACCTCCCGCGGCAGGGCGGTGCCGTCATCGCGATCAACCACACCAGCTACTTCGACTTCACCTTCGCCGGCCTGCCCGCCTACCGGCAGGGGCTGGGTCGCAAGGTGCGCTTCATGGCCAAGCAGGAGGTCTTCGACCACAGCGTCGGCGGCCCGCTCATGCGCAAGCTCGGCCACATCCCGGTGGACCGACTGGCCGGCGCCGAGTCGTTCGACGAGGCCTGCCGTCGGCTCAAGGCCGGCGAATTCGTCGGGGTCTACCCCGAGGCCACGATCAGCCGCAGCTTCGAGATCAAGGAGTTCAAGTCGGGGGCGGCCCGGATGGCAATCGCCGCTGACGTCCCGATCGTGCCGCACATCATCTGGGGCGCCCAACGGATCTGGACCAAGGGCCAACCCAAAAACATGTGGCGGCCGAAGGTACCCATCTCGATCACGGTCGGAGAGCCGATCCAGCCGACGCTGCCGGCCCCCGAGTTGACCGCGCTCCTGCACTCGCGCATGCAGCATCTGCTCGAGCAGGCCCAGGAGGCGTACGGGCCGCACCCTGCGGGCGAGTTCTGGGTGCCCAAACGCCTGGGCGGGGGAGCCCCCTCGCTGGCCGAGGCGTCGCAGATGGACGCCGAGGAGGCCGCCGAACGCGCTGCTCGACGGGCGCAGCGACCGGAGTAGCCGATGGAACCCGTTTTCCGCAGCCTCGAGATCGCGGCCGGTGTCGCCAGGCGCGTCACCGGAACCAAGATCACGTTCCTGGGCCTGGAGAACATTCCTGCCACCGGCGGCGCCGTGATCACGATCAACCACACCAGCTACATCGACTTCCTGCCCGCAGCACTGGCCGCCACGCAGCGCAGGCGCCGGTTGCGGTTCCTGATCAAGGCCGAGATGAAGGACGTCAAAGTCGTCAACTTCCTGATCACGCACTCCAAGACCATCCCGGTGGACCGCAGTGCGGGGGCCGGCGCCTACGCCGTGGCCGTCGAGCGTCTGCGCGACGGGGAACTGGTCGCGGTGTATCCGGAGGCGACGATCAGCCGGTCCTTCGAGTTGAAGGAGTTCAAGTCCGGGGCCCCACGGATGGCGCTGGAGGCCCAGGTGCCGCTGATCCCCCTGATCGTGTGGGGCGCCCAGCGGATGTGGACCAAGGACCACCCAAGAAACTTGGGCCGCAACAAGATTCCCATCACCGTCGCGGTGGGGGATCCGATCCGGCCAGAGGGCACCGCCGACCTCCTTGAGGCGGCGATGCGCAACGCGATGACGACGATCCTGCATCGCGTGCAGGAGGAGTATCCGCATCCCGCGGGTGCGTACTGGGTGCCGCGCCGACTCGGCGGCGGCGCCCCCACCATGGACGAGGCCAAAGCGCTCGACGAAGCGGAATTGGCCGAACGCGCACGAAGGCGGACCCAGCACTGATGACACTGCCCACTCTGATCGCCACCGACGTCGACGGCACGCTGCTGGACGACGACGAGCAGATCACGCCCAGGACCCGGGCCGCCGTGGCGGCCGCCGTCGCCGCAGGCACCCAGTTCGTGCTCGCCACGGGCCGTCCGCCCCGCTGGGTGGCGCCTGTTGTCGACGCGCTGGGATTCGCGCCGCTGGCAGTGTGCGCGAACGGTGCGGTGATCTACGACCCCGCTCAGGACCGGATCCTGTCGGCACGCACGCTGTCGACCGAGGCGCTGGCCCGGTGGGCCGAGATCGCCAACCGCGCGATCCCCGGCGTGGGTCTGGCCGTCGAGCGGATCGGGCAGAGCGCCCACGATGCCGCCACGCCGCAGTTCGTCAGCTCACCCGGGTACGAGCACGCCTGGCTGAACCCGGACAACACCGAGGTGTCGCTGGTGGACCTGCTGTCCGAACCGGCCGTCAAACTGCTTATCCGCAGGGCCGGGGCGCAGAGCGCCGACATGGCCACCGCGTTGGCCAAGTTCGTCGGTGACGATGGTGACATCACCTACAGCACCAACAACGGCCTGATCGAGATCGTGCCGCGCGGCGTCAGCAAGGCCACCGGAGTGGCCGAAATCGCCACCCCGCAGGGCATCACGGCCGCCGACATCATCGCGTTCGGCGACATGCCCAACGATGTGCCGATGCTGGGCTGGGCCGGCCACGGCGTGGCGATGGGCAATGCGCATCCGGAGGCGGTCGCTGCGGCCGATGAGGTGACGACGCGCAACTCCGAGGACGGTCTGGCGCGCGTGCTCGAACGCTGGTGGCTCTGACCGACGCTCCGCAGGGCGGCGCGGGATGCTGAGCTCGGGGGCTCGGCTCAGCCGACGCTGATCGGTGTGAACCGCTCGAGCTGCACCGGCTGACTGTCGACCAAGGGCGGCGGAAGCTGCTGTGCGACACCGTCGACGACGCGCGTCACCAGGCCGGTCTCCCGGTCGAAGTTGAGCGTGCCGTGCTGGAAGTTCTGCTTGATCCAGAGCGGCTCATGGATCTCCCCGCTGGTGGGCAGCCCCAGCCGTCCGCGCTCGTAGCCCAGCGAGCCCCAGGCGGCGTAGATCGCGCCCGTGACCGGTGCGGCGCCGCTGCTGGGCGACCAGTACATCGCGCCCCGCTCGAACGTCGCATACCGGATGTCGCCCTCCGCGGACGCCTCCGGCGACGTCGGTGCGCCCAGGATCGAGTCAGGGCCACCGAGCTTCTGCCACTTGGCGAAGATCGCACCCCCGCGCAATCGGTCCTCGAGCGTGACGGGACCGGCGGGCTGACTGAAGCGCGCGGCCAGGTCCCGGATCGTGTCCATGGCCGCAAGGGCCGCGGCGCCGGGACATTCGGTGTTGCCGACGTCGCGGTGCGTGAAGATCGTCGGCAGGGTGGGCATCGAGCCCCGGCCGAAGTGGGTGAACTCGCCACCGGCCGAGGTCAGCACGACGGTGCCGCGCGGGTCGACGTGGTCGAGGCCGAGGCGCCAGCCGAGGAGCCGGCCCACCGCGCCCAGCTGTGCGTCGGTGGGGCGGTCGACGCTGAACTCGCCGAGCATGGCGACGCCGAACGTGTTGCGGTTGAAGCCGCCGGTGTGCGAGCCCTCGACGGGCCGGTCCAGGCCGCCCGCACGCCCCTCGAACACCTGGCCGTACTTGTCGACCATCGCGTTGTACGCGATGTCGCACCAGCCCAGGGTCTCGGTGTGATACGCCCAGACCGCGCGCACGATGGCCGCGGAATCCTCTGGGGCGTAGTCATTGCTGCCCGCGGTGTGGTGCACGATCCCGGCGCGCACGCCGTCGTCGTACACCGGGTTGCCGCAGCGGCCGGTGGGGGCCGCACCCCACTGGGCACGGCTGATGATCGGAGGCGGCTGTCCGGGTGTCATGGCGGCGGTCGGCGGCGTCCACTGCACGTCGACGGGCGCCTGGGGCGGGCTGATCAGGATGGCCGACAGGTTCTGGCCCAGGGAGCGTTCGGTGCTGGCCGGGCGGTAGCCGAGGTCCTCGTGCTTCGGTGGGGCCGTGGTGACCGGTGCGTCCTTGGGGCGCGTCACCGCGATCTGGACGGCGGTGGTGTTGCCGACGAACACGGGATCGGTGCCGGGGGACGCGCCCGGGGCGTCGTCGCTCTCGGTGGTCCGCAGGGCCTCGGCTGAGTACCAGGGGCCCCAACTGCCGTCACCGCGCTTGGCGCGGATCCGGGCTGAGGTGCCGGCCAGGTTGTCGCCGGTGATGGCGACCATGGAGAACGGGGTGGCCTGAGACACCTCGCGAATGCTCTCGCCGCCGCCGAGGCCGTCGAGAGGTTGTTCGGCAAGGCGGGTGTCCGCGGCGCTGGGGCCGTTCTGAGCGGGGGTGTCGTCCAGGGCCCAGGGCATGATCACCGCAGTCGCCGCGATGGCGGTGAGCAGCAGGGCCGGCGGTGGCCGGCGACCGAAGCGACGAGGCACGGATCGATGTTACGTATGCGTCGATTGTTACTGATGTTTCGACACGGTACGAAAGTGAAAGAAGTGAAAACGTGCAACGGCACCGCAGGGTTGTCCGGGCTCTTGATGGGGGTCGAGGGTTAGAGCCCACCCTGCGGTGCCGTCTGTAGGGAGGTGTGTCAGCCCGCCGGTGCTGCCGCGGCGGCGGCCTCAGCCGCCGGAGCCGCCGCGGCCTGAGCCGCCGGAGCCGCCGACTGCACGGCACTCATGATCGAAGGCATCACGACACCCTTGAGCAGGTCGATGGCCTGTCCGGCGCCCAACTGCTGCGCCGCGCTGCTCAGATCGCTGATCAGGCCGCCACCGCCGGTCGGGGCCATGGGCACGCCCATGCCCAGTGACGGGTCACCGAGGATCGGGTAGGTGCCCGCCATCGGATCGAGGCCGATGGGTGCGCTGATCGGCATCTCGGTGCCCAGGCCCAGGCCGGGTGTGGCACCCGGGATCGGCGCGAGCGGGTCCGTCGCGGTCAGCGCGGGGGTGAGACCCGTGGTCGGCAGCGACGGCGTCAGTCCGGTCGGGCTGAGCGCGGGGGTCAGCGCTGGGTTGGTCAGCGACGCGTCACCCAGGCCCAGGCCCGGCGTCACCGGGGGCGTGGTCAGGCCCGGAGTGATCGGCGCCGCCGGGATGCCCGGGGTCAGTCCGGGTGCGGCCAGGCTGGGGGTCAGTCCGGGCGCGGCGAGGCTCGGGGTCAGCCCGGGCGCGGCGAGGCTCGGGGTCAGCCCGGTGCCTGCCAACGCGGGGTTGGTCAGCGCGGTGGCCGGCATGGCGCCAGCGGGGCTCAGCCCCGTGGGCATCGGCGGCAGGTTGATGCCGAACTGGGACAGGCCCTGCTGCAGCGCGGACATCAACTCGTTGGGCAGGTCGGTCACGACGGCGGCCTGCTCGAACTCATGCTGCTGCGGGACGGGGTAGAGCTCGGAAACTGCGATGACGGCAAATGGACTCGCGACGGCCATGGCGGCGACTGCGCTCATAGCTGTCGAGAGCCTGCGTCGACGTCGGTTTGGCACGGAAGTCTCCTCAATATCTGGACTACGTGTTGTGTCACAGGAACAACGTGATCGACGGTACCGGTGTGACTACTGTGACTGGAGTGACGATGCGGAATCGTGAGCTAATCGCGACATCGCTGCGTCGCCCCCGAGACGTCCCCGGGACCGGGATCCGCAACCGGCGGCGACCTGGCTGACTCAGCAGCGCGCTGAGCAGTGCCGAAGCGGCGCAGCCCGTCGAATCGGCCGAAGTGGCCCCGTCAGATACCCTTGCTGCCGATGACTTCTCCTGATCGAGGTCGCTACGACCTCTTTGTCGTCGGATCCGGTTTCTTCGGTTTGACGATCGCCGAGCGCGTGGCCACCCAGCTGGGCAAGCGCGTCCTCGTCGTCGAACGGCGGCCCCATATCGGCGGCAACGCCTACTCGGAAGCCGAACCGCAGACCGGCATCGAGGTGCACAAATACGGCGCCCACCTCTTCCACACCTCCAACAAGCGGGTGTGGGACTACGTGCGGCAGTTCACCGACTTCACGGGCTACCAGCACCGCGTCTTCGCGCTGCACAAGGGCCAGGCCTACCAGTTCCCGATGGGGCTGGGCCTGGTGTCGCAGTTCTTCGGCCGCTACTTCAGCCCGGACGAGGCGCGGCAGCTGATCAGGGAACAGGCCGCCGAGATCGCCACCGAGGACGCGGCGAACTTCGAGGAGAAGGCCATCAGCCTGGTCGGCCGACCACTCTACGAGGCCTTCATCAAGGCCTACACCGCCAAGCAGTGGCAGACCGACCCCACCGAACTGCCGGCGTCCAACATCACTCGCCTTCCGGTCCGGTACACGTTCGACAACCGCTACTTCAACGACACCTACGAGGGTCTGCCGGTCGACGGCTACACGGCCTGGCTGCAGAACATGGCCGCCGACGAGCGCATCGAGGTCCGCCTGGACACCGACTGGTTCGACGTCCGTGACCAACTGCGCAGCGAGTCCCCGTCGGCGCCGGTCGTCTACACCGGCCCGCTGGACCGGTACTTCGACTATGCGGAGGGCCGCCTGGGCTGGCGCACGCTCGACTTCGAACTCGAGGTGCTGCCGACCGGAGACTTCCAGGGCACCCCGGTGATGAACTACAACGACGCCGACGTCCCCTTCACCCGGATCCACGAGTTCCGGCACTTCCACCCGGAGCGCACCTACCCGGCCGACAAGACCGTCATCATGCGGGAGTACTCGCGGTTCGCCGACAACGACGACGAGCCCTACTATCCGATCAACACCGACGCCGACCGTGCGCTGCTGGCGGAGTATCGGTCCCGCGCCAAGGCCGAGACCGCGTCGGCCAAGGTGCTGTTCGGGGGCAGACTCGGCACCTACCAGTACCTCGACATGCACATGGCCATCGCCAGCGCGCTGAACATGTACGACAACACCCTGGCGCCGCACCTGGTCGACGGTGCGCCGCTGACCGACAGTGAAGAGAGCAGTACAGCATGAGTGACATTCCCTCAGGGCCGCTCGGTACAGCGGAGTCCCGGGCGGTCAGCCTGCTGTCCCGGGTGATCCTGCCCCGTCCCGGTGAACCGCTCGATGTGCGCAAGCTCTACATCGAGGAGTCCGAGACCAACGCCCGCCGGGCGCACGCCCCGACCCGCACCACCCTGGAGATCGGGACCGAGTCCGAGGTGTCGTTCGCGACGTACTTCAACGCCTTCCCCGCCAGCTACTGGCGGCGTTGGTCGACGCTGAAGTCGGTCGTGCTGCGCGTCGAACTGACCGGAAGCGCGCGGGTCGACGTGTACCGCACCAAGGCCACCGGAGCGCGCATCACGGTCGGTGGCGCGCCGGTGTCCAGCCCGGACCCGTCGACGCCGGCCTGGACCGAGTTCGAGATCGGCCTGGACCCGTTCGAGGACGGCGGCTGGATCTGGTTCGACATCACCACCGACAGTGCGGTGACGCTGCACAGCGCAGGCTGGTACGCGCCGGTCGAGGCCCCGGGCCGGGCCGACATCGCCGTCGGCATCCCGACCTTCAACCGCCCGTCCGACTGTGTGAGCGCACTGGCCGCGCTGACGTCGGATGAGTTGGTGGACAACGTCATCGGTGCGGTGATCGTCTCCGATCAGGGCAACCGGAAGGCCGTCGACCACCCGGACTTCGCCGCCGCGGCCGAGAAACTGGGCGATCGCCTGTCGATCCACAACCAGCCCAACCTCGGTGGTTCGGGCGGCTACAGCCGCGTGATGTATGAGGCGCTGAAGAACACCGACTGTGAGCAGATCCTGTTCATGGACGACGACATCCGCATCGAGCCCGACTCGATCCTGCGGGCACTCGCGCTCAACCGGTTCGCCAAGACGCCGACGCTGATCGGCGGACAGATGCTCAACCTGCAGGAGCCCTCGCACCTGCACGTCATGGGCGAGGTCGTCGACCGGGCCAACTTCATGTGGACCAACGCCCCGTTCACCGAGTACGACCACGACTTCGCGAAGTACCCGCTGGACGACGAGTCCGACAAGAGCCTGCAGCTGCACCGGCGCATCGACGTCGACTACAACGGCTGGTGGATGTGCATGATCCCGCGGCAGGTCGCCGAGGAGCTTGGTCAGCCGCTGCCGCTGTTCATCAAGTGGGACGACGCCGACTACGGTCTGCGCGCGGCCGAGCACGGCTACGGCACGGTCACCATGCCGGGCACCGCGATCTGGCACATGGCCTGGAGCGACAAGGACGACGCGATCGACTGGCAGGCCTACTTCCACCTGCGCAACCGGTTGGTGGTCTCTGCGCTGCACTGGGACGGCGAGGTCAAGGGCCTGATCAAGAGCTCGATCAAGGCCACGCTCAAGCACCTTCTCTGCCTTGAGTATTCGACGGTCGCGATTCAGAATCGGGCCATCGAGGACTTCCTCGCCGGACCGGAGCACATCTTCTCGATCCTGGAGTCCGCCCTGCCCGAGGTGCATCGGATGCGCAAGGAGTACCCCGACGCCGTGGTGCTGCCGGGCGCGACGTCGCTGCCTGCCCCGTCCGGTCGTCGTGCGGTGCACAGGCCGCCGACGTCCCTGCCGACCATCGGGATTCGGCTCGCCCGCGGGCTGACCCATCAGTTGCGCAAGGAGAACCGGGCCCACCACGTGCGCCCCGAACTCAACATCGCCACCCAGGACGCCCGCTGGTTCCTGCTGTGCAGGGTGGACGGCGTGACGGTGACGACGGCCGACGGCCGAGGCGTGGTGTTCCGGCAGCGCGACCGGGCCAAGATGTTCGAGCTGCTGCGCGCCTCGTTGCGCCAGCACGTGAAACTGGCGCGCAAGTACAACACCATGCGCCGGGTCTACCGGGAGGCGCTGCCCGAACTGACCAGCAAGCAGAGGTGGGAATCGGTGCTGCTGGAATCCAGCGATGCGTGACAACGGGGCGGCCAGCGTGGACAAGTCGGACGCGCTCCCGCCGAGTGGCGAGGACGCCGTGCTGGTGGCGGTGCAGTCCGCGTTGGCGACGCGACCCGGCGTGCTTCCACTGGCCCGCGGGATGTCGCACTTCGGTGAGCACAGCCTGGGCTGGATGGCGTTGGCCGCACTCGGCGCGATGTTCTCGCGGCGCCGCCGCAGGGAGTGGATCGCCGCGGGTGTCGGGGCGTTCGCCGCGCACGCGGCGGCCGTGGTCATCAAGCGAGTGGTCCGCCGGACTCGGCCCGACCACCCCGCGATCGCCGTCAACGTCGGAACGCCGAGTCGCCTGAGCTTCCCGTCCGCGCACGCCACGTCGACCACTGCGGCGGCCATCCTGATGGGCCGCGCGACCGGGTTGCCGCTGCCCGCCCTTCTGGTGCCGCCCATGGCGTTGTCACGGATGGTCCTGGGCGTGCACTATCCCAGCGACGTGGCGACCGGCGTCCTGGTGGGCGCGGTGGTGGCCAAAGCGACTGAGGCGATTGCCGATCGGATCGAAGGAGCCCAGTGAGCGAGCAGGGGACTCAGAAGGTGGCCGGCGAACCCGGCCCGCCCAGCAATCTGTTCAGCGGTGTCATCAAGGCACTGCGCCCGCGGCAGTGGGTGAAGAACCTGCTGGTCCTGGTGGCGCCGCTGGCGGCATTGGGCACCGACGTCCAATACGACTACGGGTTCCTGATCACCCACGTCGCCATGGCGTTCGTCGTGTTCTGCATGGCCGCCTCATGCATCTACCTGATCAACGACGCGCGCGACGTCGAGGCCGACCGGCAGCACCCGACCAAGCGCTTCCGCCCGATCGCGGCAGGCGTGGTGTCGGAGTCCCTGGCCTACACGCTGGCCGTGGTGCTGGGCGTGGCGTCGCTGGTGATCGCCTACTTCACCACCCCCAGCCTCGCCGTGGTGATCGGCGTCTACATCGCCATCCAGTTGGCCTACTGCTTCGGTCTCAAACACCAGGCGGTGCTCGACATCTGCATCGTCTCCTCGGCGTACCTGATCCGCGCGATCGCGGGCGGCGCGGCCACCAACATCCAGCTCTCCCAATGGTTCCTGCTGGTCATGGCGTTCGGTTCGCTGTTCATGGCGGCCGGTAAGCGCTACGCCGAACTGCAGTTGGCCGAGCGCACCGGCGCCAAGATCCGCAAGTCGCTGGAGAGTTACACGAGCAGCTATCTGCGGTTCGTGTGGACGCTCTCGGCCACCGCGGTGGTGCTGTGTTACGGCCTGTTCGCCTTCGAGCGCGACGGCGGCACGGCCTCGTGGTGGGCGGTCTCGATCATCCCCTTCACCGTGGCGATCCTGCGCTACGCGGTCGACATCGACGGCGGCATCGCCGGCGAACCAGAGGACATCGCGCTGCGCGACCGGGTCCTGCAACTCCTGGCCCTGGCGTTGATCGGAACAGTCGGTGCCGCAATCTACTTCGGGTGACTCCGCAGTGCTGGCCTCCCGTCAGCCGGCACCACCCACGCTGAGACGGGCACCCACGTCGACGCCTGCTGCCTCGGCGACCGAGCCGATCCAGCCCGCTGGCCGGGGCCGGCAGACCCCGCCGCCCGCGCCCCCACTCAAACCCGTGTTCCCGCTGCCCCTGTCGGCCCGAATCAGCCTGTGGTGCAGCATCCTCGTCGTCACGACCCTGTTCGGCTGGGGCGCCTGGCAGCGCCGCTGGATCGCCGACGACGGACTGATCGTGCTGCGCACGGTCCGAAACCTGATGGCCGGCAACGGACCCGTCTTCAACGCGGGTGAACGCGTCGAGGCCAACACCTCCACGCTGTGGACCTACGTCATGTACCTCGGCGGCGTGGTCGGCGGTCCCATGCGCCTGGAGTACATCGCGTTGGCCATCGCGCTGACGCTGTCGCTGCTCGGCGTCGTGCTGCTGATGCTCGGTGCGGCCCGCCTCTTCGCCCCCAGCCTGCAGGGCCGCAGCGCCCTGCTGCTGCCCGCGGGCGTCCTGGTGTACATCGCGATTCCGCCCGCGCGCGATTTCGCCACGTCCGGCCTGGAGAACGGGCTGGTGCTGACCTATATCGGCCTGCTGTGGTGGATGTCGGTCTGCTGGTCGCAGGGTCTGCGCGCCGAGGCCGTGCGCGCGCCGTCACGGTTCAGCGCCACCGGGCCGGGATTCCTCGCGGCACTGGCCTTCGTGGCCGGGTTGAGCGTGCTGGTCCGCCCCGAACTCGCTCTCGTCGGCGGCGGCGTGCTCGTCCTGCTGCTGCTCACCACGCGCGGGTGGCGGCACCGCCTGATGATCGTCGTCGCGGGTGGCCTGCTGCCGGTGGGCTACCAGATCTTCCGGATGGGCTACTACGCGCTGATCGTGCCCGGAACCGCGGTGGCCAAGGACGCCTCGGGATCGAAGTGGGAGCAGGGCTTCACGTACCTGGCCAACTTCAACAAGCCCTATTCGCTGTGGATCCCGGCCATCCTGCTGGTGGCGCTGGCCCTGCTGCTGGCGGCCACGCACAGTCGGCCGTGGTGGATCGACCAGAACATCTCACGGGAGCATCCGCGGTGGGCGCGGACCCTGCAGCGGCCGCCCGTGGTGGCCGCGTTCTTCGTCGTCAGCGGGTTCATCCAGGGCGTTTACTGGATTCGGCAGGGCGGCGACTTCATGCACGGCCGGGTGCTGCTGACCCCGATCTTCCTGATGCTCGCGCCCGTCGCGGTGATTCCCGTGGTGAAGCCCGACGGTGCCCGGTTCTCCCGGGAGGCCGGATATCTGCTCGCCGGTGCCACCACGGTGCTGTGGGGCAGCGTGGTCGGTTGGTCGCTGTGGGCGGCCAACTCACCCGGTCTAGGGCCCGACGCCACCCGCGTCACGCACTCCGGAATCGTCGACGAACGCCGGTTCTACTCGCAGGCCACCGGGCATGCGCATCCGCTGACCGCGGCCGACTACCTCGACTACCCACGGATGCGCGCCGCCCTGGTGGCCATCAACAACACCCCCGACGGTGCCCTGCTGCTGCCGGCGGGTAATTACGACCAGTGGGACGTCGTGCCGGCGATCCCGCCGCCGCCGCGACCGCCGGGCGCACCGCCACGGACTGAAAGAGGCCCGCACACAGTCTTTTTCACCAACCTCGGGATGACCGGGATGAACCTTGGCCTCAATGTCCGGGTGATCGACCAGATCGGGCTGGCCAACCCGTTGGCCGCGCACACCGCGCGCCTCGAGGACGGTCGGATCGGGCACGACAAGAATCTGTTCCCGGACTGGGCGGTCGCCGAGGGCCCGTTCCTCAAGGAACCGCCCTACATTCCGACCTATCTCGACGAGGGCTGGATCCGCGAGGCCGAAGCGGCACTGCAGTGCCCCGCGACCGATGCGGTGCTGACCTCGATTCGGGCGCCGTTGGGTCCGCGCCGGTTCCTGTCGAACGTGCTGCATGCCTACGACTACACCAAGTACCGCATCGATCGGGTGCCGCAGTACGAACTGCTGCGCTGCGGACTGGATGAGCCCGAACTGCCCAACCCCCCTTACACTGGGCTACCGGCTACCGGTCCCTGACCGCCGGCTCAGTCACAGCCGGCCGCCACGGGCGCCCCGGTAACGCTGCGGTACTGCCCGGGCGATACGGATGCAGGAGATGCGCTTCGAGCGCACCGGCCGCGAGTGTGAACGAATGGATGGAACACGTCTTGAGAATGAGGACGACTGGTGTGCTGCCTGCTGCGCGCCGCCTGATCGCCCTGGTCGCGGCTGCGCTGACCGTCCCCGCGGTGTCGCTGGTCGCATGCGCGCCCACCGCGTCGGCGTTCTCCCGGGAGGGCCTGCCCGTCGAGTACCTCGACGTGTATTCGGCAGCCATGGGCCGCAACATCCGGGTGCAGTTCCAGGGTGGCGGACCGCACGCGGTCTACCTGCTTGACGGTCTGCGGGCCCAGGACGACTACAGCGGGTGGGACATCAACACCCCGGCGTTCGAGTGGTTCCACGAGTCCGGCATCTCCACGGTCATGCCGGTCGGCGGGCAGTCCAGCTTCTACAGCGACTGGTACTCGCCGTCGAGCTTCAACAAGCAGGGCTACACCTATAAGTGGGAGACATTCCTCACTCGTGAGCTGCCCGCCTACCTTTCGGCCAACAAATCGGTGTCGCCCAGCGGCAACGCCGTGGTCGGCCTGTCGATGTCCGGTGGCGCGGCGCTGATCCTGTCCGCCTACCACCCCGGGCAGTTCCGCTTCGCGGCGTCGCTGTCGGGCTTCCTCAACCCGTCGACCGCGTTCATGAAGCAGGCCATCCGAGTGGCGATGCTCGACGCGGGCGGCTACAACGTCGACAACATGTGGGGACCTCCGTGGGACCCGGCCTGGAAGCGCAACGACCCTGTGGTCCAAGTGCAGACCATCGTCAACAACGGCACCCGGCTGTGGATCTACTGCGCACCCGGCGGACAGACCGAGATCGACGAAAGCGCGGACCCCAACCAGGCGCTCAGCGCCACGAGCCTGGAGACGCTCGCGATCGCGAGCAACAAGCGATTCCAGGAGAAATACCTCGCTGCAGGCGGCACCAATGCCACCTTCAATTTCCCGCCCGCGGGCAACCACTCGTGGGGGTATTGGGGGCAACAACTGCAGGCCATGAAGCCCGATCTGATCGCAACGGTGGCCGGTTAGCTGGAGATGACGAGAAGAGATCGAACCAAGAACCTGTGGTTGACTACAGGAACACGTGGACTTGGTCGGCGGCGGAACGAGGGCCGCTGCGAGGAGTCAGTTGAAGCCGGATCGTGCGGCGTACACGAAAAAGATGGGATGGGAAGCTGTATGAAACTTGTCGAGAAGATGCGCGGTGCGTGGGGGCGCCGCCTCGCTGCCGGAGTCGCTGCTGCGGCACTGCTGCCCGGTCTGATCGGCGTCGTCGGCAGCACCGCAACGGCGAGCGCGTTCTCCCGTCCGGGTCTGCCCGTGGAGTACCTGGATGTGCCGTCGGCCAGCATGGGTCGCGACATCCGGGTGCAGTTCCAAAGCGGTGGCCCGAACTCGCCGGCTGTCTACATGCTTGACGGTCTGCGCGCCCAGGACGACTTCAACGGGTGGGACATCAACACGCAGGCGTTCGAGTGGTATTACGGCTCGGGCGTGTCGATGGTGATGCCGGTCGGTGGCCAGTCCAGCTTCTACGCCGACTGGTACAAGCCCGCCTGCGGCAAGGCCGGCTGCCAGACCTATAAGTGGGAGACGTTCCTGACCCAGGAGCTTCCTGCCTTCCTGGCGGGCAAGGGCGTCGACAACACCCGGACCGCCGCGGTGGGTCTGTCGATGGCCGGTTCGGCCGCGCTGACGCTGGCCATCTGGCACCCGAACCAGTTCCAGTACGCAGCGTCGCTGTCGGGCTACCTGAACCCGTCCGAGGGCTGGTGGCCGTTCCTGATCAACATCTCGATGGGTGATGCGGGCGGCTACAAGGCCGACGATATGTGGGGCAAGACTGAAGACCCCAACAGCGCGTGGAAGCGCAACGACCCGATGGTCAACATGGACCGTCTCGTTGCCAACAACACCCGCATCTGGATCTTCTGCGGTAACGGCAAGCCTGCCGAGGTCAACGGCAACGTCGCGGGCGACAACCTGCCCGCGAAGTTCCTCGAGAGCTTGACGCTGCGCACCAACAAGACGTTCAAGGACGAGTACATCGCCGCCGGCGGCACCAACGGTGTCTTCAACTTCCCGGCAGGCGGAACGCACGACTGGCCCTACTGGGGACAGCAGCTGCAGCAGATGAAGCCGGACATCCAGCGCGTGCTGGGTGCCACCCCGCAGGACCCGGCCGCCTTGGCGGCCGCTGCGGAGCCGGCCGGCGACGGCAGCTAGCACCAGCGGTCAACAGACCAGCGACAGAAGGCGGCGGACCCCTCGGGTTCGCCGCCTTCTCGCATGTGCTGGCACCGCAGAAAGCCCCGACCCCGCGACCGGTGTTGCGGTGATGTGATTCACTACGTTGCGGATGGGGGCAAGTCCGAATCGGTGAGGGGCGCACGAGGTGGGTACAGGATGCTGAGAATCGTTGTCCGGGCAGTCTGTGCCCTCGCGTTGACCGCCTCGCTGTGGAGCGCGGGTGCGGTGCATGGCGAGGCGGGCGTCGCGCACGCCGACGGCGTGGAGTACCTGCAGGTGCCCTCGGCGGCCATGGGCCGCGACATCCCGGTGGCGTTCCAGGGCGGCGGCCCGCATGCCGTGGTCCTGCTCGACGCCTTCAACGCAGGCCCTGACGTGAGCAACTGGGTGACGGCGGGCAACGCCATGAACACCCTCGGCGGCAAGGGCGTCTCGGTCGTGGCTCCCGCCAGCGGTGCCTTCAGCCTGTACACCAACTGGGAGCAGGACGGCAGCAAGCAGTGGGAGACGTTCCTGAGCAGTGAGCTGCCTGACTGGCTGGCCGCCAACAAGGGCTTGGCGCCGGGTGGGCACGCGATCGTCGGCGCATCGCAGGGCGGCACCGCGGCCGTCACGCTGGCCGCGTTCTACCCGAACCGGTACCGCTACGCCGGGTCGATGTCGGGCTTCATGAACCCGTCCAACACATTCCTCAACGGCGCGATCCAGGCCGGCATGATGCAGTTCGGCGGGGCCGACGCGAACCGGATGTGGGGCCCGGCCCAGCTCGGTCGCTGGAAGTGGCACGACCCCACGGTGCACTCGCAGCTGCTGATCGACAACAACACCCGCCTGTGGGTCTTCAGCCCTCAGACCCTGACGGCCAGCGATCCGGCCGCGATGATCGGCTATGCCGACCAGGCGCAGGGCAGCAACCGTTCGTTCTACGCGCAGTACCGGTCCAACGGCGGTTCGAATGGCCACTTCGACTTCCCGACCAGTGGGGACCACGGCTGGGGCTCGTGGGCGCCACAGCTCGGTGCGATGTCGGGCGACCTCGTCGCCGCAATCCGCTAGGGGTTAGCCGGGCGGTTCGGACACAGTTGGGTATCGCCCTGCCGCGGGCATAACCCTGCATATGTTTTCAGCCGGTACCGTGGAGTCGTGCAGAACCGGGCCAGTCTCAGAGCCGGGGGGCGGACCGCCCTCATGGCAGGGCTGTCGTTGCTGATCGCCGTCGCAGGCGTGGCCCTGGTGTGCGGTTGTACGCCCGGAGAACACGTGATGAAGACCGCTGGCGTACCGCACCATCCGGGCGGGGCGCCGGGGCCCGGCACTCTCCCGGCGCTGGCGGTGCCCGACCCGGCGATCGCCAGCAACTTCTCGATCTCGGCCGAGCAGCGCGCCTACCTCGATGCGCTCAAGGACGAGGGCGTGTACCCGTCGAGTGATCTGCTGGGGTTGTCGATAGGCTCGTACATCTGTCAGGCACACGCCGCGGGCCAGAACGATCAGGCGGTGCGCGATTTCGTGCTCCCCCTGGTTCGTGGTGACATCCGCGGTGCGCAACCCGGAGTCGCGGTGACCTCGTTGGCCAGCCAGGTCGACGATGTGACCTCGACGTACATGCGCGTCGCAACCGACCGACTCTGCTAGCAGGAGAAGATGGCTCGCACCTCTAAGACCTCGCGGGGCCGTCGGCACCGCATCCTGGGCATCATCGCGGCCGCGGCTGTCGCCGTTGTCATCGCTCTCGTGGTGGCGATCATCGTCGTCATCGTGCGCCGTCCCGACGCGCCGCCCACCGCGGTCCCGCCGACGGCCGTGCCGCCGACGCAGACCACGCCGGGCAAGAAACCGCGTCCGGAGTTCCAGGATGCGAGCTGCGCCGACGTGCAGGCGCTGGTCATTCCCGGCACCTGGGAGTCATGGCCGACGGATGACCCGTTCAACCCGACGCAGTTCCCGATGTCGCTGATGCTCAAGGTCAGCGCACCGCTGCAACAGCAGTTCGGCGCCGAGCGAGTCCAGGTGTACACGGTTCCCTACACCGCGCAGTTCCACAATCCGTTCTCCGCGGACAAGCAGATGTCCTATAACGACAGCCGTGCCGAGGGCACCCGCGCCGCGGTCAAGGCGCTGACCGAGATGAACGAGCGCTGCCCGTTGAGCAGCTATGTGCTGATGGGCTTCTCGCAGGGCGCGGTCATCGCCGGCGACATCGCGAGCGACATCGGCAACGGCCGGGGTCCGGTCGACGAAGACCTGGTGCTCGGTGTGACGTTGATCGCGGACGGGCGGCGCCAGACGGGCGTGGGGCAGGACATCGGCCCGACCCCGCCGGGGCAGGGTGCGGAGATCACGCTGCAGGACGTGCCGATGCTCAAGACGCTGGGACTGGAGATGACCGGCCCGCGGCCCGGTGGCTTCGGCCTGCTCAACAACCGGACCAACCAGATCTGCGCTGCGGGCGATCTGATCTGCGCGGCTCCGGAGAGCGCGTTCAACATCACCAACCTGCCTCGCACGCTGGAGACGCTGGCCGGGGGTGCGGGACAGCCCGTGCACGCGATGTACGCCACTCCGCAGTTCTGGCAGATCGACGGCCTACCGGCCACGGACTGGACTGCCAACTGGGCGCGGGGCCTCATCGACAATGCGCCCCATCCCAGACACGGGTAGGCCGGGCTCCTGGGTTTTTGTCTCGGTCCGGTCACAGACCCGTGTGATGTTGGCGGCAGAGATTTGTCGACGGTGCTACCGGCCCGTAACATTAAGAACTGACTAAGAGCAGCGTCGCTGCTGCCTGCGTGCCCGGACGAACCGGAACAGCGCCCCACCGCGTCTGTACCATCTGTGGGGTTTGGGATCAGCGGCAGTGTGACGTGGCGTCCGACGCCGCATCGCAGGCTCGCGACGGCTGAGCAACACAGGCGTTTTCGACAGGAGAGATGTATGGCGTTCCACAACCCTTTCGTCAAGGACGGGCGGATCGTCTTCCCCGAAAATGCGAGCATCGTCAAACACGTCGAGACGTGGGCCAAGGTGCGCGGCGACAGCCTCGCCTACCGATTCCTGGACTTCTCCACCGAGCGTGATGGCGTCGCCCGCGACCTGACCTGGGCCGAGTTCAGCGCTCGTAACAAGGCGGTGGCCGCCCGCCTGCAGCAGGTCACCGAGCCCGGTGACCGCGTGGCGATCCTGTGCCCGCAGAACCTCGACTACCTGGTGGCCTTCTTCGGGGCGCTCTACGGCGGCCGCATCGCAGTGCCGCTGTTCGACCCGTCGGAGCCCGGCCACGTCGGCCGCCTGCACGCCGTCATCGACGACTGCGAGCCCTCGGCCATCCTGACGACCACCGACGCCGCCGAGGGTGTGCGCAAATTCTTCCGCAGCCGCCCCGCCAAGCAGCGCCCCCGCGTCATCGCGGTCGACGCCATCCCCAACGAGGTCGCCGCGACGTGGGTCCAGCCGGAGGAGCCGGACGAGACCACGATCGCCTACCTGCAGTACACCTCGGGTTCCACCCGCATCCCGACCGGCGTGCAGATCACCCACCTGAACCTGGCCACCAACGTGCTGCAGGTGGTTGAGGGACTCGACGGCGACGACGGCGACCGCGGACTGTCCTGGCTGCCGTTCTTCCACGACATGGGCCTGATCACCGCCCTGATCGCGCCGATGATCGGCTACCGGTTCACCTTCATGACCCCGGCCGCCTTCGTCCGTCGCCCCGAGCGTTGGATCCGCGAGATGGCCCGCAAGCCTGACGACACCGGCGGCACCATCTCGGTGGCCCCGAACTTCGCGTTCGACCATGCGGCCGCGCGCGGTGTGCCCAAGGAGGGCCCAGGCGCGGTGGACATGTCCAACGTGAAGGCCATCCTCAACGGCAGCGAGCCGATCTCGGCCGCCACCGTGCGCCGGTTCAACGAGGCCTTCGGTCCGTTCGGCTTCAACCCCAAGGCCATCAAGCCGTCCTACGGCCTGGCCGAGGCGACGCTGTTCGTCTCGACCACCCCGAGCACCAACGAACCGAAGATCGTCTCGGTGGATCGTGACGAGCTCAACTCGGGTCGGTTCGTCGAAGTCTCCGAGGACTCGCCCAAGGCGGTCGCCCAGGCCGGCGCAGGCAAGGTCGGCCTCGACGAGTGGGCCGTCATCGTGGACGCCGAGTCGGCCACCGAACTGCCCGACGGCCAGATCGGCGAGATCTGGATCAGCGGCCAGAACATGGGCACCGGGTACTGGGGCAAGGAACGCGAGACCATCGAGACGTTCCAGAACATCCTGAAGTCTCGCACCAGCCCGTCGCACGCCGAGGGCGCCACCGACGACGCCTTCTGGGTGCGCACCGGCGACTACGGCGCCTATTACGACGGCGAACTGTTCATCACCGGCCGCGTCAAGGATCTGGTGAT
Organism: Mycolicibacterium confluentis; assembly: GCF_010729895.1. Taxonomy (NCBI): domain Bacteria; kingdom Bacillati; phylum Actinomycetota; class Actinomycetes; order Mycobacteriales; family Mycobacteriaceae; genus Mycobacterium; species Mycolicibacterium confluentis. The sequence goes on from NZ_AP022612.1 coordinate 5,597,783, forward strand.
CATCGACGGTCGCAACCACTACCCGCAGGACCTCGAGTACTCCGCGCAGGAGGCCAGCAAGGCGCTGCGCACCGGGTACGTCGCGGCCTTCTCGGTGCCGGCCAACCAGCTGCCCGACGAGGTCTTCGAGAACGCGCACTCCGGTATCAAGCGCGATGCCGACGACACCTCGGAGCAGTTGGTGATCGTGGCCGAGCGTGCCCCGGGCGCCCACAAGCTCGAGGTCGGACCCATCACCGACGACATCCGCGCCGCGATCGCCGTGCGCCACGGGGTCACGGTGCGCGACGTGCTGCTGACCCCCGCGGGTGCCATCCCGCGCACCTCCAGCGGCAAGATCGGTCGCCGGGCCTGCCGCGCCGCCTACCTGGACGGCACGCTGCGCTCGGGCAAGGTCGCCAACGCCTTCCCCGACGCATTGGACTGACAACACGAGGCGAACCCGAGAGCGAGCCGAGGACGGGCTCTCGACGCCCTCAAGACTCCGCCGAAGAGAAGTGAGTGAGGCCTTCGATGTCTGAAGAAAACGCAAATCCCGACACCGCAGCGGCCGACTCGAAGGCGGAGAATTCCGCCACGCCGCCAGCGCGCACCGAGATGTCCGTGCCGGAGATGCGCGAGTGGCTGCGCAATTGGGTGGCCAACGCCACCGGGCAGTCGGCGGACACCATCAACGAGTCCGCCCCGATGGTCGAACTCGGACTGTCCTCGCGTGACGCCGTGGCGATGGCCTCGGACATCGAGGACCTGACGGGCACCACGCTGACCGCCACGGTCGCGTTCAAGCACCCCACGATCGAGGCGCTGGCCCAGGTCATCGTCGAGGGTGAGCCCGAAGAGGACCTTTCGGGTCTGGATGACGAGGACTGGTCACGGGCCGTTGTCGGCGACGCCGGCGAATGGGATGTGGCGATCGTTGGCCTGGCCACCCGCTTCCCGGGCGACATGAACACGCCCGACGAGACGTGGGCCGCGCTCATGGAGGGCCGCGACGCCATCACCGACCTGCCCGAGGGCCGGTGGGAGGAGTTCCTGGCCGAACCGCGGATCGCCGAACGAGTCGCCAGGGCCCGCACCCGCGGCGGCTACCTCTCGGACATCAAGGGCTTTGACGCCGAGTTCTTCGCGCTGTCGAAGATGGAGGCCGACAACATCGATCCGCAGCAGCGGATGGCCCTCGAGCTGACCTGGGAAGCGTTGGAGCACGCCCGGATTCCAGCCTCGAGCCTGCGCGGCACGCCTGTCGGCGTGTTCGTCGGATCCTCGACCAATGACTATCAGTTCCTGGGTGTCGCCGACCCGACCACGGCCCATCCATACGCCATCACCGGCACCGCGAGTTCGATCATCGCCAACCGGGTGTCCTACTTCTACGACTTCCGCGGTCCGTCGATGGCCATCGACACCGCGTGCTCGTCCTCGCTGGTCGCGATCCACGAAGGTGTGAAGGCGTTGCGCGCCAAGGAGGCCGACGTCGTCGTGGCCGGCGGCGTGAACGCGCTCGTCACGCCCCTGGTGACCATCGGCTTCGACGAGGTCGGCGGCGTGCTGGCCCCCGACGGTCGGATCAAGTCGTTCTCCTCCGACGCCGACGGTTACGCCCGGTCCGAGGGCGGCGGCATGATCGTGCTCAAGCGGGTCGCCGACGCGCGTCGTGACGGTGACGAGATCCTGGCCGTGATCGCGGGTTCGGCGGTCAACCACGACGGTCGCTCCAACGGCATGCTGGCGCCCAACCCGGAGGCGCAGGCCGAGGTGCTGCGCAAGGCCTACAAGGACGCCGGTATCGACCCGCGCTCCGTCGACTACATCGAGGCGCACGGCACCGGCACCATCCTGGGTGACCCGATCGAGGCCGACGCGCTGGGACGCGTCGTCGGCAAGGGCCGTGCCGCCGATCAGCCCGCGTTGCTGGGTGCGGTGAAATCCAATGTCGGACACCTGGAGTCGGCTGCGGGTGCGGCCAGCATCGCCAAGGTCGCCCTGGCCATCAAGAACGACAAGATCCCGCCGTCGATCAACTACGCGGGCCCCAACCCCTACATCGACTTCGACAAGGAACACCTCAAGGTCACCAGCGAGGTGACCGAGTGGCCGCGCTACAGCGGGCACAAGATCGCGGGTGTCTCCGGATTCGGCTTCGGCGGCGCCAACGCCCACCTCGTGGTGCGTGAGGTCCTGCCCAGCGATCTCGTTGAGCCCGAACCGGTTTCGGAATCCAAGACCGACACGGCGGCCGACAGTGAGGCGAACGCCGTCTACGTCGGCGGCGTGAAGATGGACGAGTACGGCGAGTTCATCGAGGACGACGCGGATGACGTTCGCGGTGATGACGAGTTCTACGGTCGCACCGTCGACACGGAGCCGGAACTGCCCGGCCTGACCGACGAGGCACTGCGTCTGCTTGAGGTGGCCCGTGAGGAACTGGCCGCCACCGAAGACGAGATCAAGCCGATTGTGCCGCTGGCGGTTTCGGCGTTCCTGACGTCGCGCAAGCGGACCGCGGCGGCCGAGTTGGCCGACTGGATCGACAGTGAGGCCGGCCGTGCCACCTCGCTGGAGGCCATCGGACGTTCACTCTCGCGCCGCAACCACGGCCGCTCCCGTGCGGTGGTCCTGGCCCACGACCACGACGAGGCCGTCAAGGGTCTGCGCGCGCTCGCCGAGGGCAAGCAGAGCCCCCTGGTCCTGGCGGCCGACGGCCCGGTGACCAACGGCCCGGTCTGGGTGCTCGCCGGTTTCGGTGCGCAGCACCGCAAGATGGGCAAGAGCCTGTACCTGCGCAACGACGTGTTCGCGGAGTGGATCAACAAGGTCGATGCGCTGATCCAGGATGAGCGTGGCTACTCGATCGTCGAGATGATCCTCGACGACTCCGTCGACTACACCGACGAGACCTGCGAATACCCCATCGAAGTGGTCCAGCTGGTGATCTTCGCCATCCAGATCGCGCTCGGTGAGGTGCTCCGCCATCACGGCGCAAAGCCCGCGGCCGTCGTGGGGCAGTCGCTGGGCGAGGCGGCCGCCGCGTACTTCTCCGGAGGCCTGAGCCTGGCCGACGCCACCCGCACCATCTGCTCGCGCAGCCACCTGATGGGTGAGGGCGAGGCGATGCTGTTCGGTGAGTACATCCGCCTGATGGCGCTGGTCGAGTACTCCGCCGACGAGATCAAGACCGTGTTCTCCGACTACCCGGACCTCGAGGTCTGTGTGTACGCGGCCCCGACGCAGACCGTCATCGGCGGTCCGCCGGATCAGGTCGACGCGATCATCGCGCGCGCCGAGTCCGAGGGGAAGTTCGCCCGCAAGTTCCAGACCAAGGGCGCCAGCCACACCCAGCAGATGGATCCGCTGCTCGGCGAACTCACCGCCGAACTGCAGGGCATCGAACCGCTGCCGCTGGTCACCGGCTACTTCTCCACGGTGCACGAGGGCGGCTACATTCGCCCGGGCGGCGAGCCCATTCACGATGTCGAGTACTGGAAGAAGGGCCTGCGCCACAGCGTGTACTTCACGCACGGCATCCGCAACGCCGTCGACTCCGGGCACACGACGTTCCTCGAACTGGCCCCCAACCCGGTCGCGCTCATGCAGGTGGGCCTGACCACCGCGGCCGCCGGTCTGCACGACGCGCAGTTGATCGCGACGCTGGCGCGCAAGCAGGACGAGGTCGACTCGATGACGACGGCGCTGGCCACCCTCTACGTGCACGGCCACGACCTGGACTTCCGCACGCTGTTCCCGAACCCGGCGGATCGGCCGATCGACCCGGCGACCGACTACGCCGACGTCCCGCCCACCAAGTTCCGGCGCAAGCCGTACTGGCTGGACGTGCGGTTCACCGGTGACGCGTCGGCGCTGATGCCGGGCAACCATGTCGCCACGCCGGACGGCAGGCACATCTGGGAGTTCGCGCCCAAGGCCGCGGTCACCGCGACGGATCTGTCGAGTCTCGTGAAAGCCGCTGCGGCCCAGGTCCTTCCGGACGCCGCACTGACGGCGTTCGAGCAGCGCGCGATCCCGGGTGAGGGGTCGCGTCTGGTCACCACCCTGACCCGGCACCCCGGTGGCGCCACGGTGCAGGTGCACGCCCGCATCGAGGAGTCCTTCACGCTGGTGTTCGACGCGGTCGTGACTCGGGCCGGGCAGGCCTCGGCGCTGCCCACCGCGTCCGCCGCGGGTGCTGCCGTCGCACTGCCTGCGGCCGGCACCGACGTGGCGTCGGTCGCGACGCTCGAACCCGAGGTCGTCGAGGACGCCGCGATCCTGTCCGACAACCTCGCGCAGGGCGCCAACCTCGGTGCCGGATTCGCCAAGTGGTCGCCGGACTCCGGGGAGACCGTGGGTGACCGGTTGGCGGCGATCGTCGGCGGCGCCATGGGTTACGAGCCCGAGGACCTGCCGCGTGAGGTGCCGCTGATCGAGCTGGGTCTGGACTCGCTGATGGCGGTGCGGATCAAGAACCGCGTCGAGTACGACTTCGACCTGCCGCCGATCCAGCTGCAGGCCGTGCGTGATGCCAACCTCTACAACGTCGAGCAGCTGATCATCTACGCCGTCGAGCACCGCGACGAGGTGTCCGACCTGCATCAGTTCCAGCAGACCGCCAGCCCCGAGGAGTTCGCCAAGGCGCAGGCCGAACTGCTGGGTGGTGCGAGCACGGCCGCCGAGATCGAGCAGCGTCTGGCTGAGGTGGCCGGGCAGGGCGACGGTGGGGTCGCTCCCGCCGACGAGGCCGACGGCCCGGCCGCGGAGCCCGCGGTGGCCGCCGAGGCCGCAGGACTGAACGCGCAGGCCATCGGCATGGACAGCGAGACCGCGGCGACCATTCCGCCGCCGCCGACGAATCCGGCTGGGCCGGGGGCCATTCCGCCGCCGCCCAGCAACCCCGCGGGCCCCGTCGCGGCTGCGCCCGTGGCTCCGGCCGTCGATGAGGAGAAGCCGGGTCCGGACCTGGCCGCCGCCGCGGCCGCGCTGAACCAGCAGGCCGTCGCCGCAGCGCTGAACTCCGACGTCCCTCCGCGTGACGCGGCGGAGCGTCTGACGTTCGCGACGTGGGCGATCGTCACCGGCAAGTCGCCGGGCGGCATCTTCAACTCGCTGCCCGCACTCGACGACGACACCGCGGCCAAGATGGCGCAGCGACTGTCGGAGCGGGCCGAGGGCACCATCACGGCCGAGGACGTGAAGTTCGCGCCCACGATCGAGGCGCTGTCCACCACGGTCCGTGAGTTCCTCGAGGCCGGTGAGCTCGAAGGGTTCGTGCGCACCATCCGCGCGCCCGAGAACGACGATCAGGTGCCGGTGTATGTGTTCCACGCCGCGGGCGGGTCGACGGTGGTGTACGAGCCGCTGCTCAACCGCCTCCCGGCGGGCACGCCGATGATCGGCCTGGAGCGCGTCGAGGGCACCATCGAGGAGCGCGCCGCGCAGTATGTGCCGAAGCTGCTGGAGCTCAACGGCTGGACCGACGGAGCCAAGGGCAAGCCGTTCCTCCTGGCGGGCTGGTCGCTCGGCGGGGCGCTGTCCTACGCCTGCGCGATCGGGCTCAAGGAGGCCGGCGCCGACGTCGAGTTCGTCGGCCTGATCGACACCGTGCGCCCCGGCGTGCCGATCGACCAGAGCCGGGAGGGCACCCGTCAGCGCTGGGCCCGCTACGCCCAGTTCGCCGAGAAGACGTTCAACGTGCAGATCCCGGAGATCCCGTACGAGCAGCTCGAGAATCTCGACGATGCGGGTCAGGTGCAGTTCGTCCTCGACGCGGTCAAGGAGTCCGGCGTACAGATCCCGGGCGGCATCATCGAGCACCAACGCACGTCGTACCTGGACCAGCGGACCCTCGAGATCGCGGTGCCGCAGTCCTACGACGGGCATGTGGTGCTCTACATGGCCGACCGCTACCACGACGACGCCATCACGTTCGAGCCCGCGTACTCGACGCGTCAGCCCGACGGCGGATGGGGCGAGTACGCCTCGGACCTCGAGGTGGTGAACATCGGCGGCGAGCACATCCAGGCCATCGACGAGCCCTACATCGCTAAGGTCGGGGCACACATGAGCCAGGCGATCACCAAGATCCAGGCAGAGCAGAAGGGTAACCAGTCGTCGTGACTGAAGAATCCGTCCCCGCTGTGAACAGTCCGGTGACCACGGCCGAGAAGCTGGCCGAGCTCCGCGAGAAGCTGGAGCTCGCCAAGGATCCCGGTGACGAGAAGGCGAGGGCCCGTCGCGACAGGAAGGGCATCCCGTCGGCTCGGGCGCGTATTCATGCACTGCTCGACCCGGGCAGCTTCCTCGAGATCGGTGCGCTGGCCCGCACACCCGGCGACCCCAACGCCTTCTTCGGCGACGGTGTGGTGACCGGGCACGGCACCATCAACGGCCGTCCCGTCGGTGTGTTCAGCCACGACCAGACGGTGTTCCAGGGTTCGGTCGGTGAGATGTTCGGCCGCAAGGTGGCCCGGCTCATGGAGTGGGTGGCCATGGTCGGCTGCCCGATCATCGGCATCAACGACTCGGCCGGCGCCCGCATCCAGGACACCGCGACGTCGCTGGCCTGGTACGCCGAGTTGGGCCGTCGCCACGAACTGCTGCGCGGCCTGGTGCCCGAGATCTCGCTGATCTTCGGCAAGTGCGCGGGCGGTGCGGTGTACTCGCCGATCCAGACCGACCTCGTGGTCGCGGTCCGCGATCAGGGCTACATGTTCGTCACCGGCCCCGACGTCATCAAGGACGTCACGGGTGAGGACGTCACGCTCGACGAACTCGGCGGTGCCGACGCGCAGGCCCGCTACGGCAACATCCACCAGGTGGTGGAGTCCGAGGCCGCGGCGTTCGAGTACGTGCGGGACTACCTGCAGTTCCTGCCCGCCAACACGTTCGACGATCCGCCGATCATCAACCCGGGCCTGGAGCCTGAGATCACGCCGCACGACCTGGAGTTGGACTCCCTCGTGCCGGATTCGGACAACATGGCCTACGACATGATGGAGATCCTGCTGAGGATCTTCGACGACGGCGAGGTCTTCCAGGTGGCCGAGCAGGGTGGCCCCGCCATGATCACGGCGTTCGCCCGTGTCGACGGTCGCCCGGTCGGCGTGATCGCCAACCAGCCGATGCACATGTCGGGTGCGATCGACAACGAGGCGTCGGACAAGGCCGCGCGCTTCGTCCGGTTCTGCGACTCCTACAACCTGCCGCTGGTGTTCGTCGTCGACACCCCGGGCTTCATGCCGGGTGTGGAGCAGGAGAAGGGCGGCATCATCAAGCGCGGCGGCCGGTTCCTGAACGCCGTCGTCGAGGCCGACGTCCCGAAGGTGACGTTCACGATCCGCAAGTCCTACGGCGGCGCGCACGCCGTGATGGGGTCCAAGCAGCTGTCGGCGGACCTCAACTTCGCCTGGCCCACGGCCCGTATCGCGGTGATCGGGGCCGAGGGCGCCGCTCAGCTGTTGGTGAAGCGCTTCCCGGACCCGACCGCGCCCGAGGTGCAGAAGATCCGCAAGGAGTTCATCGAGGGCTACAACCAGGGCATGGCGGTGCCGTGGATCGCGGCCGAGCGCGGGTACATCGACGGCGTCATCGAGCCGCACGAGACCCGGCTGCTGCTGCGCAAGTCGTTGCAGCTGTTGCGGGACAAGCAGATCCAGGGTCGCGTTCAGCGCAAGCACGGTCTGCTCCCGATCTAGCACGTCACGCCGCCGCGCATAGGTGGGTGTCCCCGGTCGACACGCCGGGTATATCGCGTAGATTGCGCACGTTCGCGGGGGCGAGACGATATGGATTGAGATATGGCCGACAAGTACATCGGGCTGAGTGCGAACCCGCCGCTGGGCGATCAGCGGCTCGACCTGCGAGACCTCTACGTCTTCGCCTCACCCGCCGACCCCACGCACACCGTGCTGATCCTGACCGCCAACACAGGCGGTGAGGCGCTCAACCCGGACGCGGTCTACCGGATCAACATCGACAACGACGGCGATCTGCGGACCGACATCGCCTTCAGCTTCGTGTTCTCGCAGCCACGCGAGGACGGCACTCAGACGTTCGACGTCTACCTCGCGGTGGACAACGACGCCGAGGAACCCCAGGCCGTCGGCTCCAGGCTGTTCACCGGCGTCGAACTGACCCGCGGTGCGGCCACCGACGTGCGCAGTTCGGGCAGTTTCACGGTCGCTGCCGGCGTGCGCAGCGATCCGCTCTTCTGCGACATCGACGGCGTGAAGAACCTGCTGAGTTTCGACGGCAAGCTCGGCGAGCGCCCGTCCCCGTGGACGGGCGTGGACTCCAACCTCGGCACCAACGTGATCGCGCTGGCGGTCGAGGTCCCAACATCGGCGCTGGGTGCCGCACCGGACATCCGGGTGTGGGGACGGTGCACGGTGCGCCAGAACGGCGACTGGAACCACCTCGACCGTGTCGGGCATCCGGCGGTGCGCGGCTTCCTGGCCGACGACGAGACCCGCGCGGCGTACTACGCCACCAACCCGATCCACGACCGCGAGCGCTGGATCGGCCTGTTCATCGACCGGATGACGAAGACCGGCGATTTCACGCGCGCCGAGGCCATCGCAGCCATCGAGCAGGAGGGCACGCTGCCCGACCTGCTCACCTACAACCCCAACCGGCCTGCCGGTTACCCCAACGGACGGACGTTCGGCGATGACGTCGTCAGCTTCCGCGTCGACTTCCTGACCAAGGGTGCCTGCCCGCCGTCCGGGCTGAGCCCGCACACCGACACCATCGACGAGTTCCCCTACCTCGGCGCCCCGCACTGACGTTCCGGCCGTCGAGAAGAGCCTGGCGTACATGAACGCCCAGGTGGGCCGTCATCGCGGCTCTTCTGGGCGTCACAGGGGTCCTCAGAGGGGTTCGAGGTCCAGCCAGTCGTCGACCGCGAAGCGGTCCCCCGCGCCACCAGCCTGGCCCCGCCACGCCCGGGATAGTGTGCCGCGTCAGATTCCTCGACAGACGAGCCACCACATGCGGAATGCCCGTTAACAACGGCGTGACAGTGGGCTAGCCTCGGTGTAAAGCCCCGCACTCCTAGATTGGGTCGCTTCATGACTGTGACTGGCGAGCGTCCGGACATCCTCCTCGAGGATGTCGACTTCAATCGACGGGATCACCCGGATCGCCCGCTGCGGCCCATCCCGCCGGGCCGTGACCAGTTCGCCGACCAGTGGCGCCACATGCGCAAGTTCATGTTCGGCCAGTGGATCGACGTCGACAAAGAAGTCGAACCCAACGACATCACGCGCATGCGCGATGACTACTTCTGGCAGGGCGACGAGCACATGATCGGCGTGGTCGACGCGTTTGAGCGCATCGGCTATGAACGCGGGCGCGCGCTGTTCGAACAGGCGCTGACCCGCGGCATCGACACCGTTGAGGATGCCCCGCGCGAACTCGTCGACCTGTTCGAGCACCTGGACCAGCTGCCCGGTCAGTTCGATCTGGTCGCCGCCGAACGCGGCCGGATGCTCGCGATGTCGAGCACGGTGTCCGCCACCACGATCATCCGCGGATGGGCGGTGTACGAGACTGCGATGACGGGCGACATCTCCGCCGCCACCGGGGCCACCGGTCGGTTCGCAGACGACGGACCCCGCCGATTCATCGAAACCGCCCGAGTGTTCGCGGAGTTCACCCTGCCGGAGATCTTCGACCGGCACTCGGAGGCCTTCCAGGACGTGGTGCGGGTGCGGCTGATGCACGCGCTGGCCAGTCGCGGGCTGCGGCGCAAATGGGGCGACGACCTCTACCTCAAATTCGGCGAACCCATTCCCGTGACGTCGCTGCTGGGATTCGGCAGCGGCATGCTCCTCGGACGCCTGGTCGACCACGCGTTCGGCCGCAAGCTCACGCACCAGGAACTCGAGGATCTCGCCGAGTACTCCTCGTTCTCCGGACGGTTGTGGGGTGCCCCCGAGCGGTTGTACTCCCCGAACGGGTTGGAGCTCATCAAGTCGTTGAACTACGTGCTGGCCCGGGGTGGGAAGCCGTCGCCGTGGCGCGCCGAACTCATCGACGCGATCGCCGGGCCCGAGCACCTGAGGACACTGACGGAGACGTTGCCCGGCCTGCTGAAGAAGGTCGTGTTCCGGTACGCCAACCAGATCACCGCGAACATCGCGTTCGCCCCGGCCGGTGTGGTGTTCGGGTACGAGCAGATCAACGCGATGCTCGAGGGCACGATGTTCGAGCCGCTGGGTTACAACATCGAACGCCGAGTCCGGAACTTCGAGCGGCTCACCAGACTCAACGTCGGCATCGCGATTCTGGCCGACAGAGCGCCGTGGTCCAATCCGATCCGTGAGCGCCGCAAGCGCAGCGGTGCCGCTGCACGTGAGCGGATCGCGATGCTGAACAAGATCGCGGACGGCAAGCAGATCCCGCTGACCTACACCAGCCACGACCGTTCCACCTCGGGAGAGGGTTTCACCGGCTAGCTTTCGCGGGCTCGCGAGCGGGGACACCCATCGCGCCAAAACGCTGAATCGGGGCGCGCGACCTTCCTACTGTTAGGGCAGTCGTCGCAAGGAGCCGCGCATGGGATTCATCACCCCGACCCTGCCCGATGTCGACCACGACGAGTTCCTCGCGCTGCCGCTCATGGAGCGCATCCGAATCATGGCGCTCAAGTGGGTCGACCAGGGCTATGGCGTACCCCGCATGATCCACGTGCTCTACATCGCCAAGCTGGTGGTGTTCTACGGCATCCTCGGGGTCACGATCGCCACGGCGACGTCGGATCTGCCTGCCTTCTGGCATGTCTCGCAATGGTGGGATCAGCCGATCGTCTACCAGAAGGCCGTCCTGTGGACCGTGCTGCTCGAAGTGCTTGGGCTCGGCGGGTCCTGGGGGCCGCTGGCCGGCAAGACCAAGCCCATGACCGGGGGGTTCCGATTCTGGGCCAAGCCCAACACCATTCGACTGGCGCCGTGGAAATGGGTGCCGCTGACCGGAGGTGACCGGCGCACCTGGGTCGACATCGCGTTGTACGTCGCGCTGATCGTGTCGCTGGTGGTGGCCCTGTGCGCGCCGGGGGTCGACAGCCCGTCGTTGTCGGCCGCGCTGCCCGACAACACCTCCGGCCTGGTGCCCCCAGCGCTGCTTGTGGTGCCCATCGTGGCGCTGATCCTGATCGGCCTGCGGGACAAGACGGTCTTCCTGGCGGCCCGCGGCGAGCAGTACCTGCCCGCGTTGTTCTTCTTCGCAACAATGCCTTTCGTCGACATGATCGTCGCGGGCAAGATCCTTATCGTCACGGTGTGGTTCTGGGCCGGGGTGTCGAAGTTCGGGTGCCACTTCACCAGCGTGATCCCACCGATGGTCAGCAACAGTCCGTCGATGCCGCTGCGTTGGCTCAAACGCGCGCACTATCGGCACCACCCCGACGATCTGCGGCCATCACACCTGGCGACGTTCATGGCGCACGGACCGGGCACCGTGGTCGAGATCTTCGCGCCGCTGACGCTGCTCTTCTCGCCGTGGCCGTGGTTGACGGCGGTCGCGGTCGCCATCATGGTCGGGTTCCACCTGTTCATCATCTCGACGTTCCCGTTGGCCGTGCCGGTGGAGTGGAATGCTCTGTTCGCCTACGTGACGGTCTTCCTCTTCGTGGGCTTCCCGAACGGAGAGGGCTACGGCCTGGGTGACATGTCCTCGCCGTGGCTCGTGGTGCTGCTCATCGCCGCGTTGAGTTTCTACCCGGTGCTGGGCAACCTGCGTCCCGATCTGGTGTCGTTCCTGCCCAGCATGCGTCAATACGCGGGCAACTGGGCGTCGGCGGTCTGGGCGTTCGCGCCGGGCGCCGAGGCGAAACTCGACCGGGTCACCAGGGCGTCGCCCAACCCGGTCGACCAGTTGATCGACTTCGGGTACGACCCGTCGACCGCCGAGATCTTCCACCAGCAGATCCTGGCGTGGCGGGCCCTGCACAGCCAGGGCCGAGGCCTCTTCTCGGTGCTGCTGAAGGACCTGCCCGACGTCGACCAGCGCACCGTGCGGGAGGCCGAAGTCGTGTGTAACACCTTGGTGGGCTTCAACTTCGGTGACGGCCACCTGCACGACGAGGACTTGATCCGGGCCGTGCAGGACGAGGCCCAGTACGAGCCCGGCGAGTTGATCGTGGTGTGGGTGGAGTCGCAGCCCATCCACCGTAAGATCCAGCACTACAAGGTGATCGACGCCGCGTTGGGAGTCATCGAACGGGGCACCTGGAACCCCGAGGATGCCGTGAACGCTCAGCCCTGGTTGCCCGACGGGCCCATTCCGTTGACGGTCACGTGGCGGCACGATCAGGTCGGTGCCTGACATGCCCACTGCCACCGTCGTGGGCAGCGGTCCCAACGGACTGTCCGCGGCCATCGCTCTGGCGCGGGCGGGCCTTCAGGTCACGGTGCTCGAAGCCGCCGACGAGGTCGGTGGCGGCCTGCGTTCGCACGAGACGATCCTGCCTGGACTGCTGCAGGACGACTGTGCGGCCTTCCACCCGATGGCCGTCGGGTCGAAGTTCCTGGCCGAGTTGAACCTCGAAGACCATGGCCTGCAGTGGTGCTGGCCCGACATCGACTGCGCGCATCCCCTCGACGACGGCGAGGCGGGCCTGCTGTACCGCAGCGTCGAGCACACCGCCGACGGACTCGGCGCCGACGGGCGGCGCTGGCGGGCCCTCTTCGCGGGTCCGTCGGCGGGCTTCGATGTGCTGGCCGACGACATCATGGGCCCGTTGCTGAGACTGCCGAGCCATCCGTTGACGCTGGCCCGGTTCGGGGCACCCACGGTGCTGCCGGCGTCCGTGTTCGCCCGGGTGTTCCGCACCACGAAGGCTCGGGCCCTGTTCGGAGGCGTTGCCGCTCACACCTTTCAACCCCTGCACCGGCCGCTGACGTCGGCGATCGGCCTGGGCATCCTCACCGCGGGACACCGCTACGGGTGGCCGGTCGCGGCGGGCGGCACGCGGTCGATCGCGCGAGCACTGGTCGCGGTTCTGACCGAGTTCGGCGGCGCGATCGAGACCGGGGTGCGGGTGACGTCGGCCCGCGACCTGCCGCCGTCCGACGTCACGATGTTCGACCTGGCACCTCCCGCGGTCGCCGACATCCTTGGCGGCCGTCTGCCGGGACGTGTGGCGCGCGCGTTTCGCCGATTCCGCTTCGGGCCCGGCGCGTTCAAGGTGGATTTCGCGGTCGAAGGCGGAGTGCCCTGGACCAATCCGGGGACTCGCCGAGCGGGCACCGTGCATCTCGGCGGCGACTTCGACGAGGTCGCGGAGACCGAACGGGACATCAGCGCCGGCCGCATGCCGGACCGCCCCTTCGTCCTGGTGGGCCAGCAGTATCTGGCCGATCCGCAACGTTCCGCGGGTGATGTGCATCCACTGTGGACGTATGCCCATGTGCCCAACGGGTATTCCGGGGATGCGACCGAGGCGATCATCGCCCAGATCGAACGCTTCGCGCCCGGAGTGCGGGACCGGATCGTCGGGCAGGCCGTCCGGTCGACGACGGAGATGTCGGTCTACAACCCCAACTACGTTGGCGGCGACATCAACACCGGCGCCAAGGATCTTCGCCATTTGGCGTTCGGCCCGCGAACCACGTTGTCGCCGTACGCCTTAGGCGTGCCGGGCATGTACATCTGTTCGGCGGCCACCCCGCCGGGGCCGGGAGCGCACGGCATGTGCGGGGCCAACGCCGCGGCCTACGCGCTCAAGCACCTGCAGCACTGAGCGCCCGCACCCTTTCCCGCGAGCGCCCCCACCCTTTCCCGCGAGCGCCCCCACCCTTTCCCGCGAGCGTGCGGGTCTGTACGCAACACGCCGAGGTGCGGCGTACAAACCCGCACGCTGAGCAGCTCAGAAACGGACGGTCACGGCTTGATCCGGATGTGCCCGGACTTCCACAGCCCCGAACGCGTGGCCTCACCGAGGTCGATCTCCGCGGGCGTCGCGTCGACGATGGTGTCGAACCTGCGCAGCGAGCCCCAGTCCTGACCCCAGTCGCGAGACAGGTAGGTCGCCATGACATGGGCCCGCAGCAGCAGGTCGCTGACGCCCAGCAGGCCGCCGTTCATGCCGTCCTGCCAGGTGTCGGTGCTCTGCAGCTTGGCGAGGTAGTCCGGGCTGATCCGGAAGCGCGGAACCTCGGTGACACCGTTGGCGTGCAGCATCGGCTGCTGGCACGGGAACACCAGTCCCACAGCCCAGTCCATCATCACGGGCTGGTCCGATCCGACGTACTCCTGCACCGAACGCAGTTCGGGCACGCGCGGCGGGGTCACCGCGACCCAGTCGCCCTTGCTCAGCGAACCGTCGTCGGCGACCACGCGGACGAAGGTCGCGTCGGCCGGGATCTGGCTGCGCGGGTAGCGCAGATTGCGCCACGACGGCGTCGGACCGACGTCGTACGGCGTCAGCCGGCCGGCGGGAACGGGTTGCCCGTCCGGTCCGGTGCGGCCGTACTCCAACTCCACCGCCTGGGCCTCGGTGCGGGCCTTGGCGACGCTGTTGCCGGTGATGGTGCCCGCGGCGGTCACCACCACCAGGGGATGGGCGTCGTCGGGCGGCGGAAGCTCGTACCAGGCCGAGGTCAGCGTGCTCGGCTGCTGCGGGCCCTCGGTGTAGCTGCCGGCCACCGGCACCCGGCGCGGATCCAGCCCGTAGGGCAGCGGCACCGTGGAGCCGTTGACGCCCGGGCGGCTGAGCTTGACCGGTTGATCCCAGTCGTAGTCGCTGCCCGGCTTCGGATTGTTCAACCGGATCGACTCGGCGACGATGTGCTCAGGAACTCCGTTGGGCGAGAAGCCCACCGGCTCTTCGCCGCCCAACGCTCCGAGCGGCCCGAACCCGGTGCCGAGCGGGGTCAGGAAACCGTCGTTGGGGTCGGGTTCCACCAGCACGTCGTCGGCCATCCCGCAGCCGCCGTTGAATGCGCGCAGGTTGGCCCAGGCGTTCGAGTAGGTGGGGTACTGCCGGATCGCGCCGATGCCCATCGAGGCGATGAACGCCAGCACCATGAAGCCGGCCGCGATCGGGATCGGAGCGGTGGTCAGCGCCCGGGTGATCTTTCCATTGCCTCGATCGCGCGGTGCGAAGTGCAGCCATGCCGCGTACACCGCGAACACCACGAACAGCGCGAAGAACAGTGTGCTGACCGTGATCCCGCCGATGGCCGGGACGTCGTTGTTGAACGGGACGCCGAAGGTCGAGACGTACCACCAACCGTTGGTCGACGCCCAGCACAGCGCCATGACGAACGACAGCGCGGCCAGGAACGCCACCCGGTTGCGGGCCCATCGCAGCACCGCCGGCGAGACCAGGACGGTCGCCAGCGCCGCCACGGCCGCACCCACAGCCGCGAACAGGCCCATGTGGTGCACCCACTTGGTGGGGGTGAACATCAGGAAGAAGATGGTCGCGAAGATGATTCCCATCAGTCGCCAGACCGGCCCGCGGGCCACACCGGGAACCCGCTTGCGGCGCAGCATGATGAACATCGCGGTGAACAGCGACAGTGCGGTGATCATGAAGCCGAACCGCCGCGACACCGAACCGTCGACCGTCTGCAGGATCAGGTAGTAGTAGCGCAGGTTCTCGGTGTACCACTCCTGGCTGGGACCGATCGCGGTGCGAATCCTGGTGGCCTCCAACACCGTTGCCAGTGTCTGGTCGGCGAAGACGATGGTCAGCACCACGGTTCCGGCCGCCAGCAGCGGCAGCAGCAGCGGCCAGATGCCCACAACTCGGCGACGGCGCATGAGGATGCGCAGGATGGGACGGCCCGCGGCCACCAGCGCCGCGACCGCGATCAGACCCGTCGGCTGGATGCCCAGGGTGAACGCCGCGGTGATGATGCCCAGCGCCGCCGGGGTGAGCCGGCCCGAACTGATCGCCCGCTCGATCAGCACGTAGGTGATCAGGGCACCGGTCGCGATCTGGCCTTCGGGCCGCAGACCGTTGTTGAACGGCATCCACGCGGCCAGCAGCACCAGCCCGGCCGTCCACAGCGCAGGCCGGCTGGCCACCACGGCGGGCCCCAACCGGGGCAGCACCTCGCGGGACAGCAGCAGCCAGCAGATCAGCGAGCACACCAGGTCGGGCAGCCGGATGAAGATGCTGGCGTCGCTGACGTGGGTCATGAGCGCCAGCAGGTTGTAGTACCAGCCGAAGGGGTCCTCCGGGCTGCCGAACCAACGGAAGTAGTTCGACATGTAGCCCGCATGGTCGGCGACCCGGGCCATACCCAGGATGTAGCCGTCGTCCGACGAGTTGGCTCCGCCGATGTACCAGACCAGGAACGCGCTGATCACCGTCGCGTCGACCAGGGTGAAGGTCCGCCAGCGGGTGGGGATCAGCCGTTGCATGCGGCGCCCGTCGAGGCGGTCCAACCGCCACAGTGCCAGCAGCGCGATCACGGTCGCGGTGATCGCCAGCAGGATCGCGGCGAGCTTGAGCGGTGTCGGCGCGGTGGAGAAGCGGGTGTCGATGTCGGCCGAGAACGAGATGCCCTCCGCGGCCGGTCCGGTCAGGTCAGTGAACACCCCGACGATCGCGGGACGCAGGTTCGGATCGGGGAACCCGGACTTCTGCTCGCTGCCGTCGGCCTTCTTCAGGCCCACGAACGTCGCGTAGGTGCCCTCCTCCGACGACGTGATCTCGATGCGTTGGCACTCCGGCGACAGCACCCGGGACCGGGGCACGCTGGCGATCACGACGTTGCGGTCGGTGACGTCCACGCGCTGGGCGGTCGCGCTGACCAGTAGTGCGTTGAGCGCGGCCTGCTTGCCCTTCGCGGGTGCGGTGCCCAGGACCAGTCCGCCCGAGGGCGGCAGATCGCCGATCACCTGGCACGGGATCGTGGCCGTCAGGGTCACCGGCGCCTGCGAGATCAGGGGTGCGGTGACGTTGCTGAACTGCCCGCCCTGGGGCCAGTTCAGCGTCGCGGTGGTCTGCACCACCGGCAGCAGGGGCGTGGCCACGGACAGGACGAAGCCGATCAGGCCGGCGACGATCGCGACCCAACGGGCCACGGTGACGTCGCGGGACGCATCGCGCGCGGCGGGCGCGGTCGTGACGGCGGTCATGGCAGGGCCCTGATCGGACCGGTGCGGTACCACCCGAACACGCGCTCGATGCCGGTGTCGATCACGGCGTTCGGCGCCTGCTCGGCGGGAACCACGCGGATGAACCGTTCAATCGAACCCCAGTCGCGATACCAGTCGTCGCGCAGATAGGACGGCACGGATGACGTGGTCAGCAGCGCCTGGATGAACAGGAAGGGGCCGCCGTCCTGGGCGGACTGCCACTGGTTGGACGACACGACCACCTGCTTGAAGTTGGGCAAGATCCGGTACTCCGGCAGTTCGGCGACTCCGAGGTGCTCGGAGAACGGACGCTGACAGGGGAAGTTGGCCGCCGTGGCGATGTCCATCAGCACCGGGGTCTGCGAACCCAGGAACTCACTGGCGGTCTGCAGCACCGGCACGCGCGGCGGCGTGAACGCGAACCACTGATCTTCGGACAGGTTGGGATCGTCGGCGACCACGCGCACCACGTTGGCCTCCGGCGGCGCCCAGGCGAGCGGGAAGCGCAGGTTGCGCCAGGCCTTCTGGGGGATGACGTCGATGGGTTGGCTCTCGGACAGCGCGGTGAAGCTGCCGTCGGGGTTGCGCACACCCCACTGCACCTTGAGCGACTGCCCGTAGTTGAACGCGTGCTCTTCGTCGTAGGACCAGATGGCGCCCGCGGCGGCCATCGTGACCAGGGGTCGTTCCGGCGTGCGGGCGGGCAGTTCGTACCAGGCCGAGGTGGCCTTGGCGGCGACGGTGTTCTCGCCGTAGCTGCCCATCACAGGGGTGCGCTGCGGGTCGAGGCCGAACGGCAGGAACACCCGGGAGCCGTTGACGCCTTCCGGTCCGTAGCCGCCGCCGGTGCCTGCCGCGTAGCCGACGCCGATGTTCGGCTTGTCCGGCGCGCCGTCGGAGTTCACCGTGCCGGGGTTGCCGACGACCGGTTCGGCCGGTTCCAGCGTGTCGTTGACGCCGTTGGGGGTGAATCCGACGGGGTCCTCGCCGCCGAGCGGACCGTACTCGCCGAACTTCTGGCCCGGGACCGGCGTGAGGAGGCCCGCGTTGGTGTCGGCTTCGACCAGGACGTCGTCGGCCATGGCGCAGCTGTTGGCGTTCGTCAGCGCTGAGATGTTGGCCTTGGCGGTGGTGTAGACGGGGTAGCGCTGGACGAAGCCCTTGGCCATCGAACCGACCTCGAGCACGACCATGATGACGGCCACCACGAGCAGCGGGGTCGAGGCCAGCACGCGGTTGCGGCGGGTGTTCTTGACCTCGGTTTCGCCCGCGTAGTCGATCCGGAAGTGCAGCCACGCGGCCAGCAGGCCCGTGACGATCGCGAGCATCAGGAACATCGTCGTGACGGGCTGCCCGGCCAGGACGGGCTGCTTGTCGAACCACGGCACGCCGTAGTTGCCGGTGTAGAACCAGCCGTTGATACCCGAGGTGGCCCACGCCAGCACGAACAGCAGCGCGGTCACGTACAGCGCCAGGTTGCGTCGGCTGTGCAGGCCGACGCGGGCGAACGCGAACGCCGTGACGGCGCCCAGCGCACCGGCCAACCCGGCGAACGCGCCGAACTGGATCGCCCACTTGGTGGGCGTGAAGGTCAGCAGCAGCAGGCCGACCGCGGTGCTGCCGATCAGCCGCCACACCGGCCCGTTGGCCGCACCCGGCACCCCGCCGCGTCGCAGCAGCACCGTCAGCATGCCGAACAGGCACAGCAGCAGAATCAGGACCGCGAAGCGCCGGGTCATCGAACCGTCGACGCTCTCCTCGACGGTCAGGAAGTAGTACCGCAGGAAGTCCTGGTACCAGGCGATGGTCGGGCCGACGACGTACTTGATGCGGGCCGACTCTGCGACGGTCGCCAGGGTCTGGTCGCGGAAGATCACAACGAAGATCAGAGACAAGGCCGCGACCAGCGGCGCAAGCTGGGCCAGCAGGCCGTCGACGGGCCGGCGGGCACCGATGATGCGGGCCACCGCCCGCGCCCCGACCAGCAGCGGGGCCACCGCGATCAGACCCTGCGGCGCAAGTGTCACGCTGAACACCGCGACGATGATCGCGACGGCCGCAGGCCAGAGCCGGCGCGTGCCAATGGCGTTCTCGACCAGGGCCCAGGTGGCCAGCGCGCCGAACGCGATCAGCGGTTCGGGCCGCAGGCCGTTGTTGAACGGCAGCCACGCCGCGAGGAAGACCGCGCCGGCGGTCCACATGGTGACGCGGTTGACGGCCAGCGCCCGACCCAGGCGGGGCAGAGCCCAGCGGGACAGGATCAGCCAGGTCGCGATGCCGGCCAGGGTGGCGGGCAGGCGCAGCCACACGCCGTGCGTGCTGATGGCCGCGAGTTGGGCCAGCACCGACTGGTACCAGTCGAACGGGGCCTCGGTGGCGCCGAAGTAGCGGAAGTAGTTGGCGCTGTAGCCGGCCTCGTCGGAGATCCGCGCGATGGTCGTGTTGTAGCCGTCGTCCGATGACGTCGCGCCGATCAGGTGCCACAGCAGCAGCGTGCCGATCACGCCGACGTCGGCGAGCCAGGTGGCCACGCCGACGCGCACGAAGCGTCGCCACGCGTGGACGACGCGGCGTCCGGAGCGGCGGTCCAGCAGCGCCAGCGCGACGATCGAGCCGATCACGCACACCACGCCCAGCACCATCGCGAGCAGCTTGACGGTCGTGGGTGAGCTGATGAAGCGGGTGTCGATGTCGACGCGGGCGCTCAGGCCCGGCTCCGCGGGCACCTTCAGGTCACTGAACAGGCCGGCGACCTGGGGCTTCTTCTCGATCGGCAGGGTGCCGACGGCCCCCGGGATGCCGACGAAGTCCGCGCCGACCCCGCCCAGGTTGGCCCAGATGTGCAGCGCGCTGCAGGCCCCGGAGTCCACCTGCTCACGCGGTGCGGCGACGGCCACGGAGTCGCGGAAAGCCACGAACACGGTCTCGGCGTTGGCGCGCACGAACAGGCCGTTGCGGCTGGCGTCGATGCCACGGGCGGGGATCGTGGAGAACACGACACCACCGGTCGGCGGCAGGCTCGCCACGGCGCGGCACGGAATGGAGACGTCGAGGGCCAGGGGCGCGCCGGACACCAGAGGAGCAGTGACATCACTGACGTTGCCGTCGGCGGCGGGGGCCTGCGGCCATGTGATCGTGGCGGTCGTCTGCTTCACCGGCAGGAGCGGAACCAGTCCGCACAGCAGCACCCCGGCGATGCCCGCGACGACAGCGATCAGGCGGGCGATGCGGAGGTCTGGCACGAGGGTCGATGGTATGCGACGGGCCTGTGTGGGGTGACGACGCGTGCGGCGCGCCGGGTGGGCTGGGACACGCGCCTCGCACGCTAAGACGTCCTTCCCCGACGCCGAAACTGCGGTGACTGCGAAATCTGACGGCGATCTTCGCAGTCCCAGCAGTCTCGGCGAGAGGGGTTACGCGAGGGTTAGGACGGGCGCAGGGGCGCCGGACTCCACAGCCCGCTGCGCACCGCCGACCCGAGGTCGATGTCCGCAGGGGTGGCGCCCGGATAGAACTGCACCAGGCGCTGCAGCGAACCCCAGTCCCGGAACCAGTCGCCCTTCAGATACGTGGGCACGGACTCGGCGCGGAACAGCAGTTCGGTGATGCCCAGCGGGCCGCCGCCCAGGTAGTCCATGACGGGCGAGTTGGCCTCGGCGCCGAAGCGGTCGGGCAGGATGCGCCACTTGGGCACCTCGGTGACGCCGTTGCGGTGTCCGAACGGACGCTGGCACGGGAACGCGAGCCCCACCAGCCAGTCCAGCATCACGGGGTCCTGCGAGCCGACCACGGTCTGCAGCGTCTGCAGTTGCGGGATCCGCGGCGGAGTCAGGGCGATCCAGTGCTGTGGGGCCAGGTCGTCGTCGGTGGCCGCGATCCGGATCTGGGTGGCGTCGCGCGGAATGGCGGCCAGTGGCGCGCGCAGGTTGCGCCAGGACGGCGCCCCGCCGACGTCGGCGAAGCCGACCGACCCGCCGGGCTTGTTCTGCTCGGCCTGCTCGTCGGTGGCCCACTGAACCACCACTTCACCCGGGTCGAAGCGACCGGCGGCGGAGACCACCAGCAGGGGGCCCGCCTCGTCGCGCGGCGGGAGCCGGTACCAGGCCGAGCGCATCACGGCGGGCTGCTGGATGCCCGCTCGCCAGCTGCCGAGCACCGGGGTGAGTGCGGGGTCCAGGCCGTAGGGCAGCCGGGCCCGGGATCCGTTGGCCCCGGCGGCCGCCGTCGTCCCGCCCTCGGTGCCGGGCTCGCTCTCGGTGTCGTCGCCTGCGTCGGTGTTGGCGAAGTTGTCGCTGCCGGGCTGATCGGACACCGCGTCCGGGGAGACGTCGGACGGAATCCCGTTGGGGGAGAAGCCGACCGAGGCCACCGAGCCCAGCGCTTCGCCGACCGGAACGTCGACGGGGGACAGCAGGCCGACGTTGGGGTCCTGTTCGACCATCACGTCGTCGGCCAGCCCGCACGTCCTGCCGACCAGCGCGTCGAGGTTGGATCGGCCCACCGACCACGCCGGGTACTGCGCGGTCATTCCCAGCGTCAGCGACAGCACCTCGAAGATCACCAGCGCCCAGGCCGCAAGGGCCAACGGCGAGTGCAGGATTCGGCCCGCTCGCGTGGGGCGCCACGGTTTGTCACCGCGCGCGGAGAAGTGGAAGTAGACGGCCAGGATCAGTGTCAGCAGCGAGAGTCCGAGCAGGAACGTCGTGAAGCCGAAGCGCCACTCGGGGAACTCGTTGGACCAGGGCACACCGAAGTTGGAGACGTACCACCAGCCGTTGACGCTGGCGAACGACAGCGCCATGACAAACAGCACGACGGCACCGAAGATCGTGCGGTTGCGCCGCGACTTCATGGCGTAGGCCGTCACCGCCACCGCGGCCAGCGCGCCGAGCGAACCGGCCAGGCCCGCGAACACCCCGAAGTGGTGGGTCCACTTGGTGGGCGTGAGCATCAGCGCCAGGAACGAGATGATCGTGATGCCGATGATGCGCAGGCTGGGCCCGGCCGCGGTGCCCGGAATGCGGCCCTTGCGCAGCGACATCGCAATCGAGACGCCGAGCGCCGCCAGCAGTGCCAGCACCGCGAAACGGCGCGCCACCGAACCGTCGGGGGTGGCCAGGAACAGTCGCTCGTAGCGCGTGTGCTCGTCGAACCAGCTCAGGCTGGGGCCGATCAGCGACTTGAAGGAGCTCGCCTGGATCTCGGCGGCGAACGTCTGGTCGCGGAAGATCAGGATCGCGGTGACCGTGACGGCGGCGGCCAGCGGCGCCAGCAGTGGCAGCAGTCCGAACTGGCCGGAACGGCGACGCAGGATGGTCCGCAGCGGCCCGATGGCCACCAGCAGCGCGCCGATCGATGCGACGCCGGTGGGGCCGGAGAACAGCGTCAGCGCGCCGAGGATGCAGGCGACGGCGACCGGCAGCAGTCGGCTCGTGGCGACCGCACGCTCGACCGAGCACCAGGTCAACAGGATGCCGAGGGCAATGATCGGTTCGGGACGCAGTCCGTTGTTCAGGGGCAGCCAGAACGCCAGGAACATGCCGGCCGCGGTCCAGCAGGCGGCCGTGCTGTGCTTGACCGCCGTGCCCAGGCGTGGGATGACCTCGCGGCTGATGACCCACCAGCAGGCCAGCGCCATCAGCAGGGTTGGCAGCCGCATCCAGATGCTCGCGGTGGACACGTGCGACCACAGCGCCAGCAGGTCGTAGTACCAGCCGAACGGCGCCTCCGGCGTGCCGAACCAGCGGTAGTAGTTGGCCATGTAGCCGGCGTCCTCCGACACCCGCGCCATGGTCAGGATGTAGCCGTCGTCGGAGGTGTTGGCGCCGACGAAGTGCCACCACACCAGGACCGCGGCCACCAGCGCGTCCAGACCCGACAGCGACCACCAGCGCGACGGGAGGAACCGGCGGTGCCGCATGCCGTCGGCGGTGTCGAGCACGTGCAGCGCGATCAGCGCGGCCACGGTCATCAGCAGGCCGAGGATCATCACGACGAGCTTGAGCGTGGTCGGGGCGGTGCTGTAGCGGGAGTCGATCGTGGCCGACAGGCTCAGGCCCGGCGGCGCGGGACCCGTCAGGTCGGTGAAGACGCCGACGATCTGGGGCCGGAAGTCGTAGCCGCCGCGCTCCCCGGCCAGCGGTGCGTCCGGGTCGTCGGGCGTGGCGTCGATGCCCTGCGCCTCGGTCAGGCCGACGAACTCCGCCGTGATCTTGTCGGCGTGCGCGGTGAACGTCAACCGCTCGCACTGGGGGCTGAGCACCGCGCTCATGGGCGCGACCACGACCGGGGTGTTGCGCACGACGACGTTGAGGTTGCCGTTGGTGCGCTCGATGAGCAGACCGCGGTCGACGGCCTTGGGCGCCTGCTTGGGCACGGTGGACAACAGCACGGTGCGGTTGCCCGTCAGCCCGGCTGCCGCCTGGCAGGGCACGCTGATCTCCATGTCGGTGGGGACGTAGGAGATCAGGGGTGCGGTGACACTGCCGAACTCGCCGTTCTGCGGCCAGTTCAATTCGGCGGTGGTCTGCTTGACCGGCAGGAATGGCGTGGCGATGGCCAGCAGAACGCCGAGCAGGCCGGCGAGCACGGCGACGTTGCGCGCCACTCGATACTTGGGTGCCACGTCCTCCACGGACCTAGATGGTAATTGGCGCTGCGTCGTGTCCATCAGCGCTGGTTCCTGATCGCCAGCACGAACGGTCCGATGGTCTGCGTGGTGAAGTGCGGTTCGTCGAACAGCGCGGAGTCCAGTTCGACGGTGTAGCGCCGGACGTTGGGCTGATTGGGGTAGACGTCCTCGGCCAGGCGCAGCGTGTAGGTGCTGCCCGATCCCGTGCCCGCGCCGCGGCGCATGAGGAAGACCGTCGGCGGCTCCCACGGCAACTCATCGAGGGCCTTGACGAAGGCCTCGGCGTCGTCGAGATCGGACCAGGACTCGATCGCCGCGGCGCGGTCGTCGAACTGCGCGAGGGGGTTGGCGTAGTGCGAGGTCAGGCCCTGGAAGCCGAGGTAGGGGTAAAACGACAGGAAGCTGTAGTCGGCGGTCAGCACCACGGTCTCGTCGCGGGGCTGTCCGGTGGCCTCGATGATCGCCTTGTCGATCTCGGCGTAGTACTTCTCCGAGGCGGGGGGCCTGCGGTCGCCGCGCTGCCCGTATCCGTCGGTGTCGGTGTAGGCCACGGCCAGGTCGGGTCGCAGTGTGTCGGGGATGTCCTGGCTGAACGCCATGCCGCCGGCGATGCCGATGACGGCCGCGACGGGGATCAGCGCACGATTCCACCGCTTCGCCGCAGCGAGGGTGACCTCGATGAACCCGAAGGCGCCGGCCGCGGCCAGCAGCGTGGTCAGGGTCGGCTGCAGGCGGAACGACAACAGCGTGGTGCCGGCCAGCGTCGTCAGCATGGACAGCAGCGACCACAGATAGACCGTCAGCACGCCGATCGCCAGCGCTCCGGCTCGCACCGAGGACCTCGCGCGGACGATCAGCCAGACGGTGCCCAGCAGGCACAGCGCCCCGAGCAGTGAGAACTGCAGCATGGGGAAGGTCAGCACCGCGCCGTCGGCGGGCAGGTAGTGCTGGGCGCTGCCGGTGTCCGACATCGGGTCACGCAGCGCGCGCAGCACGAAGGGGAGCCAGGTGATCGCTGCGATCGCCAGTGCGATCACGCCGGCGACGGTCAGTCGCAGCAGCGGTTCGACACTGCGCCGCGCGATCGCGACCACCACGGCCATCACGGTCACGGTCAGCGCGGCCAGTCCGAGCAGCAGCGTGTAGAACGTCGCGGTCACACCGAGGAACACCCCGACGCCGACGATCGCGGCCCAACCCCGGCCTGATCCGTCAACCCGTTGGCCCGCCCTCAGGCCCGACCACGCCAGCACCAGAACCGGGGGCAGCAGCACCGTGACGATTGCGCTGTAGGGCTCGGGGGAGGCGTAGGCCAGCGTCACCGCGGCCGTGGTGATCGTGACGATCAGCGCGTACTCGAAGCGCACCAGCGCGGTCCACAGCACGAAGGCCAGCACGACCGCGACCGCGATCGAGGTGATGGCCCACGGCTTGTACATCTCCCAGCCGGGAGTCCCGGTCAGTGCGGCCGCGCGGCCGCCCAGCCAGAACCAGCCCGGCGGGTAGAACGGCGGCAGGCCCGCGTAGGTCATGTCGCGCAGCGCCGCGCTGTCGGTGAGCCGGGTCAGGTACTCGGTGCGGAACTGCTGATCGACCGAGATCCCGAACAGGTAGAGCTTGGTGGCGCCCAGCGGCATGCCCAGGGTCGCGATCACAAATCCGGCCAGGAACACGACCGCGGTCAACTGCGCGACGACGCGCCTGCCGCGGCGCCACAGCCAGCCGGCGGCGAGCAGGGCTGCCAGACAGCCGAATTGACCGACCGTGGTCAGCGCATGCAGTTGATTGCTCGACGGGAAGGCGGGCCAGTCGACACGGCTGATCGCGATCAGCGCCAGCGCGCAGACGGCGACGGCGATCGCCGTCGCCAGCAGCATGCGGCCGGCGCTCGAAAGCGCGCTCTTCATGTCAGATGGGCAGCTTGCGGAAGATGGGACGGGGAATGTGGCGCAGGATCATCATGACGTAGCGGAACGCGCCGGGCGCCCAAACCAGGTCCTTGCCCTTGGCTGAGGCGGTGACCGCAAGATCGGCGACGTACTCCTTGTCGACGGTCAGCGGGGCCTCCTTGACGTGCGCGCTCATCCGCGTGCGCACCTGCCCCGGCCGGATCACCAGGACGCGAACGCCGTACTCGCGCAGCGCCTCTCCGAGGCCCAGATAGAACCCGTCGAGCCCGGCCTTGGTGGAGCCGTACACGAAGTTGGACCGCCGGACCCGCTCGCCGGCCGCCGAGCTCATCGCGATGATCTGCCCGTGTCCCTGGGCGCGCATCTTCTCGCCGACCAGGACACCCACCGAAACCGCTGCGGTGTAGTTGATCTCGGCGATCTGCACGGCCTTGCGCTGGTTCTGCCACAGTTCTTCGGCATCGCCGAGCAGGCCGAACGCGACGATCGCGACATCGACCTCGTGGTCGGCCCACGCCGCGTCGATCACGCCGGGATGGCTGTCGGTGTCGACGGCGTCGAAGTCGATCAGTTCCACGGACTTGGCGCCCGCGGCCTGCATCTGCGCGACGGCGGCCTCACGGCCGGGGTCATTCGGCAGGGCCGCCAGCACGATTCGGGCCGGCTGATTCTTCAGGTACCGCTCGCAGATCGCCAGGCCGATCTCGGAGGTGCCTCCGAGCAGGAGGATCGTCTGTGGGTTGCCCACGGCGTCGAACACCATCTACTGCAGCTCCAAACGTCGGGCCATGTCGGACATGAAGACCCCGTCGGGATCGACACTGCGGCGCACCTTGATCCATTCATCGATGCGCGGGTACATGGCGTGGAAGGTCTCGGCGGTGGTCCGGGAGTCCTTGGCGGTGTACAGGCGACCGCCGAACTCCAGCACCCGGCGGTCGAGTTCGTGCACGAACTCGCCCAGTCCGGCCTTGATCGGGAAGTCGACGCACACGTTCCAGCCCGGAATCGGAAAGCTCAGTGGCGCTTTGTTTCCCGGGCCGAAAAGCTTGAACACGTTGAGGAACGAGTAGTGGCCGGAAGCCTGGATGTCGCCGATGATGCGCTTGAACTCCTCGACGGCCTCCGTCGGCACCACGAACTGGTACTGCAGGAAACCGGCGGGTCCGTACGCCCGGTTCCACTCCCCGAACATGTCCAGCGGGTGATAGAACTGCGTCAGGTTCTGCACCTTGTTGCGGTACGTCCCCGATTTCCGGTACCAGAGTTCGCCGATGGGGCCGAACGTGTACTTGTTGGCCAGCCCGTTGGGGAACATGTCGGGCAGCGTGAGCAGTTGCGGCGCATCGAATTTCAACGGGTTGCGAGCCAACTTGGCGGGCAACTGGTCGAGCGTGGCCAGCGACCCCCGGGAGATGGCCGCGCGACCCAGCTTCGGTGGCGCGCTGATGGCGTCGAACCAGGCACTGGAGTAGGTGTAGTTGGACTCACTGCCGTCACTGTGGAAGGCGATGGTCTCCTCGAGGCTCGCGGTGACGTCGCCGTCGGCGATGAAGTACGCGCTCTCGGTGCGGGTCATCTCGATGGTGGCACGCAGGATGATGCCGGTCAGGCCGTTGCCGCCCACGGTGGCCCAGAAGACGTCGGAATGTTCGCCGTCCGGCGTCAGGTGCAGGATCTCGCCGGAGGCCGTCAGCAGATCCATCGAGCGCACGTGGTTGCCGAAGCTTCCGGCGCTGTGATGGTTCTTGCCGTGGATGTCGCAGGCGATCGCGCCGCCGACGGTGACCTGGCGGGTGCCCGGCAGCACCGGCACCCACAGCCCGAACGGCAGCGCGGCCTTCATCAACTGGTCGAGGTTGACGCCGGCGTCGACGTCGACCATGGCGTCGTCGGAGCTGATCGAGTGGATGGTGTGCAGCGCGGTCATGTCGACGACCAGGCCGCCGCCGTTCTGGGCGTTGTCGCCGTAGGAACGGCCCAATCCGCGGGCGATGACGCCGCGATCGGAGGCCTCGGCGGCCCGTGTGACCGCGCTCGCGATCTCCGCGGGGTCTGGGGTGGACAGCACCTGGGCCACTGAGGGAGCGGTGCGTCCCCAGCCCGTGAGGCGCTGCGTCGTGAGGGTGGACATCGCTGGCAAGGGTACCGCGCGTGCTCGCCAGTCCACCCCGCCGAGATTCTCCGACGTCAGTGCAGGCGGAAGATCACCGCACGCTGGACGACGAAGTTGATGACGGTCGCGGTGCCCTGCGCGATGACGAAGGCGACCGGCACCTGCCACGGCTGACCCGCGAATTTGAGATAGAAGAGGTAGTTGATGCCGATCTGGACCGCGTAGGTGAGCGCGTACAGCGCCATGACCGCGATGAACCGGGCCCGGCTGGGCGGCGCCTGGAACGTCCACCGACGGTTGATGAGGTAGGCCGTGGTGGTGCCCGCGATGAAGCTCAGCGTCTTTGCGAGGTTGACGTGCAGGCCGAGCGCCAGCAGCGCGACGTAGAGCCCGAAGTCCACGATCGCGGACAGCCCTCCGGTGAGCAGGAAGCGCAGCACCTGGGTCTTCAGGCTCAGGCGGGTGTCATCGGAAGCTGTCTCGGCCATCGCGGGAAGCTTACGACCCCGGTGTTGCAACAATGGGCGCGTGGAGGATCTGGTCCGGGCGTGGCGGGCGCTGCTGGCGCCGCACACGACATCGCCCAACGTCGACGCGGCCGGTCAGGCCCTGCTCGCGTGCTGGGCCGAACCGCACCGGCGCTACCACGACCTCGAGCACCTGCGCGGCGTGCTGAGCGCGATCGACGACCTCGAGCAGCTGGCTGAGGATCCCGACGCGGTCCGCCTGGCCGCCTGGTACCACGACGCGGTCTACGCCGGGAGATCCGATGACGAGGAACTCAGCGCGGTCATGGCCGAGCAGTCTCTGTCGGCGCTGGGCCTGCCCGCCGAGTTCGTCGCGGAGGTGGGCCGGCTGATCCGGATGACCGTCGAGCACAACCCCGCGGCGGACGACAGCAACGGCGCGGTGCTCTCGGATGCGGATCTGGCGGTGCTGGCGCTGCCGCGCGCGGACTATCAGCGCAACTCGGCCGCGGTGCGTGCGGAGTACGCGCACGTGCCCGAGGCGGACTTCCGGGCCGGGCGGGCCCGCATCATCCGGTCGCTGCTGGCCGCACCGCACCTGTACCGGACCGTTACGGCCCGGGAACGGTGGGAGCAGGCGGCGCGGGAGAATCTTGCCGCGGAGTTGGAGTCGCTGAGCTGAGGTTCAGTGAATCGTCTCGGCGAGCACGTCGCACAACGCGTCGACGGCACTCGGGAACGCATGCTCGGCGGGCGTGCCGAAGTTGACCACCACCCCATCGGGACGTGGAACTGCGTTGTCCGCCAACGGATGCCGCAGCCGGGACAGGCTGGCGATGCCGACCCCGGCTTCGGCTGCCCGGCGCAGCATTTCGGGTTCGGCGCCGTCGGGCAGCATCAGCAGCAGGTGCAGCCCCGCCGAGAGCCCGCTGACGGTGATCGCGGCTTCGAACGGTGCCAGCCGGGACACCAGAGTGTCGCGGCGGCGACGGTATTCGGTGCGCATGCGGCGAATGTGCTTGTCGTAGTTGGCCGATGCGATGAAATCCGCCATGGTGAGCTGGGTGATGCCGTTGACCATCCACTGCTCGCCACCGGCCGCGGCCACGGCGGCGTCCACCAGGTCGGTCGGGAGCACCATCCAACCGAGGCGAAGCACCGGACTCAGGCTCTTGCTCGCGGATCCCAGATAGATCACCCGTTGAGGGGCCAGACTCTGCAGGGCGCCGACGGGCTGACGGTCATACCGGAACTCGCCGTCATAGTCGTCCTCGAGCACGTAGCCTCCGCTGCGCTGCGCCCAGTCCACGATCGCCGTGCGTCGGGTGGGATGCAGCGGAACTCCGTGGGGGAAGTGGTGGGCCGGGGTGACGAGCACTGCGGGACTGCTCAGGGCTTCCAGATCGCTGACAGCGACACCCATTTCGTCGAATCCGAGCGGCGTGGTTGATCCACCGGCCTCGGCGATGCAGTCCCGGAAGATGAAGAGTCCGTAGGCCTCCACCGCGATCTGCGCGGCCGGGCCGAACAACCGGGTCAGCACCTGGATCGAGTGCCGGGTGCCAGCGGTGATCAGCACGTTCTCGGGTGACACCCGAACCCCGCGGGCACGGGCGAGGTATTCCGCGAGGGCGCTCCGCAATTCGATGCGACCGCGTGGATCGCCCATCCGCAGCGCCTCGGTGGGGGCGCCGTTGAGCGCCCGCCGGGTCGAGGCGATCCATGCCGCTCGGGGGAACCTCGCGACGTCGGGCGAACCGGGCAGCAGGTTGTGCCGCGGAGATTCCGGCGCTCCCCGGAGTCGGGGCGGCGCCGGGGATTGGGACTGGTTCACCACCCAGGTGCCCGCGCCCTGGCGAGACGCCAGCCACCCTTCGGCCACCAGTTCGGCGTAGACGTCGGCGACGGTGTTGCGGGCCACGCCGAGGTCGGTGGCCAGAGAGCGTGAGGGCGGCAGTCGGGTGCCCGGCGTCAACCTTCCGGACCGCGCCGCGTCGCGCAACGCCGACAGCAGCGTCTCGCGCACTCCTCTGGCACCGGGGGTGATGGCCTCACGCAGGTCGAGATGCAGGTCGGAACCCACGGAATTGGCCCGTGAAATCACCATCGAATTGAACCATGGATGTAGGCCTTTTCGGGCCTAGCGTCGAAGGCATGACAACAGTTCTCGAATCCGCCACCCCCATCCAGCGCATCCAGCTCAACCGGGTCGCCCCCGAGATCTACGAGGCCATGCTGGCGTTCAGCGCCGTCACCGAGAAGGGCGTCGAACCCACGCTCGCCGAGTTGATCAAGATCAGGGCGTCGCAGCTCAACCACTGCGCGTTCTGCCTCGACATGCACAGCCACGACGCCCGTAAACAGGGCGAGACCGAGCAGCGGATCTACCTGCTCTCGGCGTGGGAAGAGGCCGCGTCCCTGTTCACCGAGAAGGAGCAGGCCGCGCTCGCGCTGACCGAGGAGATGACGGACCTGACCCGCGGCAGCCACGTCTCAGACGACGTCTATGCGCGCGCCGCAGAGGTGTTCACCGACGAGGAGCTGGCGCACGTCATCGGACTGATCACCGTGATCAACTCGTGGAACCGCTTCAGTGTGTCCACCCGGGTGCGGCCACCGCGCCGTAAGTGACTCAGGTGCAGGGGATGCCGTGCGGGCCGCCGATCCAATGACCGGGTGGTGAGTGCCACGGACACAGCTGTTTCACCTGTCCGGGTGGCAGCGGGTTCCAGTGGATCCTGTCGATGTTCGGAATGTTCGGCACCCACGGCACCCAGTCGTCATCGGCCTGTGCGGTGCCCAGGCCCACCCCGAGGGCGCCGGCGCTCAACGCGCCCGCACACAGGACGGTGCCCGCAACTCGTTTGAAACCCATCGATGGTCCCCTCCTTCGGCAGAAGTCCGACCCGCTCCCCAGACTACTCACGCATCTGAGGTCATAGGGCCTTGCGCAGGTGCCGCTCGACCCTGGCGGAACCTCCACGGCTCCCCGAGAATGGCAGCATGACCGCAGAATCCGAACCCGTCGTCGCTCTGACCGAGGACGAGAGCTGGGACCTGCTTTCCGGCGTCCATCTGGGTCGGCTGGTCACCACGATCGCAGGGCGGGCAGAGATCTTTCCGGTCAACTACGTGGTGCAGTGCCGGACAATCCTGTTCCGCAGCGCGGAGGGCACCAAGCTGTTCAGCACGGTGATGAACGATCAGGTGCTCTTCGAGGCCGACGATCACAACGTGGTCGGCGGTTGGAGCGTCATCGTCCGCGGCACCGCCGAGGTGCTCTACGGCGCCGCAGAGATTGAGGACGCCGAGGAGGCGGGTCTGTATCCCTGGATCGCGACGCTCAAGCAGCGCTTCATCCGGGTCACCCCGGCCGAAATCACGGGCCGGCGGTTCGTGTTCGGCCCCGAACCCGATGCGAGCCACTACGCCAGCTGACCCCTGGTCCCCCCGGCGCGCGGTGCCGGTTCCCCCGCGAGCGCGCGTGTCTGTACGCCGACACGCCGCTTTTGGCGTACAAACCCGCACGTTCGCCGCGCGCCCCTGTGAACAGCAGTCGGCCCCCGCCGCGAGGCGAGGGCCGACTGGTCTCTCTGCGCGGAGTCAGTTACTCACTGCTGCTGTCCGCGGTCGTGGCGGCCTTGGCGGCCTTGCGCTCGGCGCGCTTCTCGGCCCGCTCGGCCTGCTTCTCGGCGCGCTTCTCCGCGCGTTCCGCTTTCTTCTCGGCGCGCTTCTCGGCGGCCTTGTCGGCGCGGTCCTTGAGGGTGCGGCCGGCGTCGGAGATCGCCTCGGACACCTTCTGACCGGCGGACGTGACCGCGTCCTGCAGCGAATCGCCGGCGGCCGGCTGCGCCGGCGCGTCGGTGGAGGTCTCCTCGGTGTCGCTGACGAGGGTCACCTTGGCGAGGTCGGTGCCAGCCTCGGTGTCGGTGGCGCCGTCACCGGCGGCGCTGTCGGGGAGGTCGACGGGTGTGCTCGGTGCAGGCGCATCCAGGAGCGCGGCCGGGACGGTGCCCGGATCGGTGGCGGCGCGCTCGGTGAGCGGAGCGATGGAGGGCACCGGGTCGGCGGGTGCCAGCGGGTTGCCCGTGCCGTCCCAGCCGAGCGCCTTGGCGATGGCCTTCGTCAGCCCGACGAGCGAACCGATCGCGCCCACCGACTGTCCTTCGATACCGCCGACCGGCACACCGTCGATGAGGAGCGTCATATCGACGGCGTTGAGCAGCGTTCCGCCCTGGCTCAGCAGCCCGCCCAGGGTCAGGCCGATTCCGGCGGTGACGCCGCCACCGATGTCGATGTGGATGCCCAGCGCGTCGAGCACCGGAGTCAGATCGACCTTCTGCCCGCCGTTGAGGAACGCGTCGACCATCTTGGTCGGGATGTTGATCAGTGTGTTGACGGCTGCGGCGAGGTCAGGACTCTCGGACGTCAACTCCGCCACGATCGAGGAGATGCTGGCGCCCAGGGCCACCACGGGTGCCAGCACTGGGCCGACCAGCCCGATCAGGACTCCGCTGAGGTAGTTGGTGGTGAAGTCCACGAGCGGCTGGAGCTCGGGAGGCATCGGCAAGACCAGGGGGATCAGCTCGTAGAGCGCTGCGGCACCGGGGGTGAGCGCCTCGAGATCCTTGGCGACCAAAGTGTTCAGCGCGTTCTTCGCGTTAGTGCCGATCTGGTCGAGGATCAGTCCGAAGTCGGGAAGCTCGCTGAGGTAGGTGAGCTGGTTGACGACGATCTGCTGCAGTATCGGGGCCGGTGCCTCCAGCCACGTG
Organism: Mycolicibacterium confluentis; assembly: GCF_010729895.1. Lineage (NCBI taxonomy): Bacteria > Bacillati > Actinomycetota > Actinomycetes > Mycobacteriales > Mycobacteriaceae > Mycobacterium > Mycolicibacterium confluentis. The sequence goes on from NZ_AP022612.1 coordinate 5,630,767, forward strand.
TTGACCAGGCCGGCGAAATTGACCTCGGTGTTGTTGAACAGCTCCCGCAACGGGGTGATCGGATCGACCGCGGCCGACAGCTGCACCGCCGGATGGGACACCTCCACGGTGGGCAGGCTGGGAGTGATCGGGGTGATCGCGATGGCTCCGGCGCCCATCAGGGCGACGCCGGCGGTTGCGTAGGAACGCAGGGCTGTCATTCGGCTTCCTTACTGGAGAGTCAGTTCTGGACAAACGGACGCTACTTGTAAATGAGCCGCGTTATGTGCGTTTTGAAATAATTCCTGGATACTCTGCTGGCCTGGCTGACCCGTGGCCCCCGTCGTGCGGGGGCCACGGGCCGGGCCGTGCTCAGTCCTCGCTGCTCGAGCTGCCCGAGCTCCCCGAGCTGCCAGCGCTGCCCGAACTGCCCGAACTGCCCGCCGCCTGCTTGGCGGCGCGCTTCTCGGCCCGCTCGGCCTGCTTCTCGGCGCGCTTCTCGGCGCGTTCCGCTTTCTTCTCGGCGCGCTTCTCTGCGGCCTTGTCGGCGCGGTCCTTGAGGGTGCGGCCGGCGTCGGAGATCGCCTCGGACACCTTCTGGCCCGCGGACTTGACCGCATCCTGCACGGCGTCGCCGGCGGCCGGCTGCGCCGGCGCGTCGGTGCTGTCCTCGGTGTCGCTGACGAGGGTCACCTTGGTGAGGTCGGCGCCGGCGGCGCCGTCACCGGCGGTGCTGTCGGTGAGGTCGACGGTCGTGCTCGGTGCGGGCGCATCCAGCAACGCGGCCGGGACCGTGCCCGGGTCGGTGGCGGCACGTTCCGTGAGCGGAGCGATGGAGGGCACCGGGTCGGCGGGTGCCAGCGGGTTGCCCGTGCCGTCCCAGCCGATCGCCTTGGCGATGGCCTGCGCGAGGCTGACCAGCGAACCGATCGTGCCCACCGCCTGTCCCGGGAGGTCGCCGATAGGCTCACCGTCGGCGAGCATCGTCAGACTGAGGGCGTTGAGCAGTGCTCCGCCCGGGCTCAGCAGCCCGCCCAGGGTCAGGCCGACCTTGGCGGTGATGCCGCCGCCGATGTCGAGCTGCACACCCAGGGCTTCGAGCACCGGAGTCAGATCGACGGTCTGTCCGCCGTTGAGGAACGCGTCGACCATCTTGGTCGGGATGTTGATCAGCGTGTTGACGGCCGCGCCGAGGTCGGGATTCTCGGCCGTCAGCTGGCCCAGGATCGAGGAGATGCTGGCCCCCAGGGCCACCACGGGTGCCAGCACTGGGCCGACCAGCCCGATCAGCGCTCCGCTGAGGTACGTCGTGGTGAAGTCCACGATCGGCTGGAGCTCGGGGGGCAGCTCCATGATCATCGGGATCAGCTCGTAGAACGCGGCCCCGGTCGGTGTGAGGGCGTCGAGGTCCGCGGCGACCAGCGTGTTCAGCGCGGCCTTCGTGTTCGTGCCGATCTGGTCGAGGATCAGCCCGACGTCGGGAAGCTCGCTGAGGTAGGTGAGCTGGTTGACGATGATCTGCTGCAGGACCGGCGACGGCGCCTCCAGCCAGGTGTTGACCAGGCTGGCGAAGTTGACCTCCGTGTTGTTGAACAGCTCCCGCAACGGGGTGATCGGATCCACCGCGGCCGACAGCTGCACCGCCGGATGGGTCACCTCCACGGTGGGCAGCGTGGGGGTGATCGGGGTGATCGCGATGGCTCCGGCGCCCATCAGGGCGACGCCGGCAGTTGCGTAGGAACGCAGGGCTGTCATTCAGCTTCCTTACTAGAGAGTCAGTTCTGGACAAACGGACCATACATGTACACAAGCTGACTTATGTGAAAATCGAAGTAATTCCCAGTGAGCGGACGACTCCGCCGGTAGACGGCGAAACCCCAACTGCCGAGCGGCCGTCTTTGTGCGCCCTGGACGGCGTGTTCACGTACCGACGCGGGCGCTCACCGGCACGTTCCGGACAGCAGTCGGCCCCCGCCATGATGGCGAGGGCCGACTGGTCTATCGGTGCGGAGTCAGCTACTCACTGCTGTCCGAGGCGCCTGCGGTCTTGGCTGCCTTGCGCTCGGCGCGCTTCTCGGCACGTTTCTCCTTGGCCGCCTTGATGTTGTCGCGCACACCCTCGACAGCGGCCTTCGCCTGATCACGCACGTGGTTGACGGCGTCGGCGATCTTCTTGCCGGGCTTGGGCTTGTCCGCGGCCGTGGAGGAGCCTCCGGCGGCCGACGTGTCCTTCTCCGCGGTCAGCTGATCGACCAGCGACGAATCCGGACCCTCGGCGTTCGACTCGAGACCCGACTCCACGCTCGAAGAGGACTGGGCCGCAGGCGCCTTCTTCTCGATGGACGACTCGGTGTTGACGGACACCAGCGCCGCCTTCGACTCCAGCTCGGGTACCGAGCCCGGATCGTCGTCGGCCGCCCGCAACAGCGACGGATCCGGGGCATCGGGCTCCTCCGGAGCGCCGATGGTGGGGAACTTGAACTTGGTCAGCGGGTTGCCCGTGCCGTCCCAGCCCAGCGCGACGGCGATCATCTGCGACAGGTTGGTCAAAGCCGCCAGCGGGCCGAGCGGCCGTGGCGCAATGTTCAGAACGAAACCGGACGCATCGACATCGAGGCCGATGGAGTTGAAGATTGAGCCCCCGATGCCGGGAAGCCCTTCGGGGTGCTCTTCGGGGTTGGTGCCCGGGGCCAAGAAGGTGCCCCCGGTGGAGAGAAGCCCCCCGAAGCCGAAGCTCAAACCGTTGATGGCCACGCCCTCCGGCAGGCCCCCGGAGATCAGGGGCAACAGGAAGTTGAGGTTGAGGGTGGAACCGTTGAGGACCGACCCGATCACCCGGGCGGGCGCCGAGATCAGCACCTGCAGTGCGTCGGTGAAGGACGCGGCGGTCACGACGTCGCGGACGACATTGAGTGCCTCCACCACGGGACTCAGGACTGGGCCGACCAGGCCGATCAGAACCCCACTTGCCGGCGATGCCAGGAGGTTGACCAGCGTGGGAACCCACTCCGGAGTCTCGGGCGGCAGGAAGAGCGGAAGGAACGCGGCCATCAGCGAATGCCACTGATCGTTGTTGCCGGCGATCAGCATGAGATCGGCCTCGGACTCCGAGTCGAGGCCGATGAAGGTGGCGTACTTGATCGCGTTCTGGAGGTTCTGGCCGATCTGGCTGATGACGTTCCCGATGTCCGCCGGGTTGGTGAGCAGCTGTTGCAGGTAGTCGGACTGGTTGACCAGGAGCTGCTGCAGGACCGGGAAAGGCGCGTTGAAGTAGCTGTTGGTGAGTGCCGTGGCATTGGCGGACGTGGCGTTGAACACGTCGATCCACGGGGTGATTGGGTTGATCGATGCCGACAACGCCACGGGCGGCGATGCGACTTCGACGTCGGGCAGCGGTGGCGCCACCGGAGTCATCGCGATAGCGGTGGCGCCCACCAGGGCGATACCAGCCGTCGCATACGGACGAAGGCCAACCTGCATAACGAACTCCTATCGGTTGCGTCATCATTGACAGCCGCAACGTAGCTGAGAGTCCGCTGAGAAATTGCTTATTTCGTGATAATGATCACGAAGTTATCTCCCATTCCACGCGCATCTCCAAGCGAATTGATTTGCGCCTCACGCAGCGAGCGAAAAGCGGCGCTCGCGCGGGAGTTTCGAGAGTGGCACAGTCTGACACAGAATTGCTGCCGACGGGAGTGGGTACAGGTGTAGCAGGTAGTTAACCGGGTTCACGAAATCGCGAGGTTAGCGGCTAAGGCTGAAGTGTTTGCAGAAAAGTTCTGCAACAAGTTTCACATTTAATTGCCCGAAGGAAATTACCCACAGTAATGAATACGGACAAATTCGGCAACAGTTGTAACGGCCTGGAGTGCTACACCCAGTACGGAACGCGCGCCCGATATTGTCGCATCGCCACCAGCGCGACGATCCAGCCCACCACCGTCAACGTCAGCACCACGGCCCAGTGATGCCATTGCTGCTCCGCTCCCAAAAGCGGCGCGCGGACAATGTCGACGTAGTGCAGCAGCGGGTTGAACTGGATGATCTTGGCCCAGCCGCCGGCACCCTGATCGCGCAACGTCTGGTCGTTCCAGATGATCGGCGTCATATAGAACAGCAGCTGCACCAGGCTGAAGAGCAGCGGGCTGATGTCGCGGTACCGCGTGGCCAGGATGCCGAAGCACAGCGCGACCCACACACAGTTGAGCATGATCAGCGCCAGGGCCGGGATGAACGTCAGGTCCGTCCACTTCCACGGCTGTGGGAACACGATCGCGATGATCACGAAGATGATGATGTTGTGGGCGAACAGCAGGATCTGCCGCCACACCAGCCGGTAGACGTGCACGCTCAGCGGCGTCGGTAGCTGTTTGATCAGGCCCTCATTGGAGACGAACACGTCCGCGCCCTCGAGGATCGCGGCGTTGAGCAGGTTCCAGATGATCAGCCCCAGCGTCACGTAGGGCAGATGTTCGCGCAGTTCGAGATGGAACAGCTTCGAGTACAGCCCGCCCAGCGCGACGGCCATGGTGCCGGTCGCGATCGTGATCCAGAACGGGCCCAGCACCGAACGGCGGTAGCGCTGTTTGATGTCCTGCCAGCCCAGGTGTAGCCACAGTTCGCGGCGGCCGAAGCCGTCGACGAGGTCGCGCCTGGCCTTGGCGAAGGTCCGCGACTGTGCCGCGGCGTCGGTGAAGGTCATCGGCCGAACCTTTCGCGTCTGCCGAGACGACGGAGTCGGATCCACTCCCGCAGTCCCGCCGGGTCCCGTCGTGACACCAGGAAGTACCACCCGAACCGCACCCATTCCTGGAGCAGCAGCTTGCGCAGGCCCGGCTGGGACAGCAGATAGCCGCGATTGCGGTAGGTGAAGAACCGTTTGGTCTCATCGTCGGGGTACTGGGTGTGCATCCGTCCGCCGAGGATGGGTTTGAACTCGTCGCTGCCCTGCGGGTGCAGGTAGACGGTGTCCAGGCAGGTGCCGAACGGCAGGCCGGAGCGCACCAGTCGGCGGTGCACCTCGACCTCGTCGCCGCGGACGAACAGTCGAATGTCGGGTACGCCGACGGCCTCCAGCGTCGTCGCGCGGAACAACGCGCCGTTGAACAGGGAGGCGATGCCGGGCAACAGATCACCGCCGCCGTCGCTGCGCAGTTCGGACACCCGGCGTCGCCACACCAGGCCGCGGCGCAGCGGAAACGCCAGGCGCTCGGGATCGTTGAGGTCGCAGACCATCGGGGACACCTCGGCCAACCCGTGGCGCTGCGCGCACGCCAACAGCGTGCTGAGCACGTCGGCGTCCTGTGGGCGGCCGTCGTCGTCGGCCAGCCAGACCCAGTCCGCGCCGCCGGCGAGTGCATTCAGGATGCCCAGCGCGAAACCGCCTGCGCCGCCGAGGTTTCGTGCAGACCCCAACCACGTCGCCGGAATGGGTTGGCGTGCAACGAGTTCAGCGATCTTCGGGTCGTTGTCGTTGTCCACCACGATCAGATGGTCGGGGGGGCGGGTCTGGGTGGCGACGGCCGCCAGTGAGGCGGCCAACTGCTCGGGGCGGCGATGGGTGACCACCACCGCGTAGACGATCTCGCTCATGCCCGACGGGTCTCCGCGAGCACTTCCCGCACATGGTGCGCCGCGTCCTCGCCCTCGTAGGCGCGCACGACGTCCTCGATCCCGCCGCTCATCCGGATGGTGCCGTGATCGATCCACATCGCGGTGTTGCACAACCGCGCCAGGAACTCGTTGGAGTGGCTGGCGAACACCAGGATTCCGGAACGTTCCACCAGGCTCTGCAGACGCGACTGCGCCTTCTTGAGGAACTCGGCGTCGACAGCCCCGATGCCCTCGTCGAGCAGCAGGATCTCGGGGTCGATGCTGGTGACCACGCCCATCGCGAGGCGCACCCGCATACCCGTGGAGTAGGTGCGCAGCGGCATCGAGAGGTATTCGCCCAACTCGGTGAACTCCGCGATCTCGTCAACCTTGGCCATCATCTGCTTGCGGGTCTGCCCGAGGAACAGGCCGCGGATGATGATGTTCTCGAAGCCGGAGATCTCCGGATCCATGCCGACGCCGAGGTCGAACACCGGGGCCACCCGGCCTCCGACACGGGCCGTCCCGCGGGTGGGTTCGTAGATGCCGGACAGCAGTCGCAGGAGCGTCGACTTGCCCGCACCGTTGTGGCCGACCAGGCCCACCCGGTCGCCCATCTTGAGCGACATCGTGATGTCGCGCAGCGCTTCGACGACGACGACGTTGGAACTGTTGCGTCCGATGGCGCCGCCGGCCTTGCCCAGGAACGCCTTCTTCAGCGAACGGGACTTCGCGTCGAAGATGGGGAACTCAACCCACGCGTCGCGGGTTTCGATGTAGGGATCGGTCATGTCGCGTCGCGGTTACAGGTATTGCCCCGTGCCCGGCGCTGTCCCGGGCCGGCCGGGTACACCCATACCTGGGGGGAGCGCACCCTGACGCATCTGTTCCAGTTGGGCGCGGGCGGCCATCTGCTGCGCGAACAGCGCGGTCTGGATGCCGTGGAACAGGCCCTCGAGCCAACCGACGAGCTGCGCCTGCGCGATGCGCAACTCGGCGTCCGTCGGCACAGCGTCGTCGCTGAACGGCAGCGCCAGGCGCTCGAGCTCGTCGCGCAGCTCCGGGGCCAGGCCGTCCTCGAGCTCGCTGATCGAGGTCTTGTGGATCTCCCGTAGGCGGTTGCGGCTGGCGTCGTCGAGCGGTGCGGCCTTCACCTCCTCGAGCAGCTGTTTGATCATGGTGCCGATCCGCATGACCTTGGCGGGCTGCTGGACCAGGTCGGTCACCGACTTGTCGTCGTCCTCACCGCCGGTCGCGGCAGCCGTCATCTCGGGGTTCGGCACACCGATGATTTCGATGTTGTCGTCGTCAGTGCTCACGCTGTGGGTGCTCCTCCGCGCCACTCGTAGATGCGGGTCTGGCCATTGTCGTAGATCTTGGCCCACGACTCGGACTCATCCAATGACACTAGCCCGTCCGGCATCGCGAACCCTCGGACCACCGGCGTGCTGGTGATCGCATACCGGATGTTCAGCGCTTTGACGGCCGCGGCGACCCGAGGATCGTGGTCGGCGTCGTCGGCGTAGGCCCAGAAGATGAACCGGTGGTAGCCGGGCCCCTGCTGCACGGGGTAGTCGTAGTGCGTCCACAGCGGATGCAGGCCTGCGACGGCATACATCCAGGCGGTGCCGTCGGTGTTGGCGTTGCCGATCAGGGTGTCTCGAGCCCCGGGCAGGCTCGCGAGGTGCGCGAACGCCTCAAGGTCGCGTGGGCTCACGATCACCTGGTCGTACTTCTCGCCCATCAGGTACTCGTGCCGGGGCAGGTAGTGCCACGCCAGCCCGACGGTGCTGAGCACCAGCAGGGCCCCGGTCAGGCCCAGCCACACGGGTCGGCCCAGGGCGGGCAGCAGTCGGCGCAGCCAAGACACGACGAACAGCACGATCAGGGTCAGCGCGATGCCGGCCATCGGGGTGATCAGCAGCGTGACCACGGCCGAGAGGCGGCGGGGGTCGCTGTAGAACAGGTCGCTGTACTTGGCGATCGCACTTCCCACGGGGCCGCCGAACGGCGCCGACGAATGCACGATGGCCACCACCAGGCCCAACCACACGGCCAGCGGCCACCAGACCCGCCTGATCAGCAGCACCAGTCCACCGGCGGCGGCCAGCACGATCAGCGTGGTCTGGACGGGGAAGTCGTTGAGGTGCCGGGTGTGCTGCACGACGGCGTCGAACACCGCGTGCTTCTTGCCCTCGTGCGTGACGAACGCGTGCCCGGCGATGATCTCGGCCTGCTGAAGCACCCCGAGGAACTGCGGCAGCAGCAGGAGCACCGTAGGCACCGCGACTGCCAGCAGGGTCAGGAAGTCGGACCGGCGTCCGCGCACCGGGCTGCGGAGCGTGTCGACCAGCCACCACGCGGTCACGAACGTCACGACGACGACGCCACCGGTGATGTGCACCGAGAACACGCCCACCAGGGCGAGCACGGCCAGAGGGATGCGGTCGCGGTGTCGCAGGCAGGACATGATCAGGACCGTCGCGGGGACCGCGACGCCATAGGCCGCCATGTTGGGGATGGAAGCGGTGTCGAACTCGACGTAGGGAACCGCGGTGAAGGACGCCGCCAGCGCCGCCGCGGTGGCCGCGGCGAGGGCGGTGCGTCGCTCACTGGTGTGCGGGCGCAGCAGACTCCACGTGAGGATGGCCGCGCTGGCCGGGAACAGCCACGCGGCCGCTGCGACGGCGTTCGCGGTGAAGGCCGTCGTGGCCGCGGCGCCGGTCAACTGACACTGCAGCGCGGCCAGGGCGTGGAAGACCGAGGGGTAGTACAGGGCGGCGTGGGTCTCGACGTTGCGAAGCTCACCCATGTGGGTCGGGGAGGCCTGCCCGGTCTCGGTGATCCAGCGGATGGTGTTTGCGTGCCACACCGAGTCCCAGTTGCTTGGGATGGACTGCCAGTCGGCGATGCCGCTGTGCGCCGCCCAGAAGATCGCAGCGGCACCGATGAGTACGCCGATGGCAACGATTGCGGCTGACCGCGCTGAGCCCGCGAGCTGCTCAGCTTCCGGGTCGCGGTAGCGGGCCAACAGCGCTGGCAAACTTGCCGCCAGTGCGATCGCCACAAGCAGGCTCAGCAGCGCTGTTATTGTGTTCCAAGGGATTCCGAGCGCACCCAAGGGCAGCGTCGCCAAACCCACGATGCCGTAGGTCAGAACCGGGCCAACTGCGACAGCGGTCGGCCAGGTTAGCCGAGCCACGCGAGCGACGACGGCACCGGGCAGTACCAGCAACGTCATTGCGAACAGCACGCCGCACCCGAGGCTCACTGCACTAGTATGGCTGGCCAGGTAGCCCGGTTCGGACAGTGTGCGTGTGGCGGGGGCGCCCCGTCGCCCGCGACGACCGGTGAATCACCTGAGCTTCTAAGGACGGCTGCATGGCATTTGACGTTGCCAGGGTACGAGGTCTGCACCCGACTCTGGGTGACGGTTGGGTGCATTTCGATGCGCAGGCCGGGATGTTGATTCCCGATGCGGTCGCGACGACCGTGTCGACGGCGTTCCGCACCTCGGCCCCCAGCGCCGCGGGTCCGCACCCCTATGCGCGGCGCAGCGCCGCGCTGCTGGGGGCCGCGCGCCAGGCTGTCGCGGATCTGGTCAACGGCGATCCGCGGGGCGTGGTGTTCGGCGCCGATCGGGCCGCACTGCTGACGTCGCTGGCCGACGCCTCGTCGTCGCGGGCGGGCCTCGGCTATGAGTTGGTGGTCAGCCGCCTGGACGACGAGGCCAACATCTCGCCGTGGCTGCGGGCGGCCAACCGCTACGGCGCCCGGGTCAAGTGGGCCGAGGTCGACATCGAGACCGGCGAGCTGCCGTCGTGGCAGTGGGAGAGCCTGATCTCCAAGTCGACGCGACTGGTGGCGTTGACGTCGGCGTCGTCGACGTTGGGCACCGTGATCGACCTGCGACCCGTCACGAAGCTGATGCACGACGTGGGCGGCCTGGTGGTGGTCGATCACACCGCCGCGGCCCCCTACCAGACCTTCGACCTGCAGGAGATCGACGCCGACGTGGTGGCGGTCAACGCCGCCAGTTGGGGCGGTCCGCCGGTTGGTGCCCTGGTGTTCCGCGACCCGGGCCTGATCGACACGTTCGGTTCGGTGTCGATGAATCCCCTTGCCTCTGGAGCGGCCCGGCTGGAGATGGGCCTGCACCAGTACGGCTTCCTGGGAGGCGTCGTCGCCAGCATCGAGTATCTGGCCGGCCTGGACGAGTCGGCGACCGGTTCGCGGCGGGACCGCCTCGCGACGTCGATGGGGACGGCCGCGGCCTATCTGGATCGGCTGTTCGACTATCTGGTGGGCTCGCTGCGCTCGCTGCCGCGGGTGATGCTGATCGGGCAGCCCGAGGCCCGGATTCCGGCGCTGAGCTTCGCCGTGGCCGATGTCGAGGCCGAACGGGTGGTGCAGCGCCTGGCCGACAACGGCATTCTGGCCACGGCCAACGCCAGTTCACGCGTGCTGGACGTGATCGGGGTCAACGATGTCGGCGGCGCGGTGACCATCGGGTTGGCGCACTACTCGACGATGGCCGAGGTCGATCAACTGGTGCGCGCGCTGGCGTCCCTGGGCTGACGGGCGGCGTCTCAGCCGACGGTCAGCAGGACCTTGCCGGACACCTCACCGGAGGCCAGCAGGCGATGCGCCTCACCGGCCTTCTCGATCGGCAGCGTCGCACCGATGATCGGGCGCACCGCCCCTCGCGACACCATGGGCCAGACCGACTCCACGACCGAGCGCACGATCGCGCCCTTGCCCAACGTCCCGCCGACGGGTCGTCCGCGAAGTGCGGTGCCGATCACCCGGGTCCGCTTGGCGATGAGCTTGCCGATGTTCAGTTCGGCTTTGACCCCGCCCTGCATGCCGATCACCACCAACTGTCCGTCGGTGGCCAAGGCGTCGAGATTGCGGTCGAGGTAGGCGGCCCCCATGATGTCGAGGATCACGTCGGCGCCGGCCCCGCCGTTGGCCTCCTTGATCTGCGCGACGAAGTCCTGGTCGCGATAGTTGATCAGCACCTCGGCGCCCAGCTCACGGCACAGGTCCAGCTTGGCCTGTGACCCCGCGGTCACCGCGACCCGGGCGCCCAACTCTCGTGCCACCTGCACGGCGTTGGTCCCCACTCCGCTGGCGCCGCCGTGCACGAGGACCAGTTGGCCCGGCCGAAGGCCTGCCGTCATGACGAGGTTGGACCAGACTGTGCACGCCACCTCGGGCAGTCCGGCGGCCTCGCTGATGCCGACGCCGTCCGGGAGCGGCATGACCTGCTCCACCGGTACGGCGACGTACTCCGCGTACCCACCGCCGGCCAACAGTGCGCAGACTGGTTCGTCGATCTTCCACTGCGTCACCTCATCGCCGAGTGCGGCGATGACACCGGAGACCTCCATGCCCAGGGTCTCGCTGGCGCCGGGCGGCGGCGGATACTTCCCGGCCGCCTGCAACAGATCCGCGCGGTTGACGCCGGCCGCAGCGACCTTGATCAGAACTTCGCCGCGACCCGGCGCGACGTCGGTGACCTCGCGCCACCGCAGGGAATCGGCATCCTCGGCGACGATCGCATACATGGCCGCCACGCTACTACCTGGCGGTTTGCTCCGCGCTTGTCGGTGCCGTCGCTTAACATTGGGCCATGGAGGGGATGATCGCCGGGCGGACTGAAAGTTCGATGCCTGGCCTGGACATTGCCGAGCAGCGATCTTGGCAAAATTATCTGGATTCCGCGTTGCGTCTCACGTCGACGCTCAACCGCGGACTTACGTTGTCGCACAACCTGACTCTGGTCGACGTGCGGCTGCTCGACATTCTGGACAAGGCACCCAATGGTTCAGCGCGGATGGGGGATCTCGCCGAGGCATTGATGTCGCTGCCCAGTCGGGTGACGAGGCAGATCCGCCGACTCGAGGCGCAGGGGTTGGTCGAGCGGACCGCCAGTCCGGACGACGGCCGCGGGGTGCTCGCCAAGATCACCGACGAGGGCCGTGAGTTGGTCGAGAAGGCGATGGTCACCTACTCGCAGGGGGTGCGCACGCACTTCCTCGGGCAGCTGTCCCGGCCGCAGATCGCGGCAATGGGCGAGAACTGCCGTCGCATCAGTTCGGCGTTGAAGGGTTCGTCCGCGCCGCGTGGGTACGGCCGACCCTGAGTCCCTCGCCGGGCACCGCTACGCTTGTCGGCGGTGGCGTGGCAGAGCGGCCTAATGCACTCGCCTTGAAAGCGAGAGACGGCTAACACCGTCCGGGGGTTCAAATCCCTCCGCCACCGCGTATGTCCCGTGTCGGGATCTCCGCGGCGATGCGGTCCAGCAGCGCCGGATAGCGCTTAGCCTCCGGGTTGGCGCCCGGTTTGCCGCTGCTGACGATGGCGACGGCCAGGTCGCGGTCGGGGTCTGCCCAGACCGCGATGTCGACCAGGCCGGTGTGGCCGAAGGCCGCCGGGGTGTTGCGCCCGAACGGGCCGAAGCGTCGCGAACCCAGCATGTACCCGGTGCCCCAGCGCATCGGCTTGAGTCCGGTTGCGACGTCGGGACGAAGACGACGGGCCTGCCGGGTGGCGGCCCGTAGCGTCTCCGGGCTCAGCACCCGGACGCCGTCGAGTTCGCCACCGCGACGCAGCATTTCGGCGAAGCGGGACAGCTCCACCGCGTTGGACACGGTGCTCGACGACGGCACCACACTGGTCAGGAAGGCCGGGGTGTTGGTGAATGGGATGATCTCGTGCATCGTCCCGCCGACCGCCAGGCGGAATGCCCGGGCGATGGCCGGGGGCAGGGCCTTGCCGGTTGGGTGGCTGGGCGCCACCAGGGGAACATCGGCCTCGGCGACGCCGAAGTTGGTCCAGCGGAAGCCCAGTGGGTCGAGGATCTCGTCCGCCAGGATGTCACGTATGCTGCGACCCGTTGCCGCGGAGACGATTTCGCGGATCAGCGGTCCCCAGGTCAGACCGTGGTAGATGTGCACCAGTCCGGGACGGTAGATCGGCCTGAGGTTGCCCAGCATCTCCCGCGCGTAGTCGCTGTCATTCATCCGGCTCAGATCCGGCCGCGGTCCCGTGGCCAGAGGCACCCCGGCGCTGTGGGTCACCACGTGCCGAATGGTGGTGCGGTCCTTGCCGTGGCTGGTGTAGGTCGGCAGGTAATCGCACACACGGTCGTCGAGCGAGAACGCGCCGCGCTCCACCAGCATGTGGACCACGGTCGTGGCGGTGGCCTTGGCGGCCGAGTACACGCAGAACGGGGTCTCGGTGGTCACCGGAATCTTCTCGGCGTCCGGCGGATCCTCCGGTGCGTTGCCCCAGCCGTGACCGATCGCGCGGTTGAGGATCACTTTCCCCTTGTGCCGCAGGCAGACCTGGATCGCCGGATGCATTCCGGCGCTGTACCACCAACGCGTCGCCTGCCAGATCCGCTCCACCGCCGCCGGGTCGATTCCTGAATGGTCCTCTGCCCCAATGTCTGTCACTGAGTCCAGGTCGTCGGGAAGCCGGATCCTGCCGTCGGTGGTCATGCGTCCTTCCGGCGCAAGGTCGCGGAGAGGTGATGCTGCAGGGGCTGACCCACCGCGCCCATGCCGACCGTGTAGGTCAGCTCGTCACCCGTGACCCGGATCGAACGCGTCAGTGCGGTCACGTCTTTCGCGGTGGACGTCAGCCCGATGGTGGTGGCCGTCAGCTCCAGCAGGATCGACGAGCCGTCGTCGGTGAGCGTCCCCTCCTGGATCTCGGTGATGCCGGTGGGGTGGGCCAGCACCAGTTCGGCGCGGCCGGGGGCGGGTGCGCGCAGGTAACCGGTCTCGGCGTGCATCGGTTGGCCGGCCTCGGATCGGGTGCGCTGGGAGTAGCTCAGGAACGGCTTGCCGACGTGGCCGAACGTCACCTCTTCGAGGTAGGTGAAGGCGTCGATGGTCGGGTACTCGCCCGACCCTGATCCCGTCCAGGTGCCCAGCAGCGGCGCGAGCACCGTGATCTGGGGATGCAGTTCGGCCACGTCGTCAGCCTACGTGCCGGTCATGGGCGCACCCGAGCGGCGAGGATGTGGACCTGGGTCTCGCCGGCGGCCTGGGCGGCGAGGATGTGGACCTGGGTCTCGCCGGCGGCCTGGGCACCGGCCATCTGGGCACAGCGCGCCGGCGAGACGTAAACCTCTGCGCCGCGACCCGGCGTGTCTGCGCAACCCTTTAAGTGTCGAGCCCGGGATGCCCGCGATGCCCGCGTGGGGCCTCGCCCGTCACTCGCCCTTGAACTGCGGCGGTCGCTTCTCGAACATCGCGGTGACGCCCTCGGAGAGATCCTTCGACGGCAGGAAGGCCGAGTTCCACGCGGCGACGTAGCGCAGGCTGGCCGAAACCTGGGCGGTGCGCTGCTCGTCGAGCACATCCTTGATGCCCTGCACGGTCAACGGCGGGTTGGCGGCGATCTCGGCGGCCGTCGCGTGGGCGGCGGCCAGGCAGGCCTCGGCGTCGTCGAACACGTCGTTGACCAGGCCGATCTTCTCGGCGCGCGCGGCGTCGATGTCCTTGCCGGTCAGCGCCAATTCCCGCAGGTGGCCGTCGGTGAGGATCAGCGGCAGGCGCGCAAGGCTGCCGACGTCGGCCACGATCGCGAGCTTGACCTCACGCACCGAGAACTTCGCGTCGGCGCTGGCGTAGCGGATGTCCACGGCGCTGATCAGGTCGACACCGCCGCCGATGCACCAACCGTGGACGGCGGCGATCACCGGGGTCCGGCAGTCGGCGACGGCGGTGATGGACTGCTGCATGCCCTTGAGGTGCCGGTGGAAGTCGGCGCGCGGGCGGGCCATCGCACCTTCGGCCATCATCGGTCCCAGGACATTGCCCGAGGCGGCCAGATCCAGGCCGTAGCTGAAGTTCTTCCCCGAACCCGTGAGCACGATGGCGCGCACGTCGGGGTCGGCGTCCAGGGCCTCGAAAGCCACCGGCAGTTCCGCCCAGAACGCGGGCCCCATGGCGTTGCCCTTGCCCGGACCAAGCAGGGTCACCTGCGCGATGTGGTCCTTGATCTCCACCGAGAGCGCTTCGTAGCTGTCAGCCATGACATCGAGGCTAGTGCGTGGTCAGGGACGCAGCTTTATTAGGAGGTCCTTCACCGCGGTGTCCGGTGCGCGCTGGCACAGCACAGTCACGAGCGCGGACAGGATCACCGGTTGGCTGACCGAAGAACTGTCCGAGCCCAGCACCTCTTTGGTGAACTTGAGCCGGTCGCGGTCGGACAGCGCGGTGAAGTCCGCGCAGGACATGTCGGGCGACATCGGCTCGGTGGTCATCGCCACCTGGCCGGGGGTGGTCTGGGCGCAGCCCGACAGCACGGCTGCTGCACTGAGCGCGAGGGCGGCGAGCCGGATGCGGGTCACGTGTTCTTGATCCAATCTGTCGCGAATGCCAGGAAGGCATCGTTCTCGTGCGGTGCCCCCACGGTCACCCGGACGCCGTCGGTGCCGTACGGGCGCACGAGGATGAGCGCGCCTGCCGCCTGCTCGACGAAGTCGTCGGTGTGCTCCGGGCCCAGCGGCAGCCACACGAAGTTGGACTGCGACTCGGGCAGCTCGTAGCCCAGTTCCCGGAGCGCGGCGCTGACCCGGGTCCGCTCGAGCACCAGGGCGTCCGTGCGGGCCATCAGTTCGTCGGAGGCCTCCAGCGACGCGATGGCCGCGGCCTGGGCCAGGCTGCTGGCCGTGAACGGCACGTAGACCTTGCCGAGGGCCGTGATGATCTCCGGGTCGCCGACGGCGTAACCCACCCGGGCACCGGCCAGACCGTAGGCCTTCGAGAACGTGCGCAGCACAATCACGTTCGGGTGGCTGCGGACCAGGCCGAGGCTGTCGGGCAACAGACCGTCGCGGATGTACTCCACGTAGGCCTCGTCGATGACCACCAGCACGTCGTCGGGCACGGCATCGACGAATCGGGCCAGGTCGTCCGGCGGCACCACCGTCGACGTCGGGTTGTTCGGGTTGCAGACGAAGATCAGCCGGGTGCGGTCGGTGACCGCGGCCAGCATCGCGTCCAGATCGTGCGTGTGATTTTTCAGTGGCACTGGGACGGGTGTGGCGCCGGCCACCCGCACCTGCAGCGGGTAGACCTCGAAGGCGCGCCAGCCGAACATCACCTCGTCGCCCACGCCGGCTGTGATCTGAATGAGCTGCTGGCACAGGCTCACAGAGCCGCAGCCTGCGGCGATGTGCTCGGGCGCGAACCCGACGTGCTTGGCCAGATGCTGCCGCAGCTCGATGTACCCGTTGTCGGGGTAGCGGTTCAGCAGATCGGTCGCGTCCTCGATGGCCTTCCGCACGCTCGGAAGGGGTCCGTCGACGGTCTCGTTACTGGCCAGCTTGATGGCGCCGGGGACCGTCTTGCCTGGTGTGTACGCCGGAAGGTCCTGCATCAATGGGCGTAGGCGGGCGGTCATTTGGTCAGCATATGTGAGTGCATGTACGCTTTGCCCTCGGCGGTTCCGGTACCGGCTCGGCTGGCAGAGCGGGGTCCGGTAACCTCTACGAAGTTCAAGGAGGCGTGCCAGAGCGGCCGAATGGGACTCACTGCTAATGAGTTGTCCCCCTTAAAGGGGACCGGAGGTTCAAATCCTCTCGCCTCCGCCATATAACTGAATATCCAAGCGCCCGTAGCTCAACGGATAGAGCATCTGACTACGGATCAGAAGGTTAGGGGTTCGAATCCCTTCGGGCGCACTCTTTGTCTCAGGTGATGCTGACCACCGCGCGGTCCGCGACGGGTGCGTCCAGATTCACCGTCAACTCTCCGAACACGGCGATCTCGATGCATGCCCTGCCGACGGCCTGGGCCCGGGTCCCTGAGCGCAATTTCACCGCCACGATGTCGGCGGTCTCCTGCACCTCGGCGTGGACGCCGTAGCACTCGGGCGTGCCAGTGGTGAAGTGCACGCTGATCGACGCATCGTCCGCCTGTCGACTCCACGACTCGATCGCCTGAGGCCGCACGTCGACGATCGTCGGGTCGTCGATGAACGCCTGCAGGTCCCCGGGCGCGGGTCGCTCGGAGATCTGGGTGACGGTCGGCGTCGGGTCCGCCGAGGCGACCGGAACGGGCAGGACTAGCGCGCAGGCCGCCAATGAGGCGCCCGCGAGGGACCGATGGCTCATGGCCCCACAGTAGGCAGTTGTGTCACCGCCGGAGGCGAGCTACGCAGACCTGACGCCCACGGTGATCCGGTCGGTGAACATCCGGGTCCACAGCGGACGGCGGACCCGGTGCTGGTCGGCGACCTCGAATCCGGCGTCGGTGAACAGCGCCCGCATCTCGTCGGGCGCGGGATTGTGTGCCAGCGATCTGCTGCTGTCGATGAACCGCGACAGCAGCGGCGGCTGATGCGGTGCGAGAGTCGCGACCGCGGCGATGCCGCCGGGTTCAAGCACCCGACGGAATTCGCGCAGCGCCGCTGCCTGGTCAAAGAAGTGGAAGGCCGACGTCGTGACCACGGCATCCAACGCGCCGTCGTCGAACGGCAGCTTCTCGGCCGGTGCACGCAGCCACTGCACGTCTCCGGACCGGGCCATGGCCTGTCGGAGCATGCCGTCGGACATGTCGACGCCGTACACCTGCTCGGTCTTCAGCTCGCGCTGAATCCGGTCGGCGAGAATGCCTGTACCGCACGCGACATCGACGATGCGGCGGCATTTGTGATCGCGCAGCAGCGTGATCACCTCGTCCTGGGGCGGACGGTACGCCCACCGCTGCAGCGCCGAGAAGTCGTAGGCCGGCGCGGCCAGGCTCCAGAAGCGGGTGACGGCCTCGTTGAGGGTGCGTCGCGGCACGGACGTCATGCCACCGACCGTACGCCGAGACGTTGAGACCGCCCTGGCGGCGGGAAATGCGCCGTCAGGGCGGTCTCAGTGCGGTCTCAAAGGGACAGGAACGTCAGCCGCTCACGTTCAACGGCAGTGAGACGAATCCGTGATCGCTGCTCGCCGAAATCAGGTAGCGGCCATCAAGGGGCAAGGGCATTTGCATGGGAAAGAAGACGAAGCCCACTTCGCCGCCCAGGCTGGAGGCGGGGACTTCGAGTCGGGCTTCGTCGGAGTTGCCGGACGGGTCGACGATCTTGACCGTGATCTTCGGGTCCTGATCGTTGGCTTCGGGTTGGATCAACACGACGAGGGTGGCGAGCGCTGCGCGCTCCGGCCCGACCTTGCAGGCGCTGACCACGCCGCCCTCAATGTTGAGCTTGTTGTCCACGACGGACGCGGACTCGGCAAGCAGTGCACCAGTGACTATCACCGGCTCAACCTACACACGGAGCGCGGGTGTGAGGCGAAAGTTCTTGTTCATGCCCGCGATATCGGGCGATTCCCGGCTGACGAGGCATTGGCTTGCGTGATTCGTGGGTGGAATGCGTGCGACTGCGCCATTCGATTCCGCTTTTCAGCACTGCGCCGGGAAGAGCCGGCCCAGTTTCTCCACCCCAGTTCTCTTGCCGGCCCTGCCGCGACGAGATTGTTCGCGACGCTTACGAACAGCGTTTCGAACTGCGGCTGCCGCGCAATCTCCGGGCTGTCATGAGGCGCAGAGGGGCGAGTCTGAGAACGGCGTTTCCAGCCCACTCCCAGGTTGTGATCAGGAATCGATCAACTATCTTGCAGAAAAAGTTTGGCCGGTGGCGCGCCGTTGAGAATTTGCCCGCACCACCCCGGCGTGTTGAACACGTGACCAAGTTCGAGTTTGCTGTACCTGCACGATGCGGTGCAGTTGGCATCGGGGAGGCGCCCGGCAACCGGCGGCTGATCCACGCGGTGACAAGCGAATCCTCAGAATTTACAACATAATTGGAGATCGCTCCAGCGTGGCGTGGCGATAAGGCTGTATACGTTGCTCATCGTTGCAAACGTAATTATTTAGTTGTGCGAGGTTAACGATAGCCCAGCCATTGCGACTATAAGGGGACTTATTGTCGCATGGGAAAATTTCACGAGCGGCGCCCCCGATCTGCGTGATACAAACTGCGCACGTTCTTAGCTGAGCTGCGGGCCAACCTGCAGCTTTGAACTGAGGACTGACTGGAATACCAAGGGATCGGGGATCTTTCACATGGGTCATGCCAAATATGTGGGCCGCATTGGTGTATTGGCTGTTGCTCTCGGCATCGGTTCTGCACTCGGGAGCCCGGCAGGAACCGCCTGGGCAGAGTCGGACACCGGAAGTGACAAGCCGTCGCAGAGTTCAGGCACAGGGTCGTCGGATGGCGGCGCAAGCATCAGTGCGGGTCCGCCGGGAGGCCCCGCCGGAGCCGACGCCAGCGAGCCGAAGCGAAATGGCATCAGAACCACGATCAAGGACCGAGCAGATTCGATCGCCAGGGACGTCGAGCAGCGCACCAAGGGGCTTGAGAAGCGCGCCAAGTCTCTGGAGGAGCGAGCCAAGCGCTCAGAAGACCGAGCCAAGGAGATCGCCGCTCGGTTGCAGACCGGCCCGCGGGGTTCGGGCAACAGCGACTCAACCCGGGTGAGCGATGCGAAGCCCTCCGCCGATGGCGCCGCCGCAGGATTCCAGCGTCGGCTGGAATCAGCCGCGACATCGGTCATCACTCGTCCCGAGACATCGACGGCGCCCCTCGGCGACCAATCCCTCGTCCCGGTGGAGGCGGCGGTCACTGCGTCCGGTTACACCTCCTCGGCCTCGGGTGGAGGCGCACCGGAGGCTCCGAACCCGCTGCTCGAGGCGATCTGGGCCGCCTCCCGTCGCATCGAGACGGTCCGCGCCAGCCTGCCAACGGAGACGACCGCCTTCGCAACGAGCCAATCCGATCCGGCGTCGCCTCTTGCGAGCACTGCGGCGGCGCGGATTTCGCTCCCCGTGGGGCCGCTCAAGCTGTTCGGCAACGGGACGCCGGAGAATCCCAACGGCGGCATCCTGATCGGCAACGGCTACAGCTGGACCGGTGATACGTGCACCGGCGGTCTGGTCTGCCACGGTGGCAACGGCGGGCTCCTGGGAAGCGGCGGCGCCGGCTACAACGGCGGCAACGGCGGTTCAGCAGGGTGGTTCGGCAACGGCGGTGCCGGCGGCGCCGGACAGGTCGGCTACAACAACGGCACAGGTGGCAACGGCGGTCACGGTGGTGTGTTCATCGGTCACGGGGGCATCGGTGGCGCGGGCGCCGCGGGATCCCAGGGTGGTAACGGCGGCAACGCCGGCACCCTGTCGATCTTCGGCAACGGCGGCGCCGGCGGCAACGGCGGCGCTGGCGTCGCAGGAACTGGTGCCTCGGCGGGTTCGAATGCCATTGCGGGCGGCAACGGCGGCAATGGCGGCAAGGGCGGTACCGGCAGCCGAATCTTCGGGCGCGGTGGCGCCGGTGGCGCCGGTGGCGTCGGCGGTGTCGGCGGCGCGGGATACGCCGGTATCGATGGCAGTGGCATCGAAGTGATCAACGGTGCTCGTGGCGGCGCCGGTGGCGACGGCGGCGAAGCCGGTCAGGGCTGGATCCTGTTCTTCTCCGAGCAGAACGGCCTCTTCGGTGCGGGCGGCGACGGCGGCCAGGGTGGCAGCGGCGATGCCGCAGGACCTGTGCCGAACGCCGGTGCGGAGGGAGCGGTGGCGTTCGCTAGTGCCGCGGGACCGGTGGCGATCGCCGGTGCGGGCGGTGCGGGCGGTGCCGGCGCCGCGGGTACCACGACTGCCGCTGGCCGTGGTGGCGGCGGCGGCGGTGGCGGCGGCAGCGCTGTCGCCAATGTGGCCGACAGTGTGAACAGCATTGTCCAGGGCGGTGCCGGTGGTGCCGGTGGTGCCGGGTCGCTGAGCGACGCCGGAGGCTCCGGCGGTGACGGTGGCGCTGCGGTCGTCGACGCCAGCGGCACCACTCTCGTCGACACCCTGGTGCAGGGCGGCGACGGCACCGACGGCGGCCCCGCCGGCGCCGATGGCGAGTCCGGTTCTGAGAACGCAATCATCGTCGAGGGCGACGGCATCGTCGAGAACGTCACGGTGACCAGCGGCCAGCGCTCTGAGCACCACGCCGGCGGCGGGGCCCAGGTGATCGTCAGGAACGGCGGTTCCGTCACCAACAGCCAGATCACGGGTGGCAACGCCAGCGACACCGCGAAGGGTGGTGACGCGATCCTGACCGCGGACGGTGCGGGCAGCATCATCACCAACAGTTCGGTCACCGGTGGACATGCCGGGGCCGGCGACGACAACGGTGGGGTCGGTGGCGAAGGTGGTAAGGCAACCATCGACGCGGTCAACGGCGCCGTCGTCGAGGACACCCACTTCACGGGTGGTGCCGGTGGCGCTGGCACCAACGGCGGTGTCGGTGGCGCCGGTGGTGTCGCGACAGTCAGCGCTGACGACGGCACCGTCACCAATGTCACGGCGACTGGGGCCAGCGGCGGTGACGCGGACGGTGCAGGCAGCAAGGGTGGCACGGGCGGTCGTGGTGAGGTCCAGGCCGCCGATGGCGGGACAGTCGAGAACTCCGTCATCACTGCCGGTGTCGGTGGCAACGCCAACAACGGTGGCACCGGCGGCAACGGTGGCGGTGGGCTGTACTGGGCATTCAACAACGGCACCGTGACGGACGGCGAGGCATTCGGCGGCGTGGGCGGTAACGCTGACGGTGCGGGTGCGGTCGCCGGCAATGGCGTACTCGGCTACATCACCGCGGGACGTTCGAATATTGGTGCCGGGCAACACGGTACGGCGTCGGGCACGGTCTACGGCGGCAACGGTGGCAACGCCATCGGAGCCGACACCAAGGGTGGCAACGGAAGTCAGGCAGCCATCCAGGCCGCCGGAGTCGGCGCCGTCGCCTCGGGCACGGTCACCAGTGGCAGTGGCGGTGACGCGATCGGTGACGGCAGCACTGGCGGAAACGCGAGCACTGCGGTGACCCAGATCTTCGCTCTGGCCGACGGCTCCGTTGCCACCAACAACGTCGTCGTCGGTGGCAATGGCGGTGACGGCATCGGCGGCGGTACCGGCGGCAAGGGTGGATACATCGTCGTCGGCGTCAACACCGGGGCCGTCGACGGCCAGTGGATCAACGGCGAAGCCAGCAGTGGTAACGGCGGCACCGGCACTGGGGTCGGTAAGACCGGCGGCGATGGACAGGCCCTCGAACTCTTCGGGACCGCCGCCAACCCGAAGGACGGCGTCGTGATGCACGGCACCGACGGCGCCGATAACCCCGCCATCCCGTAACGGCCTACGAGGAAACGCAATACAAGACTGCGGCCCGGTCGAAAGACCGGGCCGCGGTTCTGTCTGTCGAAGCGTTGAGACCGCACTGAGGGCGGGAAATCCGAAGGCACGGCGCCCTCAGTGCGGTCTGAACGACAACTCAGGTGATGGTGATACCACCATCGACGGCGATGGTCTGGCCCACCACGTAACCCCCGGCGGGAGAGGCCAGCCACACCGCGGTGGCGGCCAACTCGGCGGGATCGCCGGTGCGGCCCAACACCACTCGCGGCATCTGCGAGTCCAGGTAACCGGGCTTGTATTCGTCGGTCATCTCCGACATGAAGAACCCCGGAGCCAGCGCGTTGACGCGAATCCCCTTACGTCCGCCCCACTGCTGGGCCAGGTCGCGGGTCAGGCCGATGACACCGGCCTTGGAGGCGGCGTAGGCGGCCTGCGGCAGCTGGGCCGTGGTGATGCCCAGAATGCTGGCGATGTTGATGATCGAGCTGCCGGGTTCCATCACCCGCCCACAGGCCTGCGCCATCCAGTACGAGCCGTTGAGGTTGACGTCGACGACCTTGCGGAACTCGTCGGGCGTCTCCCGGGTGGCCGGCACCGCGGTGCCCACACCGGCGTTGTTGATCAGCACGTCGACCCGGCCGAACTTCGCCACCGCGGCGTCGACCAACCCCTGGCACTGCGCGGGGTCGGCGACGTCGGTCTGCACGGTCAGCGCCTGCCGGCCGGCTTCCTCCACGAGAGCCGCTGTGCTGGCCATCTTTTCGACGCGGCGCGCACCGAGCACGACGTCGGCGCCGGCTTCGGCGAAGGCCTGGGCGAAGGAGACACCGAGACCGGAGGAGGCCCCGGTGACGATGACGACCTTGCCGTCGAGCTTGAACAAATCGAGAACAGTCATCGGTTTCCTCGCTCCTACTTGGGGACTCGGCTCATCGGGGATTCCTCAACACTTGGCGGGAGATGGCGTATTTGTGCACTTCAGTCGGGCCGTCGTAAAGCCGGAAGGCCCGCATGTCGGAGAAGATCATGGCGACCGGCGTCTCGTCGGAGATGCCCATGCCGCCGAGGATCTGCACGCAGCGGTCGGCGACCTTGAACAGTTCCTCGGAGACCATGGCCTTGACCATCGAACTCTCGTGACGGCCCTTGGCGCCGGAGTCCAGCGTCCAGCACGCCCACCAGATCGCCAGGCGGCACTGCTGTAGGGCGATCTCGTTGTCGGCGATCATGAAGCCGACACCCTGATGCTCGGCCAGCGGTTTGCCGAAACCTGTTCGGGTGCGGGCATGTTCGATCGCGATTGCCTGCGCGCGCGATGCCGCACCGAGCCAGCGCATGCAGTGCGTCAGTCGGGCCGGGGCCAGCCGAAGCTGGGCGTAGCGCAGCGCCTGACCCACCTCGCCCAGCACGGCCGAGGCCGGCAGGCGCAGGTCGTTGAACACCACAACACCGTGGCCCTCAACGTAATTGCGGTCCATGGTGTTCATGACGCGCTCGATCTCAATGCCCGGGGTGTCCCCGTCACAGAGGAACAGGGTCGGGCCGTCCGGGCCGTGCTCGTTGGGCGCGACGCGGGCCATGATGATCCAGGTGCGCGCACCGTTGGCGCCGGTGATGAGCCACTTGCGGCCGTTGATGACGTAGTCGCTGCCGTCGAACACGGCCTCGGTCTTCAACTGGTTGGGGTCGGAGCCCGCACCGTCGGGTTCGGTCATCGCGAACACCGAACGCTGCCGTCCCTCGATCACGGGCACGAGGAACTCCTCCACCTGCTGCTCATTGGCGATCTTGCCGAGCAGGAACATGTTGCCCTCGTCGGGGGCCGCGCAGTTGAGTGCGACGGGCCCCAGCGTGGACCAGCCCGCGGCCTCGAACAGCACGGCCTGGTCGACGTGTGACGGTTCCCGGCCGCCGAAGCGCGCGGGAGCCTGGAAGGTCAGCAGACCGGCCTCGCGGGCCAGTTCGACCATCTCGGTGCGCATCTCCTCGGTCGGGCCGTGCCGCGTCAGGCGCGGATCGGTCTCGTACGGGACGATCTTGTCGTTGACGAAGGCGCGGATCTGGTCGCGGAGTGCGGCCGTCTCGGCAGGAATCTCGAAGTCGATCACTGTTCACCGTCCATGAGTCGTTGGGCTCGTTCGAAAAGCAGCAGGGTCGCCGCGTGTAGGAGGTCACCGACCTCCTTGGGGGCCAGTCCGGCGCCGGCGCGCGCGTGGGTGCCCTCCAGGATGATCCCGAGCTTGAAGCAGGCCATGACGCCGTACCAGTTGATGCTGCTCAGGTCGCGCGTGGTGTTCTGCGCGTAGCGCTCGATCATGTCGCCTGGCGTGCACAGCCCACCGGCCTGGCTCAGCGCGTGGTTGAGCACGTCGCCTGAGCCGTCGTGCCACGTCGCCACCAACCAGCCGAGGTCCAGAAGGGGGTCGCCGATGGTCGACATCTCCCAGTCGACGATCGCCACCACCTCGGGTCCGGTGTGGGAGAACATCACGTTGGCCGCGTGGTAGTCGCCGTGCATGATGCCGGGCTTCCAGTCGGTGGGCAGGCGCTCCTGCAGCCAGCGGGCCACCCCGTCGACGTCGCCGATCTCCGGGCCCGCGTAGTTCTCGATGGCCGAGTAGGACTCAAGCTCCGAAAGCCAGCGCGGCACCTGGCGTTCCAGGAATCCCTCGGGCTTGCCGTAGTTGGACAGCCCGACGGCGACGTGGTCGACGGCGCCCAATCGGGCCAGCGCGTCGGCCATCGACAGGCCCATCTGGAACCGGATGCCCGCATCGGAGGCGTGCAGTTCGGGCAGTGCGGCGCCCGCGTTGAACCCGTCGATGGGTTCCATCAGATAGAAGACGGCGTCGCCGAGCACCGAGGTGTCCTCGCAGGCCGCGATCAGTCGCGGGTGCGGGACGTCGGTGTCGCCCAGTGCCGTGAGCACTGTGGTCTCCCGCAGGATGACCTTGTTGCTGATGGGCCGCAGGTGCTGCGGGCCACGGCGGAAGACGTAGGGCCGTCCCGACCGCTCGAACCGCAGCATGATGTTCTGGGTGCCGCCGGTGATCTCGGTGACGTTTTCCAGAGGCCCGTCACCCAGGCCTCGGTCCGACATCCAGTCGGCGATCTTCGCGAGGTCGTCCACGCCGGGTAAACCTACCGGATGGTTGGTTGGGCCATGTCCGAGGCGGGCGGTTCAGGGGCGGGACCCGCAGGCCCAGCGGGTGCGGAGGTGCCTGGACTCACCGCTTCCTTCTGCCAGGGCCAGCGACCAGTGATCTCCAACTCCAGGGACCAGCTCAGGAAGGTTCGGATCAAGACGATGCCGGCGAGCACCCCGACACTCTCCAGGGTGGGGGTGATGGCCACGGTGCGGATGATGTCCGCGGCGACCAGAAGCTCGAGGCCCAGCAGGATGGCGCGACCAAGCTGCCCGCGAAACAACCGATAGGTGTTCGGGTTCCGGCGCAGCAGCCGCCCGATGGCCATGCCCGCGGCCAGCAGGCCGCCCAGGGCGATGGCTCCGACGCCGATGGCGTCGATAACCTTGCCGACCGTCTCGATGGTCTCGGTGAAGCCCATGTCAGGCAGGCTATCGGCCCGGTCAGCGCTGCGCGGAGATTGCCGTCGCGGTGTTGCTGCCGTTCTGTGTGACGGCGCGAATGGTCGCGGTCTGCCCGGTGCGCACACCATCGCGGGACTGC
Organism: Mycolicibacterium confluentis; assembly: GCF_010729895.1. Lineage (NCBI taxonomy): Bacteria > Bacillati > Actinomycetota > Actinomycetes > Mycobacteriales > Mycobacteriaceae > Mycobacterium > Mycolicibacterium confluentis. The sequence goes on from NZ_AP022612.1 coordinate 5,656,223, forward strand.
CGCGTCTCGGTGTTGATGACGTAGGTCTGGGTGAAGCCGTCCTCGCTGCGCGCGGTGATCGAGGTGTCGGAGATGTCGGTGACGGTGCCGGTCTGCGTCAGCTGCGTCGTGAACGTCCCCTTTCCGTCGGAGACCACGAACTGGCCGTGCAACGCCGTGGGAAGGTCCGCGTCACGGCTTCCGGGGCCACCGGGACCCCCGAAGCCCGGACCAGCGCCCGGGGGACCGCCAGGCGGGCCGAAGCCGGGACCGGCGGCGGCGCCTCCTGTGTTGGCCGCGTAGATGACCGCGGCCCCGGCAGCGGCGAGCGCCACGGCGATCCCGACGGCACCCAGTGTCCTGTTGGTCGACCAGTGCGCCGACGGCTCACCCCAGACCTGTCCTGCGTTCATGCCACCACGGTCGACGACGAAGCTGTGCCCGGGCTGTGTGGGTGATCAGCGCCACGTGAGTCGCGTCGGGCTCACAGCCCAGTCATAGGTTCGGCACAGAATCGGCCCAAACAGATGTGAATACTGGGACATATGACATCGCCAGCGCCCGAACGCGTCGTGATGCGGCGAGCCGACGGCAGTCCGATCAGCGTGCTCGTCGTCGACGACGAGACCGTCCTCGCCGAGATGGTCTCCATGGCACTTCGCTACGAGGGCTGGGACATCACCACCGCGAATGACGGGGCCAGCGCCATCAGCGCCGCCCGCACTGCCCGACCCGACGTCGTGGTGCTCGACGTCATGCTGCCGGACATGAGCGGCCTCGACGTGCTGCGTCGCCTGCGTGAACAGAACCCCGGCCTGGCCGTGCTGCTGCTGACCGCGAAGGACGCGGTCGAGGACCGAATCGCGGGACTGACTGCGGGCGGCGACGACTACGTCACCAAACCGTTCAGCATCGAGGAAGTCGTGCTGCGCCTGCGCGCCCTGCTGCGCCGCACCGGTGTGACGACCGAGGACAGCGGCGCGCAGATCGTGGTCGGCGACCTCGTCCTCGACGAGGACAGCCACGAGGTGACTCGCGGCGGCGACCCGATCACGCTGACGTCGACGGAGTTCGAACTGCTGCGCTTCATGATGCGCAACTCCAAGCGGGTGCTGTCCAAGGCGCAGATCCTGGACCGGGTGTGGAGCTATGACTTCGGCGGCCGGTCCAACATCGTCGAGCTGTACATCTCCTACCTGCGTAAGAAGATCGACAACGGCAGGCCGCCGATGATCCACACGCTGCGCGGGGCGGGATATGTCCTCAAGCCCGGGGTCTGAGCCACACCGGGATGCGCCGCGCTGGCGCACGCCAGGCGCGTGGTCGCTGCAGTCCCGACTTGTGATCGGCCAGGTGCTGCTCCTGGCGCTGGTCTGCATCGGAATGGGCGGTGCCACTGAACTGGCGCTGCGGCAGTACCTGATCGCCCAACTGGACCAGAACCTGACCGACGCGTCGCACCGTTCGGCGTTGATGGCCAGCCTGCCGCCGCCACGCACACGGCCCGGTGACCTGCGTCCGATCAGGATGCCCGGACCCGGACCGGATTTCCTCGACGCGCCGGGCCAACCGGTCGGACTGATCGCCGTCGTGGAGAACTTCCGCGGGGTGGAGGCCGGCGTGCTGACCAGGGATGGTCAACGTGAGGGGCTCACCGAGACCGCCATCGGGCAACTGCTCGACGTGACGCCGCGACGGCCACCGATCACGGTCGACGTGGACGGGTTGGGCGGCTATCGACTGGTCGCGGCGCACAGTCGCAATGGCGACATCGTCGTCACGGGGCTGCCGATGGCCGACGTCAACGAGACCATGCTGCGGGTTCTGCTGATCATGGTCGTGGTGGCCGGGACGGCGCTGGTGGCGGCGACCATCCTGGGTGTCGTCATCACGCGACGCTCGCTGGCACCGCTCACTCGCGTCGCGGCGACAGCGCGCCGAGTGGCCAACCTGCCGCTGGACCGTGGCGAGGTCGAACTGCCGGTCCGCGTGCCCGAATCCGACGCCAACCCCAACACCGAGGTGGGGCAGATGGGGTCGGCGCTCAACCGGATGCTCGACCACATCTCGACCGCGTTGTCGACGCGCCAGGCCAGCGAGACCCGGGTGCGGCAGTTCGTCGCCGACGCCAGCCATGAACTGCGCACGCCGCTGACCGCGATCCGCGGCTACACCGAACTGGCGCAACGTCACCGGGATGAGGTGCCCGACGAGGTCGCCCACGCCATGGGACGCGTGGCGTCCGAGGCCGAGCGGATGACCAATCTGGTCGAGGACCTCCTGCTGCTGGCCCGGCTGGACTCGGGCCGGCCATTGGACCGCGAGGAGGTCGATCTGTCGCAGTTGGCGGTCGACACCGTGGCCGATGCCCACATCGCCGGACGTGACCACGAGTGGAACCTGGACCTGCCCGACGATCCGGTGGTGGTGATCGGCGACCGCGCCCGACTGCACCAGGTGATGGCGAATCTGCTGGCGAACGCCCGCGTCCACACCCCGGCCGGCACGACCGTCGCGGTGTCGTTGCGCGCCTCGGCCGACGGTCACGCGGAGATTCGGGTGAGCGACGACGGGCCGGGCATTCCGGCACAACTGCAGTCGGAGGTCTTCGAACGCTTCGCCCGCGGTGACTCGTCGCGCTCCCGCAACGGAGGCAGCACCGGGTTGGGCTTGGCGATCGTGTGGGCCGTCGTGAAGGCCCACCACGGGCAGATCACGGTGGACAGCAGGCCCGGGGACACCGTGTTCACGCTTCGCCTGCCCCTCACAGCCGACGCATAGCCGGCACCAAGCACGCGGCGAGCTTGGTGCGTCAACCTGCAAAGGTGACGATCACTGCGCCCAGGTCGACCGCGACGTCGGCTCCGACCCCGGTGCGCGGTTCCCGTCGCGAGGCCGTCGCGGTGGTCGCGCTGCTGGCGGCCACGGCATGGGCGTACCTGTGGGACCTCGGTGCCAGCGGGTGGGCCAACGGTTTCTACGCCGCGGCCGTGCAGGCCGGTTCGCAGAGTTGGACCGCATGGGTGTTCGGGTCGAGCGATGCGGCCAACGCCATCACCGTCGACAAGACGCCGGGCGCGCTGTGGGTGATGGGAATCTCGGTGCGGCTCTTCGGTTTCAACGCGTGGAGCATGCTGGTTCCTCAGGCGCTCATGGGAGTCGCTGCGGTCGCGATGCTGTACGCCGCGGTGCGCCGCGCTGCGGGCCCCCGTGCGGCCATGTTGGCCGGGACCGTGCTGGCGCTGACGCCGGTGGCCGCGTTGATATTCCGCTTCAACAACCCCGACGCCCTGCTGGTGCTGATGCTGGTGGTCGCGACTCACTGCGTGCAGCGTGCCGTCGAACGGGACAGTTCGAGGTGGTGGATGGTGTTGGCGGGCACGGCGATCGGCGTCGGATTCCTGGCCAAGATGCTGCAGGCCGTCCTGGTGTTGCCTGTGCTCGCGGTGGTGTTCCTGGTGTGCGCGGACATGCCGTGGCGCTCTCGCCTGCTGCGACTGTGCGGTGGCGCCGCGGGCCTGGTGGCCAGCGCGGGCTGGTATCTGCTGCTGGTGGAGGTGTGGCCATCCCATGCCAGGCCGTACATCGGTGGCTCACAGAACAATTCGATCGTCGAACTGGCCCTCGGCTACAACGGCGTCGGCCGGTTGACCGGCGAGGAGGTCGGCGGCCTCGGCAACCTCAACCACGATGTGGGGTGGGGCAGGCTGCTCGGCGGGGAGATGGGTGGCCCGATCGGGTGGCTGCTTCCGGCCGCCGTGATCGCGCTGGTCGCGGGACTGGCCATCGTTTGGCGCAGGCCGCGCACCGACCCCACCCGAATTGGGCTGCTGCTGTGGGGTGGCTGGCTGCTGACCACCGCGGTGGTGTTCAGCTGGATGAACGGCATCGTGCACCCGTACTACACCGTGGCGCTCGCGCCCGCGGTCGCCGCCTGCATCGGCATTGGCGTCCCGCTGGTGTGGGACCGTCGCACCGATCCACGCTGCGCCACCACGCTCGCCGGTCTGACGGCGACCACGACGCTGGTGAGTTTCATTCTGCTGCAGCGGCATCCGTCCTGGCTTCCGTGGCTGCAATGGACCGTTCTGATGGTCGGACTGACGACCGCGCTGCTGTTGGTGGTGGTCGCCCGGTTGACGCCGCGGTCCGCTGTCGCGGTCGGTGCCGCCGCGCTGGTGGCCTGCCTGGTGGGCCCGTTCGCCTACACCGTGGCAACGGCCGCGACCCCGCACACCGGTGCCGTCCCGTCCGCCGGACCCTCGGGAGGATTCGGCGGGCCCCCAGGATTCCTCGACATCTCCCGGCCCAGCGCACAACTGGCCGCCACAATCGCGGCCGACGCCGGCGACTACACCTGGGCGGCCGCGGTGGTGGGCTCCAACAACGCGGCGGGCCACCAGTTGGCCACCGGCGCGCCGGTGATGGCCGTCGGCGGATTCAACGGGACCGACCCCGCGCCCACCCTCGAACAGTTCCAGGACTACGCCCGCAGTGGTCGTATCCATTACTTCATCGCGGCATCCATGCCAGGCCCCGGACGAACAGATCACGGCGGCAGTGACGCCGCGGAGCGCATCACCGAGTGGGTCGAGGCGACGTTCCCCTTCCAGGTCATCGATGGAACCACCCTCTACGACCTCGGCGCATGATTCACAGGAAGCACATAGCCACTGCCCACCGTGGCCCCACGCCCACGTCCGACGATGGATTCATGACCATCGCACTTGAGCACGCAGCAGATCTCGCGCCGTCTGCGGCCAGGCCCAACGCGGCCCGGATCGCTGCAGAGCGGGGCGTGCCCGTGCTCGACGTCGTGGTGCCGGTCTACAACGAGCAGGCGGCGTTGGCCGATTCGGTGCACCGCCTGCACCGTTACCTGACCGAACAGTTCCCCTTCACGTTCCGGATCACGATCGCCGACAACGCGAGCGTCGACGCCACACCGCAGATCGCGGCGCAGTTGGCCGAGGAACTCAGCGACGTGCGGGTGCGCCGCCTCGAGCAGAAGGGCCGCGGTCGGGCCCTGCACGCGGTCTGGTCGGCGTCCGACGCACCTGTGCTGGCCTACATGGACGTCGACCTCTCGACGGACCTGGCGGCGCTGCTGCCCTTGGTCGCACCCTTGATCACCGGACACTCCGACGTCGCGATCGGGTCCCGACTGTCCCGAGGTTCGCGAGTGGTCCGCGGCCCCAAGCGCGAAATCATCTCGCGCTGTTACAACCTCATCCTGCGGTCCACGCTGGCCGCGCGCTTCTCGGACGCGCAGTGCGGCTTCAAGGCCCTGCGTGCCGACGCCGCCGCGGCGCTCCTGCCGCACGTCGAGGACACCGGCTGGTTCTTCGACACCGAACTCCTGGTGCTCGCGCAGCGCTGCGGACTGCGGATTCACGAGGTCCCCGTGGATTGGGTCGACGACCCGGACAGCCGCGTGGACATCGTCGCGACCGCGGTCGCCGATCTCAAGGGAGTGGCCCGGCTGTTGAAGGGATTCACGTCCGGCGAGATTCCGGTGGCGGCCATCGCGGCGCAGTTCACCGGCTCTGCCAAGGCCGCGCCGAGATCACTGCTGCGCCAGGGCGTCTTCTTCGCCACGGTCGGAATCTGCAGCACCATCGCCTACCTCCTGCTGTTCATGGCGCTGCGATCCGGGCTGGGCCCACAGGGCGCCAACCTGGTGGCCCTGCTGGCCACCGCGATCGCCAACACGGCCGCCAACCGACGGTTCACGTTCGGCATGCGGGGGCGTGCCGGTGTGGCGCGCCACCAGATCGAAGGTCTGGTGGTGTTCGGCATCGGCCTGGCGCTGACCAGCGGATCGCTGGCCCTGCTGCACACGATGAGTGAACCCGCCCGGGCGGTGGAACTCGTGGTGCTCGTGGGTGCGAACCTGCTGGCCACCGTCGTCCGCTTCGTCCTTCTGCGGGGCTGGGTGTTCCACCCCCGACGCAACAGCCAAGGCCTGACACGATGACCGTCGTGCAGGAGCTGGTCACCGAGTCCACCGACGCACCCGTGGGCGCCGCGGTGCGCCCGAAGTGGGAACGGAAGGCGCTGGCGGCGCTCCTCGCGGGCACCGCGGTGCTCTACCTGTGGGCGCTCGGCGCGATGGGCTGGGCCAACGAGTTCTACGCCGCCGCGGTGCAGGCCGGCACCCAGAGTGGGAAGGCGTGGCTGTTCGGTTCGCTGGACGCGGGCAACGCGATCACCGTCGACAAACCGCCCGCCGCGATGTGGGTCATGGGGTTGTCGGGCCGACTGTTCGGGTTCAACTCATGGAGCATGCTGGTCCCCCAGGCGCTCATGGGAGTCGCCGCGGTCGCACTGATCTACGCGGCGGTGCGCCGCACCAACGGGGCTGCGGCCGGGTTGCTCGCCGGTACCGTTCTCGCGCTGACGCCGGTCGCGGCGTTGATGTTCCGGTTCAACAACCCCGACGCGCTGCTGGTGCTGCTGCTGGTGGCCGCGGGCTACTGCATCGTGCGCGCGCTCGGCGGGCACCCCACGCGGTGGGTGGCGTGCGCCGGTGTCGCACTGGGATTCGCCTTCCTGGCCAAACTCCTGCAGGCCTTCCTGGTGGTGCCCGCGCTGGCGCTGGTGGTTCTGGTGGCCGTGCCGGGCAGCGTCTGGGCGCGCCTGCGTGATCTGCTCGTCGGTCTGGTCGCCATGATCGCCTCCGGCGGATGGTTCGTCGCGCTGGTCAGCCTGTGGCCCGCGGACTCCCGGCCCTACATCGGAGGGTCGACCGACAACAGCCTCCTGCAGCTCACGCTGGGCTACAACGGACTCGGGCGCGTGCTCGGCGGTGACGGCAACCCGACCCACGGGAGCGGAGACGGTCCCGGTGGCGGTGGTGGCCCGGGCGGTGCCATGTTCGGCGGAAACCCCGGTGTGCTGCGCATGTTCGGTGAATCGATGGGCACCGAGATCTCCTGGCTGCTGCCCGCGGCGCTGATCGGCCTGGTTGCGGGACTGTGGTTCACCCGCCGCGCGCCCCGTACCGACCTGACCCGTGCGGCCCTGCTGCTGTGGGGCGGATGGCTGGTCAGCACGACCGTGGTGTTCAGCTCGATGAAGGGGATCATGCACCCCTACTACACCATCGCGCTGGCGCCCGGGGTCGCCGCGGTGGTCGCCATCGCAACCCGAGAGTTGTGGCGCGGCAGGCAGTTCCGTTCGAGCCGGATCGTGCTGGGCGGCATGCTCGCGGTGACGGGAGTATGGAGCTTTGTGCTGCTGGACCGCACGCCCGACTGGCAGCCGTGGCTGCGGTGGACCGTGCTTGTCGGGGCGATTGCGGTCGCCGCGATCCTGATGGCCGGTGCTCATGCCCTGGGCTCGTACACCGCCGCGGTCGCCGCTGCGGGCCTGCTGTTCGGCCTCGCCGGAACCGCGGCCTACACCGTCGAGACCGTGCTGGACAGCCATGGTGGCGCCATCCCGACCTCGGGACCCGACCGCGGCGGCAAGGGCTTCCCTGGCGGCCCCGGCGGACCCGGTGGGCCCAGCGGACCCGGTGGGCCGGAGCGAGCATCGGACGCCGTGCAGGCCATGCTGAAGGACACCGACAACCGTTGGGCCGCCGCGACCGTCGGCTCGCACCTGGCCGGTGACCTGATGCTCAAGACGCAGACGTCGATCATGGCGATCGGTGGATTCAACGGCGGCGACAACTCGCCGACGCTGGAGCAGTTCCAGCAGTACGTCGCCGACGGACAGGTGCGCTACTTCATCACCGACGCCGGCCGACCCGGACCGCCCGGCGCAATGGGTGGCGACGGTTCCGGCGCCGAGATCAGTGAGTGGGTGCAGGCCGCCTTCCCGTTTGAGAAGGTCGACGGAATGACGGTCTACGACCTGCAGAACTGAGGACGCACCGCCGACCCAGGGGGACACTGGGCACATGGACACCCAAGCGCCCGCCCCGTCCGTCGAAGCGGCCCACGCCCGGCACCTCGCGTCGCTGCCCTTCGAGGACACCCAGGACTTCGAGGACGCCGACCGCGGTTTCCTCGGCCGTCTCGAACCCTGTGTCGTCAAGGCCGCCGACGGTCGGGTGGTGTGGGACAACGACGCCTACGCATTCCTGGACGCCGACGCCCCCACGTCTGTGCACCCCAGCCTGTGGCGGCAGAGTCAACTGTGCGCCAAACAGGGCCTCTACGAGGTGGTCGAGGGCATCTATCAGGTGCGTGGCCTTGACCTGTCGAACATCACGTTCGTCGAGACCGACAACGGCATCATCGTCATCGACCCCCTGGTCTCCACCGAGACGGCCGCCGCCGCGCTGGCGCTGTACCGACAGCACCGCGGCGAGCGCACGGTGGTCGCGGTCATCTACACCCACAGCCACGTCGACCACTTCGGCGGCGTGCTGGGTGTGACGACGCAGGCCGACGTGGATGCGGGCAGGGTCGCGGTCCTGGCACCCGAGGGATTCACCGAACACGCGGTGCAGGAGAACGTTTACGCCGGCACCGCGATGGCACGGCGGGCGGGGTACATGTACGGGGCCAGCCTGGAGCGTGGGCCGCGCGGACAGGTCGGCTGCGGCCTCGGGCAGACACCGTCCACCGGCGAGGTCGCGATCATCGTGCCGACGATCGACATCACCTCGACCGGTGAGACGCACACCATCGACGGGGTCGAGATCGAGTTCCAGATGGCGCCGGGCACCGAGGCCCCCGCCGAGATGCACTTCCACTTCCCGAAGTTCCGGGCGCTGTGCATGGCCGAGAACGCCACGCACAACCTGCACAACCTGTTGACGCTGCGTGGTGCGCTGGTCCGCGATCCGCACGGTTGGGCGGGCTACCTCACCGAGGCCATCGACACCTGGTCGGACCGCACCGATGTGGTGTTCGCCTCGCACCACTGGCCGACGTGGGGGCGGGACCGCATCGTCGAATACCTTTCGCTGCAACGAGATCTGTACGCGTACCTGCATGACCAGACGCTGCGCCTGCTCAACCAGGGCTTCACCGGAATCGAGATCGCCGAGGACTTCCCGATGCCGCCCGCGCTCGAACGGGCCTGGCATGCGCACGGCTACTACGGGTCGGTCAGCCACAACGTCAAGGCCGTCTACCAGCGGTACATGGGCTGGTTCGACGGCAATCCGGCCCGGCTGTGGGCCCACCCACCGGAGGTCATCGGGCCGCGGTACGTGGCGGCGATCGGCGGCATCGAGCGCGTCGTGGAGATCGCGCAGAGGGCCTACGACGACGGTGACTACCGCTGGGCCGCAACACTGTTGGACCACGTCATCTTCACCGACCAGAACCACGCCGGGGCGCGCAGGCTCTACATCGCGACGCTGCAGCAGTTGGCCTACGGATCCGAGAACGGCCCGTGGCGCAACTTCTTCCTCTCCGGTGCCACCGAGTTGTCCGACGGCAACTTCGGCACGCCGACGCAGGCGACGGCGCCGACCCTGATGGCGCAGTTGACACCCGAGCAGATCTTCGACGCCCTGGCCATCAGCATCAACGGACCGCGGGCCTGGGATCTGGACCTGGCCTTCGACGTCACCTTCGAGGACACGGGCAGCAACCACCGACTGACGCTGCGCAATGGGGTGCTCGTGCACCGCAGAGTTCCGGCCGATCCCGCGACGGCGACCGCCACGCTCACGCTGGCCTCCTCGGTGCGACTGCTGACCCTGGCCGCCGGTGACGTGAGTTCGCCCGGTCTGCAGATCGACGGTGACGCGGCCGCCATTCAGAGGCTCACCGGGGTGCTCGACTCCCCGAACCCCGATTTCGACATCGTGACCCCTTAGCGGCGGGCCCCGATCCCGCGCAGGCAGAACCGGACCACATGGGCGATGTCCTCGGGGCTCGGTCGCCGGCCCGCGCCGAAGAAGCGGCGCATGGTGCCCGTGGTGCACAGGAACACCGCATCGGCATCCAACGGTGAGAGTCCCAGGGCTGCAGTGGGTTCGGTGAGAAGATCGCGCATCGGCGACATGATGTCGCTGTTGGCGACGCTGCGATTGGCCGACGCCGACATCTGCGCGGTGGTGGCCCGACTGGTGCTCAGCTGTTCGGGATCGGCGACCTGCTCGAGCACACCCTCGATCCAGCGCACGATCTTCTCGGCCGGGTCGGTCTCCTTCGCCATCAGCCGTTCCAGGTAGGTCACCGTCAGCGCCACGCCGCGCTGCATCACCGCCAGGAAGAGTTCGTCCTTGCCCGCGAAGTAGCGATAGAACGCCTTGTTCGACGTATTCGCCTCGGCGACAATGTCACTGACTCGCGGCGTGGCCGGAGCCACGCGCTGCATCACCGCGACGGCCGCGGAGAGGATGCGCTCCACCTCGTCGCTGCGGTCGGACTCCTGCGTCGAGACCTGAGTGCTCACAGCGCGGCCCCGGCCTGTCGTTCCCGCGCGGTGTCGCGCACCACCCGATGGACGAATCCCAGTTTGGCCACCACCGCGGGCGGCAGTTCGAACGGATACAGCGGCGGCTTGCCCATCGCGGTGTTGACCCGGTTGAAGAACAGCGAGATCCAGCGCCAGTCGAACAGCAACTGCTCGATGGGGGCGTCGTCGTAGGACTCCAGCGGTGCGACATCCCGGGGCGCCGAGAACCGGACCCGGTCGGCGCGCAGGACCATGCCGGCCTCACGGGTGGTGTCGATGGTGTCGGCGATGTGCAGATAGTGCGCAAAGCACTCGGCGAAATCCTCCCAGGGGTGCATGGTCGCGTACTCCGAGATGAAGGACTCCTCCCAGCCCTTCGGGGCACCGAACGCGTAGTGCCGTTCGATCGCGTCCGAGTAACTGACCTGCTCGTCGCCGAACAGTGCGCGGCACGCGTCGAGATGACGGGCCGCTCCGTCGCCGTTCTCCACCAGGATGTTCTGGTAGTAGTGCCCCACCTCGTGGCGGAAGTGCCCGAGCACGGTCCGGTACGGCTCACCGAGTGCGACGCGCAGCCTCTCCCGGTAGTCGTCGAGGGTCTCCACCACGTCGATGGTGATCACGCCGCCGGCATGCCCGATGATCACCTTCTTCCCGGCGGTGTAACTGGACAGCAGATCGAACGCCAGTCCGCCGTCCTGCCGCCACCATGGCGTCAGCGGCAGGTGAAGGTCGTCGAGTTGGTACACCAGGCGACGCAGCGCGCGGACCGCGGGCACGAGCTTCTCGCGGGCCAGGGTGTCGTCGGCGTCCGGTTCCCGCCGGATCAGCGAGCAGGCCAGGCAGCGACCGCGCTGTTCGGCCTCCTGATCGGCGGGGGTCAGCCAGTTGCACTCGAGCGTGCGTCGTTGCGTGCAGTGCGTCCACGCCCGGCCGCCGACGACGACCGTCGCACCCGGGTCGACGTCGATCGCCACCATCTCCTGCGACGGCAGCACCAGCCCCACCCACGCCGCGCACGACGTGCACTGATCGCTCTCGAACGCGATGTAGCCGTGGCACACCGGGCAGGCGAATGCGCGCATGGCCTTATCGTTGCACGGTCGAACGCGCGAATTCGGACGAGCCGGAGGTTGTTGGATGCAGCTGCTGCTGATTCGTCATGCACTGCCCCATCGCAGTGAGCACGGTCAGGGCTCGAATCCCGAACTCGCCGCGCAGGGGTGGGAGCAGGCGCGCCGCCTGCCCGACGCGCTGGCCAGGTTCCCGCTGACCCGCCTCGTCAGCAGCCCCCAGTTGCGGGCCCGGCAGACCGCCGAACCGGTGGCGGCCGCGCGCGGTCTCGCCATCGAGATCGAACCGCGCCTGGCGGAGTACGACCGCGACATGGCCGGCTACGTGCCGATCGAGCAGCTGCGTTCGGAGCGGCCCGAGGATTGGGCGCGGATGGCGGACGGGCACCTGCCCGCCGGAGTCGACGAGGAAGAGTTCACAGCGCGGATCAGTGGGGCCGTCGACGACATCGTCGCGTCCGCCGACCACGACGACACGGTGGCGGTGTTCAGCCACGGCGGCGTGATCAACGTGCTGCTGCACCAGATTCTGGGCACCCGGCGGATGTTGTCGTTCCCGGTCGACTACACCTCGGTCACGCGCCTGCTGTATTCACGAAAAGGCTTTGCGACCGTGGTGTCGACGAACACCACCGAACATGTGTGGGATCTGCTCCCACGCAACCGCCGCGGATAGGGCGGTGAGCCGCACATCACAGTTTGCGCCACTGCGCACGCGGGTAGAGCAGACTGGCTCCCTCACCTCTACAGAAAGCCGCCCATGAAACGTGATGTCGGTGCCGAACTCGACGTGGACATCACCGCGCCGACGACGCTCGAGTTCCAGATCGCCGTTGCCCCGCACCCTGGTGCCGAGGTCACCGAGTCGCTGTCGTTCGAATTGAACGGCGCAGCGATTGAGGCCAAGGAGATCGCCGGCGCGCACGGCAACCGGATCCATATCTTCGACGCCGACCAGGGCACTCTCAAGGTGCGTTATGCCGCGACGGTCAAGGGCCAGGCCGACCCGCCGCCGGTCACCGACGTCGACCTGTCGACCTACCTGCGGCCCAGCCGGTACGCCGAGACCGACAAGTTCTTCGGTTTCGCCGCAACCGAATTCGGCCAGTACGCGGATTCGGCGACGCTGCTGGAGAAGGTGTCGTCGTGGGTGGGCACCCGGCTGAAATACGTGCCGGGGTCCAGTGACCCGATCGACGGTGCCGCCGACACGCTGCTCGCGGGGGCAGGGGTGTGCCGGGACTACGCGCACCTCGTGGTGGCCCTGTTGCGCGCGGTGAATGTGCCGGCCCGCATGGTGTCGGTGTACGCACCCGGTTGTGCGCCGATGGATTTCCATGCCGTCGCCGAGGCGTTCGTCGACGGGCACTGGCGGGTCGTCGACGCGACATGCCTTGCGCCCCGGCAGGCCATGGTGCGGATCGCGACTGGACGCGATGCCGCTGATACGGCCTTCCTGGACAACCACAAAGGCGCGATCACGCTCAATCGCACCGAGGTGACCGCCGTCGTCGACGGCGATCTGCCCACCGATCGGGTGCCCGAGCTGGTGACGCTCGGCTAACGCGCGCTGAGCTTGAGGTTGCGTTTGGCGGCGCGCCGCAACTGGAACATCCGTACCGCACCGACGGCCACGGTGATCAGTCCACCGGCCACTGCAGCGAACAGAATCGCCACCCCCAGCGGCAGCGTCCAATGCCAGCCGAGGAAGGCGAACGCCACCGACGTGGTGTTCTGCGCGATGAAGATCAGCAGCACGATGAGGATGAGAAAGCCCAGGATGAGCGCCGCCCACAGTGCGGCGGCCTTGGTGAGCTTGGACTCCGCTCCCGGTTCGAAGGGCAGGGCTGGGGGCGGCGCATCGGCGGGCGGTGGCACACTCGGATCACTGCTCATAGGCCCATACTCGTCTTTTCTGGCAAAGAAGCAAACCTCTCTTCGGTGTGTTCACCGTGAGTCAAATCGGGACAGGCGGGCGTGCGGGCCGTTACTGTCACGAAGATGACCACGCGCATGCGCAGCCTGGTGGCCGCCGTGGTGATGCTCGTCCTGGCCGTCTGCGCCAGCGCCTGCGGCAGTTCCAATCCCCTCGGCGGTGGCAGTGCCTCCGGTGACCTGAAGACCGTCGTCGTTGGGTCCGCGGATTTCCCGGAGTCGAAGATCGTCGCCGAGATCTATGCGCAGGCCCTGGAAGCCAACGGGTTCACGGTCGGCCGCCAGTTCGGGATCGGCAGCCGCGAGACCTACATCCCGGCGCTGCAGGACTATTCGATCGACCTTGTCCCGGAGTACACCGGCAATCTGTTGAAGTACTTCGACCCGGAAACCACCGCCACATCCCCGGAAGCCGTCGAACTCGCACTGCATCGTGCGCTGCCCGGCGGGTTGGCGATGCTGACGCCATCGGAGGCCTCCGACGTCGACACCGTCGCCGTCACGGCCGAGACGGCGCGCAGGTGGAACCTGAAGACCATCGAGGATTTGGCGAAGCATTCCCCCGAGGTCAAGTTCGGTGGACCGTCGGAGTTCTTGAACCGCACCGAGGGCCTGCCGGGTCTGAAGAAGAACTACGGGTTGGACATCGCGCCCAAGAATTTCGTGGCGATCAGCGATGGTGGCGGGCCGGCGACGGTACGAGCGCTGGTCGACGGCACCGTGACGGCCGCCAACATCTTCTCCACGTCACCCGCGATCGCGCAGAACGACCTCGTCGTGCTCGAGGACCCGAAGAACAACTTCCCGGCCGCCAACGTGGTGCCGGTGGTCAGTGCGCAGAAGATGTCAAACGAGCTCAAGCGGATCCTCGATGCGGTGTCCGCCGAACTGACCACCGAGGCGCTCATCGAACTCAACACCGCGGTGTCCGGCAATGCCGGCGCCGACCCTGACGAGGCGGCCGAGAAGTGGGTGCAGGAGCACGGATTCGACAAACCGCTATCGGACAGGTGAGCCACCGCAGTGATCACATTCGATGACGTCACCAAGCAGTACCCCGACGGCACCATCGCGGTGGACCACCTGACCCTGGACGTGGCGGAGGGGACCCTCGCGGCATTCGTCGGTCCGTCCGGGTGCGGCAAGACCACCTCGATGCGCATGATCAACCGGATGATCGAGCCGACCTCGGGGAGACTGACGGTCGACGGCAGGGATGTCACAGGCGTCGATCCCGTGAAGCTGCGGTTGGGCATCGGCTACGTCATCCAGAGCGCGGGACTGATGCCGCATCAACGCGTGATCGACAACGTCGCGACGGTCCCGGTGCTGCGCGGCGAATCGCGGCGCAAGGCTCGTCAGGCCGCGTACGGCGTTCTCGAACGGGTGGGCCTGGATCCGAAGTTGGCCAACCGCTATCCGGCACAGTTGTCGGGCGGACAGCAGCAGCGCGTGGGCGTGGCCCGGGCGCTGGCCGCCGACCCACCGATCCTGCTGATGGATGAGCCGTTCAGTGCGGTCGATCCCGTGGTCCGCGACGAGTTGCAGGCCGAGATCATCAGGCTGCAGGCCGAACTGCGCAAGACCGTCGTGTTCGTCACCCACGACATCGACGAGGCGCTCAAGCTCGGCGACAAGGTCGCGGTGTTCGGCCCCGGCGGGGTGCTGCAGCAGTACGACCCGCCGGACCGTCTGCTGTCGAACCCCGCCAACGAGTTCGTGGCCGGGTTCGTCGGGGCCGACCGGGGCTATCGCGGACTGCAGTTCTTCGGTGCCGCCGGCCTTCCGGTGCATGAGATCCGGCACGTCGGCGAGGACGGTGTCGACGCACTGGAGTTGGCGGCAGGTGAGTGGGCCCTGGTGACCCAGGGCGACGGTACGCCGTACGCGTGGATCGACGGGCAGGGAGTCGAGCGGCACCGCAGCGGGAAGTCGTTATACGACAGCACGATCGCCGGGGGATCACTGTTCCGGCCGAACGGCACCCTGCGTCAGGCACTCGACGCTGCGCTGTCCTCGCCGTCGGGTTTCGGGGTGGCCGTCGACGAGGCGGGCCGGGTGGCCGGTGGCGTCAAGGCCGACGAGGTGCTCGCGGCCCTCGATGAACAGCGCGCCCAGCGCGACCCCTGGCGGACTTAGCCATGCGGTACCTGCTGACGCACCTCGACAGCGCCTGGGCCCTGACCCTGGTGCACCTGCGGTTGTCACTGGTGCCTCTGGTGCTGGGCCTGATGATCGCCGTGCCGTTGGGGGCCGCGGTCCAGCGCACCACGGTGCTGCGGCGCCTGACGACGGTGACGGCCAGCATCATCTTCACCATCCCGTCGCTGGCGCTGTTCGTGGTGCTGCCGCTGATCATCCCGACCCGGATCCTCGACGAGGCCAACGTCATCGTCGCCCTCACGCTCTACACCACCGCACTGCTCGTGCGGGCCGTACCCGAGGCGCTCGACGCCGTGCCGGCGCAGGTGCGTGACGCCGCCACCGCCGTCGGGTACCGGCCGCTCACCCAACTGGTGAAAGTCGAACTGCCGCTCGCGATTCCGATCCTGGTGGCCAGCCTGCGTGTGGTCGCGGTGACCAACATCTCGATGGTGTCGGTGGGTTCGGTGATCGGCATCGGCGGGCTGGGCACGTGGTTCACCGAGGGCTATCAGGCCGACAAGAGTGATCAGATCATCGCGGGCATCATCGCAATCTTCGTGCTCGCCGTGGTCATCGACAGCTTGATCCTGCTGCTGGGCCGGGCCATCACACCGTGGGTGCGGGCCACCCGCGCACCGCGACTCAAACTTCGGGCGGCACAATGAACTTCCTGCAACAGGCGCTGTCCTTCATCTTCACCGCCGCCAACTGGGCCGGCCCCGCGGGACTGGGTGCGCGCATCCTGGAGCATCTGCAGTACACCGCGATCGCGGTGCTGTTCTCGGCGCTGATCGCCATTCCGATCGGCATGTTGATCGGGCACACCGGGCGCGGCACGTTCCTGGTCGTGACCGGGGTCAATGCGTTGCGGGCCCTGCCCACGCTCGGTGTGCTGCTGCTCGGTGTGCTGCTGTGGGGGTTGGGTCTGGTGCCGCCGACCGTGGCGCTGATGCTGCTGGGCATCCCGCCTCTGTTGGCCGGCACGTACGCGGGAATCGCCAATGTCGAAGCCACGGTGGTGGACGCGGCGCGCGCGATGGGCATGACGGAGTCGCGGGTGCTGCTGCGCGTGGAGACCCCGATCGCCCTGCCACTGATCCTCGGCGGACTGCGCACCGCGACGCTGCAGATCGTGGCGACCGCGACGGTGGCGGCCTATGCCAGCCTGGGCGGCCTGGGACGGTATCTGATCGACGGCATCAAGGTGCGTCAATTCCACATCGCACTGGTCGGGGCGCTCATGGTCACCGCGCTCGCGCTGCTCCTCGACGCGGCGTGCGCGTTCGCGGTCTGGCTGTCGGTGCCGGGTGCCGGGAGGCTGTCACGCTTCGGCGGACGGATGCCGCAGCCACTGCTCGACGACGAAGTCATGCTCGGCGCATCTCACAGTGAGCCGGTGCCGGTGGCGCACAGGCGTGAGTAGGCATTGTCGTGAGTGCGGTCTCAGTGTGGGGATCAGTTGTCCACCCCACTACGAACGAGTCACCGCGTCCCTTACGGTAGATGGGTGAGTACAGCCAATGCTCCGGCCCAGACTGCCTGGCCTGCCATCCTGACCTGGCGGGCATATGACATCCCGCGGATGGAATCGGTGAGGGTGCAGCTGTCCGGCAACCGCATCAAGGCGTATGGGCGAATCGTGTCGGCAGCGACCGACTCGGCCCCCGCGTTCAGTGCCTCCTACGACCTCGTCACCGACGAGTCGGGGGCCACCAAGCGACTGTCGATGACGGTGACTTCGGCCGAGCGCGAGCGTCAGCTGTCGATCGCCCGCGATGAAGAGAACATGTGGCTCGTCCAGGACCACACCGGTCAGACCTCGCGGGCCGCGTTCGACGGAGCACTCGATGTCGACGTCGTGTTCAGCCCGTTCTTCAACGCACTGCCGATCCGCCGCACAGGTCTGCACCAGCGCTTGGACTCCGTGTCGCTGCCGATCGTGTATGTGTGGCTGCCCGACCTCGTGGTCGCGCCCGTGACGATCGGCTACACCGGGGCGGCCGACGGCATCAAGGTCCAGTCGCCCGTGGCGAGCGCCACCATGACCGTCGACTCCGACGGGTTCATCGTCGATTACCCGGGCCTGGCAGAGCGGATCTGATCACCCCGCCCGCACGACCCGCGGCGGCCAGTTCGGCACGCCAGTCGGGTTCGTCGAGCGTGATCGTCAGAATGTCTGGCCGCGAAAAGCTGTCGTAGCGGATACGCGCGGCATGCCCGGCCTCGACCAGTTCGCTGACTGACTGCGACTCGGCCAGCGAGTGCCGGGCCGAAGTCAACTGTTCGATGGCCTGATCGAGCAGCGGCACCAGGTCGGAGCTGTTGGCCTCGCACATCGCCCGCACCAGATCGGGAGCGGTGGCCGCGACCCGTGTCCCGTCGCGGAACGATCCGGCGGCCAACGCGAACGCCAACGGCACCTCACCGGCGGTGACCGCCAGGGACTCGGCCAGCAGGTGCGGCAGATGCGAGATGGCCGCGGCGGCCGCATCGTGCTCGTCGGAGCGGGCAGGCACCACAAAAGAACCGCAGTCCAGCGCGAGGTTCATCACCTGCGTCCAGACCTGGACGTCGACGTGATCGTCGACCGACAGCACCCAGGCGGCATCCTCGAACAGGTCGGTCCGTCCGGCCGACCACCCCGAATGCGCGGTCCCGGTCATCGGATGTCCGCCCACGTAGTTCGCCAACAGGCCGGCCTGCCGCACGGCGTCGAGCACCGCGCCCTTCACGCTGATGACGTCGGTGAGCGGGTTCAGCGGAGCGGTGTCGGCGATGTGGGACAGCATCGTCGGGACGGCGGGCATCGGCACAGCGACGACGATCAAGGCCTCGGTTTCGGCGGCCTGCTGCAGCGTGGCGGTCAGGTCGGTGGAGGCCTCGAAGCCGTCGAACTGGGCCGCCTTCGCGCCGTCCACCGAGCGGTTGTAGCCGAACACTGGGTGGCCCGCAGCGGAGGCCGCGCGCATCAACGAGCCACCGATCAGGCCGAGGCCCAGCACGCACACGGGTGTTCTGCTCACCGTCCAAGGTTGGCACACAACCCTGCAGCGGGCGATTGCCTGTTCAACCCTGATGCCGGAGGACTACCGTAAGCGCCCATGGGAACCCAGCGAGCTTCGAAGCAGGAAGCTTCAGCGGACCAAGACCGCCCCGACGGGTTCGGGGTCGCCGTCGTGCGCGAGGAAGGAAAGTGGCGGTGTTCGTCGATGCGCCCTGCGGCTCTGACCAGCCTGAGTGTCGCCGAGACTGAGTTGCGGGAACTTCGCAGCTCAGGTGCGGTGTTCGGGCTGCTCGACGTCGACGACGAATTCTTTGTGATCGTGCGACCCGCCCCCGCGGGGACGCGCCTGCTGCTGTCCGACGCGACCGCGGCCCTGGACTACGACTTCGCTGCCGAAGTGCTCGACAAGCTGGACGCCGACATCGACGATGACGAACTCGAGGACTCCGATCCGTTCGAGGAGGGCGACCTGTCGCTGCTGTCGGACATCGGCCTGCATGAGGACGTGCTCGGGGTGATCGTGGGGGACACCGAGTTGTACGCCGATGAGCAGATCAGCCGCATCGCGCGCGAGATGGGTTTCGCCGACGAACTCTCGGCGGTGTTGGACAAACTCGATCGGTGAGCGTTTCCCCCACCGACGAGGCCCTCATCCGGGCCGCGCTGGAGGCTGCCCGCGCCGCGGGTCCGCGTGACGTCCCGATCGGCGCGGTGATCGTCGACGCGTCCGGTGTCGAGTTGGCCCGCGCCGCCAACGCCCGCGAGGAACTCGGGGACCCCACCGCGCACGCCGAGATCCTGGCGCTGCGGGCTGCCGCGGCCGTCCACGGTGACGGCTGGCGGCTGGAGGGCGCGACCCTGGCGGTGACGGTCGAACCGTGCACGATGTGCGCGGGCGCGCTCGTCATGGCGCGGGTGGCACGGGTGGTGTTCGGGGCCTGGGAGCCCAAGACCGGCGCGGTGGGCTCGCTGTGGGATGTGGTGCGTGACCGCAGGCTGACGCATCGCCCGCAGGTGCGTGGCGGTGTGCTGGAGCGGGAGTGCGCCGCGCTGCTCGAGGAGTTCTTCGCGACCCAGCGCTGACGGGTGACGTGCGCAAGATCGACACCAGGGTCGTTGCGGAAGCGATTTCACAGCCCTCACGTCGAACTCGCAGGGGCGTGTGACCGCCGGGGTGTGATGCAGCCAGCGCGATTAGGGCCAGACGCGGGCGGCCGGTAAGCTGCCACACGGTGGCGTGTCCGAGCGGCCTAAGGAGCACGCCTCGAAAGCGTGTGACGGGTAACCCCCGTCCGAGGGTTCAAATCCCTCCGCCACCGCCAGAGCCCCTCACCTGTGTATGCAGGTGAGGGGCTTTTTCATTTCCGATGCAGAGTTTTCCTGGCAACCGCGTGCCCCACTGGCCAGGCGCGTGAGCCAACCCCGCGCCGGGTAAGCAGTCGCGGACCTACAGTGTCCACGAGCGCAGGCGGGGAGGCAGATGACATCGGCGAGTTCGACCTCCATGTGGGCGCCGTTGCAGTCGCCGGTCTTTCGGGCGTTGTGGATCGCGCAGTTCGTGTCGAACCTGGGCACGTGGATGCAGACCGTCGGCGCGCAGTGGATGCTCGTCGACGACCCGCGCGCCGCCGTGCTGGTGCCGCTGGTGCAGACCGCGACCACGCTGCCGGTCATGCTGCTCGCGTTGCCGTCCGGGGTGCTGGCAGATCTGATTGACCGCCGCCGCCTGCTGATCGCCACGCAGGGCGCGATGGCCGCCGGCGTCGGGCTGCTCGCGACATTGACCGGGGCCGGGCTGACCACCCCGACCGTTCTGTTGACGCTGCTGTTCGTGATCGGCTGCGGGCAGGCGCTGACCGCGCCGGCATGGCAGGCCATCCAGCCCGATCTCGTTCCGTCGCAACAGATTCCGGCGGCCGCCGCACTGGGCAGTATGAGCATGAACGGCGCCCGGGCAATCGGGCCCGCGATCGCCGGCGCGCTGGTGTCGCTGACCGGGCCGACAATCGTGTTCGCGCTCAACGCGGTGTCGTTCGTCGGCATCGTGCTGGTGCTGATCTGGTGGCGGCGCCCGCCCATCCAGAACGACTTCCCGCCCGAGCGGGCGATGGCCGCGCTCAGCGCGGGCGGGCGCTACATCCGCAGATCCCCGATCGTGCGGCGCATCCTGCTGCGCACCGTGTTGTTCATCGCGCCCGGCAGCGCGGTGTGGGGCCTGCTGCCGGTGATCGCCCGCGACCAGCTCGGCCTCGGCTCGGCCGGCTACGGCGCGCTGTTGGGTGCCCTCGGTGTCGGTGCCGTGCTCGGCGCGTTCGCGTTGTCGCGACTGCGGTCCAGGTACGGGGAGAACACACTGCTGATCGCGGGGGCCGCCGGGTTCGCGCTGGCCACTGCCGTGCTGGCGCTCGTGGACAACGTCATGGCGGTCGCTGCGGGTCTGGTGATCGGCGGTACCGCGTGGCTGCTGACGCTCGCGACGCTGAACGCGTCCATGCAGCTGAGCCTGCCCGGTTGGGTGCGTGCCCGCGGGCTGTCGGTGTACCAGCTGGTCTTCATGGGTGGCCAGGCCGTCGGCTCGCTGCTGTGGGGTGTGCTGGCCGGGGCCACCAACAGCGTCACCAGTCTGCTGGTCAGCGCCGCGCTGCTGGTGTTCTGCGGAGTGTCGCTGGCGTGGTGGCCGCTGCATGCCGGCACCGGCAACCTCGACCTCACCCCGTCGACGCACTGGCCGGAACCGACGTTGGTGTTCGAGCCTGAACCGTTGGACGGGCCGGTGCTGGTGATCACCTCCTACCGCGTGGACCCAGAGAACGAGGAGCCGTTCCTGACCGCGATGGCCAGGCTGGGCCGGTCCCGGCAGCGGACCGGCGCGGCGATGTGGCGGCTGTTCCGCAGCGTCGAACAGGAGTCGACGTTCGTGGAGACGTTTGTGGTGCGCTCCTGGGGCGAGCACATGCACCAGCACTACACCCGGCTCACCGGCCAGGACCAGCTCATCGAGCAGAACGTCGAGCGCCTCACCGAGGGCCCGGCGGTCTCCCAGCACTACCTCGCGGTGCGTTACCCCGACTGAATCTCTGTCGCCCAGAGTTGAGCTGTTGACGGCCGCACTCGCGAAACGCGTGCAACAAGTCAACTCTGGGCGCGGGGGCCTACTGGGGTGAGGCCCTGACTGCAGCTACCAGATGACGGCGATACCGGCCGCGGCCAGCGACAGCGCGCCGACGGCGTAGAACAGTCCACGCGGCACGGCCTCACCGGTGCGCTTCTGCCGCGCACTGCCCATGCCGAGCAGGCCGCCGAGGACCACCAGGATCACCAGCTTGGTGCCGATCTTCGGGTAGTTCAGCACGATGCCGGCCGGCCACGGCGCGGCCAGAGCCAGGCCGGTGACCAGCGACACCACCAGGCCGTAATCCATCACGCGGCTCACCTGGAACCGGCGCGCCGCGGCTTCGGCGACCCAGGCGCCGAATGTGACGGCGAAGCCGCAGATGTGAACAAATACAACTACGTCGCGTAGTAGCTCCATGCCGATGAGATTACGACATGGTCGACGGCTGGGGCCGCCTCGTGGGCGGTGTTGCCAAACCGCCCCCGGATTACGTTACGTACTGTAAATCTATTGGCATGCCGGAACCACGCGGCCGGCCCCGCGACCCACAGACCGATCGTGACATCGTGGCGGCCACCAGGCGGCTGCTCATCGAAGACGGTTACGACCAGGTCAGCATCGAGGCCATCGCTCGCGAGGCCGGGGTCAGCCGGCCCACCGTGTACCGCCGGTGGCCGTCCAAGGCTCACGTGGTGTTCGACGCGGTCTTCGACGCCCCGTCCGACGGCGAGATACCCAGCACATCAGGCGATTTCGAAGCAGACCTGCTGAGCTTCGTGCGCGGCGCCCTGACGTTCTGGCGGCAACCGGTCGTGGAGGCTGCGGCGCTGGGCATCCTGGCCGAACGGCACCGCGACCCACAACTGCACATCCGCACGCAGCAGTTGCTCGACGAACGCACCCGCGCGGCCTTCGGCGATTTGGTGCGCGCAGGGGTCGAACAGGGCGCCGTCGACGCCGCGGTGGACGTCGACATGCTCTACCAGGTGCTCATCGGCACGGCCTTCTACACCGCCCAGATGGGCCGCGACACCACCGGTGTCGACGGATTTGCGAAGCGACTGTGCGCCTTGGTGACTGACGGTGCACGACCGAACACCACAGGAAAGGCGCGTCAGCGATGACACAGGAACTCTCGGCGGCATTCGGCGATCTGCTCGACGAACTGCGGGCCATCGAGACCAAGGTGCTCGACGCGCAACTCGAGGGCCAGGACCTGCTCGACGGCTATCGGCTGACCTTCAGCCTGCTGCGCGTCGCGGTCGACGCCTACGTCTGGGGCGATCGCGACAAGCCCATCCTCGTCGATGTGATCAGTCCCTACCTGAAGTGGGGCGGCGACAACTCGGATGCGTATTACCAACTCGCACCGCTGGATCCGAACCGCACCTACCGGGTCACCGGTAATCGGGGCGACGCGGTCTACCTGTCGATGACGGTGTACGGCGGGCCCGGGGGAGGCCAGTACAGCAACCGGATCGTCGGCACCACAAACGATCGCAACCTGACGTTTGACGCAGACGGCAACTTCGAGTTCTTCCTCAGCCCACAACCCCAGCAGGGGCTGACCCTGCAACTGGATCCCGACGCGGAGTTCGCGCTGACCCGCGACTACCTGACCGAACCGCAGACAGGTCGCCGCCCGACTTGGCACATCGAGTCCCTCGACCCGCCCGCGCGGCGCCACGACAGCGCCGAGGACCTCACGAAGAGGCTCAGGTCCGCGAAGATCTGGCTGCACGAACAGGTGTCGTTCCTGCCCACCAAGATCGACCCGCCCAACGAGATCCTCGAACCCTTCCCCGTGCCGCAACACGCCTACGGGTGGTCGGCCGCCGATGCGGCCTATGCGATGGGCGCCTACGACCTGCGCCCGGGGCAGGCACTTGTGGTGACCGGAACGTCACCCGAGTGCGTGTTCTGGAACCTGTGCCTGTGGAATCCGTTCCTGCACACCTACGACTACACCTACGAACGCGTGACCATCAACGGCGCGCACGTGACCCACCAACCCGACGGGTCGTGGGAGATTGTGATCAGCGATGAGGACCCCGGCCACCCGAACTGGGTCTCGACCGCGGGCCGAGCGAAGGGCCTGATCTGGCTGCGCTGGTTCCTCCCCGAGGCCACCCCCGCGCGTCCGACGTGCCGCGTCGTCGACGTCGCCGACATCCGAAAGGCCGGAGCGTGATCACTCGACCCGCGCCCATCCGCTTCAGTGATCTGGCGGACCCGACGTTCCCCGAGGCCGCCGCACCGATCCGCGACGGACTGGCGGCCTACGCCTCCGCACTCGAACTGCGGCCCGAACCCATGCTGGCCGCGGCCGTCGAGCGCACCGGTCTGGACGACTGGGGCGCAACGGATTTCCGGGAGCGTCTCGAGATCCTGTGCACGTCGCTGCGTGACGAGGCCGGTCTCTCCGATACCGGCAAGGCCATCGTCTTCGAGCAGTTGGTCGGCAACCTGGTCAACCGCCTTCGCCTGCAGGCACTGGTGACGGCCCACCCCGAGATCGACGACGTCGTCATCGACCGGCCGATCGTCATCTGCGGACTGCCCCGGACCGGCACCACTCATCTGCACAACCTGCTGGCGGCCGACCCCGCGCTGCGCCACATGCCGTACTGGGAGAGCCTGGAGCCCTTTCCGGCGCCCGGCGAGGACGGACCCGGGCCCCGTCGGGACCGGTGCGCCGCGGGCCTGGACCTGATCCACACGACGATGCCGGAGTTCCGCCGCATGCACGACATGACGGTCGAGCACGCGCACGAGGAGATCCAGCTCCTGGCCAACGACATCTCCGGCATGCTGTTCGAAACCACCTACTATGTGCCGACTTTCGCGGCGCACTACAAGGCGCACGATCAGGCGTCGTCGTACGCCTACCTCAAGCGCAGCCTGCAGGCCATGCAGTGGCTGCGGGGCGGCACCCGGTGGGTGCTGAAGTCGCCGCAGCACCTTGAGCAGTTCCCGACCCTGCGGGCGACGTTCCCGGACGCCACTTTCGTTGTCACCCACCGGGATCCGGTGGAGGTCACGAAGTCGATGCTGACGATGATCTGCTACGCGGCACGGATGTCGAGCCGGCCGGACCTGTCCGTGCTGGTGCCGTACTGGCTCGGCCGCATCGCCGATCTGCTCGACGGCTGTGTCCGGGACCGAGACGTGTTGCCCGCCGAGCAGTCCATCGACGTGCGTTTCGAGGACTTCATGGCCGACGAGCAGGGCACGCTGCGGGCCATCTACGAACGGGCCGGGCAACCGTTCGGCGCCGACGTCCAAGCGGCAATGGGGCAGTTCCTGGCCGAACATCCGCGAGGGCAGTACGGGGGCGTCCTCTACGACCCGGCCGATCTCGGCCTCGACCCGGCGACCGTCTCCGAACGCTTTCAGAGCTACCGGGAGAGGTTCGTCGACTGACGTCCGACATGATGGTCGGGTGACGGTGAAACTGGACCTGCTGACGCCGGGAGTCGAGGTGGCCGTGGTGACCACCCGACTCGACGAGATGGTCGAATTCTACGAGAACTTCCTCGGCCTGGAGTGCGCGGGCGAACTCGATTTCCCGGGCGGGAGGCAGCGCCGCTACGCCGTCGGCAACTGCGTGGTCAAGCTGGTGACCCACGATCCGGCGCCACTGGCCCCGCCGGTGCCCGGTGGCGGACCCGCACAGGCCGGCATCCGCTTCTTCACCCTTGGGGTGAAAAACCTGCGCGAGATCGGCGACCGGTTTGCCGACAGCCCGTATGAGGTAGTCGAACCGGTGACCGAGTTCGCGCCTGCGCCGGGTATCGGATTCATGTTCGTCGCCGACCCGGACGGAAACTGGATCGAGTTCTACGGAACGTTGTGATTCCCGGCGTGACACCCGCCGGCCACGAGTAGGAATGGGCACATGGAGTTGATATCGCCGACCGACCTGATCTTCCTGCTGGGGGAGAGTCGTGAGCACGCGATGCATGTCGGCGGATTGTCTCTGTACGAGATGCCCGACGACGCGGGCCCGGACTTCGTTCGGGAACTGTACGAGGAGATCGCGGCGGTCAAGGACTTCCAGCCCACGTTCCGCAAGCACCCCGCCACGCTGTTCGGCGGGATCACCAACGCCGCCTGGACCTACGACGACGACGTGGACCTCGACTACCACCTGCGCCGCTCCGCCCTGCCGTCCCCCGGGCGCATCCGCGACCTGTTGGAGTTGACCTCACGCCTGCACGGCACGCTGATGGACCGGCATCGGCCGCTGTGGGAGGCGCACATCATCGAAGGCCTCCCGGACCGCAGGTTCGCGGTGTACACCAAGGTGCACCATGCACTGCTCGACGGTGTCTCGGCGCTCAAGCTCACCGAGCGGACGCTGTCGACGGACCCCGCCGACACCACGGTCCGCGCGCCGTGGGCACTGCCGCCCCAGAAACGCCGACGCGCACCGGGCGGCGACAGTTCGCCGGTGGGCAGGCTGCTGCGCGCGGTCGGCGACACCGCGGGTTCGGTCATCGGACTCGCCCCGTCGACGGTGAAGCTCGCCAGGGCCGCGCTGCTCGAGCAGCAGTTGACCCTGCCGTTCGGCGCGCCCAAGACGATGCTGAACGGCAAGATCGGCGGCGCGCGCCGGGTCGCGGCGCAGACGTGGCCGCTGGAACGGGTGCGACGGATCAAACGGGCCGCGAAGGTCACCGTGAACGATGTCGTACTGGCGATGTGCGCGGGCGCGTTGCGCGCGTATCTGATTGAGCAGAACGGGCTTCCGGACGCACCGTTGATCGCCATGGTGCCAGTGAGCCTGCGCTCGGAGAGCGACGCGAACGCAGGCGGCAATCAGGTCGGTGCGATTCTGTGCAACCTGGCCACCGACGTCGAGGATCCCGCGCTGCGCCTGGCGACCATCGCCGACTCGATGGCCGGCAACAAGAAAGTCTTCTCGGAACTGCCCAAGTTGCAGGCCCTGGCGCTGTCGGCGGCCCTGCTGTCCCCGCTGGGGTTGGTGATGGTGCCGGGGGTGGTGGGCAACACCCCGCCGCCGTTCAACGTCGTCATCTCCAACGTGCCCGGTTCGCAGAAACAGTTGTACTGGAAGGGCGCCCGGTTGACCGGCAACTACCCGCTGTCGATCGCGATGGACGGGCAGGCGGTCAACATCACGCTGGTGACCAACGGCGATCAACTGGACTTCGGGATCGTCGGCTGCCGCAGCAGCGTCCCGCACCTGCAGCGACTGCTCGGCCACCTCGAGGACTCCCTCAAGGACCTCGAGCGCGCCGTCGGGGTGTGACGGAAGCGCTGTGGCCGCGAGACTCAGTGCTGGGCTGCTGCTGTACCGCATCGCCGACGACGGCTTAGAGGTGCTGATCGCCCACCCGGGTGGTCCGTTCTGGGCGCGAAAAGACCAGGGCGCCTGGTCCATTCCGAAAGGCGAGTACGCCGAAGGCGAGGATCCGCTGGCGGCCGCGCGGCGCGAGTTCGCCGAAGAACTCAGCCTCGGTGTGCCGGACGGCGAACCGGTGGCCCTCGGCGAGGTCAAGCAGTCCGGCGGAAAGGTCGTCACGGCCTATGCGTTGGAGGCCGATCTCGACATCACCGACGCCCGCAGCAACACCTTCGAGATCGAGTGGCCGCGCGGATCCGGACGGATGCGGGAGTTCCCGGAGATCGATCGAGTCGCCTGGCTGCATGTCGACGCCGCCCGCGACAAGCTGCTCAAGAGCCAGGCGCCCTTCTTGGACCGGCTGCTCGACCGTCTCAGGCGTGTTCCAGGGTCTCCATTGCCTCGGTGAACACCGCGCTCTTGGCCGTGTTGTCCATGCGTTCCAGACACTCGCGCGCGTACTGCGCGTGGTCGAACTCGTCGAGGAACCCGATGCCGTCGGCCAGCACGGACCACAGCCCCTCACGCAGCATGCTGATGAACCGGTACACCCGGACGATGGCCAGGGCGCGGGCGCAGTCACCGGAACCCTCGTAGGTCTCGACCAGGAGCTCCTCCTCCTCGGCCGTCAGCTCGGCGCGCGCCGCGAAGTGGGCCAAGTCCATGTAGCCGTCGCCGGCCCCGATGAACTCCCAGTCCAGGAGGGTGATGCGATCCCCCTCGGGGGCCAGGATGATGTTCACGTGCGTGGCGTCGGTGTGCACCTGGCACGGCTCGTACGCCCCGCGGGCCGCCTGGATCCGGTCGACGAGATCCAGCGCCCACCGGAAGTCCTCCAGCATGGTCGGGTTCTCGTCGCGGATCCGAGCGGCCAGCCACGTCATTCCGTCGAACGGGTCCGACACCAGGCCGGGGGTCGCGTCGCCTCGCGTCTCGTCGTGCAGACGGCGCAGCGCCCGCGCGGTCAGGCGGATGGCCACCGCCCTGTCCTGCACATCGGAGAGCCTGGTGCCGCTGACGAATTCGACGACGGTCAGGCCGAGATCCTCGACGGCCAGCAGCAGTTCAGCGGCCAGCCCGATCTCGGTCATCCGGGGCCAGATCCGCATCTGGTTGGAGCGCAGGATGCCGATCTCGGCGGCCTTGTCGGCGGGCAGCTGCTCCTGCACCACGACGACGCGTTCCGGCTGGCCGGGCGGCGTGACGGTCACCTTGAAGTTGCGGTTGGTCATGCCGTCGTCAAGTGGTGCGGCGGACCACTGCGCTCCCGGCCAGATGCGGCCGATGGCGCCCTCGATCAGGTCGTGGTGACCGTTGCTTTGGCTGGTGGTTGCTGTCATCGGTTCTCCCTCAGTGGAACTCAGGCGCGCTGCGGCACTCGGGGGTAGTAGTTCTCACAGATCGCCTGGGCCGAACGGCGCGCGTCCTCCCAGGACCAGGTGCGCGGGATGAAGCGGTCGGGACTCATGGCGGCGACGGCCGGGGACACGTCCCCGGAGAGGCTTTCCACCACATGGCGTCCGATGTGCAGTGATCCCTGCACGCCGTGGGCGTTGCAGCCCGCCGCCATGACCAGGCCGGGCAGTGTGCTGACTGGGCCGATCAGGAAGTTCCCGTCCGGGGTGAAGCCGGGCCACCCGGTGAACACGGTGCGGATGCCCAGATCGGTGATCTCGGGGACGACGCGGCTGAGTCCCTCCACGAACTCCCCGAGCACCTCCCAGTTCTCGTGGCGTGCGATTGTGCTGTCGGAGTCCAGCGTCTCCGGCGCGATCGAGGTTCCGTTGTTCTCGAACCCCCCGACCAGGAGGCCGCGGCCTTCACCGCGGGCGTACACCTGCACTTCGGGGATGCGCAGGCACGGACTCGCGGAACTCCACACGTCGGTGTCCGCCGTGATGAGGTACTGCACGAGCACTGGGACGACGGGCAGTTCGATGCCGGCGGTGCGGGCGAGGGCGCCGGCCCACGGGCCAGCCGCGTTGACCACGAGTTCGCTTGTGATCTCGCCCTTGTCGGTGACGACGCCGGTCACCCGGCCATCGGTGATACGCAGCTCGCGCACCTGGGTGTGCGGCATCACGCGGACGCCGCGTTGTCGCGCCCCGGCGAGGTACCCGGCGGTGACGCTGTTGGGCTGCACGAATCCGTCGGTGGGGCACCAGAGCGCCAGCCGCACGTCGCTGACGTCAGTCAGCCCGGGGCACAGTTCCTGCGCGCGTGCACCGTCGACGATCTCGACCTCGAGGCCCGCGGACTCGGCGATGTCGGCCATCGCGCGGTACTCGGCAGCGGTCTCGTCTGACAGCGCCACCCGCAGACTTCCGGTCTCGCGCCAGTCCGACGACACTCCGAGGTCGGCCTCCATCCGGCGATAGAACTCGGCGGCCTCCATGCTGGCGCGAGTGGCCTCCACAGTGGAGCGGGGCTGGCCGACCAGACCTGCGGCCTGCGCGGTGGTGGCGGCCGCTGGGTCCGCCGCGTCGACGAGCTGGATGTCGTCGTGGCCGGCTACGGCGAGGGCGTATGCGACCGACGCACCGACCGCGCCGCCACCAACGACAGTGATCCTGCTGTCCCGAACGCTGCTCATGGACCGAGCTCCTCTCGCCTTCCCGACGCCGTCCCGACGGCGTCGTATCGACGCTAGGTGGGCAGATCGGGACTCACCATAGGACCTTCCGCCCGATCGTTCGTAGGACCCCACCCACGATCACGGGGCACGGGGGAGGGGTCCTAGTTCGTTGGGTCAGAAAAGTCCTATTCAGGCGGGCTCGTCATCTTCATAGCGTGACTCTCCACACAAGTTCGAACCCTCAACCCTGTGGAGACACACGTGCAAGAAGACGACCCGCAGCTCCTCGGTGATCCGCTCGACCGCGCGACCCTCGTGAAACTCGTGGTGACGACGATCGTCCTGCCCCTTCTGGCCCTGCTCGCCGGCTGGATGTGGTTGGCATGACCGAAGTCGCACTCGAAACCAATCGTCCCGTCCACCCGTCCGAGCGGACCTGGGGACCCATCGCGATCTATGGCAACACCGCGTCGGCAGCCATCGCGGTGTGGTGCTTCATGACCGGCGGCTACGTGGCCGCCTACGTGACCGCAGGCCGCGGCTCCATCGGCATAGTGGCGGGCACGATGATCGGCGTCTTCATCTCCCTGCTGGCCGCCCTGCCGCCCGCGACGCGATACGGCCTGGAGGCGGTGCGCTCGACCCGACCGACCCTCGGTGTTCGCGGGTCCTGGTTCACCCTGGCGCTGGTGATGGCCATCCTTGTCGGCTGGAACTCCGTGCTGACCATCTACCTGGGCGGCTCCGGCGCCGAGGCGCTCGCCGCGCTCGGGGTGGTCGGCGAGTCGAGCGCCGGTGTGCTGTCGGTGGTGATCGGGTTGGTCTCCTGTGTGATCGTCGTGGTGATGCTGCGCAACGGGCCGGCGACGCTGCGTCTGGCGGGGCCCATCATCGCCATCACCGTGCTCGTCACTGCCGCGATCATGACGATCTTCATGTTCGTGAAATTCGGCCCCAGCATGATCTTCTCGGCGCCCGCCGTCGATCCGCTGCCCGACGAGTCCACCAACTACATGATCGTGGTCGAGCTCGGCATCGCCGGTGCGGTTGCGTGGTGGCCCTACATCGGCGGCCTCACCCGCAACTCCCGGTCCACCCGTACCGCCGTCATCCCGTCGGTCCTCGGACTCGGTCTGAGCATGGGCGCCATCCTGTGCGTCGGTCTGTTCGCCGCGGTCGTCGTGCCCGAGTCGGGCGGAAACCCGACGCTGTTCATGATCGAATCCGGCGGTGTCGCACTGGGTCTCGTGGCGCTGATCTTCATGGCGCTGTCCACGATCGGGACGACGATGGTCGGCGTATACGCCTGCGCCCTGGCGCTCAAGCAGATCAAGTCGGTGGATCGGGCGATCTCGTGGCGGACCGCGACGATCGTCAGCACCATTCCTGTGGCGGTGGTGGTCGCCGTCTTCGCTGATCCCTTCATGGCCCACTACGGAACGTTCCTGGCGTTCGCGGGCGTGACGCTCGGTCCGTTGTGCGGTGTGCAGGTCGCGGACTACTTCCTGCTGCGCCGACAGGTCCTGGATGTCCATGGGCTGTACGACGACGGTGCCCGGACCTACTGGTACATCGCGGGATTCAACCCCGCCGGGTTCGTGGCCATCGCCGCCGGTGTGGTGACCTACCTGTACGTCCTCGATCCGGTGACCTTCACACCCGGAACGCAGGCCTTCTCGGTGATGAGCGCCACGGTGCCGGCGTTCCTCGCCTCGGGACTGGTGTACCTGGTCCTCATGAAGGCCCTCCCCGGGCTGCTGAAGAACTCGATGCGGTAGCAGAGCGCAAAAAGGAGGAGGGGCCGGGAGACCGGCCCCTCCTCCTTTTTCGTGAGTTCGTCAGCGCGCCACGTAGTAGAGCCGCTTGTTCGTGAACTCGTCGATGCCCAGCGCGCCGAGCTCCCGGCCGAAGCCCGACGCCTTGGTGCCGCCGAACGGCATCTCGGGGGTCTCCGCCGAGAAGGTGTTGACGTGGGCCATACCGCATTCCAGCCGTTGTGCGACTTCGGCGGCGCGCTTCTCATCCGTGGAGAACACCGAACCGCCCAGGCCGTACCGGATGTCATTCGCCAACCGCACCGCCTCCTCGTCGCTGTCGACGGGGTAGACGACGGCGACCGGGCCGAAGACCTCCTCGTGATAGATCCTCATCTGCTCCGTCACTCCGGAGATGACGGCGGGTGCGATGTAGGCACCTGGGCCCTCGGCCAGGGTGCCACCCACGTGCAGAGTCGCCCCCTTCTCGACGGCGTCGGTGATCTGGTCCCGAAGGGTGAGCGCCGCAGCCCGCGAAACGACCGGAGCGAACTCGTCGGCACCGAGATCCGTTGGGTCGCCGGGCTTCAGGCTCGTCGCCTGCTCGATCAGCGAGGCCAGGAACTGGTCGTGGATATCCCGGCTCACGATCATCCGCTTGTTCGAGTTGCAGGCCTGACCCATGTTGGACATCCGGATCCGCCAGGCGTCCCGCGCGGCAGCGGCAGGATCCTCGGCGTCGAGCACCACGTAGGGATCCGAGCCGCCGAGTTCCAGCACCACCCGGGTCAGGTGACGTCCGGCCTGGGCGGCGACGGCAGCACCGGCGCGTTCGGAGCCGGTCACCGACACACCCTGAATGCGGAAATCCGCGATGAGCGAACCGATCTGATCGAAGGTGGCGTAGACGTTCGCGAACGCGCCGGCGGGCACACCGGCCTCGCTGAGCAGGTCGGCGATCGCCGCCGACGACCACGGGCAGTTCTCGGCGTGCTTGATCAGTACCGTGTTTCCGACGAGCAGATTGGGTGCCGCGAACCGCGCCACCTGGTAGTAGGGGTAGTTCCACGGCATCACGCCGAGGACCACGCCGATCGGGCGCCGCTGGACCACGGCGACGTCAGAGCCCGGCGCCGAAAGCGGCTGGTCGGCGAGCAGCGCCGGTCCCTCGGTGGCGTAGTAACGGAAGATCGCGGCGGCGAAGCGTGCCTCGCCCGCGGCAGAGCTGAGCTTCTTGCCCATCTCCGTGGTCACGAGCTTGGCCAGTTCGTCGGCCTTGGCGTCGAACGCATCCGCGACCGCGGTGAGGACACCGGCGCGTTCCTCGACTGATCTTGCGGCCCAGGCATTCTGCGCATCGACGGCCGAAGCGAGTGCCTGCTCGATCTCGGCGTCGCCTGCGTAGGGGAAGGTGGCCAGGACTTCTCCCGTGGCGGGATTGGTCACCTGGTAGGGCGGTTGGTTGGACACGAAATATCGCCTTTCGGTTGGTGTTTGCGGGTGTTGGTGATCAGCTCGGGGGGAGCACGGGGGCCAGCACGCGG
This sequence comes from Mycolicibacterium confluentis, assembly GCF_010729895.1. Taxonomy (NCBI): domain Bacteria; kingdom Bacillati; phylum Actinomycetota; class Actinomycetes; order Mycobacteriales; family Mycobacteriaceae; genus Mycobacterium; species Mycolicibacterium confluentis. The sequence continues at coordinate 5,689,083 of NZ_AP022612.1, forward strand.
ACGCGGTTGGCGGTCCTACCGGTGGCGTCTTCGTGACGGTCGGCGCCGTTGAGGATCCGTACGATGGCCGTCGCAGCGAGGTATCGCAGGGGCTCAGGCTCCCACCGGCGACTGCGGTGGCCCACCCACGGAGCCAGGCTGTAGGGACTGCGCTGCCCGGTCGCCAGATCGGCAAGCCCCCGGCCGGCGGCATAGGCGGCCACGACGCCGTGTCCGCTGTATCCACCCGCTGCGCCCATGCGCGTGGCGGGATCCCAGGTGACCGACATGCTCCAGTCCCGCGGCACGGCCAGCACCCCGCCCCAGCGATGGGTGATGGCGGCGTCGCCGACCTGCGGGAAGTGCGCCCGCAGGGTCTCCTCCAGGCGCTGCCACACCGGACGGTCGCGGTCACCGAACTCGGCCAGCGGATCCTTGAGACGGTATGGCGCGCCGCGTCCGCCGATCGCGATGCGGTCGTCGGCGGTCCGCTGCGCATAGAAGAACAGATGGCGCCGGTCCCGCACCGTCAGACCGTGCGGCCATCCCAGCTCGTCCCACACCGACGTCGGCAGCGGCTCGGTCGCGATCATCATCGACGTGAGCGGCAGGTACGACGCACCGGTGCTCCGCAGCTGGCCGGTCCAGGCCTCGGTGGCGCGCAGCACCGTGTCGGCCCGCACGGTGCCCTGCGAGGTGCGGACCAGCCCGGGCTCGATCGATGTGACTGAGCTCTGCTCGTGGATCACCACTCCGCGGCGCTCACCCGCGTCGGCCAGCCCACGGACCAGCTTGGCGGGGTGGAAACGCGCGCAGTGCGGCGTGTACAGACCACCGGCGATGTCCGGGGTGCGCACCATGGGCCGAACTTCGTCGGCGGAAAGGAGTTTCGCTCCTGACTCGGCGACCCCGGACTTCACCGCGGCAGCGTGGCTGCCCTGCAGCCGGGCCCACTGGGGCTCCGTCGTGGCGACGACGAGCGTCCCGCCTTTGACGAAATCGGCTGCGATGTCCTCGGCGGCGATGACCCGGCCGATCTCATCGACCGCCGACTCGACCAGCCGTGCACCGGCCAGAGTCCGGCCCCAACCGACCCGTTTCGCGTAGCGGGCAGGGCTGCCCGCGAGTCCGGCACCGCACCAGCCGCCGTTGCGGCCCGCAGCGCCGAAACCGACGACGTGGCGCTCGAGCACGACGATCCGGGCGTCCGGTCGGCGGTCGGCCAGATGCAGGGCGGTCCACAGTCCGGTGAATCCGCCGCCGACGATGACGATGTCGGCCGTCGCATCGCCGACGAGCGGCGGCCGCGGCGTGAGGTCACCGACCTGGTCGAGCCACAGCGACCGGGACCTGATGTCCACGCCGGTCACGGGATGTCCACCACGATGCGGCCGGATGTGGTGCCGGCGCCCATCCGCGCGAAGGCCTCGTTGACGTCGGTCAACGCCACCCGGTCACCGATCAGGCGATCCAGCGGAAGCAGTTGCCGCGCATACATGTCCAGGATGCGCTGGAAGTCGATCGACGGACGTGCCGACCCGTAGTTGCTGCCGGTGAGCGTCAGCTCGCGACCCGACATCCGCATCGGATCGATCGAGATCCGCTCTCCCGACGCGACCTGCCCGACCACCACCGCGGTGCCACCGGGGGTCAGGCATTCGTAGGCCTGCTCCACCGCCTGCGCGCGGCCCGTGGCCTCATAGGCCACGTCGACGCCGCGGCCGTTGGTGATGCCGAGAACGGCCTCAAGCACGTCGTGCTCACGGGCGTTGACCGTGTGCGTCGCCCCCAATTCCTCTGCGAGGGTGAGCTTGTCCTCGGCGAGGTCGACGACGATGAGGTTGCCCGGCGACTGCAGTCGAGCGCCCATCACGACGGAGAGTCCCACCCCTCCGGCCCCGATCACCAGCACGCTGTCCGACGGCTTTGCGGGATGGGTGTTGATCGCCGCGCCCACACCCGTGGTCACCGCGCACCCGACGAGCGCGGCGATGCCGGGATCGACATCGCCGGTGATCTTGATGGCGCCGTACGCGGGCACCACGGCGTACTCGGCGAACGATCCGACCGACAGGTAGCTGTACACGTCTTCGCCTGCGGCGGAGCGGATTCGGGTGCCGCCGTCGGGCAGGACGTTGCGGTAGGCGGTCGACACCGCGACCTGGCACAGCTGCGGCCGGCCCGACACGCAGTAGCGGCAGGTTCCGCAGGACGGTGTCCAGGAGAGGGCGACGTGATCGCCGGGCGCGAGATTGGTGACACCGGATCCGATGGATTCGATGACGCCGGCGCCCTCATGGCCGAGGACGACGGGAGGGGTGGCGCTCCATTCGCCGGCCAGCACTCGGAAGTCGCTGTGGCAGACGCCTGCTGCGCTGATCTTGACCCGAACCTCCTGCTCGCCCGGTGCAGCGATGTCGACGTCTTCGATGGTGAGCGGCTGCGAAGGATCCCTGAACAATGCGGCTTTCATCTGCATGGCACCGACGCTAGGTTTGCGCGGGCGAGGCCTCCATAGGGTCTTCCGCCAGTCGCGGTGTAGGACCCCTCCCAGTCAGAGGAACTGCACCGCCTGTGTGCGGCTGGTGACTCCCAGCTTGCGATAGATCGCGGTGAGGTGATTCTGGAGCGTCTTCGGCGAGATGCCCAGCTTCGCGGCGATCTCCCGGTTCGAGGTGCCCAGGGTGAGGCCTTCGAGCACGCGACGCTCGCGAGGGGTCAGCGACTGCACTGTGGGCTGGGTGAGCGAGATGGGCAGCACGATGCGGATGCCCCGGTATCCCGTTGAATCGACGCCCTGTTCGAGGGTGCCGGAGAGACCGCGCACCGTCACTGCAGTCTCTGGCGGCAGCTCCGAGAGGGTGTCGGTCGAGGGGCTGCGGGGGCGGTCATCGCACACCTGAATCCATATCTGGTCGCCGCGGCCGCCAAGCTGCAGATTGACCGTGCTTTCGCAGGCCAGTACCGCTGACTGCACCAGCGTGGACATCAACAGGTACAGCCGGCTGGTGAGCTCCAACGGCAGGCTGGTGGGCCACTCGGCGGCATCGAAGTGGATCTGTTTGCCTGAGTGCTCGGCGAACCGCTCCGTGATCGCCTCGCGAATCAGCGGGACCATGTCGACCCACTCCGCTGTGGTCTGCTCGAGCTCACTGGCGAGCTTCCGGAGTCGGTCAGCCAGTCCCTCGTCGGGCTGTTCGGCCTCCTCGCGAAGGCGACGAGCGACCTCTCGGCGTTGGGTGTCTGCGGCGGTGAGTGCCTGCGTGGTCCATTGGCGAAGCACCTGAGCCCGTTCCTCACGCAGGAAGCGCAGTTCATCGACCATCAGAATGCTCTCGACGACCGAGCTGACGAACCCCGCGACCAGTTCGATCGACTCGACCTCCGACACCGTGAAGGTGCGGGGCTCCTTATCGAACACCTCGATGATCCCGAGGCGTCGTTGGCCGCGCAGCAGTGGCACGCACACATAGCCGCGCAAATCCTCCTCGCGGACGATGCTTCGGGGCACCTCGCGGCTGGCGCTCAGGTCGGTGACTGTCAGCGGTTCGCGCAGGCCGAAGGCCTGACCGGCTAGCCCCTCGTGCAGCGACCATGTGGTGACGCCCTTGACGTAGGCGTCGGAGAGGCCGCGACTGGCGGCCAGGACGTAGCGCTGCGTGGACAGATCCGCATAGGAGAGCGCTCCGATGTGCGCGTCCACCAACTCCAATGCGGTGTCCAGCGCGGCGGACAGAACCGTGTTGGCGTCTCCCGCATAGCGCAGCAGATGAGCGAGGCGGCGCAGAATCCGAAAGTTGCGGGAGTGGTCAGGCATGACGGGAGTGAGTCTAGGCGTCCATGATGGCGCGCAGATGCGACGGTTCGAGTCCGACCAGGCCTTCCACCACCGCTCCGTTCACCGCGGTGACCTGCACTCCAGGGCTGGGGGCCGCCAGCACTCGGCATCCGGCGGATTCGGCGCTGGCGATTCCCGTGGTGGAGTCCTCGATCGCCAGGCACGCGGCCGGGTCCAGCCCCAGCGCCCGCGTCGCGGCGAGGTATGGCGCCGGGTGGGGTTTGGGCAGGTCGACCTCATCCCCGGTGACCACCACCACGAATGTGTCCGGCTCGAGGTGTTCCAGGACAGGCTCGACGAGACTGCGATAAGACATGGTCACCAGGGCGCACGGGATGTTCTCGGCGCGGACCGCAGCAAGCAGCTCGCGGGCCCCAGCCCGCCATGTGACTTCCTGGCGAAGCCGCGCGGCCACGCCCGTCACCATCTCATCGACCAGCAGGGTGGGGTCTTCGTCGCTGCCGAAGTGGGCGGCGATGATCTTCGCAGCATCCAGCAGGCCGAGCCCCACGAGTTCATCGCTGTGGGTGTCGGTCCACGAACGACCCCGGCGCTCGGCCATCTCGACCCAGGTCGCCGTCCACTGGTCGTGGCTGTCGACGAGCGTGCCGTCGAAATCCCAGAGTACGGCTGCAGGGATCGGGTATACCGTTGTGCTGGAGTCGGTTTCGTCGTCATGGGCGTGCATCCCGTCAAAGTCTAGGTACTCTGCGGTGGCCGCACTATGGGAGGTTCGCGGGCCACCGGCGGGGGACCCCTCCTACGACAAACGGCGACGCACCCCAAACAGGTGCGTCGCCGTCGTGCGATTCAAGATCAGGGGCAGGTGACCGTGAGCTCGAACGGTTTGGTCAGGGGCTGCATGGGGTTGGCCATGTCCACCCCGGTCGCCGTGCCCTTGATCTTGTAGGTGTTGCCGTCCTTGGTCGCGGTGGCCTCGCCGCCGGGCGCGCCCTCCTGGAAGCCGAGCACGGTGCCGTTGAAGCTGCCGATGCCGACCTGGTGCACGACGGGTTCGTCGCCTTCGCTCAGTTGGGCGCCGATGCCCTGGTCGTTGTTGGCCAGAGCGATCTGCACGTTGCCGCCCATGGCGCTGCAGGTGACGTCGCCCTCGATCTTCTGGTCTTCGCCGTCGATCGTGAGTTTGGGCCCGTTCACGGCTTCCTTCGCGGCGTCGGTGGCTGAGGTCACGGCGCTCTTCGCGGTCTCGGTCGCGGAACTGACCTGCTCCTTGGCGGATTTGTCACTGGAACAGCCGACCAATCCCCCGACCACGATTGCCGCGCCGCTGATGGCGACTGCAATTCCTCGTTTCACCCCTGTGTCTCCTTTGGTCGCGATCCGGCGATTCCGCCGGATCTACCCAAAAAAGTATGGTCAACCATTTGAAGAATGGCGTGAAAATCGGAAATAAATTTGCCAGCAAATCAACCCCGCAGTAAGGGGGCGGCTCAGCGGTTTGCTGCTGGGGGTTTATCTGAAATCGCCGACCTGCGTTTCAGCAGGCAACCTTGATGGTGAACGCACCCGTGGTGCGGAAACTCGGCTTGTCGGTGTCGAATCCGTCGGCGGTTCCCGAGATCGTATAGGTGTTTCCGTCCATGGTGACCTCGGCATCACCGCCCAGGCCATCCTGGTAGCTGCCCGTGAAGCCGCCGAGGCCGCGGATCGAGACCGACTTGGCGCTCAGTCCGTCGGCGTTCGAGATGATTGACGTGCTGCCTGCCGCGTCGTCACCCGTGGTGATCGTGGTCAGCGGTCCGGCGGCCACGCACTGCACCGAGGTGAACTCGCCGAGATCGGCGTCACCGACGGTGATCTGCGCGGTGCCCGCGACGAGCGTCCCGGGGGGAGGACTGGCCTTTTCGGGTGCCGAGGAGCACCCGGCGGCCAACAGAGACACTGCAGCGGAGGCGATGGTCAGCGCGGCGATTCTCACCCGTGCAGGGTAGCGGGGTGAGTGTCGCGGCGGATCCGTTTCCGGACCGGTCACGGGCAGGTGACCTCGATCTCGAACGGCACCTCATCGGCCACTGCCGCATCACCCGACTCCGAACCCGTGCCGGAACCCTTCACAGTGAACTTGTTGCCGTCGCGACTGACCTCGGAGGGGGCCGACACGCCGCCCAGCGCGATGAGGGCCGGGCCGTCGGAACCGGGCTCACCGATGCTGACCGACTGCAGCTCCTGGTTGTCGGCGTCGGTCACCACCAGCGTGGTCTCCTGGGGTGCGTCGATGGTGATCGTCGTGATGCCCTCGGCCGTCTGGCAGTCGACGGATGCGACGGGGCCGATCTCGCTGGCGCCCAGTTTCACGTGGGTGTCGCCGGCGGTGGACGCCGAATCCTGCGACGAACATGCGGTGAACAGCAGGAGCGCGGCGGCACTGCCGGCGATGACCAGAGACTTCATGGAGTCGAGTATGGCCGCCGCACCTAAACTGGCCGGTGTCGGGGATGGCTTGGGGGCTGCTGCGGGATGGGTTCGATCGCGATGACCGATGTGTTCGCAGATATCGCTGCGGCGCCCGACGTCCCCGAGGTCGGGGCATTCTTCGACCTGGACGGCACGATGCTGCACGGCTTCACCCCGGCCGCACATGCGCGGCATCGGATTCGGCGGCGCGAGGCCACCATCGGGGAACTGCTCGGCGTGGTGGAGGCCGCCGTGCGCTACCGATTGGGCCGCATGGAGTTCGACCGTCTCATGGTGCGGGCGGCGGGATACTTGCGCGGCTCCCGGCTGGACGAACTCGAGGCGCTTGGTGAGCAGTTGTTCCACAGCAGCATCCGTGCGCGCCTGCACCTCGACATGACCGACATCGTCCGTGCTCATCTGGACCGCGGACACACCGTGGTGCTCAGTTCGTCGGCGTTGACCATCCACGCGGCCCCGGTGGCGCGGGCGTTGAACATCCCGCACCTGATCTGCAATCACTTCGCCGTTGACGACGCGGGCCGAGTCACCGGGGGCATCGTCGAGCCGATCATCTGGGGCGCCCGCAAGGCCGACGCGGCGACCGCCTTCAGCGCCGACCACGGGGTCGACCTGGAACTCAGCTACTTCTACGCCGACGGCGACGAGGACGTCGCGCTGATGCGCGCGGTGGGTAATCCCCGCCCGGTCAACCCCCGGCCGGGGATGGCCGCCGCGGCCGCGCGGTCCGGTTGGCCGGTCCTGCGGATCAATGGCCGGCGCGGACGCAGGCTGCGCATCGGGTTGAATACTTCGCGTGGGTGATTTCTTCGAGGTGCGCGACACCTTGCCGGGCGGACGCGGCCGTACTGGGGTGATTCATACGCCGCACGGCGATGTGCACACCCCGGCCTTCATCGCCGTCGGCACCAAGGCCACCGTCAAGGCTGTTCTGCCCGAGACCATGAAATCGCTTGGAGCCCAAGCGGTTCTGGCCAATGCGTACCATCTGTACCTGCAGCCGGGTGCCGATATCGTCGACGAGGCCGGTGGTCTGGGCGCGTTCATGAACTGGTCCGGACCGACCTTCACCGACAGCGGCGGCTTCCAGGTGCTGTCGTTGGGCGCGGGGTTCCGCAAGGTCTTGGCGATGGACGCCAACCGCGTGCAGGCAGACGACATCATCGCCGCGGGCAAGGAACGCCTCGCCCGCGTCGACGACGACGGTGTGACGTTCACCTCTCATCTGGACGGGTCGACGCACCGCTTCACGCCCGAGGTGTCGATGGGCATCCAGCACCAACTGGGCGCCGACATCATCTTCGCGTTCGACGAGTTGACCACGCTGGTCAACACCCGCAGCTACCAGGAGCAGTCGGTGCGCCGGACCCATGACTGGGCCGTGCGCTGTGTCGCCGAGCATCGGCGACTGACTGAGGTCCGCGCGCACAAGCCGTACCAGGCGCTGTTCGGGGTGGTGCAGGGCGCGCAGTACGAGGATCTGCGCCGTGCGGCGACCCGCGGACTGGTCGACATCGGCGGCTTCGACGGCTTCGGGATCGGCGGCGCGCTGGAGAAGCAGAACCTCGCGACCATCGTCGGCTGGGTCACCGACGAACTGCCCGAGGACAAGCCGCGCCACCTGCTGGGTATCAGCGAACCCGACGATCTGTTCGCGGCGGTCGCCGCCGGGGCCGACACGTTCGACTGCGTGTCGCCATCGCGCGTCGCGCGCAACGCCGCGATCTACTCGAGGACGGGGCGTTACAACATCACCGGCGCGCGCTACAAACGCGACTTCACGCCGTTGGACCCCGAATGTGACTGCTACACGTGTGGCAACTACACGCGCGCCTACCTGCACCACCTGTTCAAGGCCAAGGAGATGCTGGCGTCGACGCTGGCCACGATCCACAACGAGCGATTCATCGTTCGACTCGTCGACCAGATCCGGGAGTCGATCTCCGCGGGAAGTTTCGACGAACTCCGCGCTGAGGTGCTGGGCCGCTATTACGCGGGGGCGCGCATCTGACCTGCGGCGTCTGCGCTGTGTGCACAATGACTTCATGGCCGGTGCAGCAGATCTCGCCGAACCCCGACAGCTGCTCGTGCAGTTGCTGAACCCGGACAGCCGGGCCGACCCGTATCCGCTTTACCGCCGGATCCGCGAACACGGCCCGCTGTCGCTGCCGGCGAACAACCTGGCGGTGTTCGCGACCTACGGCGAGTGTGACGAGGTGCTGCGGCATCCGCACTCGGCCAACGACCGGCTGAAATCCACCATGGTGCAGCGCGCCGTCGCCGCGGGGCAGTCGGCTCGCCCCTTCGGTGCTCCCGGCTTCCTGTTCCTCGATCCGCCGGATCACACTCGCCTCCGCAAGCTCGCGCAGAATGCCTTCGCGCCCAAGGTGGTTCGCGCGCTGGAACCCGACGTCGTGACTATGGTCGACGGACTGCTCGCGGCGCTGGAGCCCGGCTCGACGATCGACCTTGTCGCCGACTTGGCGCATCCGCTGCCCGTGGCCGTCATCTGCCGACTGCTGGGCGTGCCGCTGGCCGACGAGCCTCAGTTCAGTTGGGCCTCGGCGCTGTTGGCGCAGGGGCTGGATCCGTTCGCGACATTCACGGGCCAACTGCGCGGCGATCTCGACCAGCGCCTCGAAGCCGGGAGGTGGCTGCGCGGGTATCTGCGCGAGTTGGTCGCCGAACGACGGGCCGACCCTCGCGAGGATCTGATCTCCGCGCTGATCGCGGCCGAGGAGGACGGCGACCAGCTGACCGAGGACGAGATCGTCGCGACATGCAATCTGCTGCTGATCGCCGGCCACGAGACAACGGTCAACCTGATCGCCAATGCCGCGCTGGCGATGCTGCGGAACCCGCAGCTGTGGGCGGAGCTGCGCGGAAGCCCGGAGTTGGCGTCGGCGATCGTCGAGGAGACGCTGCGCTACGACCCTCCGGTGCAGATGACCAGTCGCGTAGCGGGGGAGGACATGACCATCGGTGACGTCTCGGTCCCCAAGGGGGACCTGATGATGCTGCTGCTCGCTGCCGCGCAACGCGACCCCGCGCAGTGCGAGAACCCCGACACCTTCGACCCCCACCGAGGTGCGATCCGGCACCTGGCGTTCGGACTCGGCCCGCACTTCTGCCTGGGCGCGCCGCTCGCGCGCCTGGAGGCCACCATCGCGCTGTCGACCCTGACCAGGCGGTTCCCCGACGCCCGACTGGCCGGCGAGCCCTCGTACAAGCCGAACGTCACACTGCGTGGCATGGCGACCCTGCCCGTCGACGTTTGAGAGCTCAGCCCGCCAACTCGGCGATGACGGCGTGTGCCGCGCGTTCTCCGGCCTCGACGGCACCCTCCATGTAGGCGCTCCACCGGATCGCGGTATCCGTTGAGGCCCAATGGATCACGCCGATGGGCTCCGCGAGGGCGTGGCCGAACGTCGTCCACACCAACGGGCCGCAGTTGGCGTTGTAGCAGCCCCGCGTCCACTGCCGGTCGGACCACTCGCCGTCGATGTAGAACTCGGGCCGCGCGGCGCGCTCGCCGAAGTGCCGCACCAGTTCCGCGGTCATGGCGGCACGCCGCTCCTCTTCGGGCAGGCGGCCGAAGGTGCGCGCCTGCTCGCCCTCGAGGAAAAGCAGCAGGACGCCGTGGTCGTCGCCCGGGATGCAGGTGTCGTTCGACATCCGGGCCGGCCCGACGTCGGAGATGAGCTGACCGTTGAGGCCGTCGGCCCGCCAGAACGGCTCGTCGTAGATGAAGAACGCCTTCATCGCCGAGGCGTTGGGCAGGCGTTGGGTGAGCTGATCCCGGACACCCGGCAGCGGCGGGTCGTACATGATGCGGCCGGCCAGGGTGGGGGAGATCGCCACGATGACCCTGCGGCCCTCGGCCACCAGGCCGCCTCGGCAGTGCACGGTGACGCGGTCGGTGCCGTGCTCGATCAGCAGGACCGGCGCATTGAGCACGATGTGGTCGGTGAACAGTGCCGCCAGCCTCTTCGGGATCTCACCGGTGCCGCCGACGAACCGGACGGTCTGGGCGCCGCCCTCGGATTCGGCGAACAGTTCGGACGTCACGCCGCAGGTCTGGATGGTGAACAGCAGATGCAGCAACGACACCTCGACCGTGGGCACCGCGAGGATGCCGACTGTGCAGATCTCGAGGAGCGTGCGCGCCACGGGTGACAGGCCCTGCCCGTCGTACCAGGCGCCCGCGGTGATCGAGTCCCACGCCGCGGCTCGCGGTGCCAGCCACGGGGCCTCGGGCGGAACCTCGGCGGCCAGCTCGTCAAGCAGGCGCAACACCTTCTCGAGCTCTGCGAGTTCCGAGCCGAACCGGGCGTGGAAGTCGTTCTCCCGCAGCACCCCTGACCCGACCAGGTCGTAGGAGGTCTCGCCCTCGTCGTACTGGGGGAACGTCTCGACCCCGAGTTCGGCGGCCAGCGCGAACATCCGCTCGTGGGTGTCGCCGATCCACTGTGCGCCCAGTTCCACCGGCACACCGGGCAGGGCGTCCTCGGTCAGGATGCGCCCGCCAACACGCTCGTCGGCCTCGAGGACCAGGGGCGTGAGCCCGGCCTGCAGCACTGTGCGCGCTGCGATCAACCCGGACAGTCCGGCCCCCACGATGATGACGTCTGCTTCACGACGCGACATGTCCTCAACTCTTCCACAGGCCCCACCCCCACACTCCAATCCCGGCGAGCGCGCCGGAACCCCCGCGAGTGTGCTGGGGTCCCCCGCGTTGCAGGGGCGTCTGAACGCAGACACGCCGGGCGTACAGATGCGGACGCTGGCGCTCAGCGGACGGGGGTTCGGCCCGCGCCCCGGCGCGTGCGTCGCCCCGCACCCTGGCCGTTGCCGGAGTCGAGGGGTTCACCGGCCTCCTGCGCCGACGGCGTCCGACCGACGCCGCCCGGTGCCGCGGCCGACGGGACGGGGATCTTGAACTGCATGGCGCGATACGGCCACCCCGTTGCGGTGTTCCACTGGCTGAGCAGGATGTGGAACCCGCCGTCCAGTCGTGAGCCCGGCACGATCGACGGTCCATACAGTTGGGCCACTCTGTCGTCGCCCTCCTGCCCCCAGGTCGTCCCGCGGATGGGTGTGCCCGTGGGCACTGTGTAGAGATTGCTGGTCATGTCGGGGAAGACCCGCACATCGAGGTCGTAGCCGAAGTTGTCGAACACCACGAGCACCCACTGGTTCTGGATCCGGCGCAGACAGAGCTCGCCGAATCCCCCTTCGAGCACCGGCGTCGGCTCGTTGCGCCAGGCCCATTCGCCCGCCCGGAATCCCCAGCCCTCATAGGCGGACGGATCGGCGATCCGCTCGGGACGGACTCGGCGCAGGATCAGTGGGCGGTCGCGCTGCAGGCGGAACCCCGTGGACATCACGTAGACCCAGCCGTCGTCGCCGAGGTCCCACGTCCACAACTGGGCCAGGCCATTGTGCAGGTGCGCATCCCAGCGCGGGCCCACCCGGAACCAGCTGTGCCCGTCGTCGATGGACTTCCAGATCTCGGTGAAGCCGACGTTGCCGAACGGGAAGTGCGCGCTGGCGTGCAGATACATCACGTCGCCGACGGTGATCACATCCGAGGGCAGCACCGTCGACACTCCCGCGGGGCCGTTGTGGTTGTAGGGCCACAGCTGCCGCGCATAGTTGGGGTCGCCGCCGGCGGCCTCACTCCAGACGATGCCGTCGTCGAGGTTCTTCGTGTCGGAGAACAACGCCACGGGGGCGCGCCAATCGTCGCTGCCGACCGAGGGTTGCCGGAAGGTGTCACCGAAGACGGCGATGATCCGGCCCGATGGCGTGCGAGTCATGACTCCCAAATCGGTTGCCGCCATACCGAACCGGTCGGTCAGGCCCGGTCCGGTGACGTTCTTGATCTTCCGCGAGCGGCCGACTGCCGGCCCGGGATCGATCGGGTGCACGACCTGCAGTGCGTCAGGCGCGGGAGGCACCACCTCTGCCAACGCGAACCCGTGCTGTCCGGGGACGGGTTCGGTGACCGTGAGACCGCGCATCTGCGCAAGTTCGGCGCTGGTGGTCGAACACGCGGGTGTGGACGACGCCGTGGCGGACCGCCTGGTCTGCGGTCCACGCGATTGGCGTGACGTGAAATGTTCAGACCGACTCATGGGGGTTCTCCCCTGTTCCGCGATGCGATCAGCCGGCAACGCTCTCGGCAACCACCAGCGTGTCGCGGGTCAGCGCGGGAGGGCACGAGTAGCTCAGTACTCGAATCCCCGGCGGCCGGGGGACATCGCGCACGGGCCGAGCAGTCGGAGCGACTACAGCGGGTTGAGGATCCGCTGCAGGAACTGCCGGGTGCGCTCCTCTTTCGGATCGCCGATGACCTCGTCGGGTGTGCCCCGCTCCAAGATGATGCCCTGATCGGTGAACAGCACCTGATGGGAAACCTGCTTGGCGAACTGGATCTCATGCGTGACGATCACCAGCGTCCAGCCCTCGACCGCCAGATCCTTGATGACCGAGAGCACTTCGCCCACCAACTCGGGATCCAGCGCTGACGTCGGCTCGTCGAACAGCACGAGTTTGGGTTTGAGCGCCAGGGCCCGCGCTATCCCCACGCGCTGCTGCTGCCCTCCGGACAGCTGATACGGGTACTGATCCCGCTTGGCGGCCAAGCCGACCTGTTCGAGGAGTTCGACCGCCTCGGAGATGACGACGTCCTTCGGCCGCTTCTGCACGATCAGCGGTCCCTCGGTGATGTTCTCCAGCACCGTCTTGTGCGGAAACAGGTTGTGCGACTGGAACACAAAGCCGCTGCGCGACTGGAATCTGCGCACCTCGGACTTGGGCTGCGGCTTCGAGAAGTCCAGTTCGACGTCGTCCACCCGGATCACGCCGGCGTCGGCGCGGTCGAGTGCGTTGAGGGTCCGCAGCAGTGTGGTCTTGCCCGAACCCGACGGGCCGATGATCGTCGTCGCCGTGCCCTGTTCCACCTTGAACGAGACACCCTTGAGCACCTGGTTGTCGCCGAACGCCTTCTTCACACCCTCGGCGGTGACGCGATATTCGATCTGCTCTTCTGTCATCGGGCGACATACCTTTCCAGCCGGCGTTCGACGCGGCCCTGGCTGAACGAGAGGGCGAGGCAGATGACCCAGTAATACACCGCAGCCGTGCCATACAGCGCGAAGAACTCGAAGGTCGGCGCCGCGGCGATCTGCGCCGTCCGCAGCAGTTCGGTGACCAGGATCGTGGATGCCAGCGAGGTGTCCTTGACCAACGAGATCAGCGTGTTCGACAGCGGCGGCACCGCGACGCGGGCGGCCTGCGGCAGGATGATCCGACGCAGTGCTCCGGCATAGTTGAAGCCGATCGTCTCGGCGGCCTCCCATTGGCCCTTGGGGATGCTCAGGATGGCCGAGCGGATGATCTCCGCCGCGTAGCCGCCGACGTTGAGACTGAATGCGATCACCGCGGCGGGGAACGGGTCGATCTTCACGCCCAACTCGGGCAGCGCGTAGAAGACGATGAACAGCTGCACCAGCAGTGGGGTCCCACGGATGATCGAGATGTAGAACCGTGCCGCGGAACTGAGGATCCGGTCGGGGGAGAGTCGGGCCAGGGCGACCACCAGGGCGATCGCCAGTCCGAGGATGAAGCTGATGATGGTCAACGGAATGGTCATGGTGATCGCGGCCTTGGCCAGCGGCCACAGGTTGTCGCCGATGAGGCCCCACACCGAGCGCGATCCCGGTTTGACGTCGGTGCCCGAGGCGTCGGCCTTGAGGTACTTCTGGGAGATCGCGGTGAGGGTGCCGTCGGCGCGCAGGTCCGCCAGGGCCTTGTCGAGATCGGTGAGCAGGCCGCTGTCCTTGCGGGCCGCGAACCCCTGCTCGCTCTTCTCCCCGGTGGTCGCGGCGATCTTCACCGAGGTGTCACCGGTTTCGGCGAGGTAGGCGTAGACCGCGATGCTGTCGTTGACCGTGACGTCGACGCGGTCCTGGTTGAGCAGCTTGATCGCCTGGGTGAAGCCCTCGACCGCCTCGACGCGGGCGCCGGCGTTGCGGGCGACCTCGGCCCAGTTGCTGGTGGCGCTCTCGGCGGCGACTTTGCCCTTGAGGTCGTCCAGCGAGGTGATGGAGTCGTCGTCGGCGCGCGTGACGATGACGCCCTCGCCGACCGCATAGGGTTCGGAAAGGTCGTATTTCGCCTGGCGTTCAGGGGTGATGGTGACCTGGTTGGCCACCACGTCGAAGCGGTTGGCCTCCAACGCGGCGAAGATCGAGTCCCACGGGGTTTCGACGAACTCGACGGGGCGGCCCAGTTTTTCGCTGACCGCGCGGGCCACGTCGACGTCGTATCCGGTCAGTTCATTGGTGGCCGGGTCGTGGTAGCTGAAGGGCGCGTACACGCCTTCGGTGCCGAATCGCAGGACACCGCCGCCCTCGTCCTTCGATGCCGATCCGCAGGCCGTCGCGGTCAGCGCGACGAGCACGATGAGCGGCAGAAGCGCCCTCCGCAGGTAATGGCTCACCGGCGGAACGTAACAACAGCGATGGGGGTCTTACAGGGTTCTGCTCAGGATTTCTTGAAATCGCCTCACTGGCCGCCCGCGTGGTAGATCCAGGGCTCGCGGGGGAGGCGGACGGGGTCGAACTCGGCGAGCATCGCCTCGGCGGTGGTTGCGGTGAACCCCAGCGATGCTGCGATCTGCGCCAGCGCCTGCTCGATCCCAATCTCGGAAAGTGTCACCGCGCCATCGCGTTTGGCCAAACGCTTGCCTTCTGCGTTGAGCACGAGGGGTACGTGCGCATACTCGGGCACCGCGTGGCCCAGCAGAGTGGCGAGGTACGCCTGCCGCGGTGACGACGGCAGCAGATCGTCACCGCGGACCACCTGATCCACGCCCTGGGCCGCGTCATCCACGACGACGGCGAGGTTGTAGGCCGGGACGCCGTCACCGCGGCGCAGCACCAGATCATCGACGACGCCGGTGTAGGTGCCGTGTTGCACGTCGGACACCGTGAACTCGTCGACATCGGAGCGCAACCGCAGGGCCGGTGGCCGTCCGCCAGCGCGGCGTTCGGCGCGTTCGGCGTCGGTGAGGTCGCGGCAGGTGCCCGGGTACGCACCCTCCGGCGCGTGCGGGGCGCGCGGCGCCGACAGGATGTCCTTTCTGCTGCAGAAACATTCGTAGACCAGGCCGCGCTCGGTCAGCGAGTCGATCACGCTGTCGTACCGCGCGGTGTGCGCCGTCTGGTACTCGGGTGCTTCGTCCGCGGTGACGCCGATGGCCGCCAGATCGTGCAACTGCCGCGCGGCGACGTCGTCGAACGTCCGGTCGTCGAGATCCTCGACCCTGATCAGGAAGCGGCGTCCGGTGGAACGGGCGAAGAGCCACGCCAGCACCGCGGTGCGCAGGTTGCCGATGTGCAGGTCGGCCGACGGGCTGGGGGCGAACCGGCCCGCGCCGGGCGGGCGGGTCATGTCCCGCAATCTAGCCGATGCCGGCCAGCGCCTCCTGTACGCAGGCAGCCCACGCGTCCGCCTCGACCTCGTGCACGCCGGAGTCACCGGTGAAGGCGCTGGAGACCACGACGTCAGGGGTCACGGTCGCGAGCAGGCGCAGGCTCTCGGACAGGGGCCCCGCCTCACTGATGGGCGGGATGAACCCGGCGAACCAGTGCCCGTCGGCGCCGTGGATGAGGGTGTCTCCGGTGAACAGGTACCGCGTGCCGTCGACGGCGGTCACCAGGTAGCACGTGCTGGCCGGCGAATGGCCCGGTGTGGGGATGACCTCGATGCCCAGGTCGTCGACGTGCCGAGTGCGCAGAGGCACATCGACGGGCGCGTGCGCTTCGATGTCGGTGCGTTCCCCCGAGGGTGCGTGCAGGCGGGTGCCGAACCGCGCCGAGATCTCCTTGAGCATCGGACCGGCCTCGTCACGGTGGGACAGGTACTGATCTGTCACCCCGCCGAGGTGATCGATCTCGTCGAAGTCGGCGTCGGTGGCAGTCGAATAGAACAGCACGTTGCCTCCCGTCCTGCCGGTCCAGACGTAGCCGTGGGTGGTCAGGCCGGGAAACGGGCTGTCGGTACGGGTTTCCCAGAGGTCGCTGCGGATCTGTTTCATGCTTGAGCCTTCATGCATCCCAGGGTGGAACATCAACCATTGTTGAGGTCAAGGGGAGGTGCACAGACCGGGCACGATGTCGCCGAGGTCGAACGTCGCGGGCTGCTCCAACTGCGCGAAGGTGCACGACGCCGGATCGCGATCGGGTCGCCACCGGTTGAACTGCGCGGTGTGCCGGAACCGTCGGCCTTCCATGTGGTCGTAGCGCACCTCGACCACGCGCTCGGGGCGCAGAGGCACGAACGACAGATCCTTGCCCGCGTTCCACCGCGACCCACCCTCGTAGCGCCTGGTGGTGTCGCGGTCGGCCATGTGCGCCGCCCAGTTCCACGGGTGGCCTTCGAAAGTCATGACCAAGGGCTGCAATTCGGTGAACAGGGCATGCCTGGTCGCCATTGGGAACGCCCCGATCACGCCGACCGACGCCAACGAACCGTCCTCGTCGTAGAGGCCCAACAGCAGCGAGCCCACGGCGTCGGCGCCAGACTTGTGCAGGCGATATCCGGCCACCACACAGTCGGCGGTGCGCCGGTGCTTGACCTTGAACATCACCCGCTTGTCGGGTTGGTAGGTCAGCTCCAGTGGCTTGGCGATCACGCCGTCCAGGCCGGCGCCCTCGAACTCGTCGAACCAGCGTCGTGCCAGCGCGAGATCCGTGGTTGCGGGCGTGACATGGAAGGTCGGGCCAGCAGTACTGAGCGCCCTCTCAAGGGCGGCGCGACGCTCGGAGAACGGCAGGCCCGTCAGATCCTGGTCCCCCAGGGCCAGCAGGTCGAACGCGATGAACTGGGCCGGTGTCTGTGCGGCCAGCATCCGGACGCGGCTGGCCGCCGGGTGCAGGCGGAGCTGCAGCGCCTCGAAGTCCAGTCGAGCGGCGGTCGCGATGACGATCTCACCGTCGACCACGCATCGTGGCGGGAGTTCGGCCACGGCGGCCGCGACGACCTCGGGGAAATAGCGCGTCATCGGCCGTTCATTGCGGCTGCCGAGTTCGACCTCATCGCCGTCGCGGAACAGTATCGTCCGGAACCCGTCCCATTTCGGCTCGTAGGACGCACCGGGCGGGATGGCGTCGACGGACTTGGCCAGCATCGGCGACACCGGGGGCGGGACGGGAAGGTCCATCGCCCCATTGTGGAGGGCTCAGTCCGTGATGTCGCGGACCTTCTCGTTCGCCAGTCCGCGGGGCGACAGTTCACGGGTGCGCTCCATGTGTCGGCGCCAATGGGCCTCGGCCTTCTCGCCCTCACCGGCGCGCAGCAGACCGATCAGCCGCCGGTAGGACCGCGTGAGCATCTGGTACTCCGCTTCCGACACCGTGCGTCTGCGCTTGATCGCCGCCGCGGTGTGGCGTTCCGCCAACTCATGCAGCATGCCCGCGACGATGCCCAGCGCAGCATTGCCGGACAACTCGACCAGGCGACGGTGGAATCTCGCCGACACCTCGGCGAGGTGTCCGGTTTTCCACGCCGTGGGAATCTCCTCCACGAGGATGGCTTCCAACTCGTCATAGGCCGACGTGTTGCCGCTCTCGGCCAGGAGTCGGGCCGACAGCGGTTCGATGGCCGTGCGCGCGACCATCACGTCCGCAACGGTCGCACCGGACAACTCCAGAAGCAGCGCGGCTGGGCGGGCGACGATCTCCGGGCCCGGCACCCGCACGCGCGGGCCTGTCCGGGAACCACGACGCACCTCCACGAGGCGTTCGGATTCGAGCACCCGGATGGCCTCTCGCAGCGAGGGGCGGCTCACCCCGAACTGGGTCATCAACTCGGGTTCGTTGGGCAGGAAGTCGCCGTCCTTGAGTTCGCCGGTGACGATCTGCCTGCGCAACGACTGCGCGACGATCTCGGCCGTCTTGGGCGTACGAACGGGCGCAACGTTCGGAGATCGGTCGATGGGTGTGTTGGTGTGTGGACCGCGGGCCACTGGGTCGACCTCCGAGTTCATCTCTGCGGCGGCGGCATCTCGGGTTCGGCAGGCTCACCGGGCAAAGCAGGTTTCGAGTCTAACAACGTGTGGGGTGCGCCGAGTCGTGGAGTCAGCGACCGGCACGCACGGACAGGACCGCTCCGGCTGCTGCGAAGACGGCGGCGAGCGCCGCGCCGGGGAGCACCTGGCGGGCGGGGACCGACCGCAGGTTGAGCAGGGATGCGCCCGCGTCACCGACGTCGGCGAGGGTGCCGGCGCGGGCCCATGCGGTGTCCTCGGGCGGGGCTGCCAACAGACCCGCACCGAGGGCGACGTCCCGTGCCCCGATGCTGCGGAACAACAGCGCCACCCCGGGGTTCGCGCCGTCGGGACCCAGCCAGGTCCGTGCGGCAAATCGTGGATTCAGCAACAGCACGACGCCGAGGAGGATGCGGCTTCCGCCGACGATCCAGCGAAGCCATGGATGATGGCGGGAGTCCATTCGCGGGTCCGCTACCACGCCAACGGAAGTCGTTCGATGCCGTACACGCCTCCGGAGTGTTCGACCACCTCGGACAGATCCGGAATGTGGTACTCGGGGATCAGCCGATGCCACTCCTGCAGCACGACGGTCATCTCCTGACGGGCCAGATGGGAGCCGAGGCAGCGGTGGGGGCCGGCGCCGAAACTGATGTGGCGCGGCGCACCGTTCGTGAAATCGACTGTCCCGCCGCGGGAGTGCTCATTCGGGTCGCGGTTGGCCATCCCCAACGGGAAGGCGACTATGTCGCCCTTCTGCACTGGGCAGCCGTGGAACTCGATGGCGGATGTGGCGATGCGCGCCGTCTGCACAATCGGATAGGCGCGCATCAACTCCTCGACCGCGCGAGCGGTCAGGTCGGGATTGTCGACCAACTGTCGCCGGTGCTCGGGGTGGGTGGCCAGATGGAGGAACGAATAGCAGAGTTGGGCTGCGACGGTGTCCAGGCCGGCCATGAACAGCAGCAGCATGCAGGACAACAGGTCCTCGTCGGTGGGGGCCTCCCCGTCGATGCGCCAGTCCAGTGCATGGCTGACGATGTCGTCGCCGCGCTGGGCCGGATCCGCGCGCTTGGCGGCGATGAGCTCACCGAAGTAGCCCATGACCTCCATCATCGCGTTGAGGGCGCCAGAGCGGTCGGGATCCTTCTCCTCGGTGACGTGCAGGATCTTGTCCTCCCACACCATGAAATCGTCGAGTTTGTCGATGGGCAGTCCCATGATCTGGAGGAAGATCGTGGTCGGGAAGACGGCCGCGAACTCGGCGTAGAAGTCGCAGGAACCGGTGGATCGGATCCGCTCGATCAGTTCGATCGCGAAGGCGCGATGAGCACCCTCAAGCTCCTTGACTCGCTTGGGTGAGAAGTAGAGGCCCAGCAGGTGCCGCCACTTTCCGTGCTCCGGCGGATCCAACATGATCGGGATCCACTTGTACGGCGGATTCGACTCGGTCGGAACCATGACGGAGTTCGAGAAGAGCTCTGGGTGCTGCAGGCCCTCCCGGATCACGTCGTGATCGGTGAAGACCCAGTACCCCTGCGCCTCCTCGGTGCGGAAGAACGGCCGGTGCTGGCGCTGAAATTCGTCGAGCCGGTCGAAGTTGCTGCCTGCGGGGTCGGGTCCGCGGCTGAACTCATACGCAGCGATAGGACAGTTCGTCGAGGGTGTCATCGGTGGCCTGCTTCCTTCCGAGCCCAACGCAGATCGTCAACCAGGTTAGCTATGTGGATGAGGTCGTACAGCGACATTGGCTTCAGAGATGGACGACGATCCCGCGCGTATTGAGGACGATCGCGGCCAGCACCACCATGTAGGCGACACTCCCGGCAAGCAGCTTCGCGGTTTCACGCCACAACTCGGAATCGGTCTTCGGTGGGAGGAAGAACTCCGCGGGCAGCTCCTTCGCCGATCGACGTGCTGAGTTCTGCATCGCCTGCGTCCTTTCGACTAGGGAATGTAGGGACTGTCGAAACCGGTGAGGATCCGCATCAGCAGCAGCGGGACGCCCAGCAACAGAACGGCGCTGACCTGGAATCCGACGAACCACGCGCCGAGGCGCAGCAGCTCGAACCGCCACCGCGGAATGGTGACCGCATAGTTGAGGTGGTCGTCGAACTCCTGCTGCTTGGATCGCACGCGTGTCGCGGTCGCGACGCCGCTCGCTTCACTCGGGCTGGTCGCGCCGGCGGTGTCGGGACCCCCTGATCCCAGGGATTCCTTGGGCGTGGTGAATCGTTGCAGGCCGCAGAATCTTTCGAGGTGGTTGAGACCGCGTATCGGCGGCTTGCCGGCCCAGTAGGCGATCAGGTTCGGCCACACGCACATCAGACCGATGGTCCACAGCAGGGTGATGCGGCCGCCGTCCGGCCACTCCAGCACCGGCCCGATACCGGGGTCGTAGGTCCACCAGCCCATCGCCGTCGCGGCCCCCTCGACCACGAAGTCCCAGACGTAGTTCACCGGAATCGCCAGTACCAAAAGCGATTTCAGCATGCTCCAGCCGGTCTTGGAGGCCACCCACTGGCTGAGCCACAGGATCAGGATGGCGTGGACGCCCCAGTAGACCGCGTACGCGAACGGCATGAACAGGGGGTCGTTCGGTGTCTTGACGGGCAGCCATTCCAGCAGGTGGTGCTGGGCGAAGGCCGGGCTGTAGATCAGGTGCTGAGCCCAATCGCCGACGGTCTCCATCCAATAGATCGCGAGGCTGTTGAACAGGAACAGGAAGCCCCAGGTGAACCGACGTCGTCGGATGACGTCGAGGATCGCCAGCAGCATCAGCGTGCCGCCGACGATCGGAACCGCGACATTGAAGACCCAGGTGCCGCCGGGATCCGTCAGGGCCGGTGGGGTCAGTTCCGCGCTCGCGAGCAGTACGTCCATGCTGGCGTCCGATCGTTCGTATAGTGAAGACAGCTTCACCAATATGGGGTGTCATGTCAACCACTCGCCGACATCGGGGTTGGCGCGGGGTGGGGTTGGCGGGGCGCGGAGAGAGGGTCCCCTGAAATGGGGCAGTAAACGGCCGGAGGCCACGAGATGAGCAGTCCCGCAACGGATGACGCCGCTGATGAGTGAACGTCCGAGGTTCCGCGGCCTGCCCGAGGATGCCGATGTCTCCCACTTCTACCGCAACTCTCTGCAGAGGAACGCCATCGAGTTGGGCGAATGGATGGCGCGGACCAGTAATGAGCGCGCGCGTGAGCGGGGGCACGCCGGACTGCGTCCCGCGCACGCTCGGTTGATGGTCCACCTGGACTGGAGCGGAAGCCGCATCACGGATATCGCGAAGGCTCAGGACGTGTCGAAGAACGCGGTCGGCCAACTCGTCACCGACCTCGAAAGCCTCGGCTACCTCGAGCGCGTGCCCGACCCCGACGATGCCCGGGCGAAGATCGTCCGGTACACGGCCGCCGGCAGGGCGCTGATCGCGGACGCCCGCGACATCGGCGCGGAACTCGACGCGGAGATCGAGGGCGTGATCGGTCCCGAGCGGATGGCGCAGCTGAAGGACATCCTCTCCGAACTGGGCTCGGGACTCCTCGGACTCGACTTCCCGCCTTCGCGGTAGCCGTCACCCCACCCGGCGCGCACCCCAGTCGGGCGATGTCTCAGCCAGTATTCGCTGACCGTCTGGCCCGGGGTTCTCAGAAGCTCTGAGGGTGAAGGTGTGGCAAACGGGCGGCATGCCTTGTGGTTGCGCCCCTTACGCCTGCTTTATGGTCATGTGAGCGAACGGATCTGGGCGGGAGGCAAAGTCCACCTAGCAAACTATGTCAATTTCGTCGGTTGACTAATTTCTGTCGATTTTGATTGCTGAGGCGTGGGGAGTGTTGTACGGTTGCCCGCGATTGTGCTTCCGGTCACAGTCGTTCGCATCGTCGAAATGCCGTGTCTTTCAGGAGGTGGCCGTGTTCGAGATGGACCACGGGGCGCCAGCCCAGACCGGGTGCCGCTGAGTGCGAACCGTGCGCGGACCCGCACCTGCGATCGCGCTGGGCGAGTTCTTCGGGATGTGCCTGGACACGATCGTCCAGATGTTTCGCCCACCGTTCGCGTGGCGCGAGTTTCTGCTCCAATGCTGGTTCGTCGCGCGTGTCTCGATGATGCCGACAGTGCTCCTGGCCATTCCGTTCACGGTGCTCACGACCTTCACGCTGAACATCCTGTTGGTGGAGATCGGAGCGGCTGACTTCTCCGGATCCGGTGCGGCGCTGGGCGCAGTGACCCAGATCGGCCCAGTCGTCACGGTTCTCGTGATCGCTGGCGCGGCCGCCACCGCGATGTGCGCCGACCTCGGTGCCCGCACCATCCGCGAGGAGATCGATGCGCTGCGGGTGCTCGGCATCGATCCGATCCAGGCTCTCGTGGTACCGCGGGTGTTGGCGGCCACCCTGATCTCGCTGATGTTGGCCTCGACGGTGACGATGACGGGGATCGTGGGTGGGTTCTTCTTCTCCGTGTTCCTCCAGAACGTCACACCCGGCGCCTTCGCGGCGGGCCTGACGCTGCTGGTGGGGACGCCGGAGGTCATCGTCTGTCTGCTGAAGGCCGCGATCTTCGGCATGACCGCGGGTCTGATCGCCTGCTACAAGGGCATCACCGTCGGAGGTGGGCCGGCAGGGGTCGGCAACGCGGTCAACGAGACGGTCGTCTTCACGTTCCTGGCGCTGTTCGTGATCAATGTCATCGCCACGGCTGTCGCGGTGAAGGCGGGAGCATGACCGTAGCCGCGCCCAGCAGTCTCTTCGTGCGTACGCGACATCGCGCCCAGAAGGTCGTCGCCGGATGGCGCCGACTCGGGGAGCAGACGGAGTTCTACGGCCTGACGATCCGCGGAATCTGGGATGCGTTCGCCCACTACAAGATCGAGGTGGTCAGGCTCATCGCCCAGATGAGCTTGGGCACCGGTGCGCTGGCCATCATCGGCGGCACCGTCGTGATCGTCGGCTTCCTGACCCTGTCGGCAGGCTCCCTGATCGCCGTGCAGGCCTACAGCCAGCTGCAGGAGATCGGCGTGGACGCCCTCGCCGGGTTCACCTCCGCCTACCTGAACGTTCGTCTCATCGCGCCCCTCATCGCCGGCATCGGTCTCGCCGCGACCATCGGCGCAGGCGCGACCGCGCAGTTGGGGGCGATGCGCATCAGCGAGGAGATCGACGCCCTCGAGGTCATGGGGGTCCGCTCCATCGCCTACCTCGCCTCGAGTCGCATGGTGGCCGGCGTCATTGTCGTCATCCCGCTGTACTGCATCGCGGTCCTCATGGCGTTTCTGGCGACTCGCGTCGGCACGACACTGGTCTACGGCCAGTCGACCGGCGTCTACGACCACTACTTCAACACGTTCCTGAACCCCGTCGACCTCATCTGGTCGTTCTTCCAGGCCGTGTCGATGGCTGTCGTTGTCATGCTCGTCCATACGTACTACGGCTACAACGCCTCGGGCGGTCCCGCCGGCGTGGGGGAGGCGGTCGGACGGGCCGTCCGCACCTCACTCATCGCGGCGGTCGCGGTGACCATGTTCGTTTCGCTGGCCATCTACGGTCAGTCCGGCAGCTTCAACCTCTCGGGGTAGCGCCATGCAACGTCGAGCCGGTGAGCGCAGGGTGGATCCCGCGTGGTGGACCCTGGTCCTGTTTCTGGTGATCGGGCTCCTGGTCTTCCTCAGCCTGAGTCTTTTCCGAGGGACGTTCCGGTCCTTCGTGCCGGTGACGCTGGAGTCTGATCGGGCCGGGCTGGTCATGGATCCCGGTGGGAAGGTCAAGATGCGCGGCGTCCAGGTCGGACGCGTCGACGCGGTCCACCCCGGTACGGACGGGGTGACGCTGAAGCTGCAACTCTTCCCCGATCAGGCTCACAAGATCCCGGCGAACGTGCAGGCCCAGATCCGCGCGACCACCGCATTCGGCGCCAAGTACGTCGACCTTCTCTATCCCGAGAATCCGAGTCCGGCGCGCCTTCGCGCCGGGTCGATCATCGACTCACAGAACGTCAGCACCGAAGTGAACACGGTGTTCGGAAACCTCACCGAACTCCTGCAGCAGGTCGACCCGGCCAAGCTGAACTCCGTCCTGGGCGCCTTCGCGGACGGACTGCGCGGTCAGGGGGAGAGGATCGGGGAGGCCACGACGGCGGCCAACGAGGTGCTGCTGCAACTCAATCCGCGCGCTGAGGTGATACGGCGCGACTGGAATTCGCTGCGTGCCTTCAGCGACACCTACGGCGTCGCGGCGGGCAACATCGTGAAGATCCTGGACTCATTCAGCACGACGAGCACCACGGTCGCCGACAACTCCGAGGCACTGGATGCGCTGCTGCTGAATGTCACGGGCATGTCGAACAGCGGGACAGCCCTGCTGGGACCCAACGTCAAGAACATCTCGACAGCGATCAACGCACTCGAACCGACCACGAACCTGCTGTTGAAGTACAGCCCCACCTACACCTGCATCCTGCAGGGCGGGACGACGATGCTGGAGGAGGGCGGCTGGGACATCGTGGGCGGCAACGGCAAGTCGGTCATCCTCGACGTCGCGCTCCTTGCGGGTGAGAATCCCTACAAGTATCCGGAGAACCTGCCGATCGTCGCCGCCAAGGGTGGCCCCGGCGGCAAGCCGAGTTGCGGTTCGCTTCCCGACGCCAAGAACAACTTCCCGGTGCGGCAGTTGGTCACCAACACCGGATGGGGAACCGGACTCGACTGGCGGCCCAATCCAGGCATCGGATTCCCCGGGTGGGCGAACTACTTCCCGACCACCCGCGGCATTCCCGAACCGCCCAGCGTGCGCTACCAGGAGGGCGGCCCCGCTCCGGGTCCGATCCCGTATCCCGGGGCGCCGCCCTACGGCGCACCGCTGTACGCCCCGGACGGCACACCGCTGTATCCCGGTCTGCCTCCGGCGCCGCCGCCCGGCGCCCCTCGCGATCCCGGGCCCACCGCGGGGCTGGAGCCGTTCGTCCCGGCGCACCCCGGTCAGGCGCAGCCGACGCCGAGACCGCATCTACCGCAACAGGAGTCGGGGCAGTGAGAGGCAACCTCAGCGCGACCGTGTGGCGGTTGGGAGCCTTCCTCACCGTCTGCGCCTTCTTTCTGTTCGCTATGTTCGCGGTCTTCTCCCAGCTGCGATTCGAGAAGGAGAACAGCTACAGCGCGGTGTTCAACAACGTCTCCGGTCTGCAGGCAGGACAGTTTGTGCGGATCGGCGGCGTCGAGGTCGGCAAGGTCGACAAGATCGTCATCCAGCCCGACACCACGGTCGTCGTGGACTTCGGGGTCGACGAGGCCGTGGTCTTGACGCACGGGAGCCGGGCGGTCATCAGGTACGACGATCTGATCGGCGGGCGATACCTGGCGCTGGAAGAGGGTGCCGGCGACGCCCGCCGGCTCCTGCCGGGGCAGACCATCCCGCTGGCCAGGACGTCACCGGCGCTGGACCTCGATGCGCTCGTCGGCGGGTTCCGGCCGCTGTTCCGGGCGTTGGATCCCGACCAGGTCAATGCGCTGTCCAGTCAACTCATCAGCGCCTTCCAGGGGCAGGGCGACACGATCAATGCGTTCTTCACCCAGACCGCCGCGCTGACGGCCAAGCTCGGCGACCGCGATCAGCTGATCGGCGAGGTGATCACCAACCTCAACACCGTCCTCGGGTCCCTCAGCGATGAGAACACGCAGTTCGCGAAAGCCGTTGACGCCCTGTCCCAGACGGTCGGAACGCTCGCGGAGCGCAAAGAGGACATCACCAACTCCATCGCCTACACGGATGCGGCGGCGGGCACCACGGCGGACCTGTTGCGGCAGGCGCGCGAGCCCTTCAAGACCGTGGTCGCCGAGACAGACAGGACGGCCGGACTGGTGGCCGGGGACAAGGCATATCTGGACTCGTTGTTGTCGACGCTGCCGAGCAAGTACCAGACCCTGAGCAGGTTCGGCCTCTACGGCGACTACTTCAGCTTCTACCTGTGCGACGCCGTGCTCAAGGTCAACGGAAAAGGCGGCCAACCCGTCTTCATCAAGCTCGCCGGCCAGGACTCGGGGAGGTGCGCCCCGCGATGAAACGCTTCTCTGAGCGAAATCCGTTGGTGCTCTGCGCAGTGGGCATCGGGATCGTCCTGACCATTGCGGTGGGCGCGCTCAACTACGACAAGATTCCGGTCTTCAACACCAACAAGACCTACACCGGCATGTTCGCCGAGGCCGGTGGCCTCATCGTGGGTGCACCCGTGCAGGTTTCGGGATTCGAAGTCGGGCGAGTGGAGAACATCAGCCTCGACCGCAGGCAGGTGGCCGTGCGGTTCAACGTGGACAAACGCATCCATGTCGGTGATCGGTCCGAGGCGGCCATCAAGACGAAAAGCCTGCTGGGCTCCAAGATCTTGGAGCTCACGCCGCGCGGCGACAAAGCCCTCGACGGGGCGATCCCGCTCGAGCGCACACAGGCGCCGTACCAGTTGCCCGACGCTCTGGGCGACATCACCGCCCAGATCAGTGGGCTGGACACCGATCAGGTGTCGCGGTCGCTCGCGGTGCTGAGCGAGACGTTCAAGGACACCCCGCCCGCGCTGAAAGCAGCGGTCGACGGCGTCGGCCAGTTCTCGGAGACGTTGAATCGCCGTGATTCCGAACTGCGGAAGCTCCTGGAGAATGCGCGAAAGGCCACCGCGGTGCTGTCCGACCGCAGCACGCAGGTGGTCAGCCTGGCGGTGGACGCGAACGCCCTGCTGGCACAACTCCAGAGCCAGAGCAGTGCCCTGGACCAGCTGTCGGTGAACGCCTCCGCCGTCGCCCAGCAGTTGAAGGGCTTCATTGCCGAGAACCGTGAGGGGTTCGCACCCGCGGTCGAGAAGTTGAACGAGGCCCTGGCGATCCTCGACGACCACAAGCGCGACATCCAGGTGTCCATCAAGAAGCTGAACAAATATGCGATGTCGCTGGGTGAGTCGGTGTCCTCCGGGCCCTTCTTCAAGGCGTACCTGTCCAACCTGCTGCCCGGGCAGTTCGTGCAACCGTTCATTGACGCAGCCTTCTCAGATCTCGGCCTGGATCCTGCGGTGCTGCTGCCCTCGCAGCTCAGTGATCCGCAGGTCGGCCAGCCCGGCACCCCCGCGTTGCCGGACCCCTTCCCGCGCACAGGTCAGGGCGGGGAACCGCGACTGACGCTGCCCGACGCCATCACCGGCAACCCGGGCGACCCGCGCTACCCGTATCGGGAACCGCCTCCCGCGCCGGCCCCGGGCGGGCCGCCGCCCGGACCGCCCGCGATCATCACGCCGCCTCCGGTGTCGGCACCGATTGACGTGCCCGGGCCGGGCACACCGTCCGAGGGGGGCAGCGGACGATGACGAAACGGGATATGCGAGCGAGCCTTTCGGTGATCATGGCCCTGCTGCTCATCGCGGGTCTGGTGGTCGCGGTGCGTGCGGCGGACCAGGTCAACCGTGTGCACGTGGTGGGGTACTTCGCCAACAGCAACGGCATCTACGTCGGCGACGAGGTGCGGATCCTCGGCGTTCCGGTCGGCAAGATCGACAAGATCGAACCGCAGACCGACACGGTGAAGATCACGTTCTGGTTCGACGCCGACCAGCAGGTGCCGGCTGAAGCGAACGCCGTCATCCTGTCGCCGTCGCTGGTGTCCGTGCGGGCGATTCAGCTCACGCCGGCCTACGACGGGGGCCCGACCATGCAGGACAACGCGGTGATCCCCGAGGGGCGCACGGCCGTCCCGGTGGAATGGGACGACTTCCGTGAGCAGCTTCGGCGACTGACGGAGACACTCCAACCGACCGAGCCCGGCGGGGTCAGCACGCTCGGGGCGTTCGTCAACACCGCGTCCGACAACCTTCGCGGCGAGGGCGCCAACATCCGAGACACGCTGATCAAGCTGTCACAGGCCTTCTCGGCGTTGGGCGATCACAGCACGGATCTGTTCTCCACCATCAAGAGCCTGTCGATCCTGGTGTCGGCCCTGCAGAGCAGCACCGACACCCTGCGTGGTCTGAACCAGAACCTCGCCGGGGCGACGACCCTGCTGACCAACACCCCCAACGAGGTCGGATCGGCTGTGGCCAATTTCGATTCGGTGGTCGCCGACGTGACGGACTTCCTGGCCCAAAACCAGGAGAACGTCGGAACGGCCTCGGACAGGTTGGCCTCCGTCACCACGGCGTTGAACGAGAGCCTCGGGGACTTCAAGGAGACCCTGCACATCGCGCCGACGGCGTTCCAGAACTTCGTGAACATCTACGAACCGGCCCAGGGCGCGCTCACCGGCGCGTTGGCGCTCACCAACTTCTCCAACCCGCTCTCCTTCATCTGCGGAGCCATCCAGGCGGCATCCCGGTTGGGTGCGGAGCAGTCGGCCAAACTCTGCGTGCAGTATCTGGCGCCCATCGTGAAGAACCGGCACTGGAACTTCCCGCCGTTGGGCCTGAATCCGTTCGTCGGCGCCACCGCCCGTCCCAACGAGATCACCTACAGCGAGGATTGGCTGCGGCCCGACTACGTTCCCCCGCCAGGGGACGTGCCCGCCCCGCCGCCGCCGACACCGCTGGCGGCGGAGGTGCCCGCTCCTGCCGAGTCAACGGATCCGGCCGACGGTCTGCAGGGGATGATGGTGCCCGGAGGTGCGCCATGATGCCGGCGTCGCGAGCGGGGGCCGTCGCGCCGATCGCAATTGCACTGTCGCTGGCGGGATGTGGGTGGCAGGGCGCCAACTCGCTTCCGCTCCCCGGAACCGAGGGGCACGGGCCGCAGGCCTTCACGATCCAGGCGAATATTCCTGACGTCGACAACATCGAGCGGAATTCCCGGGTTCGCGTCGGCGACGTGACCGTGGGAAACGTGACCAAGATCGAGCGCGAAGGCTGGCATGCGCTGGTGACGATGTCACTGAACGGTGACGTGGACCTGCCGGCGAACGTGACCGCCGCGATCGGGCAGACCAGCCTGCTGGGCTCCAAACACATTGAGCTGACGCCACCGCGCAATGTGCCGCCCGAAGGACGTCTGCGGCAGGGCGACGTGATCCCCCTGAGCTCCGGGAGTTCTTATCCGACAACCGAACAGACTCTCGCTGCGGTCTCCCTGATCCTCAACGGGGGCGGAATCGGTCAGATCCAGGACATCACCGCGGCCCTGAGCACGGCGTTCGCCGGCCGTGAGGACGACTTGCGAAGTCTCATCACCCAACTCGACGAATTCACCAGGTACGTCGACGACCAGACCGACGACATCATCAGCGCCTCGGACAGTCTGAACAATCTGGTGGGGCAGGTCGCCGACCAGAAACCGGTCGTGGACCGGGCGCTCAAGACGATTCCCGAAGCTCTTGAGGTGCTTTCGGAACAACGGCAGAAGTTCGCCGACGCGCTCGTGGCGCTCGGCAGGTTCAGTGCATTGGCTGCCGACACCGTCAACCAGACCAAGGAGAATCTGGTGAAGGAGTTGAAGCAGCTGAGTCCCACGTTGAAGGCGCTGGCCGATGCGGGCCCCTCGATGACGCGGTCACTGAGCTACTACGCCACCTACCCCTGGCCGAACGAGACTCTGGAGAACTGGGTTCGCGGTGACTACGGCAACCTGACCGCCGTCATCGACCTGACGCTCAGCCGGCTCGACGCGGCGATGTTCACCGGCACTCGCTGGGAGGGCGACCTCACCGAACTCGAAATGCAGTGGGGTCGCACGATCGGACAGTTCCCCAGCCCGTACACGGCGGCCAATCCCTTGGTGATCCCGTACCGCATGGATCAGGGGCGCTGATCATGCGGATGACACGACGGATCTGGGTTCAGATCACGATCTTCCTCACCGTGACGGCAATCAGCTTCGCGGTCATGGCATTCGGTTTCATGCGGCTGCCGAACCTGCTGTTCGGGTACGGCCACTACCGAGTCACGGTGGAACTGCCGGAGGCCGGCGGGTTGTATGAACGGTCCAATGTCAGCTATTTGGGCACCACCGTGGGCCTCGTCGAGAAGGTCATACTCACCGACTCCGGGGACGTGGAGGCGGTGCTGTCGCTGCGGTCGGACATGCCGATCTCCAGCGATGTTGATGCGCAGGTGCACAGCAGGTCAGCCGTCGGCGAACAGTACGTCGCACTTCTTCCGGTCTCCGACAATGCGCCCCCACTCGTGGACGGCGACGTGATCCCCCGCGACCGAACATCGGTGCCCCCGGACATCAACGAACTTCTGGACGCGACAAACACCGGCCTGCAGGCGATCCCGGGCGACAACCTGCGCACGTTGATCGACGAGTCCTACACCGCATTCGGGGGACTCGGGCCCGAGATATCGCGATTCGTCAAGGGTTCGACCAACCTGGCGATCGATGCGAAGGCCAACCTGCCCGAGCTCACCAGCCTCGCGGACAACGCCGCACCGATCCTCGATACGCAGACCGACACCGCCGACTCGATCGAGGCGTGGGCGGTGAATCTGGCCGACCTCACCGGGCAACTGCGGGAGCAGGACGGTGCCGTGGCCGGGCTGCTCCAGAAGGGGCCGGCCGCCGCGGATCAGGTTCGCCAACTGTTCGATCGGGTGAACCCGACGCTGCCGGTGGTCATGGCGAATCTCGCCAACATCGCCCCGGTTCTGGTCACCTACAGTCCGGCGGTCGAACAGCTTCTGGTGCTGATCCCGATGGGCAATCAGATTCAGCAGGGGACCGGCGTCGCCAACCGGGACGTGAAACTGGACTACAAGGGCGCATTCCTGAGCTTCAACCTGAACCTGAATCTGCCGCCGCCATGCACCACGGGCTTCCTGCCCGCCAGTCAGATGCGCGACGCCACCTACGAGGACGCGCCGGAGCGCACCGAAGCCGACCTCTACTGCCGCATACCGCAGGACGCGATGTTCAACGTCCGCGGCGTCCGCAACTTCCCCTGCATCGGTCGACCGGGCAAGCGTGCCCCCACGGCCAGGATGTGTGAGAGTGACGAGCAGTACGTGCCGCTCAACGACGGCCTCAGTTGGAAGGGCGACCCGAACGCGACACTGTCCGGTCAGGGCGTCCCCCATCTGCCGGTGGCATCACCGTCCGAGGGACCGGGTGTCGTGCAGCAGCAGTCACTTCCGCCGATCGCGGTCGCGACGTACGACCCGGCCACGGGCACCTACGTCGGGCCGGACGGTCAGGTGTACCGACAGGGTGACCTGGCCGCCACCGCGCCCGCAGAACGTACGTGGGAGAGCATGCTGGTGCCGCCGGGAAGCTGACATCCTCGGCTGGACAGTGCACCCAAGCGAATCGACACCGGGGTGGACGCTTTCGCGTGGCCAGCACAGTGACGGCAACTCGCCGCCCGCACAGCGACGACGCGCCGGGTTGCGGTCTCACCCGAAGATCTCCCGTCGCTGTCGCCGTCCCCCGGGAGTCCCTGCGGGTGAGGGACAGGGCAGCGACGCATCGCCGGCCGACAACTAAGGTGAGGCGATGGCTGAGTCGATCTCCGCGAAGCGCAGCGCTGAAGCTGTTCCCAGGTTCCTCGCGGCTCGGCGTTACACGCGCGACGAGGTGTTCGCCGAACCGTGTCCGGTCCCCGCCGAGGCGGGTGTCCATGGTTGGTGGTTCCGCGACATCCCCGGCGACATCGACGTCACGGGCTGCCAACAGCAGGACGGTTGGACACTGCTGTACGTCGGGATCACCTCCGGCCCGCCGCGGCCCGACGGCAAACCGCGGGCGCCACAAGATCTGCGCAAGCGGATCCGGTATCACTTCGGCGCAGGCGGCGCCAGCGCGGACGGTTCCACCCTGCGAAAGTCGCTCGGTGTCCTGCTCGGAAGTGAGCTCGGGTTCGCGCTGCGCCGGGTCGGGTCGGGCAAGCGCATGACCTTCGGCGGAGGCGAAAACGTCCTGACCCGGTGGATGGCCGAGAACGCTGCGGTGTCCTGGGTGTTGCACCCCGAGCCATGGCATCTCGAACGCAAGTTGATCAACGCACTCGATCTACCGCTGAACTTTGAGGACAACGAGCGCAACACCTTCGCACCGGAGCTCAAGAGGCTACGGCGGGCGGCGGCCGTCAAGGCCGGAAAGATGCGCGTGCTGGCGGAATGGTCCTAGCTAAAGCGTCGCTGAGATGGGCCCTGCGGGAACACACACCAGGCCGAGGTCCGACCTGACGCGATAACAGCCCTCACCCGTCGCGGTGAAGTTCCCGTGCAGCGAACCCGGCGCGTACGCCGTGCTGGGCACGTAGCCGTTCTTGGTGGTGCAGAACCCGCTGTCGCCGGACCTGGTCACGCACGCGGTGGTCCGCACCGATTGGGCCAGACCCGTGCAGTGGGTCATGCCGATCTCTGCGGACACCGCCTGGCCGCCACCGGGCATCTCGATCACCGCCGGTGCGGTGAGGTTGTACCAACACTGGGAGTCGGCAGTCGGATCAGCTTGTGCCACCGGGGAGGTCGGAAGGACGATGAGCGCCGAGAGCGCGAACGCGCCTGCCACTCCACTCAGTGTGATCAGCCGCACACAGCCATCTAAATCGACGCAGATTGTGCGTGTCAACCACTCGTGTGTCGGGTAATCGCCCTTGTCTGCGATGACTTTGTGGTGGTGTGAAGGTCTATGTGGGTACCGACGACCAAGGAGCGACGCGTGGACCTGCCTGTGCTGCCACCCGTTGAGCCCATGCTGGCCAAGGCGCAGACGAAGGTGCCGACCGACACGGGGGTCTGGTCATTCGAACCCAAATGGGACGGCTTCCGCGCGCTGGTCTTCCGGGACGGCGACGACGTGGTGCTGCTGTCGCGCAGCGGCAAGGATCTGGGCCGGTACTTCCCCGAGGTCGTCGAGGCGGTGCGCGATGAACTCGCCGACCGGTGTGTGCTCGACGGCGAGATCGTGGTGCCGCGGGACTTCGGCGGACGGACCCGGCTGGACTGGGAGTCCTTGAGTCAGCGGATCCATCCCGCGCAGAGCCGCGTCGACAGGCTCGCCAGGGAAACCCCCGCGCACTTCATCGGTTTCGACGCTCTGGCCATCGGCGACCGGTCACTGCTCGCGGAGCCGTTCACGACGCGGCGCCAAGCACTGCGCGACGGTGTCGAGGAGAAGACCTGGTGTCACGTCACCCGGACCACCGAGGACCCCGCAGTCGGCGCGCAGTGGCTGCAGGAGTTCGAGGGCGCCGGCCTGGACGGGGTGATTGCCAAGCGGCTCGACGGGTCGTACCTGCCGGGCAAGCGCGAGATGGTGAAGGTCAAACACCACCGTGACGCCGACTGCGTGGCGATGGGGTACCGCATCCACAAGAGCGGGGAGGGTGTCGGGTCGATCCTTCTCGGCCTGTACCGCGACGACGGCGAGCTGCAGATGGTCGGTGGCGCAGCGTCTTTCACCGCCAAGGCGCGACTGTCTCTGCTGGCCGATCTGGAACCGCTGCGGATCGGCGACGACGTCCGCGACGGTGAACCGAGCCGGTGGAACTCCGCGGCGGACAAGCGCTGGATTCCGGTGCGTCCCGAGCGGGTCTGTGAGGTGGCCTATGACCAGATGGAGGGAAACGCTGGGGCGCAACGATTCCGGCACGCGGTGAAGTTCCTGCGCTGGCGCCCGGACCGCGATCCGGACAGCTGCACGTTCGCCCAACTGGACGTGCCCCTGAACTACGACCTGTCCGACGTGCTGGAGTCGCAATGATGGCAAGCAAGGCCGAAGAGATCGACGTCGACGGGGTTTCGGTGCGACTGACCAACCGCGACAAACCATATTTCCCCAAACTCGGCGCTCAGGGCACCAAGGGTGTGCTCTTCGACTACTACCGCGCGGTCGCCGACCGGATGGTGGACCTGTTGCGGGACAGGCCGGTTCACCTGCAGCGCTTCCCGGACGGCATCGACGGCGAGGAGATCTATCAGAAGCGCGTGCCGCAGAAGCACCCCGAGTACCTGCACACCTGTGTGGTGACCTTCCCCTCCGGGCGCACGGCCGACGCGCTCAAGATCGACCATGCCGCCGCGATCGCGTGGGCCGCACAGATGGGCACGGTGACACTGCATCCGTGGCCGGTGCGCTGTGCGGACACCGAACATCCCGACGAACTGCGCATCGACCTCGACCCGCAGCCCGGCACGGGATTCAGGGAGGCTCGCAGCGTCGCCGTCGACGTCCTCAAACCCCTACTCGACGAACTGGGTCTGCGCGGCTACCCCAAGACCTCCGGCGGGCGTGGTGTGCACGTCTTCATCCCGATCACCCCCGATTGGGACTTCATCGAGGTGCGTCGCGCAGGCATCGCGCTGGCTCGCGAACTCGAGCGACGGGCGCCAGAGGCCGTGACCACGTCGTGGTGGAAGGAGGAGCGAGGCGAGCGGATCTTCATCGACTTCAACCAGAACGCCCGCGACCGCACGATGGCGTCGCCGTACTCGGTGCGCCGGACCCAGATCGCGACGGTGTCGACGCCGCTGACCTGGGCCGAGGTCGGCGACGCCGATCCCGATGACTACACCATGCTGACGGTGCCCGGCATTGTCGCCAAGCGGCACGATCCGTGGGCCGGCATCGACGAGCACCGGCAGTCGCTGCAACCGCTGCTGGACATGGTCGCCGCCGACGAGGAGCGCGGTCTCGGGGACCTGCCGTATCCGCCGAGCTACCCGAAGATGCCGGGCGAACCGCCGCGCGTGCAGCCGAGTAAGAAGGTGGCCGCGCACTGGGATGAGGACGGCAACCCCGTCGGTAAGTGAGCGTCCGCGCCTGGAGGCGACGCCGAGTTCGACACCAGGGCTGCGCGGAGACGAGCAGCACAACCCTGGTGTCGAACTCGCGACTGCTAGCTGACCGGGCCCGCCGTCAACGTGACCTTGCCGTTGAACGGCGTGCCCGAGCGGTCGATCCAGTTCACGTCGATGACGTTGCCCGGGTAGCGCTGATCGAGAAGGTCGGTGAGGTCGTTGGCGGACCTGATGGGCACACCGTCGATGCTCATGATGGTGTCGCCGGCCCGCAGTCCCGCGAGATCCGCCGGACCCCCGCGCAGCAGCGACCGGATCGGAAGACCGCCGGAACGGCTGCGACCGTTGGCGTCGATTCCGATGCCGAGCATGGCCGACGGGCCGATGTGCACCTCGGCCGAACCGGCACCGGAACGGATCTGGTTGGCGATGTCCAGCGCCCGGTTGATCGGGATCGCATAGCCCTGACCGCCCGGTTCGGACTCACCGTCGAGGCGGAAGTTGATCGTCGCCGCGGCGTTCATGCCGACGACCTGGCCGGCGCTGTTGACCAGTGCACCGCCCGAGTCACCCGAGCGGAGGTTGGTCGACGACTCGATCAGGCCGCGGAGTGAGTGCGAGCTTCCGGTCAGTTCATCCTCAGCGCTGATGGTCTTCGCGAGTGCCGTCACCGAGCCCTGCTCGTGGGTCAGCGGGGCGCCGGTGCCGTTGGCGTTGCCGAGGGTGATGACCGGTTCGCCGAGGGCCACCGTGTTGGAGTCGCCCAGCGGTGCCGTCGCCAACCCGCCCGCACCGCGCAGACGCAGCAGCGCGACGTCGTCGTCGCGGTCGTAACCCAGGACGTCGGCGTCGAACACCTGACCCGTGGCCAGCGTCGCTCGGATGCTGTTGGCGCCCTGCACCACGTGATGGTTGGTCAGCACGTCGCCCTCGGGGGACAGCACGATCCCGGTGCCGTTGCCGATGATGCCCTGGAAGTCGTTCATCGTCGTGATCTGCACCAGGCTCTGTTCGACCTGCGCGATCACGGCCCCGGCGTCCAGCGGCGCGGCGGTCGCGGCACCCGGCTGCGTCAGCGGCGCAACCAGGGCAAGCAGCAGTGCGGAGAGCACGCACAGCGCCGCCCGGGAGGTTCGTCGGATCACAGCCATCACTTGCCTCTCGGCGAAAAGGATCGGTTCGTTACCTCTATATTGCCTGGCAGCGCCGAATTCAACCCGAGCTCAGCCCGCGACGACCCCTCGCGGCAGGATCAGCGGCAGATCGGTGTACGTCACGATGCCCGGCGGTGCTGCCACGACGGCCGGGATGGCGTTCAGCGGCGGAGTCGCGGTCATGATGTGCCCGAGCACCATGAACTCCTCGAGCGTGGTGGCCTCGAAGTCCGGCGGCGGCAGGAATCCGACCTTCATGGTCACCGTGGGCCGACCGGCCACCTCGATGACCCAGCCGTCCTGCTCGATCTGCCAGTCCGGTTCCAGGGTCTGGCCCTTGCGCCAGCGGACGTTGATCTCGACGCGGGTCTGACCGGCGACGATGCCCTTCCAACTGGCGTAGACACCGGCCACGCATCCCGCCGGGATGGTCCAGGAGCCGAGGTCGAGGTCCTCAGTCGTCTGCGCGTACTCAGCGTCGCAGCGCACCTCGTCGAGTTCGAGGCCCAGCGCGTCGGCGACCATCCGGACGGCCTCGCCGAACACGCCGGTGCCGTGAGCGGTCATGGCCTGCAGGTCGGGACTGTCGATGGGCTGTCCGAAGCCGACGGGCTTCTCGGTCGCCGGGGAGTCGTAGAACGTGGTGTCGGCGGCCTCGTTGACGGTGATGCATTCGACCCGGTCGCAGATGCCCGCCGCCACGATCGACAGCTGGTTGACGTAGCCGGGGCTGATACCGGACCCGAACATGCTGGACCCGCCGCGCTGACAGGCCTGCTCGATCCGCTCGCGGCCGTCGCCCTGGTTGTGGCCCGTGATGAACGAGGCCGTGGCCACGACGTTGACGCCGGCCTCGAGGATGCGAACCAGTTCATCGACGTCGATCCACATCGGGTTGTAGACGACGACGTCGGGCTTGCGCGCCAGCAGTTCATCGATGTCGTTGGTCGCGGTGACGCCCAGCGGTTCGATGTCCGCGAGTTCACCGACGTCGCGGCCCACTTTGTCGGGGGACCAGGCGTAGCAGCCGATCAGGTCGAGGGTCGGATTCTTGGCGATCGCCGCGACGGAACTCTTGCCGACATTGCCGGTGGTCCACTGCACGACGCGATACTGGCGGGAATTTGAGGAGGCGTTGAGCACTCGCTCAGCATAGGAGTCCGCCCGCGGTCCCGGGCCGAAATCAGTTAGATGTACTCAGTTCTTGGCGTCGGCGTTCTTGCTGGGCCGGCGGTTGCGCAGGCCGCGCTTGGACACCGGGGCGGAGGAGTCCTCGTCGGCAGAGTCGTCGGCGGGTTCATCGGCGACCTCGGTGCCAGCCGCGTCCTCGGGGGCGTCGGCGGCGTTGGTGTCGGCGACCGTCTCCTCGGCGTCATCAGCGGCATCCGCGACGTCGGCGGACTCGTCCGCGACGACGGAATCGTCGGCGCCGTCCCCCGCATCCTCGGCCGGTGCCGACGCGGATTTGTGCTCGAGTTTGAGCGGCTTGGGCGCGGGTGGCGGCAGCTCGGCGGCATAGGCCAGGTGGAAGGCCGTCGCACCCAGCAGGGCCAACGCCGCGGCGGCGCCGTAGATGGCGAACAGTCCCCGCCCGAAGGAGTCGAGATCCAGCCAGATCTCGGCGATCGCGGTCCCGATGATCAACGTGGCGGCCGCGACATGGCCGACGATCGACCACACGCGCAGGGCCAGGGCCAGCTTGGGCACTCCGAACTCGGGCCTGCTGGTCTTGACGTACGTCAGCACCACAGGAATCGCGGCCGAGGCCAACACCAGGCCGGTGACGATCCGGCCCGCGGTGCCCACGCCGTGCGGCCAGGTGCCGAGCAGTTCCCACCAGCGTGGAAGCACGAAGATGAAGTAGAGGACGGCCGCGGCCAGAAAAGCGAGCGAATGCCAGGTCACCGCGATGCCGCGCCGCATACCCCTCCTTGGGTCGCTCACGTGGGTCCGGGGTGCCGATGAAGTCACCGGCACCCCGGACCGAGTGCGGAGGATAGGGGATTTGAACCCCTGAGGGCTGTTAACCCAACCCGCGTTCCAGGCGAGCGCCATAGGCCACTAGGCGAATCCTCCGTCGGCAATGGTAACCGAGGACCCCCTCAGATCCCGAACCGCTGCTGCCGGTCGACCATTTCGGGCGACAAGATAGACTGGCCGACGGACCCCGCGCGGCGTCTATCCTGTGAACTCCCCCAGGGCCGGAAGGCAGCAAGGGTCAACGGGCTCTGTCGGGTGCGCGGGGTCCCCTATCTTTTTCCAGCATGTGAAAGGCACGACGTGTCGTTTTCCACCCTCGGTCGTGCGGACCTCGAAGCCGAGCACGCGCGGCAGCAGGGGAACTACACCGCACTGCAGGCCAAGAACCTCAAGCTGGATCTCACCCGCGGAAAACCCTCGCCCGAGCAGTTGGACCTGTCCAACGCGCTGCTGGCGCTGCCCGGCAACGCGCCCGGTGCGTTCAAGGATCCCGAGGGCACCGACACCCGTAACTACGGCGGGCTGCACGGCCTGCCGGGCCTACGCGCGATCTTCGGCGACCTCCTGGGCATTCCGGTGCCGAATCTGATCGCGGGCAACAACGCGAGCCTGGAGATGATGCACGACGCGGTGGTGTTCGCACTGCTGCACGGCACGGTCGACTCGCCGCGGCCCTGGATTCAGGACCTGGCCGAGGGGGGCGTGAAGTTCCTCTGCCCGGCGCCCGGGTACGACCGGCACTTCGCGATCACCGAGACCCTGGGCATCGAGATGATCCCGGTCCCGCTGCGCGAGGACGGACCGGACGTCGACCTGATCGAAGAACTGGTGGCCGCCGACCCCGCCATCAAGGGCATGTGGTCCGTGCCGGTCTTCGCCAACCCCACTGGCACCGTGTACTCGTGGGAGGTGGTCCGCCGCCTGGTTCAGATGCGCACCGCCGCACCGGATTTCAAGCTGTTCTGGGACAACGCGTACGCGGTGCACACACTGACGCACGACTTCCCGCCGCAGGTCGACATCCTCGGTTTGGCGGACACGGCCGGCAACCCGCATCGCCCGCTCGTGTTCGCCTCGACGTCGAAGATCACCTTCGCCGGTGCCGGGGTGAGCTTCTTCGGCGGCTCGTTGGGCAACATCGCCTGGTACCTGCAGTACGCCGGGAAGAAGACGATCGGCCCGGACAAGGTCAATCAGCTGCGGCATCTGAAGTACTTCGGGGACGCCGACGGCGTGCGACTGCTCATGCAGAAGCACCAGCAGCTCCTGGCGCCGAAGTTCGCGCTCGTCGCCGAGATCCTGGAGTCCCGACTGGGTGACTCGAAGGTCGCGTCGTGGACCGACCCCAGGGGCGGCTACTTCGTGAGCCTCGACGTGCTGCCCGGCACGGCCAGGCGCACCGTGGCGCTCGCCAAGGATGCGGGCATCGCCGTCACCGAGGCAGGTTCGGCGTTCCCGTATCGAAAAGACCCGGACGACAAGAATATTCGCATCGCACCGTCGTTTCCGTCGCTGTCTGACCTGCGGGAGGCCATCGACGGCCTGGCGACCTGCACGCTGCTCGCCGCCACCGAGTCACTGTTGGGTGCGGATTAGGCCGCGAGCCTGTCCGACGCACTCGGTACCCTGCTTCCGTGGCTCTCTACCGCAAGTATCGGCCGGCAACCTTCGCCGAAGTCGTGGGACAGGAGCACGTCACTGCGCCGCTGTGCACCGCGCTGGAGGCCGGGCGCATCAACCACGCCTACCTGTTCTCGGGTCCCCGCGGCTGCGGCAAGACGTCGTCGGCGCGCATCCTGGCCCGCTCCCTCAACTGTGAGCAGGGGCCGACACCGACACCGTGCGGCACGTGCGACTCGTGTGTGGCCCTCGCGCCCAACGGCCCCGGCAACGTCGACGTCGTCGAGTTGGACGCGGCCAGCCACGGCGGCGTGGATGACACGCGTGAACTGCGTGACCGGGCGTTCTACGCCCCCGCGCAGTCGCGGTACCGCATCTTCATCATCGATGAGGCGCACATGGTCACCACGGCGGGCTTCAACGCCCTGCTCAAGATCGTGGAAGAGCCACCCGAGCACCTGATCTTCGTGTTCGCCACCACCGAACCCGAGAAGGTCCTGCCGACCATCCGGTCGCGGACGCATCACTACCCGTTCCGGCTGCTGGCCCCGCGCACCATGCGCAGCCTCATCGAGAAGATCACCGCCTCCGAGGACGTCCGCGTCGACGACGCGGTGTATCCGCTGGTGATCCGCGCGGGTGGCGGCTCTCCGCGTGACACCCTCAGCGTTCTCGACCAGCTGCTGGCCGGGGCCGAGGGCAACCATGTCGCCTACCAGCGCGCGCTGTCGCTGCTGGGCGCCACCGACGTCGCCCTCATCGACGACGCGGTCGAGTCCCTGGCCGCCGGAGATGCCGCAGCGTTGTTCGGTGCTGTCGAGTCGGTGATCGACGCCGGCCATGACCCTCGCCGGTTCGCGATGGACCTCCTCGAACGTTTCCGCGATCTGCTGGTGCTGCAGGCCGTGCCCGACGCGGTGACCCGCGGCGTCGTCGACGCGCCCGAGGATGAGCTGGAGAAGATGCGGGGTCAGGCCACTCGGATCGGGCCGGGGACGCTGACTCGGTACGCCGAAGTCGTGCACGCCGGCCTGGGTGAGATGCGCGGCGCAACCGCCCCGCGTCTGCTGCTCGAGGTGGTGTGCGCGCGTCTGCTGCTGCCGTCGGCCAGCGACACCGAGGCCGCGCTGCTGCAGCGGGTCGAGCGCATCGAGACGCGCCTGGACATGTCGATCCCGGCCGCCGAGGCTGGGCAGGGGGCTCCCGCGGCGCGCGCGCCAAAGCAGTTCGTTCGCAAGACGCAGCAGCCCGCGGCACCGGCAGCACCTGAACCCGAACCCGAGGCAGCGGCACCGCCGCCACCCGAGCCGCCGCGGGTTGAGCCCGTTGCGCGGCCCGAGCCGGTGGCCCGGCCCGAGCCCGTCGAGCGTCCAGAACCTGTGGCACGTCCGGAGCCCGCGCGCCCGGAACCTGTGGCACCCCCGGAACCTGTGGCACGCCCAGCGGCACCGCGGCCTTCCTTCACACCGCCGGCACCGGCAGCCACACCGGCTCCCGCTCCCGCGCCGCCGCCGGTCCCCGCGGCCGCACCGGCCCCCGCGGCTGCCGCGGTCGGTCAGCCCAACGCCGCCGCCGTCCGCAGCATGTGGCCCACGGTGCGCGAGAAGGTGCGCAACCTGCGCCGGCCCACCGACGTGATGCTCGACGGCGCCACGGTGCTCGCGGTCGAGGGCGACGTGTTGGTGCTCAGCCATCCGGCGGCCCCATTGGCCAAGCGGCTCAACGAAGAACGCAACGTCGAGATCATCCGCGAGGCGCTGCGCGACGCACTCGGGGTGAACTGGCGGGTGCGCTGCGAGGCTGGCGGCACCTACGCCGCTCCGCCCGAATCCGCTTCTGCCGCAGCCCCTGTCGCTGCTCCGCCCCCGCCGGTGGACGCCCGCAGCGAGGAGGAGTCCATGCTCGCCGAGGCCGCCGAGGAGCCCGTCGACGCGGGCCCGCGGCGCGACCCCGAAGAGGTGGCGCTGGAACTGCTGCAGAGCGAGTTGGGCGCCCGCAAGATCGAGGGCTGACACGCTTTTCCGCGGTGCCGGGCGGCGTACGCCTTTCGTCGGCGAGCATCAACCCCGCACTCGGCGACCCGTCAGGCCCGCCACCACGGTCGCAGCGGCAACCCGCCGTCGCGGCCCTTCTCATCGAGCTTGACGGCCAACACCTGGTGCAGCTGAATGATATTGGTCTCGAATCCCAGCCGTGAGCCCGCCATGTAGAGGCCCCACACCTTGGCGGTCGGCAACCCGACCTCCTCGACGGCCTCGTCCCAATGCTCGACCAGGTTGCGGCACCAGTCCCGCAGGGTCATGGCGTAGTGGTGGCGCAGGTTCTCCTCGTGCACCACCTCGAGGCCGACGTCCTGGGCCTCGGTGATGATGCGGCCTGACCCGGTGAGCTCCCCGTCTGGGAAGACGTAGCGGTCGATGAATCCGCCCGCGTTGGCGTTCGACCGGTTGTCGGGTCGGGTGATGCAGTGGTTGAGCAGCAGTGCGCCCGGGCGCATCTTGGACTGCAGGAAGCCGAAGTACGACGGATAGTTGTGCACGCCAATGTGTTCGGTGAGTCCGATTGAGGACACCGCGTCGAATTCGGACTCGCGCACGTCGCGGTAGTCCGAATGACGCACCTCGGCCAGGTCGCCGAGTCCCTCGTCGGCGATGGCCTGCCGAGCCCAGGACGCCTGCTCAGCCGACAGCGTCACGCCGACCGTCTGAACGCCCTGCCGGGCGGCGTAGCGCACCATGCCGCCCCAACCGCATCCCACGTCGAGGAGGCGATCGCCCGGCTTGAGACGCAGCTTCTCGAACACCAGGCGGTACTTGTTGTCCTGGGCCTCCTCGAGCGAGGCGTCGTCGTTCGGATAGCACGCGCACGTGTAGGTCATCGACGGCCCAAGCACCCACTCGTAGAACCTGTTCGAGACGTCGTAGTGGTGATGGATGGCCTCGGCGTCACGAGTCCTGCTGTGCCGGATCCCCTCGGCGATCCGCCGCCACCGGGGGAGGGCCTCCTGCGGAGGCGGAGCGATGGGCTTGAGGTGCTCGATGCCGATCGAGCGCACGATCTGCGCCAGCACTCGCGCCGGCGGACGCCTGAAGTCCAACTGGTGCGCCAGAGCGCGCAGCAGGTCGTACGGATCCCCCGGATGCACGCCGTAGGGTTCGAGATCACCCGACACATAGGCCCGGGCCAGGCCCAGATCTCCAGGCGCGGTGGCCAGGTAGGTGGTGCCGCGCGGGGTCAGCAGATTCAACCCGAGACTGGCGTCCTGCGGGCCGGCAGTGCTGCCGTCGTAAGCCGCGAACTTCAGCGGCATCTCACTGCCCGCGGTGAAGATCTCGAGGATCTCCGCCAGGCCCAGTTTGCCGGTCCTGATCAGTGGCTGTTCTTTGAACGTGGTCATCGCCGTTGCACCGCCTTCGCGTAGAGATCGAGCAGACGTGAATCCGGGTCGTAGGTCTTCTTGATGGTTCGGTAGGTGGCCCCTCCGTAGAGGTCGTCGAATTCCTCAGGGCTGTAATAGGCGTCGGAGTACAGCGACTTGTGCCCGTCGAGTTCGCTGACCTTGGCCTCGATGAGGCGATTGGTGTGGCCCGGCGTCGGGCCCACCGGCACCGACGACCAGAAGCCGACGTTGACGTAGGTGTGGCCGGGTTGCAGCGGATACAGCGGCCAGCGATCCTGGCCGCGTAACCGCAGTGGGCACAACCAGATCGGCTCGATGGGCACGTTCGTCAGGAACCATTCGACGAACTCGGCCGTCCGCTCGACCGGCACCTCCACGTCCTGGACCACCCTCTCGCGGGGCGGGCGACCATTGCGCTTCTCGATGCGGTCGGCGATGTTGAACCGCTGGTCGTAGCCGATCAGCTTCCAGTAGACGCTGCTGCGCCGGTAGCGCCGCGGCCACCACCGGCGGATCCGCGGGTTCTGCGCGCCGAATGCCCGGGAACACCAGAACCAGTCGGTGTCCCACCGCCACAGGTAGTCGTGGATGGTCAGTCGGTCGTGCTTGGCGCCCTCGGCGTGCTGAATGGAGCGGTAGTAGATCTGGTCACCGGTGTAGTCGCTGACCGGACCGGAGACGCTGGTCTGGCGGCCGAGGCACAGGTAGGACTCGTCGGCGCTGAACACCACGCCGTCGAGGTAATCGACCGCAACGCCGTTGTGGCCGCCCGTCTCCACGATGTGCTCGAGGGCTTCGACCAGGTCGGGCACCGAATGGAACCGCACGTGCTCGAGGGCGACGAACGGCTTCACCGGTTCGAGTTCGATCTTCAACCGCACGGAATAGCCCAGCGTGCCATAGGAGTTGGGGAACGCGCGGAACAGATCCGGGTGGCGGTCGGGTGCCGCCGTGACGATCTGCCCGTCGCCGGTCAGGATGTCCATCTCCAGCACGGACTCGTGCGGCAGACCGTTGCGGAATGACGTCGACTCGATACCCAGGCCGGTGACGGCACCGCCCAGCGTGATGGTCTTCAACTGCGGAACCACCAGTGGCGACAACCCGTACGGCAGCGTGGCCGCGACCAGATCCTCATATGTGCACATGCCGGCGACGTCGGCTGTGCGGTTGTGTGCGTCGACGGAGATGACGCCGGTCAGGCCGGAGACGTCGAGGCCTGGTGCGGTGCTCTTGGCGCGGGTCCGGAACAGGTTCGACGTCTGTTTGGCCAGTCGGATAGTCGCTGCCGCGGGAATCGCGCGGTAGCTGCGTAGAAGGCGCTCCACGCCGCGGGCGTGGGCTGACGGTGCGTCGGTTTCCAGAACAGACACGGATATACGCTAGTCGCAGGGCGCGGTCCACGCGACCGCACGAACCACAACGAGGAGTTTTTACGAATCATGGGACAGGTCAGCGCGTCCAGCACGGTCCTGATCAATGCCGCTCCCGACGCGGTGCTCGCCGCCGTCGCCGATTATCAGACGGTTCGCCCGAAAATCCTGTCGTCGCAGTACAGCGGCTACGAGGTGCTGCAGGGCGGCGTGGGTGCGGGCACGGTGGTGAAGTGGAAGCTCCAGGCCACCAAGTCGCGCGTCCGTGAGGTGCAGAACTCCGTCGACGTCGCGGGTAAGACCGTCATCGAGAAGGACGCCAACTCGTCGATGGTGACCAACTGGACCGTCGCGCCGGCGGGCGCGGGATCGACCGTCACCACCAAGACCACCTGGACCGGCGCCGGCGGCGTCAAGGGGTTCTTCGAGAAGACCTTCGCGCCGT
Organism: Mycolicibacterium confluentis; assembly: GCF_010729895.1. Classification (NCBI taxonomy): domain Bacteria; kingdom Bacillati; phylum Actinomycetota; class Actinomycetes; order Mycobacteriales; family Mycobacteriaceae; genus Mycobacterium; species Mycolicibacterium confluentis. Next base: position 5,734,058 of record NZ_AP022612.1, read on the forward strand.
TGGGGCTGAAGAAGATACAGGCCGAGGTGCTGGAGAACCTGAAGAAGGAACTCGAAGCCTGACCAGCGGTCAGCCTCAGCTGACGGCGGCGGGCTGCGTCGCCAGGTAGGTCGTGATGCCCCGCACCACGGCACTGGCGTACTTCTGCCGTCCCTCCGGCGACTTCATCAGCGCCGAGTCGGCCGGGTTCTTCATGTTGCCCAGCTCGACCAGGACCGACGGGTACTGCGCCAGGTTGAGCCCCGCGATGTCTGAGCGGGGGTTCAGCCCATTGGAGCCGATGTAATTCGACGCGGGGATGCCGGAAGCCACCAGTTGGTCCCGCATGGTGGTGGCCAGGCGTACCGCGGGCCCGGCCTGGGCCTGGTTCAGCGGTGGGTTGGAATACAGGACGTGGAATCCGCGCCCCGACGGCGGTCCACCGTCGGCGTGCACCGACACGATGGCGTGGGGCTGGACCGAGTTGGCCAGCGCCGCGCGTTCGTCGACGCAGGGGCCCGCGGAGCTGTCGTCGCCGCGGGACATCGCGGTGCGGACGCCGTACTTCATCAGTTCCGCGCGGATCCGCAGCGTGGTGTCCCAGGTGAACGAGTGTTCGGTGAACCCGTCCTCGGTCGCGGTGCCGCTGGTCTGGCAGTCCTTGGTGCCGCCGCGGCCGGTGGGCACCTGCTTGCCGTTGCCGTCGTTGACGGCGTTGTGCCCGGGGTCGAGGAAGACGATCATCCCGGCGATCGACGGTGCGGCGACGGCGGTGGGCGAGATCATCACGGACGCGGCGACGAGCACGCCGGCGGCGAGCGGCGCGCCGACACGCAGGCAGGCTGGTATGGGCACTGCGCCACCGTAGCCTCCTGACGACTACGCTTGAAGCGCCGAGCGTGCTGGATCGCCCATGCGAAACCAAGTCGAGACTCGGCCGCAACCAACATGTGAAGGGACCAGGCATGCAACCCGGTGGAGGCGCACCCGACATGTCCGCTCTGCTCGCGCAGGCGCAGCAGATGCAGCAGCAGTTGATGGAGGCGCAGGAGAAGCTCGCCAACACCGAGGTGCACGGTCAGGCCGGTGGCGGCCTGGTGCAGGTGACGGTCAAGGGCAGCGGCGAAGTCGTCGGCATCGCGATCGACCCCAAGGTGATCGACCCTTCCGACCCCGAGACGCTGCAGGATCTGATCGTCGGTGCGCTCGCGGACGCGTCCTCGCAGGTGACGATCCTGGCACAGTCCAAGCTGGGTCCGCTGGCCGGCGGCATGGGCAACGCGCTGGGGATGCCGGGGTTCTGACTTGTTCGAAGGCCCCGTCCAGGACTTGATCGACGAGCTGGGCAAGCTTCCCGGCATCGGTCCGAAGAGCGCGCAGCGCATCGCCTTCCACCTTTTGTCGGTGGAACCGCCGGATATCGACCGGCTGACCGCGGTGCTGGGGCGGGTCCGGGACGGGGTGACGTTCTGCGATATGTGCGGCAACGTCTCCGACGAGCAGCGCTGCCGCATCTGCAAAGATCCGCGCCGCGACGGCACGCTGGTGTGCGTCGTCGAGGAGCCCAAGGATGTTCAGGCCGTCGAGCGCACGCGGGAGTTCCGCGGCCGCTACCACGTGCTCGGTGGCGCGCTGGACCCGTTGTCCGGGGTGGGGCCCGAGCAGTTGCGGATCCGTGAGCTGCTCAACCGCATCGGTGAGCGCATCGACGGCGTCGACATCACCGAGGTCATCATCGCCACGGACCCCAACACCGAGGGCGAGGCGACCGCGACCTATCTGGTCCGCATGCTGCGCGACATCCCGGGGCTGAGCGTCACGCGCATCGCGTCCGGGCTGCCGATGGGCGGTGACCTGGAGTTCGCCGACGAGTTGACGCTGGGCCGGGCGCTGGCCGGCCGCCGTGCCATGGCCTAGGTTTCCCGCGCCCATTTGTGCACGCCATGGCCTAGGTTTCCCGAGCCCATTTGTGCACGTCAGGCCCCGTTCCAGCCCGCATCCCGCACGCCAGCACCCAATTTCCCCGCGCTCTTTCCCGCGACACTTAAACGATTGCGAGAACACGCCGGGGACGGTCGCAGACGTTTAAGTCTCGGCGCCAGTTGCCCGTCGCTCGGCGGAGTTTGTCGGCCGGTGGTGGCAGTTTCAGCCCATGGACGACGTTTTTCTGGGGAGTCGAGCGGTCCGGGCCGGACTTGTCACGCCATACCAACTCCGCACGGCCTACTCCTCGATGTTTCCGGACGTCTACGGCGAGGCGGGCAGTGTGCCTTCGCTGCGGGCACGGACTCGCGGAGCATGGTTGTGGTCACGGGAGCGCGGTGTTGTCGCGGGCGTCGCCGCAGCAGCCCTGCACGGCGCCGACTGGGTGGATGTTGACGAGCCGATAGAACTGATCTGGCGGAACACCAATCCGCCAGTGGGCGTACGGACTCGCAACGAACGTATCGCTGACGACGAGATCGTTTGGCGGTCAGGGATTCTCACGACTTCCGATGCTCGCACCGCCTTCGATCTTGGGCGGCGGCGCGATCGTTTCGAAGCACTGGGACGGCTCGATAGTCTCGCGCGGGCCACGGCGTTCTCCACGGCCAAGGTGTCTGCGTTGATCGACCGCTATCCCGGAGCCCGCGGAGTGCGCCAGTTGCGGGAGTTGCTGACGCTGGTGGATCGGAAGGCGGCATCGCCGAGGGAGAGTTGGCTGCGGTTGAAGCTACTCGATGCGGGCTTCCCAGCGATTGCGACCCAGATAGCAGTGGGCGTCGATCGCATCCTGGTCGGGATCCTGGACATGGGTTGGGAGGAGTACAAGGTGGCGGCCGAGTACGACGGGGATCAGCATCGATATGACCGCCGGCAGTACCTGCGGGACCAGCGTCGACTGCCCAGGTTGCAGAAGGCCGGTTGGATCGTGATTCGGGTTGTCGCAGAAGACCGCATCGAAGACGTCATCGCTGGTGTCGACGAGGCGCTCCGCAGCCGAGGATGGCGTCCCGGGGTCGAGGCTGCCAGCAACGCGCGGGGACGTCCGTCGGGCCTGGTGGCCTGACCCCGGGGTCGAAGGTGCGGGGGCTGGGCCAGACCTGAACGCGACACTTAAACCATTGCGAAGACACACCGGGTCACGTCGCAAAGGTTTAAGTCTCGGCGCGAGGTGCGAGGTGCGGGGTGCGAGGGCGAGAGGCGAGGAGCGGGGGGCGAGGTGCGAGGAGCGGTGGGCGCGCTGCGAATCACCCGGGGAAGCGCCAGGTCAGGCCAGTGCCGGGGCCAGGATGAGCTCGGTGCGGGACTGAGGAGTGGCTGGCGAGGGCGAAATGGGGAGGCCGCCTAGACCCGGCGCGGTGCCGCCAAGCGCTCCCGCCGCAACTGCTCCACCTCGGGCAGCTCCAACGGCTCCAACGGTCCGACGACGGTCGACAGCAGATGGTCCGCCAACTCCGGATTGCGGGCCAGGCAGCAGCCGTGCAGGTACGTCGCGACCACCGACCCCTGCACCGCGCCGTCATACCCGTCGCCCAGGCGGTTGCCCGCACCCTTGGTCACGGCGGCAAGGGGACGAGCGGACGACCCGAGGACGGTCCCGCCGCGGTGGTTCTCAAAACCCGTCAGCGGTTGGGTGAGCCCGTCGATCAATGGCGTGGATGCGACCTCGCCGATCGTCCGAGTCTCCTGCGGCGACGTCGTGACGTCCAGCAGGCCGACGCCCTCGACCCGTTCACCGGCCGACGTCTCATACCAGTGCCCGAGCACCTGGATGGCCGCACAGATCGCGAGCACCGGCGCACCGCGGTCAGCGGCGCGCTGCAGGCCCGGGTACCGGATCAGGTGCTTGGTGGCCAACCGCTGCGCGTAATCCTCGGCACCGCCGAGCGTGTAGAGGTCCAGCGACTCGGGCACAGGGTCGGACAGCGTGATCTCAACGATCTCGGCGTCGATCCCGCGCAGACGCAACCGCTGCCGCAGCACCACGGCGTTGCCCCCGTCGCCGTAGGTCCCCATCACGTCGGGCAGCACCAACCCGATCTGCACGGTCATGACAACCGCCGATTTAACTGCAGGAACGCCGTATAGTTGGCGACGACCTCGACGTGCCCGGCCGGGCACGACGCGATGGCCGCCATGGTGTCGTGCACCAGTGTGTGCCCGACGCCGGCGTACCCCAGTCGCACCGCGAGGTCGGTGCCGCGTTCACCGGCGGCGACGACGGGGCGCTCCACGAAGTGCTCGAAGTTGACGTCCCACAGCCAGGACAGATCCTCGCCGTCGGGCACCTGCCCGTTGACCGAGATCACCACGCCCGCGGCCGACGGGTCGACCATGGACAGCGCCTCCTGCCAGCCCGCGGGGTTCTTGGCCAGCAGCACCCGCACGGTGTGGTCGCCCACCCGCACGGTCCGGTAGCGGCCGGCGACCTCGTCGACGCCCGAGACGGCGGCGACGGCGGCCACCGGATCGGCGCCCAGGGTGACGGCCGCGGCCACGGCCTGCGCGGCGTTGCCACGGTTGACCGCTCCAGGCAGCGCGAGGGTCATCGGCAGCGCCAGCCCGTCGGGGCCGTACAGCGTCTTCTCGTCGAACCACCACTGCGGGCTGGGCCGCTTGAAGTCGGTGCCCGTCGAGGACCAGTCGCTGCCCTCGCGGACGATGATCTCCCCGCTGCGCGGGCAGCTCACGGAGTCGTTGGACCAGCTTCCGCCGGCGGCCACCCAGACGACGTTGGGGCAGTCGTAGGCGGCCGAGGTCATCAGCACGTCGTCACAGTTGGCGACGACGACGGCGTCGGGATGACGCGCCAGGCCCGCGCGCAGGGTGCGTTCGATGTGGTTGATCTCACCCACGCGGTCAAGCTGGTCACGCGAGAGATTGAGCAGCACGATGACCGCGGGATCGACCGCGTCGGAGACGTGCGGCACGTGCATCTCGTCGACTTCGAGGGCCGCCAGAGCGGCATCACGGCGCGCCGCCAGCGCGGCGACCAGGCCCGCGTCCATGTTGGCGCCCTCGGCGTTGGTGGCGACATCGCCCAGGGTGGCGAGCGCGGCGGCGGCCATCCGAGTGGTCGTCGACTTGCCATTTGTGCCGGTCACGACCACTGAGCGACGTCCCTGGCCCAGTTGGCGCAGGATCGAGCGGTCCAGCGTCATGGCGATCAGGCCGCCGATCATCGCGCCCGCGCCGCGGCCGGTCACCCGCGAGGCCCAGCGCGCGGTTGACCCCGCGGCCAGGGCCAGACGTCCTCGGGCGGTGATCACGGGAGTCAATCTACTGAGGGGAGACACGGTTGCGCACAACGCCTGGTTTGTCACCGGTGCGTGCCATTCTGAGGCTGTGAGCCATTCCTGGGGCCGACCGGCTACAGCACCCGGTGAGGGCTGGGCCGTGGTCGATGTCGAGACGTCAGGTTTCCGTCCTGGCCAAGCCCGCGTGATCAGCGTCGCGGCGCTCGCGCTGGACGCGGACGGGCAGGTCGAGCAGTCCGTGGCCAGCCTGCTGAACCCGGGGGTCGATCCCGGGCCCACCCATGTGCACGGGTTGACGGCCGAGATGCTGGAGGATCAGCCGACCTTCGACGAGATCGCCAGCGATCTGATGAGCCTGCTGCAGGGCCGCACCCTGGTCGCCCACAACGTGGCGTTCGACCACGGGTTCCTGGCGGCCGAGGCCGAGCTGGCCGGCGCGGTGCTGCCGGTGGACACCGTGATGTGCACGGTGGAACTGGCGCGACGGCTGGAACTGGGCCTGGACAACCTGCGCCTGGAGACGCTCGCGCGGCATTGGGGCGTGCCACAGACCCGTGCGCATGACGCGTTCGACGACGCGCTGGTCCTGTCGCGCCTGCTGACCCCCGCACTCGAGCGGGCCCGCGAGCGTGACGTGTGGTTGCCGGTGCGGCCCGCGATGCGGCGACGGTGGCCCAACGGGCGGGTGACGCACGAGGAGATTCGCCCGTTGAAGGCGTTGGCGTCGCGGATGCCGTGCCCGTACCAGAACCCGGGCCGATATGTGCGCGGTCGGCCGCTGGTGCAGGGCATGCGGGTCGCACTGTCCGCGGAATGCACCCGCACGCACGAGGAACTGGTGGAGCGGATCCTGCACGCGGGCTTGGCCTATTGCGACAACGTCGATCCCGAGACGTCGCTGGTGATCTGCAATGAGGTGCGGCCCGAACAGGGAAAGGGCTTCCTGGCCAAGGAGTTCGGGGTTCCGGTGGTCTCCGACGGCGAGTTCATGGCGCACGTGGGAGACGTCGTCTGCGGAACGGGCATAGAGGAGTTCGTCGACGCCACCGCCGACGGCGGTCAGTTCGCGCTGTTCTGAAAAAGGTTGCGGGGCAGAGCAATCGGGACGCGGCCCGATGTGCCGTCACAGGACAGCGCATCGGACCACGTCGCCGAAACTAGCTGAGCGCCTTGGCCTTCAAGGAGTTGAACTCGTCCTGCGAGATGGTCCCCGCATCGAGCAGTTCCTTGGCGTCGGCGATCTCCTGCGCCGGCGAGCGTCCCGCCGCCGTGCGGATGTATTTCTCCGTCTCGAGCTGGGCCTCGGAGGCGGCTCGCTGCGCCCGCAGTGCCATGCCGCGCCCGCGGGTGATCAGGTAGACGAAGGCGGTCAGGTACGGGAACACGACCAGGAAGATCACCCACACGGCCTTGAGCCAACCCGACGTCTTGTGGTCACGCCAGAACAGATCGACGATGATGTTGAACATGATGATCAGGTACGCGATGAACGCGAAGATCACCAGCGAGTACCACAGCAGTCCCCAGAAAGCGTCCCAGTCGAAATGCACTTGAGGCTCCTTATTTCGATGCGACGCTGATGCGTCCCATTCCAGCGCGACAGCCTACTTCGCAAATTGACTCTTTGGTTGACAAAGCACTGCGGCCGGCTCGCTGGTGCACGAGCCGGCCGCAATGAACCTCAGATCTGAATGTCAGACCTTGTCTGCCTCGAGTTTCGCCTGTGCGGCCTCTTCCGCCTCGTCCTCTTCGACGAACCGCTTGAGGTAGGGCACGGCCAACCACAACGCGATCCCGACAGCGATCACGCCGCCGACCAGCTTTCCGACGATCATCGGAACGATCATGTTCGGCTGGAAGTTGGCGGTGAAAGCCAGGTAGTCGCCGATGGCGAACGCCGCACACACCGAGAAGGCGATGGTGAGCACGCGGTCGCGGGGCGGCATCAACGGAATGACGCGGTACAGCGCCAGGATGTTGGTCGCGCCGGCCAGGAAGCCGGTGATGCCCGCCTCGGAGACGCCCAGTCGGTCACCGACCGACTGCAGCGGCTTGGCCAGACCGGTGCGGATCAGGTACACCATCGGGAACGCGCCAGCCAGCATCACCGCGACGTAGCCACACACCTCGAGAGCGCGGAACTGGTCGTCGGCGTCGGCGATGAACGGCGCGAGCGGGAACGAGCCGAAGACCGTGGTGAAGACGCCGGTGAAGTACTCGACCACGTTCGCCGTCATCGAGACGGTCGTGACGACCACGATGACCTTGGCGAAGACCAGGAACGCCTTGACCGTGAGGCCGGTGAAGAACCGCAGCGCCATCGCCATCGCCACCATGATGATGACCAGCGGGATGAGGTTGAGCAGCACCTCACCGAAGGACAGGTCGAACGGCTTGGTGCCCGGGCCCGCGGTGTTGATCTCCTCGCGGAGCAGCACGCCGGACTGCATCAGCATCAACGCCATGATCACAGAGGTGAAGGGGATGGCCAGCAGACCGCACATCGTGCCCAGCGCCAAGTACTTGTGGTGCTTCGGGTCCAGAAGCGCCAGGCCGACCGGGAGCGAGAATGCGATCACCGCACCAGCGGTGAGGCCCACGGTGAAGGCCAGGATCCATGCGCCATGGCTGTCGGCGACCTCCAGCCCCAGCGCGTAGGAGCCCTGGTCGCTGGGCAGGAACGTGGCGACCGCGATCGCCGGATCCGAATGCAGCCACTTGTAGACGGGACCGATGGTCGCGTTGATGGCGGGCACCAGCAGGGGGATGATGCCCATCATGCCCGCCACGGGGATGAAGATCTGTCCCAGGACGCCGATGCCGTCCCGGAACTCGCCTGCCAGTGGCGAGTCGGGGCGCAGGATGTAGGCGCCGGCGCCGACGACCATACATGCCATCATCGCCCAGATGATGAACTGTCCGACAAGTTCCAAGGTGAATCACCCTCTCAATTCAGTGGTTGAAAATAACGGGACGCTGATCAACGGCCAGCGAGGTGCCCGCCGTCGATGATCAGTTCGGCGCCCGTGATATAAGCCGCGTCGTCGGAGGCCAGGAAGGCGACCGACGGGGAGATCTCTTCGCCAAGTGCGAAGCGGCCCAGCGGGACCGTCTGCAGGATCGACTCCGCTGAACCTTCGGGGAGCCCGGCGAGCTCCTCGCGCAGCATCGGGGTGTCGATGTAGCCGGGGTGAATGCTGTTGAAGCGGATACCTTCTCGGCCGTAGGTCAGGGCCAGCGACTTCGTCATGGTGGTCACCGCGCCCTTGGAGGCGATGTAGGCGAGGTAGCCGTCGGCGCCGATCAGACCGAAGATGCTCGAAGTGTTGATCACCGAGGCCACGGTGCTCTTGCGCAGCAGTGGCAGCGCGGCCTTGACGGCCAGGAAGATGCTCTTGGTGTTGATGTCGAGCGTGCGCTGCCAGGACTGCTCGGTGGCGTCTTCGGCGGTGAACAGGTCCAGGATCCCGGCGTTGTTGACCAGGATGTCGAGCCGGCCCTGATCGGTCTCGATCTCGGACACGATCTCCTGCCAGTGCTCGAAGCTGGCGACGTCATGCTTGCGGAAGTGCACGTCAAGGCCTTCTTCGCGCAGGCTGGCCTCGAGCGCGGAACCCGACTTGGTGTCGATGTCGGTGAAGTAGACGATCGCCCCCTCCTGCGCCAGGCGGCGGGTGTGGCCGGCGCCCTGTCCGTTGCTGCCACCGGTGATCAGCGCGATTCGTCCGACCAGTCGACGAGGTGTCGTCATGTACATATGCCCTTCTGTCAGTGATGTGCCACTCGGCACAACGTGTCGCGATTCGCTGCCAACGTTGTTCCGCATCATCGGGTTTGACCCGTTAGTCGGAGATCGTGCCAGCCGGTGCATGGTCCCGCGACTTGAATGTGGACATTTGTTGAAAGTGTGATCGCGGTTACATTAGGGGTGGCCGCTCATGCTGTCAACTGTGGGCGTCGATTCGGGATGCTCCGTTAACACGTTGATGCACAGACAGATTGAGATCCCGCGTATCCATTGACATGGGACGATCCCGCCCGTACGGTGCAGTCGATTCCTACATATGTCGGAATAATGTCACCAACGTGGGAGTGAATCGATGAGCAATCCGCTCGACCTGACCGGCAAAGTTGCGCTGGTCACCGGTGCGGCCCGAGGACAGGGGCGGTCGCACGCCATCAAGCTTGCCGAGCAGGGCGCGGACATCCTGGCTGTCGACATCTGCAGGCAGATCGACACCGTGCCGTATGCGATGTCGACGCCGGAGGACCTGGAAGAGACCGTGCGTCTGGTGACCCAGACCGGGCGACGCATCATCGCCGGCCAGGTGGACGTCCGTGATCTGGAAGCCCTGAAAACCTTCGTTGACCAGGGTTTTGCGGAACTGGGTCGGCTCGACGTGGTGGTGGCCAACGCCGGCACCGTCAACGACATCGCCCCGATGTGGGAGCTCAGCGAACGGCAGTTCCAGGATCAGCTCGACGTCAACCTCACGGGTGTCTGGAAGACCATCAAGGCAACCGTGCCGCACCTGCTCGCCCAGGGGCAGGGTGGATCGGTCATCATCATCAGCTCGATCTCGGGTCTGGTCGCCGAGCTGAACGTGGGCCACTACGCCGCGTCCAAGCACGGCGCCAACGGCCTGATGCGCACGCTGGCAGGCGAACTGGCGCCGCACCATATCCGGGTGAACTCGGTCAACCCGACCAATGTCGACACCCTGATGATCAATAACGACGCCTACAACACACTGTTCTCAGGCGGCAAGCCCGGTGCCACGCAGGAGGATTCGATTCCGGCCCTGATGGGCATGAATGCGCTGCCGATTCCCTTCGTCCAGCCCGAGGACATCAGCAACGCGGTGCTCTACCTGGCGTCGGATGCCAGCCGTTACGTCACCGGTACGGCCATGGTGGTCGACGCCGGCGCGATGGGTCCCTTCAAGGCCCCGCACGAGTGACCTGCTGGGAGGGTGTCCTCACTGCCGATAGAACGCGGTGAGGACGTCCTCCCGTTCGATGAAGGCCAGGCCGTGCTCCTCGGCGAATGCGGCACCTTCTTCGGGACCTGCCACCTCGCACGGATCGCGATCCGAGGTCAGCGCGCAGTATGCGGCCGTGGGTGAGGGATCCTTGGTCAGTCCCACCAGGATGAATGCCAGTTCGGCAGTCCCGGGGGAGACGCGAGAGTCGATGTCGCCGTTGACCGGGATGACGTGTCCGGGTCGGGTGAAATCAGCGCCCACGCTCGCCGGGTCACTGAGCAGGCGCAGGGTACGCGCCCGATCGACGGCCGAAATGCCCGTTCCGATGCCGGTTGCGGCGTCGACGGCGACGTGGAAACGGCTGGCGTGGGACTCGTCCTCGGCGGCCATCTTGGGAATCGACAACTGCCGCAAGCGGTCTCGACCCATCGCCACGCACACCAGCCCGGACCCCATTGAGATCATCTGGGCGACAGACTTGGAGGTGGCGGTGGCGGCCGAGAGCACCAGCGTGGATTCGCGCCCGTCCGACAGGATCACTATCTCGCCGCGTTCCAACGCGCTGCAGGCCAGGCGGGTTCGGTCGGCCCCCAGGTGGGACACGGGTGCGGGTTCGTCGGTGTGGACAGCCAGGGTGGTCATGGGATCACCTTCCTTTCGCGGGTGCGTATCGGTTGACGAGCCCGCCAACTAATAGTTTCATCATATGTAGAAACTCGCGTTTAGCCAGTCGTATCGAAAGATCGGAGCAGTGCCATGCCGACAGAACAGGACTTGTCCGCCGAATACCGCACGGTCATGGGCCATTTCCCCACCGGTGTCGTGGTCGTCAGCGGGATCTCCGGAGGGGCGCCCGTCGGCCTGACGGTGCAGTCGTTCATGGCGTTGTCCCTGCAACCGCGGATGATCCTGCTGTCTGTGGACCGCGGTTCGACCAGTTGGCCCCTGATCGCGGCAGGCGGAAAGCTCGCGGTGAACGTGATGGCGCAGGGTCAGGAGGGCGTCGCGATGACCTTCGCGAAGTCCGGCACCGACAAGTTCGCCGAGATCAGTTGGGCCGCAGGCCCGGAGACCGGGTCGCCGTTGATCGAGGGCTGCCAGGCGTGGATCGAGGCCGAAGTGGCTCAGACCTATGACGGCGGTGACCACGTGATCGTCACGGCGCACGTGCTCGCCATGCGCACCGCATCCGACGACGATTCGCAGCCGCTGGTGTTCTTCCGTTCGAAGTTCCGCCAGCTTGACCAACCGGCCCTCGTGGCCGGCTGAAACAGATAAGAGATAGTGAGGACAATTGTGATCGACCGCTACGACCCCCTGACCGTGGAGCTCACCGAGGCTGACCGGCCCGCGAGCACCGCGCCCGTCCGCTCGGCGGTGCTGTACGCCGAGGGCGGCCAGAAGCACGGCGTGTGGGAGGCCGAACCCGGCGTGCACAGCGAGTACCAGGGTCAGGAGACCGTCGTCATCCTGCAGGGACGCGCCACCGTCGTGGGTGGATCAGGCAAGACCGTCGAGATCGGCCCGGGCGATGTGCTGGTGTGCCAGCCGGGCGAGAAGATGACGTGGACCGTGCACGAGAAGATCCGCAAGGTGTTCGTCATCAACCAGTGACGACGCAGGGGGCGGCTACGAGGCCTTTGACCGACGCCTTGTCGTCGTCGCGCGCTTCGCAGCCGCCTTCTTCGCTGTCTTCTTCACCGGTTTGGCCGTCACCGGTTTGGCCGCCTCCTCCTGGCGGGGATATCCCCTGCTGGGATCGAGTTCCAGTGCCGCGCGGAGGAGTTCGCGGATCATGTCATCGCTCATCTGGTTGCCGTTGAGCACCCGCTGAACGGTCGACCCGTCCCAGACCGCCTCCATCATGTGGGCGGTCTTCGGCGACACGTACCGCTCGATGGCCGCGCGTGCCCGGCGCGACCATTTGTGGCCGAGCTCCCGATAGGCGTCCTGCCGACCGGCCTCGGCGAACAGCTCCCATTCCAGGATTGCGTTCCCCATGTCGGTGGTCATGGCGTTGACCAGCGTCAATGCGCCTTCGATCAGGTCCTCGTCGGAGGTGGCTCCCTCGAAGTGGGCCTCGTACTTCACCGACACGGTGTCCACGTAGTGCCCGAATGCGTCGAGGATGAGGTTGTCGAGGTTTTCGTAATGGTAGGTGCTGCTGCCCAGGGCCACGCCGGCGTAGCTGCAGACCTTGCGGTGCGTGACGCTCTTGACCCCGGATTCGCGGATGATCTGCAGGGCCGCTTCGACGAGGGCCATGGCTGTCGCCTCTGAGCGGCTGCCGGATCTCTTCACGGTGGTCTCCCATGATCATTCGCACTGGCTAACGAGTGCCCCCTCGCGTACGTCGCTGAGAGTACCGCAATCGACTCGGTCGAACGGCTGAAGCGGGCCGAAACTTGACTCCTACGGGCGTAGAAAACGCAGGTCAGGGCGCTGTGCCCGCCTGTCGCGTCGCGGCCTCCGTGAACGGTCAATCGCCCTGTGGCCCTTGGAGATATGTAAACGGGAAATTTCCTCGACGTTCCTGTTGACACTCCGCCCACCCGGCGTTAGTTTGACCGGGACGAAACTTTCAACAGATGTTTAAAGTTCGATCAACGCGGCCAGATCAGCCGATTCGCGGCAGGTTTGAGCCAACGGCCGGGTGACACGAACTCCCGGTTCTGCACCCACCGCAGAAAGGACGAGCTATGAAGTTCGGCATCTTCAACATCCCCTACTCGCGCGAATACTCCCACGGGAGGCGCACAGCCAAGCAGGTCGCCGACTGGGATCTTCAGATCACCAAGTGGGCTGACGAATACAATTGGTCTGAGGCGTATTTCGCTGAGCACTACACCCTCGGTGGCGAGCCCAGCCCGGCTCCCGACGCGATGATCGCGGCGGCTTCGCAGATCACGTCGCAGATCAAGCTCGGTGCGGCGGCTCACCTGCTGGCCTACCACAACCCGATCGCCCTGGCGCACCGCATCATGTGGCTGGACCACCTGACCGGTGGCCGCTACATCGCCGGCTTCGCACCGGGCGCGTTCCCGAGTGACGCCCAGCTGTTCAACACGGGCAAGAACAACCCCGAGATGATGACCGAGGCCATCGAGATCATCGAGGCGATCTGGGGCAGGACGGGCGCGTTCCGCATCGAGGGCAAGTACTGGACCGTCGACATGCCGGCCTACTCGGACGACATCCACGGCCCGCACCTCAAGCCGCTGCAGGACCGCATCCCGGTGATCATGACCGGTATGCAGGCCAAGTCGCCGACCCTGACCGTCGCCGGCAAGAACGGCTACTTCCCGATGAGCCAGCAGGTGCACTCGTCGGTGCTGACTCAGCACTGGGACACCTACGCTGCCGCCGCCGAGTCCGCGGGTCACACCCCGGATCGCGGAGACTGGCGGATCTGTCGCGACGTCCTCGTGGCCGACTCGGATGAGGAGGCGCGTGACGCCTACCTGAACGGGTCGATGGGCGACCTGTGGGGCAACTACAACATCCCCACGTTCATCAACCTCGGCCTGGGCGAACTGATGACCGGCGGCACGATCCCGGTCGACCAGCTCTCCGCGGACTGGATGGTGGACAACTTCCACATCGTCGGCTCGCCCGAGACCGTCGCGTCCAAGATCGAGGCGCTCTACAACGAGGTCGGCGGATTCGGCAGCCTGATCTCGTTCGGTCACGAGTACACCGACAACCCGGAGGTCTACCGCAAGAGCTTCGAACTGGTCGGGACCAAGGTTGCGCCGATGGTCGCCAACCTGAAGCCCTGATGATCTGATCTCTCGGCAATGAAAGGCCGGCCGGGTGAGCGTTCTGCTCACCCGGCCGGCTTTTCTGTTCTTGGTGTGTCAGCGCAGAAGACGCAGGGGACCTCTTGACGGACTGGATGCCGGAGACATCCAGTCCGTCAGGAGGTCCTCTTGCGCTCTAAACGCCGGTCGTCAGCCGGCGCAGCTGGGCGGTGGCCACCGAAAGCACGGATAGGTCGGGGTTTTCGGTGTTCTGGAACTCCTGGAGCGTGCGGCGGGCGCGCTCAATGCGTGACCTGTTGTACGACTCGAACTCCTCGATGACGTCCACGCCGTCGGTGTGAGCACCGACGAGTCGGTGGACGTCGCGCGCCAGGTCGCGAAGCGATCGGTAGAGATCCTCACGCAACGCCAACCGCGCCAGCGCGTTCCACCGGCCACTGCGCGGCAGCGACGACACCGCAAGCAACAGGTTGTCGACGCCGAGGTGCTCGGACAACTCGAAGTAGATGTGCGCGAGACGGGTGGCGTCCTCGTCGTGCTCATGCGCCATCTCGATGATGTCGAGAAGGCTGTAGGCGTAGAGCGAGTCGCTGATCCGGCGCGCGATGTCGGTGGGCACCCCCTGTGCTTCCCACTCCTCACGCCACCTGTTCACCGTCGCCAGTTCGCCGCCACGCAGCATCTCGATGAGTTTCCCCCGCAGCGTCGGCACCGCCTGGAACCGGCCACATTCCAGGTCGATCGACAAGGGCTGCGGTCGGTTGACCAGGAACCAGCGCGACGCCCGATCGAGCAGACGGCGGGCTTCGATCACGAGGTCATCGGTCAACGCGGGGGCCAAGCCCGCCGCACGGATGTCGTCCCACAACGCGTCGAGTTCGAAGACTCCGGAGACGATGGCGTGGGCGCGGACAATCTCACCGGTGGTGGCGCCGGTCTCCTCGGCGAGGCGGAACGCGTACGTCAGCCCCGACGTCGCGAGGAGGTGGTTGACCACCGAGGTCGCGATGATCTCGCGCCGCAGCGGGTGCTCACTGAGCTGATCGCCCATGCGTTGACGCAGTGTCGCTGGGAAGTACCGGTGCAGTGCTGCCGTGAAGTGCGGGTCGTCGTCGAAGTCGTCGGAGGCCAGCAGGTCTGCCTTGAGGGCGAGCTTGGTGTGTGCCATCAGGGTCGCAAGCTGTGGCCCGCACAGGCTGCCGCCGGACTTGGCGAGCTCGGCGAACTCGTCTGCGCTGGGCAGATTCTCGCGTTCCCGATGCAGATCGCGGTCGCGTTCGAGCGCCGTCGTCATGCGTGCGTGGGTGGTGACCATCTGGGCGGCGTTGGCCCTGGCGTCCCGCAGCAGTCGGTTGTGCGCCAGGTTGTTCGCCAGCACATGCGCGGCGACCTCGTCGGTCATCTCCACCAACAACGCGTCGCGGTCCGCGGCGGGATGACGGCCGGCGAGGAGAATCTTGATGTTCACCTCGTGGTCCGAGCAGTCGACACCGGCCGCGTTGTCGATCGCGTCGGTGTTGATGTGTCCACCGCGCCGCGCGAATTCGATGCGGCCGCGCTGTGACACGCCGAGGTTGCCGCCTTCGACGATCACGCGGGCCCGAACCTGCGAGGCGTCCACGCGGACACCGTCGTTGACCTTGTCGGTGACGTCGGCGTGCTGCTCGTCGCTGGCCTTGATGTAGGTGCCGATGCCGCCGTTGAACAGCAGATCCACGGGGGCGCACAGGATGTGGCGGATCAGATCAGTGGGGGTCACGTGCTGTGCCGCATCGTCAATGCCCAGGGCATGGCGCATCTGCGGGGAGACCGGAATGGTCTTCGCGGTCCGTGGCCAGACGCCGCCGCCGGCACTGATGACCGCGCGGTCGTAGTCGTCCCAGGACGAGCGTGCCAGGGCGAAGAGTCGTTCCCGCTCACCGTAGGCGTCGCGCGTGGCCGGGTCGGGGTCGATGAAGATGTGCCGATGGTCGAATGCGGCGATGAGCCTGATTCCGCGCCGCAGCAGCATGCCATTGCCGAAGACGTCGCCGCTCATGTCGCCGACGCCGACGACGCGGAATTCATCGGTGTCGGAATCGATTCCGAGCTCGCGGAGGTGGCTGTCGCCGCTGATCCAGGCGCCCCGGGCGGTGATGCCCATGGCCTTGTGGTCGTAGCCCGCCGAACCACCGGAGGCGAACGCGTCGCCCAGCCAGTAGCCACGGCCGACCGCGACAGCGTTGGCGACATCGGAGAAGGTCGCCGTCCCCTTGTCCGCCGCGACCACGAGGTAGGGGTCCGCACCGTCATGGCGCACCGGTGCCGCCGCCGACGAATCAGAGTCGGCGGCATTGTCGACCACATCGAGCAGGGCCGAGACGAACTGTTGGTAGCAGCGCATGCCGTCCTCGCGGGACGGGGCGGTTGACTTGACCACGAAGACGCCCTTGGCGCCGGCGGGCACGATCATCGCATTCTTGACCGCTTGTGCCTTGACCAGGCCCAGAACCTCGGTGCGGTAGTCGTCGTGTCGGTCGGACCAGCGCAGGCCGCCGCGCGCCACCAGACCGAACCGCAGATGCACTCCCTCGAATTCGGGTGAGTACACGAAGATCTCGGACAGTGGGCGAGGTTGGGGCAGCTCGTCGATCTGTTGCGCGTCGAGCTTGTGGACCAGATACGGCGCCGACGGACCGAGTGCCTCCGGTGCGAACGCGTTGGTGCGCAGTGTCGCGTTGATCAGGTTGCGGTAGGCGCGCATGACGCGGTCGGCGTCGATGTGCACCAGGCCGTCGATCGCGGTTCCCAGTTGGTCATCCGCGGCGGTGGGGTCGGCCTGACGGTCGAAGCGGGCTTCGAACAACGCCACGGCCGCGGCAGCGGCGGCGGGATTGTCGAGCAGCACCTGCTGAATTCGGCTCTGTCCGTAAGGCAAAGGCAGCTGCCGCAGGTAGCGGCTGTAGCTGCGCAGCACCGCAACCTGGCGCCAGTCGAGTCCGGCCGCCGGGATCAATGCATTGAAGCGATCGGCTTCGATGCGACCCGTCCAGATCGCGCGGAAGGTGTCGCAGATCTGCTGCTCGGCCTTCGGCCAGTTCGCCGCGAAGCCCTGTGCTCCTTCGGTGTTGGGGTCGAGGACGAGTTCGTAGATGTGGCATACGGTGCCGTCGGAGCGCGTCCAGGTGGTGGTGTACTCGTTGATGACCTCGAGATCCATACTCTCGAGTCCGGGCAACATCCGGCGCAGTGGCACCGGATGTGCCGCGGCGAGTGCGAAACTCAGCCGATCGACACGGTTCACCCTCACGTTGATCTCGTCAGCGGACAGTGTGTTCAGTTCTTCGACGTTGAAGAACGAAACCGGGGACGCCACAGATTCCTCCTGCTTTCAGTCATGCTGCACATCGGTGGGCAGCATGACTGAAAGTCTGCAGGGAAAAGCGCCCTCAGGGCTCGAGCACTCCGTCAACAAACACGATCAGTCCGTGACACTGTGTAAAAGGGCGCGCGTCAGCGACGGGCGGCGCGGTTGACCGCCGACACCACGGCACGCAGCGAGGCCGTCGTGATCGACGTCGCGATGCCGACTCCCCAGACGGTCTTGCCGCCGACGGAGGCCTCGACGTACGCGGCGGCCTGCGCCTCCTCACCGGAGGACATCGCGTGCTCGGAGTAGTCCAGCACGTTGATGTCGTAACCGATGGCGCCCAACGCATCGACGAACGCCGCCAGCGGTCCGTTTCCGGCGCCGACGATCTCGCGCTCGACTCCGTCGATCTTGACGACCGCGGTGATGCTGTCGGTGCCGCCGTCCTCTTCTGAGGCGTCGACCTTCTGCCGGATCCGCTCCAGGGGAGTGATCGGCGCCAGGTACTCCTCGGAGAACGCCTCCCAGATCTCCTTGGGGGAAACCTCTCCGCCCTCACCGCCCGGGCCCTCGGCGATCTCTTGGATCACCCTGCTGAACTCGATCTGCAGGCGCCGCGGCAGCGCCAGGCCGTGGTCGGCCTTCATGATGTAGGCGACGCCGCCCTTGCCGGACTGCGAGTTGACCCGGATGACCGCCTCGTAGGTGCGGCCGACGTCCTTGGGGTCGATCGGCAGATACGGGACCTGCCACAGGATGTCGTCGACATCCTTGTCGGCCTCGTCGGCGTCGATCTTCATCTGGTCCAGGCCCTTGTTGATGGCGTCCTGGTGGCTTCCGGAGAACGCCGTGTACACCAGGTCGCCGCCGTAGGGGTGCCGCTCGGGAACGGGCAGCTGGTTGCAGTACTCGACCGTGCGGCGGATCTCGTCGATGTTGGAGAAGTCGATCTGCGGGTCCACACCGCGGCTGAACATGTTCAGGCCCAGCGTCACCAGGCATACGTTGCCGGTGCGCTCACCGTTGCCGAACAGGCAGCCCTCGATCCGGTCCGCGCCGGCCTGGTAACCCAGTTCGGCTGCGGCGACGCCGGTTCCGCGGTCGTTGTGCGGGTGCAGGCTCAGGATGACGGAGTCCCGGCGGGCCAGGTTGCGGCTCATCCACTCGATCGAGTCGGCGTACACGTTGGGCGTGGCCATCTCGACAGTCGCCGGCAGATTGATGATCACCGGGTTCTCCGGGGTGGCGCCCAGGGTTTCGGTGACCGCGTCGCAGACCTCTTTGGCGTAGGACAGCTCGGTGCCGGTGTAGGACTCGGGGGAGTACTCCCAGCGCCAGTTGGTGTCCGGGTACTTCTTGGCCTCCTGCAGAACCAGTTCGGCGGCGTCGGTGGCGATCTTCTTGATCGCGTTCTTGTCGGCGCGGAACACGACGCGACGCTGCAGGATCGAGGTGGAGTTGTAGAAGTGCACGATCGCGTGCTTCGCGCCGCGGCACGCCTCGAAGGTGCGGGTGATCAGCTCGGGACGGGACTGGGTCAGCACCTGGATGGTGACGTCGTCCGGGATGGCACCGTCCTCGATGATCTCGCGGACGAAATCGAAATCGGTCTGGCTGGCCGACGGGAAACCGACCTCGATCTCCTTGTAGCCCATCCGCACCAGCAGGTCGAACATGCGGCGCTTGCGGGCCGGGCTCATCGGATCGATCAGGGCCTGGTTGCCGTCGCGCAGGTCGACCGCGCACCACATGGGGGCGGTCTCGATCACCTTGTCCGGCCAGGTGCGGTCGGGCAGGCGGATGGACTCGACCTCGTCAGCGAAGCTGCGGTACCGGTCGGCGGGCATCGAGGATCCGCGCTGCGTGTTCCAGGCGGGCTGGCCGGGGTTCGGTGCGCCGGACGGCGTGGTGATGGTGCGGACCGACGAGAAGGCGTCGGGAGAGGAGATCTCGGCTTTGGTGAAGCTGGTCATGATGGTGGCTCCGTGGTCTTGTATGGAATTCAGACCGGCGCATCGCGAAGACCCGCGACGGGAGGCCAGTCTGGATCAGACCCCGTCGCGGCGTCCGAGAAGGAGGACCCGCTGCACGGCAAACACTGTACTCCGGTGGGTCCGTGTAGCCAAAACTGCCGTCGTGGAACAGACTGGGGCCGTGAAAGCGCAGGTAGTCGCCCTGGTGTTGGGGATCGTGCTGGTCGGATGCGGCCAGCCGGTGGACGGCACCGCGACCGCGCGCGAACCCTCCGCCGACCCGGGGTTCTTCTTCGCCGACGACGTCCCCACCCACGGTCAGACCGTCGGCAAAAGCGACGCCGTGATGCTGTCCTATCTGAGGGCGATGCGCCGCCTGGATGTCTGCGGGCTGATCGAGCAGGAGACCCAGAGCGCGATCGGCGACATTTCCGCGATGTCCACGTTGTACGCGTTCGATGAGTGCGACGTCGAGGTCAAGATGCCCGGCGTGGCCAACCGGAAGTTTCTCAACGTGACGCTGGACCTGGCGAAGGTCAAGGAGCCCCCGTCGTTCCGGGCCGGCGACGTGCCGGTGTACGAGAGTGCGCCGAGGTCCTGCGAGTACGTCATCCCGGTGGCGCTGGGGGACCTTCCTGGCGCGTCGCCGCTGCGCAAGCCCGTGCAGCCCGTCGTCCGGGTGGGGCAGATCGGTGATCAGGACTGCGAGCTGACCAAGAAGTTCGCCGCGGGTGTGGCCGAGACGGTCGGCACCGCGCCGCTGCCTCCGCGTGATGCCGCGGCCGTCTACCCCGTCGCCCTGGCCGAGCGGGACCCCTGTGAGGTGCTGTCGGCGATCGCCGACGAGGTCGACCACTGGGACGTCGCCGCCTCGCGGCCGTATGCGTGCGAGTTCGGGGTGTGGCGCGACGGCGACCCGGACGTGGTGGGTCTGCGGTTGACGCTGCAGCCCAAGATCGTTGACATCGCGACCGAGGGGCGAAAGCAGTTGAAGACGCCCGACGGTGACGAGCTGTACCTGGATCCGACGTTCTGCAGTGCGACGGTGTTCACCGGCCCGACGATGCAGCGCCGGCTGGCCGGCGGGGACTTCGTCGACGTGGAGAACGTCGTGGTGCGCCCCGCCGTCACGGTCGACGGCGGCAAGGGGGATTGTGCGGCCGCCGTGGACGTGGCTGGGGTGGCGGCGCGGGTGTTCGGCTGAGGGGTTGCGTCGAAACGCCGCTACAACTCGTCCATCACGCGGAGGAACTCGGCGGCAGCCTGCCGGAGTGCATCGACGAACTTCTCCTCGTCGACGACGGCGGTCCGTCGATCTGGGCCCGGGTTGCTGGTCACCCGCAGAACGCCGGGACGGATGCGCTCAAAGACGAATTTCAACGGCTGGTCTGGGAACTGGCCCTCGACGCGGTCGCTCGACTCCAACCTGTCCAGCATGCCGAGGATGTAGTGCCACAGGACGTCGATCAGATCCCACATGGACTTGTCGAAGATCGGGACCCAATTGACGGTGAGTTCGAGTGCACCGTCGATGTAGTCCCGGTTGGGGAAGGTGTACGACATTCCCGGTGTCATGGGCACGAAGTTCTGGCCGCGAGGATCGCAGAAGTACTGACGAATGGTCACGCTCATGGCTGCCCCTGTGTGCCGGATGCTGGTGCGGCCTCAATCCTGATGCGCCGGCGGCGTCCCAGTCTGCGACGAATGCGAGTTCGGTGTCGGTCAGCGGGATGTCGTCCCAGGATTTCGGTGGAATTTCTGCTGATTTACCTGCTCAGCGACGGAAACAGGGCGCTCATGGCGGAACTGAGCACCTCTCGGGCGACGGGCGAGCTCTTCATGGGGTTCGGTTGCACGGTGCGCTTCAAAGGATTCAACGGTGCCCAGGCTGAGTAGTAGGTACCGGTGTCCCACTCCGCGACGTAGCCTTCCGAATACGCTTCACGTAGAGCCTGTTCCAGGGATGGATCCACGTCCAATACGCGGTGGCTGAAGAAGAGGTCACCGATCGGTTCGACGAAGCTCATGTCGATGAGGTCGCGCGGGGTCGGGAACGGACTCTCCACGGTGATGACCGCATAGAGCGGTGAAAAAGATTCACAGAGTTGACGAAACGTCGTCGCGACGAACGTGCCACAGGTTGCGGCACGTCTCTGAATGTCTGGATCATCTGGGAACACGGATGCCTGGTCGATTTCGGAACTGTTCATCACCACCGTGACAGGGTTGGCAATGTTTGTCGGCAGGTCAGCGTATGTCCGCCCAATTCCAACAACTACCTTGCCGATGACGTCCGAGTGGAAGCTCGCCCTCAGCAACTTGCGGTTCGAAGGAGGTTTCTGGTGTGTGCTGAGGGCTGGACCGAACTCTATCGGTTCCGTGAGGTCCTCCTCGAATGTGAGTCTGGGCATTGAATCGCTGATCACCACTGTTGTTGCGACTGGATGGATCGAATCCATTTGCAGAAAACGATCGCAAACGGCGCGGAGCTGGGTGTCGTCGTTCTTCGAATCATCGAAGTACAGGTAGATGATGAGATGAGATCCCCTGATAGCAAAAGACTCAGCGGGGCTAGTACTGGAGGTCATCGTGTCTTCCATAGGGTTGTGAAACGGTGCAGTTGGGTCTCGTTGGGTCGGAATGCAGTGACGAAATGACCGGTTTCTTTATTGAACTGCACGAGAAGAAATTGGAATGTGCCGTCGGGCGAGGGAACCTGAGCTAGGTGCGCGTAAGTGGGCAGGCCTTTTGCATCCCACTCCACGACCTTACGAGACTGGGCGGCACGTTCCACCAACTCCTGCCATTCCGGGAGTAGCTTTCTGGACATCGACTCCTCTGGAAGGCCATACCACTCATGCGCATGGCGATCGAAGGAGTGCGCGACGCCCTGCGGGGTGAAGGTTCTCGGTGGGCCCGGAACATCCGGCGGCCCGCCCTGGCACGGGTTCAGCCCCAGCGGATCCACCCACCCGGTCGGATTCACCGGATAGCTGTAGGGATTCGGTGCAGGAGCCAGTCCCAGCGGATCGGGGCTGATGTAGCGGCCCACACCGGGGTGGTAGTACCGGTGGAAGTTGTAGTGCAGTCCCGTTTCTTCGTCGTAGTACTGGCCGGGGAAGCGCCACGGCGTTTCGGCGCCGGTCCAGGTGGTCGTGCCCCACACGGTGGCCCGGCTGCGGCCGGCGATGGATCCGGTCCGGGGATCGAGCATGGCGACCGGCGCCCCGACCTGGTCGGTGACCAGCGCGAAGAACTCTCGGTCGACGTCGTCCTGGTTGACTTGGATCTGCGGGCTCAACTCGCCCGGCAGATAGGCCCAAGACTGCACCGATCGACGCGCCTCGGAATCGACTGAGACCTGTTCGACCAAACGGGTGCCCGACCACGTGAATTCGGTGACGCCGCCGTCGGATCCGCGTTTGCTGACGCGTCGGCCCAGCGGGTCATAGCTGTACTCGAACGTCTGGCCGTCGGGAGTCCGCACCGAGCGCAGCCGGTCCCAGGCATCCCAGGTGTAGTGCCAGACTTCGGGTTTGCGGCTCAGTCGGCGGGTGGACACGGTGGTCAGTCGCCCAGCGCGGTCGTAGCCGTAGCGCGAGCGGTCGTCGTCGGTCAGCAGCACGCCCTGGTACTGCCATCGGCCGTCGACACTGAGGTTGTCAGACCCGTCGAAGATGAACGTCTCGTGGGTGCCGTCGGGAAGCGTGCGGCCCGTGAGCCTTCCGGTGGGGTCGACGTCGAAACGCGCCGGTATGCCCAGCGGTGTCGCGTGGCCGCCCGAGCTCACGGAGGTCAGTTGGTCGTCGTCGTCGTACTGATACGCCGCACCGGCCAGGGGGCCCACGCCGGAACCGACACTGTCCTGGCGCTCAGTCGTCCCGCGGGATCGAAGACCGACGCCACGTCGATGGGGCCGTAGCGGTAGCTGAGCGGTCGGCCGAGCGGATCGGTCGACACCTCGCAGGGCCGTCCCGCCACGCTGAACCCGTCGACGGCGCCTCTAGCGTCGTAACTCAGTTGTACGGGAGGACCGTTCGGAGTCCGAACCGCGACCACCTCCCCGGCAGGGCCAAAGGAGGTGGTGACGGTCCGGCCGTTCCAACTCTCAGAGACTATGCGGCCGGCGGGGTCGAAACCGAGTTCCAGGGCGCCGGCTGCGTTGCGTGCTGACGCAATACGACCGGCTGAATCATACTGGTAGGAAACGGTTTCGCCGGTTTCGGAGGACTCGGCGACCAGATTGCCCGCCGCATCGTACGAGTACGCGACGGTCTGGCCCTCCGCGTTGGTGCGAGATCCGAGCCGGCCTGCGTGGTCGTAGGAGTAATGAGTGGTGGCGCCGTTGAAGTCGGTCTCGGCCACCAGGCGACCGTCGGGCCCGTACTCGTACCGCCACACCAGAACGTCGGGATTGGTCACCGAAAGCAGTTGGCGGGCAGCGTTGTAGCCGAACTCGGTGCGGCGGCCGTCGGAGTCGACACGTGCGGTGATCAGATCGTAGAAGCCGTACTCCCACACGGTGACTCCGCCGATGGCGTCGGTGTGGGTGCGGCAGTTGCCTTCACCGTCCCACGTCCACTGCTCAGTGGCGCCGGTGGGGCCGGTCCGGCGGAGGGGATGCCCCTCGGCGTCGTACTCAGTGGCGGTGGCGGCCCCGTCGGGCGCGACGACCAGTGCGACACGGCCGAACTCGTCGTACCGGATCTGGGTGACGTGACCGGCGGCATCGACCACGCGTTCCGGCTGCCCAGCGGCATTGCAGGTGATCTCGGTGCGCCGGCCAGCCGCGTCGATGTGGGCCCCGACCGCACCGGTGTCGGTGTACTCCCAGCTCTGGGTGCGGCCGGACGGATCGGTGGTGGAGATCAGGTTCCCGCGGGAGTCGTAGCTGTACACCGTGCGGGCGCCGTCGGCGTCGATGGTCTCGACCGGCAGGCCGTCGCGGTAGCGGATCCGAGTGGTCTGCCCCAGGGCATCGGTCACGGAGGCCAGGTGCCCGCCGGCGGTGTAGGTGAAGCGCGTCGCCGCGCCGGCGCCGCTGCGGCTGAGGACCGCACGGTCCGGCGTGTAGGCGGTGGTGGCGGTGCGCCCCAGCGGGTCGGTCTCCGCGATGGGCAGCAGGTTGGCGTCGAAGCGGTGGATACGGCGGTTTCCGAGGGCATCCGCCCACTCGGTCAGGCGCTGATCGCCGTCTGTGGAGTACGTGTAGGAGGCATTCCAGACGCCGTTCTCCCCGGTTTGGGACACGACCCGTCCCTGAGCGTCGTAGGCGTTGTCGTACCGCGCGCCGCTGGAGTCGATCCACGCCACCATCTGATGCGCGTCGTAGGCGAACCGTGTGGTGGCCCCGACAGCATTGGTGACCTCGATCAGATCTCCTGCGTCATAGCCGAACTCGCGAACCGTTGAGGCGTCGATCCGGTAGCCCTGGATTCGTCCGTCCTCGCACTGGACGTCGACCGCCATGCCGCTGCTGTGCTCCACCCGCAGTGGCTCACCGGTATCGGTGTAGTGGAACGTGATTCGGTTCTGATTGCGATCGGTGATCGCCGACAGGCACAGCACCTGCGGTGTGTCCGGTAGGGGCTGGGTGAAGTGCCAGTTGACCGAGGACTGCGGGTCCGTGAGTCGGTATCCGGCGTCGTTGAGGTGCAACTGCCAGCGTCGGCCGTGCCGGGGTGTCGAAGGCTGGCCGGGCTCGGGGTGGTCGAAGGTGAGCATGACGCCGTCGGCGTCGATGGTGGTGACGGCGTCCTCGTCCACCGCGGCGCGGGAATCCCAGGTGCTGGCCAACTGGGTCCGAACCAGATGCCGTGCCGGTACTGCGAGCGGTGCTGGCGCGTGAGCCGCAGCGGCAGCACCCCGGGCAGGTCCACATCGGTGGCCGGCAGCAGATATTCGCCGGTCGCCAGGTCGACCGGTTCCGGGCTGGTCTGCTTCTGGCCGGTCTCGATGGACGACGAGGGGTCATCCCGGACTGGGCCCGCGTCGTGATTGGGCGGCGTCAGGTCGACGTCGGGATCGTCGGGATGTGACGGCGGAAGGTCCGGTGCATCTGGTGCGTCATGCGGGGTGTGGTGCGGCACGTCGGGGGTGGGGATGTCGTCGGCGACGCGGGTTGCGCCCGGGATCTCATCGGCGAATCCGATCACGCCATCGGCGACGCGGGCGAGAGGACCCGCGGCCTTGAGACCGGGAAGGGGGAGAAGTCCCGCGAGTTCGGCGACGGCCTCCGTGCGTTCGGAGTTCGAGCGTTCGTCCCAATGCTGGATGGTGTCAAGGTGTTTGGCGACGTCGGGAATCAGGCCAAGACTGGATTCACTGAGTTCGCGGCTGTGTTCCTTCCACCCGGGAGGCGGGGCGAACGACTGCACGTCGATGTTCTCCGGCAGCGGGGCTCGGGGAACGGGGCGGCCGCCCTGTGCTGTGTGGGCGTCATTCATGCGGCCGAGGAGCGCGTCCTCCTCCTTCAGCTCGCGACGTGCGTCGAAGACGTCCTGGGCCAACTGGGTCAGGACGTCACGGTCGGGTCCGTTGCCGGGTCCCCTCACGTAGGCCTCGGCGGCAGCAGCATTCGCTTTCCTCTGAGCTTCGCCGAGCTTGCGCCACGCCTCCGCGACTTGGGTCGCTTGACGTTCAAGCGCAGCGCGGTTGCCCGCGACAACAGGAGCGAGGAGCGGATCTACCGGGCCCGTTTCTCCGGGTCCGGGGCCGTCACTGGTCAGCCGCTCCTGTAGCTGGTCGAGTGGAGTGGGAGGCTGCAAACCGTCGGGCCCCAGCAGGGTGGGCTGCTCCGCTGCGGTGTCTGCGGGCGTCAGCATGTCCTGCCAGGATCCGGGCCGAGTGGCCTCCGGGGGCCCGACGGTTGCTCCGTCGTACCCGTCGACGCTGTCGACCGCCCCGGCGCCGTACCCGAAGGACTTCAGGCTGGACATCGCGGTGCTCAGAGCCAGGGCATAGTCGGTCCGCAGCTCGACGACATCGTCGTAGGTCTCGCGGGTTTCGGCGATCGCGGCCTCTTTCCACTCCCTGGCCTCGTCCGCATCGTCAGCTTCGAGGGCCTCGCCGTACTTGGCGTCGGCGAGCCTGAGCTTGAAGTTCAACTGGGCGATCTCGCGGTGGGACGACTGCTGCGTCTCGGCGAGCTTGGCCGCGATGGAGGCGAGATCCACCGCGATGTTCCCCAACTGCTCCGACTGCAGCTTGAGGGACGTGACGACCTGCTGCACCTCGGCGGCGTCGTTGATCGGGTGACCGTTCGGACGCCTGTTCCACGAGGCCTCGAAACGCTTCCGGGCCTCGACGAACTCGGTGTCGGTGTCCTGGGTGTGGCCCGCGGCCTTGTGGAAGGCGGCACCCAGATCGGAGATCGCCTGCGGTTGTCCGGCCTGGACAGAGGCGTCGACCTTCCACGGATCGCCGCCGGCTCCGGCGGTGAGCGTGGAAATGTCGAGATGCGTGAGGTCGGGGTACGACGTCACCGGACGTCGCGGATCCACTCAGTGTGAGTGTGTTCCATGGCGTCGAAGGTGCTGGCGATCCCGAGGACCGAGCCCCCCAACGTCTCCAGGCAGTCGCGATGCGTGGCCGCGACATCCGTGTTGCAGGAATGCGCTGTGGTCACAGCGCTGTGGAATGCGCGTGCGCCGCCGAAGTCCCCGAAGATGCCAGAAGCCACGGTGGCGCGGTTCAGTGTTTCCCGCGCCAGTTCGGCGTGCTCGGCCGCCGTGTGCGAACAGGTCGCGCCCGCGCGCATGTGGTCGGTGTCGAACTCCACCTTGGGTGTCTGTGGATCAGTCAAGGTCAGGCCCCCCTCCCAGTCAGCAAAGACTAGCGGGAACCTCGTCCGCCGTCACTTCAACTCCGGCGGGCAGTGAATGCACTCGTCAGCGGGCTGCAGGCGCCTCAGACCTGAGAATCCGGGAACGCGATCACCGACAGGAAGCGAATCGGCAGTTCGATCAGGTCGGAGGGCCCGTGCGCGCCCTCGCCGTCGAACTGCAGCGAGTCACCCGGATGCAGTCGGTACACCGAGCGGCTGTGGCTGTAATCCATGACGCCCTCGAGCATGAAGATGAACTCGGTGCCGGGGTGCTGGAACAGGGGATAGGTCTGGCTCTTCTCCGACAGTGTCACGTGCAGGCACTCGAGGCGCTTGTGCTCCCCGCGCAGGGAACCCAGGAGTTCGTATTCGTGGCCCTGCTTGGTGCCGTTGCGCACGATCCGGGCGCCCGTGCCGGACTTGACGAATGCCGCGGGACGTTCGACGTCGGCACCACGAAACAGCGTGGTGACCGGCACGTCGAAACCCTTGGCCAGCAGCGCCAACGTCGACAGGCTGCAGGAGGTCTGCGCATTCTCGATCTTCGACAGCATGGCCTTGGAGATGCCGACCTTCGCGGCCATGTCGGCCACCGACATGCCCTGCTGTTGCCGCAACTGCCGCACATTGCGGCCGATCGCGGCCTCCAGTTCGAGTTCGCCGACCGGTTCCTGCGGGTCCCGATCGCGTGCCGTCCCGGACTGGTTGCGGATGAGATCGGACACGCGCCCCCTTGCTTAACGCATCTGTCCCGCACCGACGTATGGATACGGGCTTCTCAGCAGATCATCCTCGTCGAACCGTGACAACCGGAAATCCGTCTCGGGGATCCGCGCGTCGGCACTGTGCCCGTCGATCACCAGGTCGGCGACCAGCCGTCCCACCGCCGGTGCGATCTTGAAGCCGTGGCCGCTGAATCCGGCCGCGACGATCAGGCCCTCGATGCCGGTTCGGGAGATCACCGGGTTCCAGTCCGGCGTGACGTCGTAGCAGCCGGCATAACTGCTGGTGATCGCGGCGTCGGTGAACCCGGGGAAGCGGGTGCCGATCTTGTCGACGGTCAGGTCAATGAAGGCCTCGCTGGCCCGGTTGGAGTAGTTGTCGGGGTCGGCGGTCTCGCAGTCGGCGAGGTCGCTGTTGCCGAACAGGATCTCCCCGCCGGTCTCGGGCCGGATGTACTGCAGCGACACCAGATCGGAGAACACCGGCACCGCGCCGATCGGGGCGCCCGGGTCCACCAGCACGATCTGCTCGCGCACGACGTCGATCGGCACGTCGATCCCGTACGGCAGCAGGAACGGACGGGTCCAGGCCCCGGTCGCGACGACGACGGTGTTCGCGCTCACCTCGGTGCCGTCGGCCAGGCGCACCCCGGTCACGCGGTCACCGTCGATCAGCAGGTCGGTGACGGCAGCGCCCTGCCGGACCCGAACGCCCGCCGCGCGGGCGCTGACCGCGAAGGCCTGCGCGGTCTGGTAGGCGTCGCCGTAGCCGCCGCGGGCCTCCCATCCGAATGCCGCGAACGCCGACAGGTCCGCCCACGGCCACATGCGGGCCACCTCGGTGAGGTCGATCTCCTCGGTCTCGACGCCGACGGCCCGCTGTGCGGCAAGGCTTTTGCGCATAGACTCGACGTCGGGCTCACCGACCCCGACGACGTATCCGGTCTGGCGGAAGCCGATGTCGTCGCCGAAGATCTCGTGCGCGTTCTCGAAGACCTCCAGGCCGACGGTGGCCATCGCGGCCAGGGAACTCACGCCGTAGTGACAGCGCACGATCCCGCTGGATTTACCGGTCATGCCGGAGCCCACGGTGTTGCGTTCGGAGACAAGAACATCGGTGACACCACGCTGGCTCAAAGCCCAGGCCGCCGCGGCACCCTCCAACCCTCCGCCGACGATGACGACGTCGGCAGTCTCGCTGGTCATCGGCTCACCGACCCGGAATCCAGTCGGTGCCCGCCAGGGGTACACGGGCCATGGCGGCGGCTTCGATGCTGACGGCCACCAGGTCCTCGGGTTCGAGGTGGCACACGTGGGCCTTGCCGCACGCGCGGGCGATGGTCTGGGCCTCCATGGTCAGCACGCGCAGGTAGTTGGCCAGGCGCCGACCGCCCTCGATCGGGTCGAAGCGGGCCGCCAACTCCGGGTCCTGCGTGCTGATGCCCGCGGGATCCCGGCCGTCCTGGAAGTCGTCGTAGAAACCCGCTGCGCTGCCCAGCTTCTCGTACTCGGCGGCGTACCTGGGATGGTTGTCGCCGAGGGCGATCAGGGCGGCCGTGCCGATGGCCACGGCGTCGGCGCCCAAAGCGAGCGCCTTGGCGACATCCGCGCCGTTGCGGATGCCGCCAGAGACGATCAACTGCACCTTACGGTGCACCCCCAATTCCTGCAGGGCCTGCACGGCCTGCGGAATCGCGGCCAGTGTCGGGATGCCCACATGCTCGATGAACACCTCCTGCGTGGCGGCCGTGCCGCCCTGCATGCCGTCGACGACCACGACGTCGGCGCCGGAGTGCACCGCGAGTTTCACGTCGTAATACGTCCGGGTCGCGCCGACCTTGACGTAGATCGGCTTCTCCCAGT
This sequence comes from Mycolicibacterium confluentis, assembly GCF_010729895.1. Lineage (NCBI taxonomy): Bacteria > Bacillati > Actinomycetota > Actinomycetes > Mycobacteriales > Mycobacteriaceae > Mycobacterium > Mycolicibacterium confluentis. Next base: position 5,763,755 of record NZ_AP022612.1, read on the forward strand.
CGGTGATCTCACGCAGTTCGTTGATCTTGATGGTGAGGTCGTCGGGGCCCGTCCAGTCCGGGTGCCGGCACGCCGAACGCTGGTCGATGCCCGGAGGCAGAGTGCGCATCCCGGCCACGCGGTCGGAGATCTTCTGCCCCAACAACATGCCGCCGCCGCCCGGCTTGGCGCCCTGCCCGAGCACGACCTCGATGGCGTCAGCGCGCCGCAGGTCGTCGGGATTCATGCCGTAGCGTGACGGAAGATACTGGTAGACAAGGTGCTTGCTCTGGCCGCGCTCCTCGGGCGTCATTCCGCCGTCACCGGTGGTGGTCGAGGTGCCGACTTCGCTGGCGCCGCGGCCCAGGGCCTCCTTGGCCGGCCCGGACAGCGCGCCGAAGCTCATGCCCGCGATGGTCACCGGAATGGCCAGGTGCAGAGGGTGTTTGGCGTTGCGGTCGCCGAGCACCACGTCGGTGTCGCAGCGTTCGCGATACCCTTCGAGGGGATAGCGGGACATCGACGCGCCCAGGAAAAGCAGGTCGTCGAAATGCGGCAGGGGTCTCTTGGCGCCCCATCCTCGGATGTCATAGATGCCGGTGTCGGCGGCGCGGTTGATGGCCGCGATGGTGGCGCGGTCGAAGGTGGCGGATTCGCGCAGGCCGAGGCGGGCGCGGTCATCGGTGCTGGGGGTCATCGGTGTGGCCTCCTAGTAGGACGCGGCGTTGTCGACGTGGAAGTGGTACAGCTGACGGGCCGAGCCGTAGCGGGTGTAGGCCGAGGTGTCGTCGTCGCCGAAGCCGGCGGCTTTGAGCAGTCGGGCGAGTTCCTCGTGGTGTTCGGCGCGCATCTCCTTGGCGACGCAGTCCGCGCCCAGCGAGGCGACCTCGCCGCGGACGTACAGGCGGGCCTCGTAGATCGAGTCACCGAGCGCCTCACCGGCGTCACCGCGGACCACCAGGGTGCCGGCCTGCGCCATGAACGCGCTCATGTGCCCGATGTTGCCGCCCACCACGATGTCGACGCCCTTCATCGAGATCCCGCACCGCGCAGCGGCATCGCCTTCGATCACCAGCAGACCGCCGTGCGCCGTGGCGCCCGCGGACTGGGACGCGTTGCCCTTGACCCACACCGTGCCGCTCATCATGTTCTCGGCGACACCGGTGCCCGCGTTGCCGTCGATGGTGATGTCGGCGTGCTGGTTCATGCCGGCCGCGTAGTAGCCGACGTGCCCGTTGACGGTGACGGTGACGGGTGCGTTGAGGCCGACCGCGACGTTGTGGGCGCCGGCGGGGTTGTCGATGACGAACTCGCCGGACACACCGGGGGCGTGCAGGGCGGCGTTGACGTCCCGCAGTGGTGTGATGTGCAGGTCGAATTGCGTGCTCAGCGCGTCCATGCGTAGACCACCTCCGGTTCGGGTTCCCAGATCGCGGCGCGCTCGACGCCGGGCAGGCCGGCCAGCGCGCGGTATTCGCTGGCCATCGCGACCCAGTCGTCGGTCTCGGCGATGACGGCGGGTTTGCAGGCGATGGCGTCGCGCACAACGGCGAACGAGTCACTGTTGGACACCAGAAGCGTGTAGAACCCGTCGAACGTCGCGCACAGTTCCTTGAGTGCGGTCTCGACGTCGCGCCCGTTGGCCAACTGCTGCGCGACGAACCGCGCACCAACCTCGGTGTCGTTCTCGCTGTCGAAAACCACACCAGCGCGGCGCAGTTCGCGCCGGATGGTGGCGTGGTTGGCGAATGATCCGTTGTGCACCAGGCACTGGTCGGGGCCGACCGCGTAGGGATGCGCGCCCGACGGCGTCACCGCGGATTCGGTGGCCATCCGGGTGTGGCCGACGCCCTGCCATCCGGTGGCCTCGGCCAGGCCCCACGCCGCGGTCAGGTCGCGGGGGTGTCCGACGCCCTTGAGCACCGCGACGTCGGCGCCGAATCCGGAGATCAGTGCGTCGGGGTACGCCGCGAGCACCGCGGACTGCAGCGCTTCGACCGGTGCGGTTCCGGTGACCAGGAGGGTCTCGCCGAGCGCTCGGACCTCGACGTCGCCGCCGAGAGCCGCAGCGATCTCGTCGGGCGCTGCACTCAGTTCGAGCACCGACACGCAGTTTCGGCCCGGCGGGCACCACGCGGCGTTGCCGTAGACCGCCACGCCCGCGGAATCGCTGCCGCGGTCTGCCATCTCGCACAACATGCCCGTCAGCAGCGCCCCGAGCTGGGGGTGAAGGTCCGGGCTGCGCAGATGCAGCCCCACGATCCCACACATAGTCTTTATCTCCCTTGGGTTTTCTTCAGAAGGCGGTGAGGTACTGGTCGACTTCCCAGGCGCTGACCGCGCTGTGGTAGGCGAAGAACTCGTCGCGTTTGAGGTTGGCGAAGTACTCGGAGACGCCCGGTCCGACGGCGTCGAGCACGCCGGTCACCACCGAGTCGGTCTCCAGAGCGTCGACCGCGTGCAACAGCGTCGGCGGCAGCGCCGTGCGACCCTGGACCGCTCCGACAGTGCCCGGATCGGCGCTGCGCTTGATGCCGTCGAGTCCGGCGCCCAGTGCGGCGGCGATCGCGAGATACGGGTTGGCCGCGCCGTCGGCGCCGCGCAGTTCGATGCGCTGGTTGTCCGGGATCCGGATGTAGTGCGTGCGATCGTTGCCGCCGTAAGAGGGTTGGCGCGGCGCCCACGAGGCGCCTGATGCCGTGCTGAGAGCGCCAGTGCGCTTGTAGGAGTTGACCGTTGGGCCGATCACAGCCTGCAGAGCGCAGGCGTGGTCGAGGATGCCGCCGACGAATGCGTAAGCGGTGTCGGACAGTCCGAGGCCCTTGGTGTCATCCGAGTCGGTGGGGAAGACGGGTTGTCCCGCGCTGGTCAGCGACATGTGGAAGTGCAGGCCGCTGCCCGTGCGGTCACCGAACGGTTTGGGCATGAACGTCGCGACCATGCCGCGTTCGGCAGCGATCATCGACAGCAGGTAGCGCAGCGTGACGACGCGGTCCGCGGTGACCAGCGCCTCGGCGTACTCGAAGTTCTGCTCGAACTGGCCGTTGCCGTCCTCGTGGTCGTTGGCGTAGTTGGACCAGCCCAGGGTGTTCATGGCGGCCGAGATGGTGGTCAGGTGCTCGTACATCCGGGTGACGCCGCGTGCGTCATAACAGGGTTGGGCCGCGGTGTCGTCGGCGTCGGCCGTGCGCAGGCTGCCGTCGGGGTTGCGCTTGAGCAGGAAGTATTCGACCTCGGCGCCCACCCAGGGTTCGAAGCCGGCGTCGGCCGCGCGTTGGACGAGGGACTTGAGGATGACACGGGGCGCGAAGCGCCACGGCTGGCCTTCGACGTGCGGGTCGCAGTGCACGATCGCCAGGCCCTCTTTGATGAAGGGGACAGGCGTGAATGAACTCGGATCCGGGATCGCCATCAGGTCGGGATCCTTGGGCTCTTGACCCATGGCGCCGACGGCGTAGCCCGCGAAGCCCACACCCTCGGTTGCCAACTGCTCGACCGCCTCGACGGGAACCAGCTTGGCGCAGGGCTTTCCGCGCAGATCGACAAACAACGCGAGCAGGAACCGGGTGCCGGCCTGCTCGGCGAGAGCGGCGAGTTCACTCTTGGTGGCCATCATCTCCTCGGACCTTTCGAAGTCTCGTGACAGGAATCAACGTATCACTGGATGAAACAGTGTGCAGTGCGAGCGAAGGGGTGGATGTCTCCGGGTTGGGGTGTCATATGCCCGGCGCCGAGCCACTTTGAGCCAATGCGCTCGTTGCCTGCGCGACACTTAAACCTCTGCGAGGACACGCCGGGCGGGGCCGCAGAGGTTTAAGCCTCGGCGCGGAATTCCGGGGAACGGCACAACCCCTGCGACGCGCCCGGCCGGCGCGGGACTAGCCCACGCCGGCCGGCGTCGCGTCGAAGAGAACGGTCAGGCGAACTCAAGTTCGTACGAGCCGTCCTTGTGGAACTTCGCGTCGATGCCCTTCTCCTCGTCCTCTGGAGCCACCCGAATGCCGATCGTCTTCTTGAGCACGAAGGCGATCGCGAACGCGACGACGAACGAGTAGAGGATGACGGCACCGGCGGCGATCGCCTGCTTCCACAACTGACCGAACCCGCCGCCGTAGAGCAGACCGTTGGTGGCGTTGGGCATCGACTCGCTGGCCAGCACGCCGACCATGAGCGTGCCGATCAGGCCGCCGACCAGGTGGACGCCCACGACGTCGAGGGTGTCGTCGTAGCCGAACTTCGACTTCAACGCCACGGCGTACGGGCACACCGCACCAGCAACGAGGCCCAGGATGATCGCACCGACCGGCGTGACCGCACCGCACGCCGGAGTGATGGCGACCAGGCCCGTGATGGCACCCGACGCCGCACCGACACCGGTCACGTGGCCGGTCCTCAGTTTCTCCACGGCCAGCCAGCCGAGCACGGCCGCGCAGGTCGTGACGAACGTCGTGACCATGACGATCGCGGCCGAATTACCCGCTGCCAGAGCGGATCCACCGTTGAACGCGTACCAGCCAGCCCACAGCATCCCGGCGCCCAGCAGGGTCAGCGGCACGTTGTGCGGCTTGCGGTCACTACCCCAGCTGAGCGACTTTCCGAGCACAATCGCCACCGCGAGCGCCGCGATGCCGGCGTTGATGTGCACCGCGGTGCCGCCGGCGAAGTCGATGGCCCCGAGCTTGTTGGCGATCCACCCGCCCATCGAGTCCTCGGTGACCACCCCGTCGAATGCGAACACCCAGTGCGCCACCGGGAAATACACCAACACGGCCCACAGGCCCGCGAACAGCATCCACGAACCGAACTTCATCCGGTCGGCCACCGCGCCGGAGATCAGGGCCACGGTGATCGCCGCGAACAGCGCCTGGAACAACGCGAACAGGCTGACCGGAAGGCCGTCGACCGTGGTCATCGGCTCCAGAAGGTCCTTCATCCCGGCGAACTCGGTGATGTTGCCGACCAGACCGCCAGACGAGGTCCCGAACGTCATCGAGAACCCGAACAGGACCCACAGCACGCCAACCAGAGAGGCCGCGCCGAAGGTCATCATCATCATGTTGGTGGAACTCTTCACCGAAACCATGCCGCCGTAGAACAACGCCAGGCCGGGGATCATCAGCGTGAGGCCGATGATGCAACACAGCATGAAAGCAGTGGTGCCTGTGTCCATACTCATCTCCTGAGGTGGGTGCCGGCCCTGGATGGCCGATCCACCAGACAGTGACCGTCGTCACTGTTACGCCGGCAGGCGTGCGGTGTTTCGTCTTGGTTAACCCTGGCCAGAGCGGGTCGGTAGGGTGGATTTCCTTATGCACCGACTGCGCGACATCAACCGACGGTTCCTGGTCTACGGGCTGATCCTGCTGGTCGGCCTCGGCGTCGTGCTGTACGAGACGGTGTTCAACAAGCCCTCGGAGGAGTGCCGGCCTGTCCGCGACTTCCTGGAGTTCAACCAGGAGCAGACCAAGGTCATCAACGAGAAGGGCGACAACGCGAGCATCGCCGACTACGAGGGCTGGGCCGACGGCCTGGCCGAGCGTTCCGGCCGCGTCACCAACCCCGACCTCGCGGTGCAGGCCGTGCGAGTGGCCGACCTTGCGAATCGCTTCGTCATCAAGCTGCCGGCGCTTCGGGCCCAGACCAATGTCCAGCCCGGGACCGAGGAGCAGACGCCGGCGATCGTCTATGAGATGTCGGCGATCAACACTCAGATCAGCGATGGAATACGTGCACTGAACCAGTCCTGCCCGGACTGAGCCGCTGGGACGGGTCCGGCCGTCCGGTCGGGGTGGAAAAACCACGTGCGCTTCTCCCTTATCCTTGACGGGACCAATCCCCACCCTGAGAGGGCAGACAGTGGCGCTCGTCGTGCAGAAATACGGCGGATCCTCCGTGGCCGATGCCGAACGCATCCGTCGCGTGGCCGAGCGCATTGTCGAAACCAAAAAGGCCGGCAACGATGTCGTCGTCGTGGTCTCGGCCATGGGCGACACCACAGACGACCTTCTTGACCTGGCCAAACAGGTCTCACCGGCGCCGCCGGTGCGCGAAATGGACATGCTGCTGACCGCCGGGGAGCGAATCTCCAACGCGCTGGTCGCCATGGCCATCGAGTCGCTGGGCGCCCAGGCCCGGTCCTTCACCGGATCGCAGGCTGGCGTCATCACGACCGGTACGCACGGCAACGCCAAGATCATCGACGTGAACCCCGGCCGCCTGCGTCAGGCCCTCGACGAGGGTCAGATCGTGCTGGTGGCGGGCTTCCAGGGTGTGAGTCAGGACACCAAGGACGTCACCACCCTGGGCCGCGGCGGTTCGGACACCACCGCCGTCGCCGTGGCCGCGGCACTGGGGGCCGACGTCTGCGAGATCTACACCGACGTCGACGGCGTCTTCACCGCCGACCCGCGCATCGTGCCGAACGCCCACCGCCTGGACACCGTGTCCTTCGAGGAGATGCTCGAGATGGCCGCGGCGGGCGCCAAGGTGCTGATGCTGCGCTGCGTGGAGTACGCGCGCCGATTCAACCTGCCGATTCATGTCCGTTCGTCGTACACGGACAAGCCCGGCACCCTCGTCCAAGGATCGATGGAGGACATCCCGATGGAAGACGCGATTCTGACCGGAGTGGCCCACGACCGCAGCGAGGCCAAGGTCACCGTGACCGGAGTGCCCGATGTGCCCGGTTACGCCGCCAAGGTGTTCCGCGCGGTCGCCGACGCCGACGTCAACATCGACATGGTGCTGCAGAACATCTCCAAGGTGGAGGACGGCAAGACCGACATCACCTTCACCTGCTCGCGGGAGAGCGCGCCAGGCGCCGTCGAGAAGCTGACCTCGCTGCAGGGCGAAATCGGTTTCACCCGTGTGCTTTTCGACGATCACATCGGCAAGGTCTCGCTGATCGGCGCCGGTATGCGTTCGCACCCAGGCGTCACCGCCACCTTCTGTGAGGCGCTGGCCGAGGCCGGCATCAACATCGACCTGATCTCGACGTCGGAGATCCGGATCTCGGTGCTGATCAAGGACACGGAATTGGACAAGGCTGTTGCCGTGTTGCACGAGGCATTCGGCCTCGGCGGCGACGAAGAGGCCGTCGTCTATGCGGGAACGGGACGGTAACGATGGTCAACATCGGCGTAGTGGGTGCGACCGGTCAGGTCGGCCAGGTGATGCGCGCCCTGCTGGAGCAGCGCGAGTTCCCCGCCACCTCCGTGCGATTCTTCGCCTCCGCGCGGTCTGAGGGCAGGAAGCTGACATACCGCGGCCAGGAGATCGAGGTCGAGAACAGCGAGACCGCGGACCCGTCCGGGCTGGACATCGCCTTGTTCTCCGCCGGCGCCACCATGTCGCGTGTGCAGGCTCCGCGGTTCGCGGCGGCAGGCGCGGTGGTCATCGACAACTCGTCGGCCTGGCGCAAGGATCCCGACGTCCCCCTGGTCGTCAGCGAGGTCAACTTCGCCCGCGACGCCCACAACCGACCGAAGGGCATCATCGCCAACCCGAACTGCACCACCATGGCCGCGATGCCGGTCCTCAAGCCGTTGCACGAGGAGGCCGGCCTGACCCGGCTGATCGTGTCGAGCTATCAGGCGGTCTCCGGCACCGGCCTGGCGGGCGTCGAGGAACTCGCGTCCCAGGCGCGCGCCGTGATCGACGGTGTCGAGCAGTTGGTTCACGACGGCAGCGCCCTGGACTTCCCCGCACCGGTCAAGTACGTCGCGCCGATCGCGTTCAACGTCGTCCCGCTGGCCGGTTCGCTGGTCGACGACGGCTCGGGCGAGACCGACGAGGACCAGAAGCTCCGCAACGAGAGCCGCAAGATCCTGGGCATCCCGGAGCTGGCCGTGTCGGGCACCTGCGTGCGCGTTCCGGTGTTCACCGGACACTCGCTGTCGATCAACGCCGAGTTCGCCCAACCGCTTTCGGCGCAGCGCGCCAAGGAACTGCTGGCCGACGCGCCGGGGGTGAAGCTGGTCGACGTGCCGACGCCGCTGGACGCCGCCGGTGGCGACGAGTCCTTGGTGGGCCGCATCCGGCAGGATCCGGGCGTGCCCGATGGCCGTGGACTCGCGTTGTTCGTGTCGGGAGACAACCTGCGAAAAGGTGCGGCTCTCAACACCATTCAGATCGCCGAACTGCTGGCCCAATCCCTCTAGTCTTTTGCGCCGAAACGATCGTTTGGGCGCAATAGTGCGAGTGGCCTGCGCCATCTCGTCGATCTCGGCGGTGTGGATGGTCGCGCCGGCGCACGCCACGACGGATGTCCTGCTGGCGCCCGGTCAGGTGGTCCGCATCGGCCCTACCGCGGGAACCGGAACGCCGACAAGCGATTACGGCATCGGTGCGACCGATCTGTGTGAGTTCATGGAGTTCCCCACCGAACTGCTGCAGGTCTGTGGCGACAGCTTCGCGGGCCAAGGGGTGGGTTTCGGGGGATGGTTCTCGCCGATCGCGCTGCACGTCGACCGATCGTCGCTCGACGCCCCGGAGGGAGTCCGCTACACCGGGGTGACCGGCATCGGCAGGCCGCTGCTGGCGGAGGCGACGCCACCCGGATCGTCGCAGCTGCCGTCGGGTGTGGTGGAGATCAACCGGCAGAACTACATGCTGGTCACCGTCACCACCCGGTTGGTTCCCGGTGAGTCGCGTCTGGTGAAAGCCGAAGCCGCACAGACTGGTTGGAAGACCATCCCGGGCTCCGCCCGACCCGCCGACTACGCCGACCGCCGCCAGTCCCAGATCAGCGGCTACTACGACAGGATTCCGACGCCGGATTCCCCGACCGGCTGGGTGTACATCGTCGCCAACAGTTTCGATCGAACCCAGCCCGTGACGCTGTACCGGGTGCCGCCCGGTGATTTCACCGATCGCGCTAAGTGGCAGGGCTTTTCGGCTCTTCCGGGAGCAGACGGCGGGTGGGGCAAGCCGCCGACCCCGCTGTGGGGTGGCCAGGTGGGGGAGATGAGCGTGCGCCAACTCGACGGCATGACGGTGCTGTCGTACTTCAACGCCACGACGGGAAACATGGAGATCCGGGTGGCCGCGGACCCGACGCAACTGGGCAGCGCACCCGTCACCACCGTCGTGCAGGCATCGGAGTGGCCGGACCGGGCCGAGGATCTGCCGTCCCCAGAGGACAACCGACTGGCCCAGCCCTATGGCGGCTACATCGCGCCGAACTCGACGATCGATGACGTGCGTGTCTTCGTCAGCCAGTGGAACACCGAGTCCCGGGAGCGGGCGCCGTACCGAGTGATCCAGTTCGCGGTGAACCCGTTCAAGCCCGGCTCATAGCCAATGGGTCTTCAGGTGTAGTTCGCACACTGGTTGGCCTGACTTCACAGGATCCTCCTAACTGGCGTCTAACCTGCGCTGTGCTCAGGCGGAGGATGATTCCCGGTATGAGTGAAACGCCTGCGTCGTCGAACGACCCCACCGGACCCCTCAGTGCCGAACCGCTGACGCCCGCGACGCCGGCCGTCGTCGAGCACAAGCCGAATCGGCTCTACCAGGTCGCCGCTTGGGTGGCGATCGTCGCCGGGACGCTGTTCATCGTCGCCGTCGTGTTCTTCTCCGGCTTCATCATCGGTGGGCACTCCGACGGTGGGCAGGGCCACTTCAGGCACCACGGCGACATGATGTTCGATCGCGGCGGGCCGATGGGCCCGATGGGCCCCGGAATGCGGCCCGGTGGACCTGGCGGACCTGGTGGCCCCGGCGGACCCGAGCAGGGGCACCGCTGGCCGGGTCCGGGCAACTTCGGTCCGGGCCAGATGCCGCCGCCTCCGCAGCCGACTCAGCCCGCGCAACCCACAACGCCTCAGCGCTGACCCCTCGACCCACAGCATCCACCTGCCCCCATGCAGGTGGATGTTGTGTTTTGTGGGTACATCCGTCACGAGCGGCCGACCTTGTACAACGAAGGCCGGTGATTCTCGTACAGACGCCCCGCAAGCGGGGACCCCAGCACGCTCGCGGGGGAGAAGGAATTCCTGGCATGATCGGAATTCGGCAGAAACGGACAGGAGTGCACGAATGAGCATCGATGTCGTCTACACCGCAGAATCGACCGCGAGCGGCGGAGGCCGCGACGGTCACGTGAAGTCCGCCGACGGGAAGATCGACCTGGACACCCGACCGCCCAAGGAGATGGGCGGCAGCGGCGAGGGGGTCAACCCTGAACTGCTCTTCTCGGCCGGCTACTCGGCGTGCTTCCTCGGGGCCCTGAGGCTGGTGGCCCGCAACGAGAAGATCGCGATCGACGATGCCAGCGGCATCACCGCGAAGATCGGGTTCGGCAAGGATTCCGACGGCGGATTCGGCCTGACCGCCGAACTCATCGGCTATCTGCCCGGCCTCGAGCAGGCCACCGCCGACGACCTGATGCAGAAGGCGCACCAGGTGTGTCCGTACTCCAAGGCCACCCGGGGCAACATCGACGTGACGCTGCTGGCGAAGGTGTGAGCGTGCGGCGGGCGTCGGCCGTGGCGGCTGCCGCGACCGTGGGGTGCGCGGCCGTGTTCGCGGCACCCGCGCAGGCCCGCCCGTCGGACCCCGGCGTGGTGAACTACGCGGTGCTGGGCAAGGGCTCGGTGAGCAATATCGTCGGCGGCCGGATCACAGAAGAAACGCTGTTCAGCTACCCCTTCCAGGCGTTCTCCGTCGACCTCCCGGCCTGCAACAACTGGGCCGACATCGGCCTGCCCGAGGTGTACAACGACCCCGATCTCGCGTCGTTCAACGGAGCGACGGCCCAGACGTCGCCCACCGACGACACACACTTCGTCAAACAGGCCATCGGGGTGTTCGCGACCAACGATGCCGCGCAACGGGCGTACCGCAGGGTTATGGACCGCACGGCGGGGTGTCACGACCAGACGGCGACGATGCGGTTGGACAACGGCGTGACGCAGGTGTGGTCCTTCGCCGGAGGTTCGGTGGGCCCCGCCGAGGCGGCCTGGGTCAAGCAGGAGGCCGGGTCGGACCGGCGCTGCTTCACCCAGACTCGACTGCGGGAGAACGTACTTCTACAGGCGAAAGTCTGTCAGTCGGGCAACGGGGGCCCGGCGGTGAATGTGCTGGCAGGAGCGATGCAGAACGCCTTGGGCCAGTACTGACCAAGAAGAGGGCGGGAGTTTGTCGGTGGTCTCCACCAAGATGTACTTATGACGTTCGTCGTCACCGACGAGCAGCACGGCGTGCGCGAACTGGCGGGTTCGGCGGACGCCGCGCGGCACATTGCTGCGACCAGCCTGATCGACGGCCCCACGGGCCGCGTGGGCATCGAGATCGAGGCACACTGCATCGATCTGACTGACCCGATGCGTCGGCCCTCGTGGACGGAGATCCAGCAGGTCATCGCGGGTCTGTCGGCGCTTCCCGGCGGCAGCCGAATCACCGTGGAACCGGGCGGGGCGGTCGAACTGTCGGGTCCACCCGAGGACGGCGCAGTCGCGGCGATCAGCGGGATGCTGGCCGACCGCGCAGTGCTGCAGAACGCCTTCACCGAGGCGGGCCTCGGGCTGCTGCTGCTCGGGGCCGACCCCCTGCGGGAACCCCGTCGGATCAACCCCGGCGCGCGCTACGCGGCGATGGAGCAGTTCTTCACCGCCAGCGGATCGGCTGACGCCTGTGCCGCGATGATGACCTCGACCGCTTCAGTGCAGGTCAACCTCGACGCTGGACCTGAATCGGGCTGGGCTGGAAGGGTTCGGCTGGCTCATGCGTTGGGACCGACGATGATCGCGATCGCCGCCAACTCGCCGCTGTTGAGCGGCCGGTTCACGGGGTGGGCCTCCACCCGTCAGCAGGTGTGGGGCCAGCTGGATTCCGCGCGTTGCGGGCCCGTCCTGGGAGCCAGCGGCGAGGACCCGGCCTCCGACTGGGCGCGGTATGCGTTGAAGGCCCCCGTGATGATGGTGCACGCCCCCGAACCAGTCCCGGTGCTGAAATGGGTGCCGTTCATTGACTGGGCGGACGGCCGGGTGCTGCTGGGCGGGCGCCGCCCCACCACCGCGGACCTCGACTACCACCTGACGACGTTGTTCCCGCCCGTGCGCCCGCGCGGGTGGCTGGAGATCCGCTACCTCGACGTCCTTCCGGACGCGTTGTGGCCCGCGGCCGTGTTCATGCTGACCACACTGCTCGACGAGCCGGAGGCGGCGGCCGTCGCGGCCGAGGCGGTCGCCCCGGTGGCCACAGCCTGGGACACCGCCGCACGCCTCGGCCTGCGCGATCGGCACCTGTACGACGCCGCCGTGGTGTGCGTCGGCCTGGCTGCCGAACGCGCGCCAGCCGAGCTGACTGAGTCGATGGAAGCGCTGGTCGCATTGGTCAGCCAGAGTCGCAGCCCCGCAGACGATGTCGCCGATGCGGTGGTCCGGACCGGCGTCGGCCCCGTGGTCACCCAACTGGCCCGAGGAGTCTCATGAACCGCCGCGAACTGGCCGACGGTCTGATCCGTGCACGGGAGCGGACACTGGCCCTGGTGGATTTCGACGACGATGAACTCCACCGCCAGTACCACCCGCTGATGAGCCCGCTGGTGTGGGACCTCGCGCACATCGGTCAGCAGGAGGAGCTGTGGCTCCTGCGCGGCGGTGATCTTGAGGTGCCCGGACTGCTGGCCCCAAACGTCGAGAACCTCTACGACGCGTTCGAGCACTCCCGGGCCAGTCGCGTCGACCTGCCGCTGATGTCGCCGAAGCAGGCGCACTCCTACCTGAATACGGTGCGGGACAGGGCGTTCGATGCACTCGATGCGCTGCATGACGAGGATCCCGGTTTTGTGTTCGGCCTCGTCGTCAGCCACGAGAACCAGCACGGCGAGACCATGCTGCAGGCGCTGAACCTGCGTGCCGGCGCACCGATCCTCGACGCGGGTGCCCGGCTGCCCCAGGGGCGGCCCGACGTCGCAGGCAGCGATGTTGTGGTGCCGGGTGGACCTTTCGTGCTCGGTGTCGACGCGAAGGGCGAACCGTACTCCTTGGACAACGAGCGTCCGGCGCACGTCGTCGACGTCCCGGCCTTCCGGATCGGCCGGGTGCCGGTGACCAACCGCGAGTGGCGCCAGTTCATCGACGACGGCGGGTACCGCGAGCGGCGCTGGTGGTCGGACCGGGGATGGGCGCACCGCAACGAGACCGAACTGGTTGCGCCGCAGTTCTGGAACCCGGACGGCACCCGCACCAGATTCGGCCACGTCGAGACCATCCCGGACGGCGAACCGGTCCAGCACGTCACGTATTTCGAGGCCGAGGCGTACGCCGCCTGGGCGGGCGCCCGCCTGCCCACCGAGGTCGAGTGGGAGAAGGCGTGTGCGTGGGATCCCCACACGCAGCGACGGCGCAGGTTCCCCTGGGGCGACACGGCTCCTGATGCCACGCGGGCCAACCTCGGCGGTACGGCACGCCGGCCGGCGGAGGTGGGTGCCTATCCGGACGGTGCCTCGGCGTATGGCGTCGAGCAGATGCTCGGCGACGTGTGGGAGTGGACCAGTTCGGCGCTGCGCCCCTGGCCCGGCTTCACGCCGATGATCTACGAGCGCTACACCCAGCCCTTCTTCGACGGCGACTACCGCGTGCTGCGCGGTGGCTCGTGGGCGGTGTCCGCAGACATTCTGCGGCCCAGTTTCCGCAACTGGGACCACCCGATCCGGCGGCAGATCTTCTCCGGCCTCCGCCTGGCCTGGGACATCTGATGTGCCGTCATCTGGGTTGGCTCGGCGCGCCGGTATCGGTGGCCTCGTTGGTCCTTGATCCGCCCAACAGCCTTCTGGTGCAGTCGTATTCACCGCGGCGGCAGAAACACGGGCTGATGAACGCCGACGGGTGGGGAGTGGGTTTCTACTCGGCGGATCTGCCCGACGGGCGTCCGGCGCGCTGGCGCAGTGCCGCACCGATCTGGGGGGACGCGTCGCTGGCGTCCGTGGCGCCCGCCCTGGTGAGCGGATGCGTGCTGGCCGCGGTGCGGTCGGCCACGGTCGGCATGCCGATCGAGTCCACCGCCTCGGCACCCTTCACCGACGGGACCGCACTGCTGTCCCACAACGGCATCGTCAACCGGGCCGTGCTTCCCCTGGCCCCGGACGCCGAGTCGACGGTCGACAGCGCGATCCTGGCGGCCCACATCTTCGCGCGTGGCCTGGACAACCTCGGCGACACCGTGGCCGCCGTCGGCGCCGAGGATCCGAATGCGCGCCTGAACATCCTGGTCGCCGACGGCACTCGACTGCTGGCCACCGCATGGGGCGACACCCTGTCGGTGCTGCGTCGCCCCGACGGCGTCGTCCTCGCCAGCGAACCCTACGATGACCACCCGGACTGGGAGGACATCCCGGACCGTCACCTCGTCGAGGTCAGCGCGACAGGCGTGACACTGACCGCCCTGAAAGGACTGTGACGGTGCTGCTCTCCAATCTGCTTCCCGCCGACCACGCCGCCCGCGAACTGCGCAACGATGTCCGCGACGGTGTGACCACTACGCCGAAATCGCTGCCGCCCAAATGGTTTTACGATGCCGAGGGTAGTGCGCTGTTCGACCAGATCACCCGTCTGCCGGAGTACTACCCGACCCGGGCTGAGGCCGCGATTCTGGCCGAGCGCGCGGGTGAGATCGCCGAGGCCAGCGGGGCCGACACTCTCGTCGAGCTGGGCAGTGGCACGTCGGAGAAGACCCGAAGGCTGCTCGACGCGCTGCGAGCGCAGGGGACGCTGCGACGATTCGTGCCGTTCGACGTGGACGCCTCGGTGCTGGCTCAGGCCGGCGCCGAACTGCAGCGTGACTACCCGGGCCTCGACATCGACGCGGTGTGTGGGGACTTCGAACGTCACCTTGGTGAGATCCCCACCGGCGGAACACGGCTCATCGCATTCCTGGGCTCCACGATCGGCAACCTGACTCCCGGACCGCGATCCGCTTTCCTGTCGGCGTTGGCCGAGGCCCTGGATCCGGGCGACATGCTGCTGCTGGGCACCGACCTGGTCAAGGACACCGACCGCCTGGTCCGGGCCTACGACGACAGCGCCGGTGTCACGGCGGCGTTCAACCGCAACGTGCTGTCCGTGATCAACCGGGAACTGCACGCCGATTTCGACCTCACTGCCTTCGAGCATGTCGCCAGATGGAATTCGACCGACCAGCGGATCGAGATGTGGCTGCGTTCCTCCTCCCGCCAGCGTGTCGTGATCGCGGATCTGGGCCTGACCGTCGACTTCGGCGTCGGTGAGGAGATGCTCACCGAGGTGTCCTGCAAGTTCACCGAGGCGGGCATCGGCGAGGAACTGGCCGCCGTGGGCCTTCGTCGCACCCACTGGTGGACCGACCCGGCCGGTGATTTCGGGCTGTCCCTGGCGGTCAGATGATCGCCGACGCTGTGCTGGCCGAGAAGTGGCGCGCGGCCAGGCCCCCGATGGCCGGAGTGCACGTGGACTCGGCGGCGTGTTCGCGGCAGTCCTTCGCGGTGCTTGATGCCACGGCGCAGCATGCCCGGCACGAAGCCGAGGTTGGCGGGTATGTGGCTGCGCTGGCCGCCGTGCCGGCCCTGGACGCGGGGCGCGCGGCCATCGCGACGCTGACGGGCTTGTCGTCCGCCGACGTCGCGTTCACCACCAGCGCGCAGCACTCCCTGGATCTGCTGCTCGGCGCTTGGACGGGTGAGCGCAGCGTGGCATGTGTGCCCGGTGAGTTCGGGCCCAATCTCGCGGTGATGGCCGCGCACGACTTCGACGTCCGGGCGTTGCCGGTCGACGACGACGGCCGCGTCCGCGTCGACGACCTCACCTCGTTCCTGCGCGCCGACAGGCCGGGACTGGTGCACCTGACCGGAGTTCCCAGCCACCGCGGCATCGCCCAACCAGTGCGGGACATCGCGCAGGTGTGCGACGACGTCGGCGTTCCCCTGGTGCTCGACGCCGCACAGGCCCTGGGGCAGTTGGACTGCGCTGTCGGCGCGTCCGCCGTGTACTCGACGTCGCGCAAGTGGATGGCCGGCCCCCGCGGCGTGGGATTCGTGGCGGTTCGGCCGGACTTCGCCGAGCGCCTGGCTCGCCGGGTGCCGCCCGTGGAGTGGGGCGTGGCGCTCTCGGTGCTGCAGAGCTTCGAATACGTCGAGGCGAACATCGCTGCGCGGCTGGGCTTCTCGGTTGCCCTGGGTGAGCATCTGGCCGCGGGCCCAGAAACCGTACGGGCAGCGTTGGCGGCAGTGGGCCGTGCCACCCGGGAGCGGCTGGACTCTGTGGCGGGCTGGCGGGTGGTCGAGGCGTCCGAGGACCCCACGGCCATCACGACGCTGATCCCGCCCGACGGGCTCGACCCCGCCGCGGTGCGCACCGCACTGATCGCCGAGCACGGTGTGGTCACCACCGCGGCCGAAATCGCCAGGGCACCATTTGAATTAACCACACCGGTGCTGCGTGTCGCGCCCCATGTCGATGTGTCCGCGCAGGACCTGGACCATGTGGCGGATGCCCTGCTCAGCGTGAGTACACGGCAGACTTCTTGAGGCCGGACGCCATCACGAGTCCCGCCATCACCGCGGCGCCCAGAAGAAGCGCCGCGACGTCGCCCCACAGATGACCCATGTGATGTCCGTCGTCGCCGAAGGACTGCACGGCCATGACCCCGGCGTGCACGACGCTGGACCACACGGCGAACCAGATCACACTCAGGTTGGCCTCGGGACGCCGCGCCGCAATCCAGAGGAACACGCCCAGCGTCACATACAGGCCGACGATCATCATGAAGTAGTTGGACGTGTAGGGCGGGCCGGGGTGCCAGGCCCATCCCGATGGCCAGACCACCGCCAGTGGATAGAGAAGGATCATCGCTGCGCCGAAGACGACGAGTGCGATCTGAAGAAGTCGGTAACTTCGTGACGTTGCCATGGTGACCCCCTTCACCGGCGGCGGCGCTACTCCTTGTGTGCGCTCAACAGGAACGCCGGAAACTTGAGGCGGCCCTTGGCGTCGCGGGGATGCGGCGGGGCGGGCACACCCGGGATCTGCAGATCGTTGGCGTGGATGAACGCCGGGCGCACGTCATCGATCACCCAGTATCTGCCGACGGCTTCGCGCAACTCGTCTTCGTCGACCTCATTGGGCTTGACCTCGAGATCGGGCGGGAACGCACCCTTGGCGAAGACCAGGATGTAGTAGTGGGCACCGGGGGCGGCAGCGCGGAACACCGACCGCTGATAGCCGTCGCGACCCTCCACCGGCAGCGAGTGGAACAGCGTGCTGTCGAGGATGGTGTTGAACTGCTCGTCGAACCCGGTGAATGTCGTGATGTCGGCCTCGACGAATGTCGCTGTGGTCAACCCTCGTTCCTCGGCCGCCCGGCGCGCCGCGGCCACAGCCGTGGGCACCAGATCGATGCCGACGACGGTGAACCCCTTGGCCGCCAGTGCCAGTGACAACTCGGCGTGCCCGCACCCGGCGTCCAGCACGGTACCCGTGACTTTGCCGTCGTCGATCAGCGCCGTGAGTTCAGGTTGCGGCTCCCCGATGTTCCACGGCGGCGGACCCTCGAACTTGCCCTCGCCCCGGTATGCGTCGTCCCAGTCCATGACGTCAGAACTCATGACGGTCACGGTACGCCCGCGAGCTGACAGGTGTTTGTGGGTCTGTCAGTCACAGGCGGCAGCGACGCTCTCGGCGGCGTCGTCGATTTGGTTCTCCTGGCCGTCCATCTCGGGATCGCTGGCCGCACCGTGCCCGGCCGAATACTCCAGCAGCGCGCCGGTGTAACTACGGATCGCCTGCGCGACGTTGGTCGGGGTGTTGGGTGGGATCAGGCTTTCGAGTTGGGCGGCGATCGCGCTCTCGGCCTGCGTGAACCGATTGGTGGCCGCCTTCACGGCCCGGTCGCCCCATTGCCAATGGGGTCCGCTGACGACAGGCAGCCATTCGGCGTAGGCCTGCTCCCATTGGCGGCTGGCCACTCGATAGGCGTTGCAGGCCTGATCGCGGGCCTGCTCCTCGGTGAGAGTGTGCGACACATTCACCTCGGGCCGATGCTGCGCGGTGATCAGCCCGGACATCACCCACCCCGCCAGCGCGGAGACCACCACAAGCACGAGCAGGCCCGCGGAGAGCAGCAGCCAGTGCCGATGCTGCGAACCGTAGGGCGTCTCATCACGGGTCACGCCGCGGGACCGTCCCACGAGTGCACAGGCTCATTGCTGTGCATGCGCTCGCAGTACAGGCGCAGCATGTCGGCCAGGGCCTGCGGCCGTGTCAGCCCGCGTTCCTGCAGTGCGTGCACGGTGCCCACCTGCCAGGCCGCACCCGTGCGACCGGACTTGGCGCGGTGCTCGATGACACCGAGGTAGCGGTCCCGAACCTCCCCGGCCACGCCGCGGCGCTGCAGGCCCTCGTGTGCCAGTGGCAGCAGGTGGCGCAGCACCAGTTCCTGCGGCGTCACGGCGCCCAGTCCCGGCCAGTACAGTTCGGCCTCCATCCCGTACCGGGCCGCGTTGTGGAAATTGTGTTCTGCCGCAGCGAAACTCATCTTGGTCCAGACTGGGCGATCGTCGTCGGAGAGCATGCGCATCATTCCGTGGTAGAACGCCGCGTTGGCCATCATGTCGACGACCGTCGGCCCCGCGGGCAGCACGCGGTTCTCCACTCGAAGGTGGGGACGTCCCCCCACGACGTCGTACACCGGGCGGTTCCATCGGTAGACCGTGCCGTTGTGCAGGCGTAGTTCCGACAGCGTCGGGGTGCGACCGGCGGCCAGTTCGGCCTGCGGATCCTCGTCGGACAGTTCGGGCAGCAGGGACGGGAAGAAGCGCACGTTCTCCTCGAACAGATCGAAGATCGAGGTGATCCAGCGCTCCCCGAACCAGACTCGGGGTCGAACGCCCTGCGCTTTGAGTTCCTCTGGGCGGGTGTCGGTGGCCTGCGCGAACAGTTCGATGCGCGTCTCGGCCCACAGCTGGTGGCCGAAGAAGAACGGCGAGTTGGCGCCCAGGGCCAACTGGGGTCCGGCCAGAGCCTGCGCGGCATTCCAGCTGGCGGCGAAGTCGGCCGGGGACACCTGGGAATGCAGTTGCATGCTGGTGCAGGCCGATTCGGGGGCGATGGTCTCGGCGAGCATCGACAACCGCTCCGGTCCGTCGATGTCGATCACGATGTCCTCACCGCGTGCCGTGAAGATCGAATCGTTGAGGGCACGGTAGCGGATCGACTCGCTCATCCAGTCCTGCGCGAGGTGTTCGGGCATCAGGGTCGGCAGGATGCCGATCATCACGATGTGGGCACCGCTTCGGTTGGCCTTCTCCTCTGCCGCGTTGAGACTGGCTCGGACCTCCCCCTCGAGTTCCAGTGCCGAACGTCCCGGCAGTGGTCGCGGCGGGACGTTGAATTCGATGTTGTAGGCGCCCAATTCGGTCTGATAGGCCGGGTCGGCGATCGAGGCGAGCACATCGGTGTTGCTCATCGCGGGCTGATAGTCACCGTCGACGAGGTTGCACTCGATCTCCATGCCGGTCAGGGGCCTGTCGATGTCGAAACTGGACTGCGCCAGCATGGTCTCGAAAACATCCAGGCACAGCTGGACCTTTCGGCGGTACTCCTGGCGATGTGCGCGGGTGTAGTGCGTCGCCTTGACCTCTTCGCCCACACCGCGATGCTAGCCACGCTCCGGCGTCTAGGGCGGAGTTCGCGCAGAGTCGTCAGCCCGCACCCCCTGCTCCTTGAATCGCGTTTCGGAGCGCGAGATTGCCGAAGCGTGGCGGACTTGCTCAGAAACCGTTCCGAATATTAACGCCGGAGTCTATATTTTCATTGCTTCTTCAAGCATTTTCCCGTCGACCACCGGAAAGGTTTCGCGCATGGGTCAAGAGCCGACGATGTCGCCGCACTCCCAAACACGTTCAGGGAAGCCGAGAGGTCGCCGTCGCCGGCAGCGTCGCATCGAGCCCTACGCCTGGTTGGGCGCGGGTGCGGTCACCTTGGGGGTCGGGGCGGCACTGACCCTCGGCGCCGGAGTCGCCTGCGCCGAGACCGACGGGGACTCCGCGTCAGCGCCGTCGGCACAGCGTGGCGGCGACGCCTCCGGCTCGACCGCCGACCGCACGCGCAGCAGGGCGAACAGACTGTTCACCGCCGGGCCCGCCCCCGCCGCCGGTGACTCCGGGGTGTCCAACCGCATCGCGAACAGGGCTGCCGCTCTGGAGAAGTCGGCATCGAAGTCGGACGACGACTCCGTACCCGCTTCGGCGAAGCGGTCGACCGCACGGCCGACTCGCCTCGCCGATTCCGAGATGTCCAGCCGGATAGCGAAGAGGCTTGCAGCCCTGGAGAAATCGGGTTCGGACTCGGGCGTGGACACTCTCGCCGCATCGGTGAGAGCAACGTCCGTGAATTCCGTTGCCTCACTGCCTGCCCCGGCAGCGGCGCTCAAACCACCAGCCCTGCCGACTCCCGAGGACGTCGTCGGCTTCTTCTTCGGTGATGGCACGGCCACGCGCCCCAACGGCGGCATCATCATCGGCAACGGCTACTCGTGGACCGCCGACACATGCCCCACCGTCGCCTGCAAGGGTGGCAACGGCGGACTGATCGGCAACGGCGGCGCAGGATTCAACGGCGGAAACGGCGGTAACGCCGGGCTGTTCGGCAACGGGGGAGACGGCGGCGCCGGCGTGGCGTGGGTCAACGACGGCGCCGGTGGCCACGGTGGCCGGGCGATCCTGTGGGGCCACGGCGGTGCAGGCGGCGCGGCAACCACCGGTGCGATCGGCGGGCGGGGCGGCACCGCTGGCCTCTTCTACGGCGACGGCGGTGATGGCGGCCGCGGCGGCAACTCGGTGCCGGCGGGCTCCACCGGCGGTCGTGGCGGCAATGGTGGTGACACCGGCCTCTTCTCGTGGTGGGGCGCCGCAGGGAACGGCGGCGCCGGTGGTGCCGCCACGAATGGTGGGGCAGGGGGTGACGGCGGAAGCGGCGGCCTGTTCGCGGTGTTCGCCAATGGCGGTGCCGGCGGCGCGGGCGGTGTCGGACCCCACGGCGGTGCCGGGGGCGACGGCGGCAACGGCGGCCTCTGGTTCGGTGACGGTGGGGACGGCGGCACTGGCGGATACGGCGGTGGTGACGGCGGGAACGGCGGCAGCGTCGGAATGTTCTCTCTGCTCGGAAGGGGCGGTGACGGTGGCAGCGGCGGCTTCGGCCAGATCGGCCGAGTCGGTGTCAACGGTGGCACTCCCGGCGAGCGCGGTGGCGATGGTCTGCCCGGTGGACCCGGCGGAACTGGTGGAAACGGCGGGAACGGCAGTTGGTTCCTCGGCATGGGCGGCGACGGGGGCTCCGGTGGCGCTGGTGGGACCGGCGGCAACGGAGGTAAGGGCGCCAGCGGCACGAGCGTCAGCATCGGTGACGGCGGCGCTGCCGGGGACGGCGGTACGGGCGGCGATGGAGGCGTCGGCGGCGCCCAGGGCGGTGAGGCCGGGGTCGGACGCTACCTCTTCGTGCTCGCGTCGAATGGTCGGGCCGGAACCAGCGGTGCAGGCGGCGCGGGCGGCCAGGGAGGTGTCGGCGGTGAGGGCGGCGACACCACAGACGTCGACGGGCGCGGCGGCGCGGGCGGTGACGGAGGCAGGGGTGGCCGGGGTGGCCCCGGTGGTGCAGCGACCGCGATCTCGGCTGCCGGTGCCGGTGGCGCCGGCGGTCAGGGCGGCACCGCCGGAGGGGGCGGCACCACACGGTCAGGGCTCGGTGGGGCCGCTGGTCTCGGCGGAGAAGGTGGTGACGGCGGCGCCGGTGGCGCCGGGTCGGCCACCCAGGTCAGCGGTGACGGCGGCACCGGTGGTGCTGGCGGGGTCGGCGGAATCGGTGGGGCAGGCACGACCGGCGCCGACGGAGGCACCGGTGGTGACGGCGGCGATGGCGCGGGTGCTGGTGCTGACGGCGGAGCGGGCGTCGGTGACCCCGGCTACGGCGGCGCAGGCGGTGCGGGTGGCGCCGGCGGCACCGGATCGTCGACCGACGGCGATGACGGCGACGACGGCCGCAACGGCTCAGCCGGAACCGGCAACGCCGCGACCGTACAGCGGGCCACCACGCCGGGTGGGCTCTTCGCGGGCCTGGTGGACCAGCTCAACTACATCCTGTTCAACCGGCCGCCCACAGTGGACGCGACCCAGAGCCCTGCGACCGGACCCGACAAGGAGATCTCCGGCGACCTGAATGGCAGCTCCAACAACGGATTCGCCCCCACCTACTCTCTTGGAGAGGGGCCTCGGTACGGCACCGTCGACCTGGACCCGGACACCGGGAAGTACACCTACACGCCGGACTCGACCTTGATCCAGTCCGGGATCACCGACAGCTTCACCGTCGTGATCAACAACGGGTCGAGGGCCAAGCTGCCCGGCCTGTTGGGTGGGGTGCAGCAGTGGCTGCACTCGCTGGCGATCCGGATCGGGCTCGCGTCCCCCGACACCGCGGAGGAGAAGGTCGTGCTGGTGGTGCGCGGTGACGGCATGTACGGCGACCTGAGCAACGCCGTGTACTGGGTGAAACAGAGCTACTTCAACTGTGTGCTGATGGCGTCGGCGATGGCGGTGGCCCAGGTCACCGGCGAACCGACTCCCGCCGAGGCTCTGATGGTGGAGATCGCGAAAACCTCTGACAGCGTGGAGACTCCCGGGCAGAAGATGTATCTGGACGAGAACATCGAAGACGGTGTGGCCGAGGCCGACGCGGTGGTGCTGATGGAGACCAACTTCGGTGTCAAGGCCACCCTCACCAAGTACAACACCGTCGACGACGACGGCAACGTCACCGCGGCGACGCTGGTGGACGGGCAGCGCGCCCTCAGCGATGCCGAGGCGGCGTTGCAGCAGGGCAAGGCCATCATTGCCTTCGTCAACAGTTCCGTGATCTGGAATGCCGCCCACGGTATGGAAGCCTCGGGTACACCGAACTACTTCAACTCCGACCACGCGGTGGTGGTGATCGCAGTCGACCTGAAGAAGGGTCTGGTGTACCTCAACGACAGCGGTCCAGAGTTCGGTCAGGGTATGGCGGTGCCGATCGGCGCCTTCATGAATGCCTGGCAGAGCAACGATTACGAGACGATCGTGGTCGAGAAGGCCGGGGCCCAATCGGGCCCGGTGGCGGCCTGAATCTGGCATGCCGGACGCACCCAGAGTCTCACTCTGGGTGCGTCCGCCGCGCCACCACGATCTGCGGTCCGGTGAGTCCGCCGCGCAACTTGACGTCGATGCTGGGATCCGCGTGCCGGGCCAGTGCCCGCAGCGCCGACGGGCTGTAGCAGCGCAGTGAACTGATCACGCCGTCGTGCACGAAGGGGAGCACAGGCGCCCACGGCAGCATGGTCGCCAGGCGCAGCACATGCAGCGGTGCCGGCGGCCGGGGCAGATCGATGATCAGCAGTTGCCGCCCGACCCGGGTGCCCTCGGCGAAGACCCGTGCGGCCTGCCCGGGCGACAGATGGTGGAACGACAGCGCGAACAGCACCAGGTCGAACGACGCGTCGGGGGCGTCGATGGCCGTCGCATCCATCTGGCGCACCGTGGCACGGGGCCGCGTCCCCAGATCTCCTGCCGCGATCCGGGCGACGGATTCGGGGTTGAGGTCGGTCACGGTCACCTCAGCAGTCGGGTGATCGTCGAGGATCAGCCGGGACACCGCGCCATGTCCGGCACCAAGTTCGAGGATCTTTGGATCGGGTACCGCAGCGACCAACTCCAGGGCCGTATGGGCGAACCGCTGATGGTTGCCGAACACCCGCCCGGTCCAGTCCAGCGCCGAGACCACCTGTCGCTTGACGTGGTCGTCGACATCGTCGCGGTCCAGGTATTCGAGTCGGTTGGTCTGCAGCAGGCGGTCCAGGCACGACGCGTCGAAGCCGCCCCGGGGCATCCGATCAATGTCGGTCATGTCTGCCTGCCTGCGGCCCATGTAGTCCATCATGGACGGTCGGAAGTGAATCCGGAGGAGACACCTTGGCTGACTTTGTGGCGGCGATCGACCAGGGCACCACCAGCACGCGTGCGATGATCTTCGACCACGCCGGGCGTGAGATCGGGAGGCACCAACTCGAACACGAGCAGATCCTGCCGCAGGCGGGGTGGGTCGAACACAATCCCGTGGAGATCTGGGAACGCACGGTTTCGGTGCTGGTGTCGGTGCTCAACAACACCGGGTTGCGGCCCTCTGACCTGGCGGCGCTCGGCATCACCAATCAACGCGAGACCGCACTGGTGTGGGATCGCCGGACGGGACGGCCCTTCTACAACGCGATTGTCTGGCAGGACACCCGCACCGACCGCATAGCGTCGGCGTTGGACCGCGACGGGCGCGGCGACGTCATCCGCACCAAGGCCGGTCTGCCGCCGGCCACGTATTTCTCGGCCGGCAAGGTGCAGTGGATCCTGGAGAACATCGACGGTGTCCGTGAGGCCGCCGAACGCGGCGATGCGCTCTTCGGCACGGCCGACACCTGGGTGCTGTGGAACCTCACCGGCGGTGCCCGCGGCGGCGTGCACGTCACCGACGTCACCAACGCGAGCCGCACCATGCTGATGAACCTGGAGACGCTCGACTGGGACGACGAACTGTTGTCGTTCTTCGGGATTCCCCGGCAGATGCTGCCCAGTATCGAGTCGTCCTCGGTGTCCGAGCCCTACGGCGTGGCCTTCGACAGCGGTCCGATCCGGGCGGAGATCCCGGTGACCGGCATCCTCGGTGACCAGCAGGCCGCGATGGTCGGGCAGGTGTGCCTTTCGGCCGGTGAGGCCAAGAACACCTATGGCACAGGCAATTTCCTGCTGCTCAACACCGGTGAGAAGATCGTGCGCTCGGGCAATGGCCTGCTCACCACGGTGTGCTACCGGTTCGGGGACGCCAAACCTGTGTACGCCCTGGAGGGTTCGATCGCTGTGACGGGTTCGGCGATCCAGTGGCTGCGCGATCAACTGGGGATCATCAGCGGGGCCGCACAGAGTGAGGCGCTGGCCCGGCAGGTGGAGGACAACGGCGGCGTGTATTTCGTGCCGGCATTCTCGGGGCTGTTCGCACCGTATTGGCGTTCGGATGCCCGCGGCGCGATTGTCGGGCTGTCGCGGTTCAACACCAACGCGCATCTGGCTCGCGCTGCGCTGGAGGCGATCTGCTATCAGAGCCGCGATGTCGTAGACGCCATGGAGGCCGACTCCGGCGTGCACCTGGAGGTGCTCAAGGTCGACGGCGGCATCACCGCGAACGAGCTGTGCATGCAGATCCAGTCCGATGTGCTGGGCGTCGATGTGGTGAAACCCGTTGTCGCGGAGACGACTGCGCTCGGTGCGGCCTACGCCGCCGGGTTGGGTATCGGGTTCTGGTCGGATCCCGAAGAGCTGCGAGCCAACTGGCATGAGGACCGCCGCTGGTCACCGGAGTGGACCGATGACCAGCGGGCCAAGGGTTATGCGGGCTGGCAGAAAGCCGTCCAACGGACCCTGGACTGGGTGGACGTGGAGTGATCTGTGGAGTCTCGGCGGCGCTGAGACTCCACAAATCCCTAGTCCTCGCCGAGGATCTGGTAGATCTCGCGCCGGGCGGTGTTGACGATGTCGATGATGCGTTGCTGCTGCTCGGCAGAGGCGGCATGTGTCGACTGCGCGACCGCGGCGGCAAGCTGTCCGAGTGCCGCGCTCAGGTTCATCTGCCCCGGGTCGGCGTCCTCGGTGATCTCGTCCCACGGCGCGGTCTCGATCTTGTCGGCGGCCTCGCGCCCCTGCTCCGTGAGCTCGAAGAGCTTCTTGCTGCCGCCCTGCTCCGCGGCGGCGACGATCAGGCCCTCGTCCTCAAGCATCTGCAGCGTGGGATACACCGAGCCTGGGCTGGGCTTCCACAACTGCTGAGTGCGCTCGGCGATCTCCTGGATCATCTCGTAGCCGTGCATGGGGCGTTCGGCGAGCAGTTTGAGGATCGCGATGCGCACGTCACCGCGCCTGCCGCGTCCGCGGCCGCCTCCGCGACCCCGGCCGCCGGCTCCGAACGCGGGACCGAAGCCCGGTCCGAAGGGCAGAACGTAGCCGCTGAGGCCGCTGGGGCCGTTGAAGCCGGGGCCGAACGGGCCGCCGCGGTGTTCCCGGACGTGATCCCGGAACTCGCGACGGGCCTCGCGGCGGGCGTCGCGGAAATCGCGGCGACCTGCGCCGAAGGGGGGCGGGCCGGCGCCGAGCGGTGATTGGCCGGAACCAAAGGGGCCTTGAGGGGGTGTGAATGGGGTGTTCATAGGTCTTCTCCTGGAAGTGGGTGGGAACGCCTCCCGCGTTCCGATACAGTAACGATATATCGGAAGTGTGTCGCGATGCAACCAGATATTCCGAACGGGAGAGGGCGCGGCCGCTCACGGCGGCTTAGAGTGCGGCCTGGCCCTTCGGAGTCAACAGTCACGCGGCGGCCAGTGTGTGGTCGCTGAGAGGGGTCTAACCTCGGCGAATGGGCGATTTCGGCTTCGACGACCTGGCCCTCCTGGCGGCCATCGGTCTGGTCGGACCGTTGTTGGCCGCCGCCCCGGGTCTCCGATTGCCGGTGATCATTGGAGAACTCGCGGCCGGTCTCGTGATCGGCAACACCGGCCTGCGCGTTCTTGATCCGGATGAGCCGACCTTCGCCATGCTGGCCGCAGTCGGCTTCGCGTTGGTGATGTTCGTCGTCGGCACCCACGTCCCGATCCACGAGATCGGTTTGCGCGGTGCGCTACCCGCAGCGGTCGCGCGCTCCGCACTGATCGGTGTCGTGGCCGCGGGCCTTGCGGTGCTGCTGGACGCGGTCTTCGGGGGCGGTCACATCCTGCTGTTCGCGGTGCTGATGGCGTCCTCGTCGGCGGCGCTGGCACTGCCGTTGATTCAGTCGCTTGAGCTGGACGGGCCACCCGTGCTGTCGGTCACCGCACAGATCGCCATCGCCGACACCGCCGCAATCGTGTTGGTGCCGTTGGTGATCGAGACCGACCGCGCGGTGCGCACGGCAGTGGGAGCCGTGGTGGTCGCGGGCGCGGCCGCAGTGATCTACGGGCTGCTGCGACTGGTGGACCGCCGAAGGCTGCGCCGGTTCCATAAGTACTCCGAACGCCACCGATTCGCCCTTGAACTCCGAATCAGCCTGCTGCTGCTGTTCGCCTTGGCGGCCATCGCCACCACCGCACACGTCTCGACGATGTTGGCGGGTTTCACCCTCGGCTTGGCCGTGGGTGCGGTCGGGCAGCCGCGGCGATTGGCGCGGCAGCTGTTCGGCATCACCGAGGGGTTCTTCGGGCCGGTCTTCTTCGTGTGGCTGGGCGCGTCACTGGATGTGCGCGAACTCGCGCACCATCCCCGGTTGATCGCCCTGGGAGTGGCCCTGGGACTGGGGGCCGTTGCCGCGCATGCCGTTGCGGTCTTTACCGGTCAGCCGCTGACCCTGGCAGTGCTGGCGTCGGGTCAGCTGGGCGTGCCGATTGCGGCGGCCACCCTGGGCACCGAGGACCACCTGCTGGCCCCCGGGGAGCCGGCCGCGCTGATGCTCGGCGCCCTGGTCACGATTGCTGCGGTGTCGATTGCGAATCGCGTGGCGAGGCACCGACGTCGTATCCACGAAACGCCCGGGCCACCAGAACCGCAGCCGTCAGCGTGAGGGCCGCGGCAATGGCCGCGGTCGGTGCGATGCCCGAGTCGAACGCCGTGCGCGCCGAGTCCAGCAGGCGTTCGGCCACCGCCGGCGACACTTCCCGTGCGACGGCCGTGGCCCCGCCGATGCTCTCGGTGGCGTCGGCCGCGGCCTGATCCGACAACTGCGCCGGGACCACGACGTTGGCGCGGTAGAAGGCCGTGAAGATCGTGCCCAGCGTCGCGGTGCCGACGACCGCGCCGAGCTCGTAAGCGGTCTCCGAGACAGCGGACGCCGCACCCGCTTTCGCGGGCGGGACCGAGGCGACGATGGTGTCGTTGGACACCGTCTGCGACACGCCGACACCGAGTTCGAGGATCACGAACGACGCGATCACCGCCGCGATGGTCAGGTCGTGGCGGAACAGCAGGATCAGGCCGAAGCCGGCTGACACCAGCAGCAGGCCCGCCACGATCAGGGTCTGCGGGGCAAAGCGTTTCGCGAGCTTGACCACGCCCATGCCGCCGGCGATCGACATCAGCGCGCCCGGCAGCGTGACCAGTCCGGCCATCAACGGCGACAGTCCGAGCACCAACTGCAGGTGCTGCGAGATGAAGAACAGGAAGCCGATCAAGCCGACGATGGACAGGAAGTTGGCCAGCACCGAGGAACTGAACGGACCGTAGGTGAACAGGCTCATGTCGAGCATCGGTGTACGGCTTCGGTTCTGGCGACGGACGAACCACACCCCCGCTGCGACACCGAGCGCCGCGGCCGCACCGGCGGTCACCGAGAGCCCGTCGTGCGCCGCGCTCTTGACGGCCCACACGATGGGCAGCATCGTGGCGAACGCCAGCGAGATGCTCAGCATGTCCAGTGGGCCCGGATTCGGATCCCGCGACTCAGGAACCAGTTTCGGTGCGAACACCAGAAGCGGCAACAAGATCGGCACCGCAACCAGGAACACCGAACCCCAGTGGAAGTGCTCGAGGAGAACGCCACCCACGATGGGGCCCAACGCGGACCCAGCGGTGAAGCACGAGGCCCAGATCGCAATGGCCAGGCGGCGCGACGAATCCTGGATGAAGATGTTGCGGATCAGCGACAGCGTGGACGGCATCAGCATCGCGCCGAAGACGCCGAGCAGCGCTCGCGCCCCGACGAGGGCATGCGCGCTCGGAGCGAAGGCCGCCGCGGCCGACACCACCGCGAAGCCCGTGGCACCGATCAGCAGCAGGCGGCGCCGTCCGACGCGGTCGCCGAGGCTGCCCATCGGCACCAGCAGAGCCGCGAGCACCAGCGAATAGACGTCGACGATCCACAACTGGGTGGCCGCCGAGGGACGGAAGTCCTCGGCGATCGAGGGCAGCGCGAAGGCCAGCACGGTGTTGTCGATGGCGATCAACAGCACCGGCAGCATCAGCACTGCCAGCGCGAACCACGCGGTGCGTGGAGTGGACTGCGACGACGCCGAAGTGTCCGCCGAATCGAGGCGGGTGGACATGGGAACTACTCCTGAGAACGAAGGCCGGTCAGGCCGAAGGGGAAGAGATGGTGGCCTCGGTGAGGCTGGTCATGATCGCGTCGGCGACCTGGTGGCGTGGCATGCCATCGAACTTCATGGCGTCGAAGCCCGCCCCCAGCAGCGCCCAGAACACGCGCCGGGCCCACCCGGGCGGGATGTTGGGCCGGTCCACCGAGACCCGGTCGAGGATCTCCACGATGGCCTCGTCACCGGTTTCCATGTGGGCCACAAGTTCGGGATCGGACAACACCGTGGGGTCGTTGTAGATGAAGTAGACGAGGGGCCCGATCTCGAGTTGAGACTCGACAACACGCCGCAGCGCAGGCACCGGAGGGCCGCACATGGGTTCGGCCGCGGTGATGGCGTCCGAACTGAGGGCGTGCACGTGCAGTGCGAGGGCCCGGATCAGGTCGGTGCGCTCGGGAAAGTACCTGTGCAGGGTGCTTCGTCCCACCTCGGCGGCGTCGGCGACCTCCGCCAGTGGGGCACCGGGTCGGTCGGACAGCACGGACACCGCGGCGTCGAGGATCGCTCTCCTCGTGCGCGCGCGGGCACCCCGCTCCGACTCATCCATGCATCAGAAAATAGCACAAATGGATCAAAATGGGACAGTGATGTCCCACACTGGGATGCTCAGCTCGCAGGGGTGGGCTCGCAGCCCACGCGGCTCCGCTCGCAGGGGTGGGCGCGCAGCCCGCGCGGCTCCGCTCGCAGGGGTGGGCGCGCAGCCCGCGCCGAGGGCCGACTTGTTTACACCCTCACCTGGGAAAACCCGTCAACAAGTCGACTCTCGGCGACGGGACCGGCGGATCAGGCGGGTGGGACGAAGCCCGTGCTGGGCGGAGGGGCGGGTGCCGGTGCGGGCGCCGGGGGTGGAGTGAAGTCTGCAGCCGCCGGGGGAGTCGGACCCGGGGATGGGCCGAAGGTCGGAGGTGGGGTCGGCGGCGCGAACGCCGGGGGTGGGGTCGCGGGCGCAGACATTGGGGCCACAGGCATCGGGGCCACGGACATCGGTGTCGCTGGGAAGTGCGCCGCCATCGGGAATCCACCCGCAGCGGGTCGGGCGGAGAGCCTGGCCAGTTCGCGACGATGACGCTCGGCCAGCACCGCCGCCAGCATGTACTGCGGCGGTGCGCCCGGCGGCGGTGGCGGCGAGATCTGGGCCGCGACCTCACCGGCGATCCGCGCCGCCATCTGATCGCGCAGCGCCGGTTCGAGTTCGTGTGCGCGGGACAGGAATTGGCGAGCCAACTCGGCCTGCTCGGGCCGCAGCCCGGACAGCTGCAGCGACGAAGCCCACCAGGCCAGCGCCGGCGGCATGGCCGGGGGCGGGGCGAGTTTGGGGCCGCGCTCGCTGATCACGACGGTGCCGGCGAAGATGTCGCCGATGCGCTTGCCCTTCGGCGAGAGCAGGCTGCAGATCACCGCGGGAGCGCCACTGAGCATCCAGATCTCGACGAACCCGGACAGCGCCCGAAACAGCGCCTGCCGGAACCGCTCCGGGCCGCCGTCCTCGGAGACCACTCGCAGGCCCATCGCCATCTTGCCGAGTGTGCGACCGCGGGTGGCCGTCTCGAACACCACGGGATAGCCAACGATGACGAGCACGGTGTAGATGATCAGGACCGCGGCCGACAAGGCGGTGTCGAACTGCAGCAGCGTCATCGCCCACAGCGCCACCCCGGCCACGTAACCCAGCAGCATCACGACGATGTCGATCAGCGCTGCGACCGCGCGCACCGGCAGTTGGGCGATCTGAACGTCGAGGACCACCGCATCGCCGGTGACCACGGCATCCTTTGGCGTTCCGACCATGCCGACGACGCTACTAGAATTCCCCAGGTGGATGTCGACGCGTTCGTGGTGGCCCACCGCCCCACCTGGGATCGGCTTGAGCACCTCACCAAGCGTCGACGGAATCTCTCCGGCGCCGAGGTCGACGAATTGGTGGACCTGTATCAACGGGTCTCCACGCACCTGTCCATGCTGAGGTCCTCGTCGACCGATTCCGCCCTCATCGGGCGCCTTTCGACGCTCGTCGCGCGCGCCCGGTCAGCCGTGACGGGCGCGCACGCCCCACTGTGGAGTGAATTCATCCGGTTCTGGACGGTGTCCTTCCCGGTGGTTGCCTACCGAAGCTGGCGGTGGTGGCTGGGTTCGGCGATCGCCTTCTTCGTCGTGGCGATCGCGATCGGTTTCTGGGTGGCCAGCAATCCCGAGGTTCAGGCGACGATCGGCACACCGTCGGAGATCGCGCAGATGGTGGACCACGACTTCGAGTCGTACTACAGCGAGAACCCCGCGGGTTCCTTCGCGTTGCGGGTCTGGATCAACAACGCCTGGGTGGCCGCGCAGTGCATCGGGTTCGCGGTGGTGCTGGGCCTGCCGATTCCCTATGTGCTGTTCCAGAATGCGCTCAACGTCGGAGTCGCCGGTGGCCTGATGTTCGCCGCGGGCAAGGGCGGCCTGTTCCTGGGTCTGCTCACGCCGCACGGCCTGCTCGAGTTGACCGCGGTGTTTCTGGCGGCCGCCGCGGGCATGCGTCTGGGGTGGTCGGTGATCGCGCCGGGCGACCGTCCCCGTGGTCAGGTGCTGGCCGAACAGGGCCGCGCCGTCGTCTCGGTCGCGGTCGGTCTGGTCGTGGTCCTGCTGATCTCGGGCCTGATAGAGGCACTGGTGACGCCCGCGCCGTTCCCGACGTGGTTGCGCATCACGATCGGGGTGCTCGCCGAGGTCGGATTCCTGGCCTACATCATCTATTTCGGGCGACGGGCGGTCCGGGCCGGCGAGACGGGCGACCTGGCCGACGCGCCGGACGTCGTACCCACCCGGTGACGGGTCAGAGCCTACCGCTGGCCTTCATGGCCAGATACCGGTCGGCCAACGCGGGCGCCAACTCCTCCGGTGGGGCGTCGACGACCTCCACGCCGTGCTTGCGCATCCGGGCGGCCAGCGCGCGCCGATCATTGCGGGAGCGCTCGGCGGCCGCGGCGTCATAGATCTGCGCGGCGTCAGAGCGACCTTCGGCCAACTCCTCAACCCGCGGGTCGCTGACCGCCGCGACGATCACCTGGTGCCGGGTGGACAGCTGGGGCAGCACCGGGAGCAGGCCCTCGTCGAGCGCGGAGGCGTTGAGGTCGGTGAGCAGCACCACCAGTGCGCGGCGGCGCACCCGGCGCTGGATCGCCGAAACCGCTGCCGTGAAATCGGATTCCACCAGGGCGGGTTCCAGCGGCGCCATGGCCTCCACGAGGCGGGCCAGCAGTTCGGTGCGGCTCGCGCCCACCACAGAGGAGCGGGCCACCCGATCATGGGCGAGGAAGTCGACGTGGTCGCCGGCGCGTGCCGCCAGCGCGGCCAGTAGCAGAGCGGCATCCAGCGACCAGTCCAGGCGGGGCCAACCGCTGGGGTCGCTCGCGGTGGGATCGACGCCGACACGGCCGGCCGAGGTCCGGCCCGTGTCGACCACCACGACAACTCGGCGGTCGCGCTCGGGTCGCCATGTGCGCACCACGACGTCGGCACGCCGTGCCGTGGCGCGCCAGTCGATCGAGCGGACGTCGTCGCCCACGACGTACTCGCGCAGCGAGTCGAATTCGGTGCCCTGTCCACGGATCAGCACCGGGATCAGCCCGTCGAGTTCCCGCAGCTTGGCCAGCCGGGACGGCAGGTGCTTGCGGGACAGGAACGGCGGCAGGATGCGCACGCTCCACGGCGCCCGATGCGTCGACTGCCTGCCCGCCAACCCGAGCGGCCCGATCGAGCGGGCGGTGACCACCGCGGACTCCTGGTCCCCACGGCGCACTGGCATCAGCCGGGTCGGCACGGAAACATGTTGTCCCGCAGCCAGATCGACAGGGTGGCTGCGTGGCTCGGCGCGTGCGCTCGGCGGCCACGCGTCGCGTACGACGCCACGGAACCGGGCGCGGCCGGTGTTGCGGACCTGCAGCTCGACGTCGACGGGCTCACCGAGGCGCGCCGACGTCGACCCCGCGCGGGACAACTGCAGCGCGCGAGGGCTGCCCGCGAGCGCCACATCGAGCAGCACGGCCACCGCCAGGAGCGCGAGAAGCGCCACGAAAGCCGTTGCCGGCCAGGGGGCCAACGCCACCGGCAGCACGCACAGCAGTGCCACCAGGCCGGCGCGTCCGGTGAGGATCACTAGCGTGGAACCGGGACCGCGGCCAGAATCCCGTCGAGCACGCCGTCGGGCGTGGCACCCTCGAGTTCGGATTCGGGACGCAGCGCCACGCGGTGCCGCAGCGTCGGGCGCGCCATGGCCTTGACGTCGTCGGGGGTGACGTAGTTGCGTCCGGACAGCCAGGCCCAGGATCGGGCGGTGTTCAACAGCGCGGTCGCACCGCGCGGCGAGACGCCGAGTTGCAGGGCCGGTGAGTTCCGGGTCGCGCCGACGATGTCGACGATGTAGCCCAGGATCTCGTTGGCCACCAGCACCTGCCGGACCGCGTCGCGGCCCGCCGCGAGTTCGGCCGGCCCGGCCACGGGCTGGATGAACGACAGGTCCCGCGGGTCGAAACCGTGGGCATGCCGGCCCAGGATCGCGATCTCCTGATCCCGCGGGGGCAGCGGCACATTCAGCTTGAGCAGGAACCGGTCGAGCTGCGCCTCGGGCAGCTGGTAGGTGCCCTCGTATTCGATGGGGTTCTGGGTCGCCGCGACGATGAACGGGTCCGGCAGTGGCCTGGGCTCACCGTCGATGCTGACCTGCCGTTCCTCCATGGCCTCCAGCAGCGCGGCCTGGGTCTTGGGCGGTGTCCGGTTGATCTCGTCGGCCAGCATCAGGTTGGTGAAGACCGGGCCCTGACGGAACTCGAAGGCAGCGGTGCGGGCGTCGTAGACCAGCGATCCGGTGACGTCGCCGGGCATGAGGTCCGGCGTGAACTGAACCCGCTTGAACTCGAGTTGCAGCGCCGCGGACAGAGCGCGGACCAGGAGCGTCTTGGCCACGCCCGGAACACCTTCGAGCAGGACGTGCCCGCGGCACAGCAGGGCGATCACCAGTCCGCTGACCACGGCGTCCTGGCCGACGACGGCCTTGGCGATCTCGGCGCGCAGCGCCAGCAGTGCCGCCCGCGCCGATTCCGAGGCGGCGGACTCGGGCGGGGCCGAAGTGGTGGGGTGAGTCACGAGTGCGCGACCTGCCTTTCGATGTCGTCGAGGGCGTGAGCCAGATGAACCAGATCGTCGTCGGTGGCCGGGGCCGGCCCGAACAGGGTGTGCTGCACCGAGAGCGGGTCGCTGTCGCCGCCCCGCTGGGCAAGATTCTGCGTGACCGCGGCGACCACCGCCGACGGATCCGCGTTGGCTGCGAGGCCTAGCCGGGGGAGCAGGCGCTGCAGCGTGGCCGTGCGGAGTGCCGCGGCGGCCTGGTCTCGGGCTCGGTGTGACCGGTACAGCCTGCCGCGGCCCTCGACGGTCTCGGACGCGCGCACCACGACGGGAAGTCGTTCGGAGACAAGCGGACCCAGCCGTCGGCCCTGCCACAGCGCCACCAGAAGCACGGCGAGACAGAGTTGCAGCACGATCCAGTTGAACCGATCGGGGATCAGATCGGTGATGTGGGCCGACCCGGTGTGATCACCCTCCATCTCCTGCGGCGCGTACCAGATCAGGCGCGGATGCGAGCCCGCCAGATTCATCGCCAGTGCGGCGTTGCCCTCGCGCAGCAGCGTCGAGTTCGTCACGAAATCGGTGGTGCCGACAGCGGTGACGGTGCGCCCACCGTCGCGATAGCGCACCAGCGCACCGCCGTAGCAGGAGGTCACCTCGACACCGTCGTCGCCCTCGAATGCGTAGGTGGAACTGAACCACACGGTGCCCGCCTGTTGCGCCTCCCGCAGATCGCAGTCGGGTTCGCCGGTCAACGACGTCTGCGGCGCGTACTCCAACTTCGGAGCCAGGGCCTCCCGTGTGCGCGCACTCGGGTTGATCAGCAGCAGGTCTCCCGAGGCGTCGGCCAGCGTCGTGAGCAGGTCTTCCTCCCACAGGTTGTAGGTCTGACCGACGAGCAGCAGGGTGTTCGGTCCGGACAACCGGGCGGCCTCGGAGGCGGTGGACGCGACCTCGACGTCGACGCCCTGATCGCGCAGCAGTGCCACCAACGCATGCGCACCGTCGGGTCCCGTCGCGTCGGGATCGAGGAGGCCGCCGTCGCGGGGCGCGGTCAACCAGGTCGTGATCGCGGCGAGCAGCACGATCAGGACGATGCCCAGCGCGACCCATCGCCACGTCCTGCCGCGACGAAGTGTCGCGGGCACGGTGGCGGTCATCCGACCTCCGCCCAGGATGCGTCCATGGGCGCCGCACCACCGGAATCCGTCGCACCGCGGGGGCGGGCACGCAGGTGGTCGTCCAGTGCGCACATCAACCGGTAGCCGGCTTCGGTACCGGGACGTTCGCCGAACGTGACGTCGTTGAATGCGGTTGCCGCGTCGAGGAATTCGCGGGACAGGTCAGGCATGGAGACGCCGGCCGCGCGTGCCAGCTCGTACGACGTACGGCCGGGCACCGGGGTGAGCACCCCGGTCTCCTCCAGTTGCCGCGCGATCGCGCGCAGGCGGTGTCGAATGGCGGCGGCCCAGTCGCCGGAGGCTGCGTACTGTTCGGAGGTCTGCCGGTGCTGTTCGTTGCTCAGGTCAGCCGTTCCGAACAGCGCATAGTCGTCGCCGCGGTTGGTGCGCATGGTTTTTCGCGCGATACGCACAGCGACCACGACGGCCACGATCACGAGGATCACCAGCAGAGTGATCGTGAGGAACCCACCCGGGATCTGAGAACCCTTGGACACGATGCGGAACAGGAGTTCGTCGAGCCATTCGGTGAGCCGGTCCGACGCCGAGGCCCGGGGGTAGATCGGCTTACTCAGCTCACTCTGGGCAAGGTCGTGCGCGGTGTCACGGTCGATGTCTACGGTTGGCAAGGGCGTGACCTCAGCGTCGGACCAGCCACAGGTGGTCTGTCGATCCGGGGTCGGCGGGATTGGCCGTCGCACCGGTCTTCAGCGCCAGGTCGAAGGCCTCCGCGCGGATCCGTCGGTCGGTGTAGAGCAGGACAGTCACACCGGCGGTGAACGGCGTCGTGATGATCTGGCCGATGATCCCGCCGATGCTGGCCAGGATCATCGCGCCGATGAACGAGGAACCCGAGGTGGAGGTCAGACCTCCCATCAGCAGTCCCGCGATGGCGAACGGGATGCCGACCGCAAACGCGATGATGTAAGTGATCAACGCCGTCAGCAGCCAGATCCCGAGGATGCGCCAGAAGCTTCCGCGCACCAGCGCGAACGACCGGGAGATCGAGGCCATCACGGGCTGATGCTCCAGCACCACCGTCGCGGGTGCGAACAACGTCATCACGGCGAACCACAGGCCGCCCGCGATGGCCGCGAGAGCCAGCGGGATGCCGATCACCACTCCACCCACCGGACCGGCAGCAGCGATGAACATCGTGGTGATCAACACCAGGGCCGCCAGCGCCGCCAGGACGACACCGAGCAGCACCAGCGTGACGCCCAGAAGCGGCAGCAGGCGGCCTCGAATGCGTTGCCACGCTTCGCCGATGGTGATCGAAGTGCCGAAGATCGCGCGGCCGATCACGACGGTGAGCATGCCGGTGAGCACCGTGGAGGCCAGCAGGGTCACGATGGTGCCGGGCAGTTCACTCCAGATCGCGGCCGCGAACGCCGTACCGAAACCCGCGTCCTCGGGGTCCATCTCCGCGACGGTCCGCATCGGCCCGAGCTGCACCGCGAGCGCGATGATCTGGCTGATGAGCACCACGATCGTCGTCAGGCCCAACGTCGCCTTCGGATTGGTGCGCACGTAGCCGACAGCGCCGTTGAAGATGTCGCTGAGCGTGAGCGGACGAAGCGGGATCACGCCGGGCTTGAGCTCCAGCTGTGGGGGTGGATATCCCGCCGCGGCGCCGTAACCCGGGGGCGGGCCGTAGCCCGGCAGTGTGTATCCAGGCGGTGTGTAGCCGGGTGGTGGGCCGTAGCCGGGCGGGGGCGCACTGCCGGCGGGCGGCGCATACCCGGGAGGAGGGGGGCCGTATCCGGGCGGGGGCTGCGGCGGGTATCCCGGTGGCGGATAACCGGGCGGCGGATAGCCGGCGCCGTATCCGGAGGGTTCGCCGCCTGAATACTCCGGCGGCGGCCAACCCTGACCCTGTGGTGGCATGGTCACCGAGAGATCCCCTGTCGTCGTCCCCGATCATGATGATCGGTTTCCGACCAGTTTGGCACGACGATCCCCAGTGGCGGATCGGCAAAACGGTCCGCGCGGGTGCCCGCGGCGTAGCGTCGCAGGCATGGCCGAACTCAAGGACCGCCTGCGGACAGATCTGACGGACGCGATGAAGTCGAAGGACAAGCTGCGGACCGCGACACTGCGGATGCTGTTGGCCGCCATCCAGACCGAAGAGGTCGCCGGCAAGGAACCTCGAGAACTGACCGACGATGACGTGCTCAAGGTGTTGGCTCGGGAGTCGCGCAAGCGGGGCGAGGCCGCCCAGATCTACGTCACCAACGGCCGCGGCGAACTGGCCGCCAACGAGCGCGCCGAGGCCCTCGTGATCGACGAGTACCTGCCGACCCCGCTCAACGACGACGAACTGGCCAACGTCGTCGACACCGCGATCGCTCAGGTCTCCGAGACCAACGGCGAGGCGCCGACGATGCGACAGATGGGCCAGGTGATGAAGGCCGCCGCCGCGATCGCCGAGGGCAAGGCCGACGGCGCGCGCATCTCGGCGTTCGTCAAGGACCGCCTCTGACGGGTCAGAACCGGAACAGGGCCTCTTGTGTGGTTGTGGCCACCAACCTGTTCGATGTGTCGTAGAACGAGCCGGTGACCAGGCCGCGGGAGCCGCTGTTGTTCATATTGCGCAGGTCGTAGCGGTGCCACTCATGGGGGTTGAACGGGCGGTGGAACCACACCGCGTGGTCGAGGCTGGTCGCGAAGCCGGCCTCCGGGGTGACCACGGTTCCGGGTGGCCGCGCCCCCGGCACCGTGCCGAAGTCCGACATGAACGCCAGTGTGCAGGCGCGCACCAGCGGATCGTCCTCGATCTCGTCGCGGGTGCGGAGCCACAGCGGTGGCACCGGGAAGGGACTGTCGGACGCCTTCCAGCGGAATTCGAACCTGTCGGCGAGTTCGATGGGAGGGGTCTGCGGGGACATCCCGTCGAGGCCGACAGGGTCGATGGCTGGCGGATGGTGGTCGACGCCTGATTCAGGGATCTGGAACGACGTGATCATCTCCATGATCACCTTGCCGTGTTGCGTTGCGGTGACCCGGCGCGTGTCGAACGAGCGGCCGTCGCGGGTGCGCTCGACGACGAACTCGACCTCGGCGTCGTAGCTGCCGCCGCGGACGAAGTACAGGTGCAGCGAGTGCGGGTGTTTGTCGGGTTCCACCGTTGCTCCGGCCGCACCCAATGACTGCGCCGCGATCAGCCCACCGAACAGTCGGCTGCCCGGACCGGCTGGGGGCTCGGTCACCACGAACGTGTCGCCGTCGCGGTCGAACTGCAGGAGCTGAGCGATCCAGCTCTTATTGACACCTGTCACGTTCGCCGACCCTATCGGGTGGCGAAGTACTTCCCACCATCGGTGGCCAACCGGCCGAACCCGGCCTTGAGGACCGGCGCGAGCACCTTGAAGGGCAGGCGCAGCGCATTCCTGGGCTGGATCGCGACCTTCCAGATGAATCGGGTGCCGGTGCCGTCGGGCAATACCACGTAGTCCTCGGCGAACCGGCGGAACAGCGGTGCATTGGCCTCGGTGACGTAGAAGGAGTAGCCCTGCCCCTCGTCCCAGCGGAAGAAGTGCTCCCGCACCGCGGCCGGACCCAACCCGACCTCGCGCGTGCTGCCGACGCCGAACGGTCGCGGCGACGTCCACGTCAGCGAGGAGACGGAGTTCCCCCACGCGGCCAGCGACTCGTCGGACTGCAGCGACTCCCACACCCGCTCGGGTGGGGCGTCGTAGTGCTTCTCGTAGCGGAAGATGTGCGGGGCGGTGTCCAGGAACCTCGCGTCGGCGGGTTCGAGCGCAAACCAGCGTGCCATCGCATGAGCATGGCACGTGCCCGTGCCGCACGTCACGCCGGATTTGGCGCGCGGGCCGGCAGCGATAGGCCGGCCTTCGACCAAGGCGCACCCGGGTTCGCCCGGCGCGCGCGACACTTAAACCATTGCGCAGACACGCCGAGGTGCGTCGCAGAGGTTTAAGCCTCGGCGGAGAACGGAATCAGCGACTCAGCTCGGCTCGGCGCTAAAACACTTCGTAGGAAAGCGATCTGGTCCTTGACGACGCGGTCATGCCATCGGTTGCCGGGATAGACGTCGAAATGGTCGCAGGGGTAGTGATGGACCGTCGCTCGCATCCGCGTCGCCGCCGACGTGGCTGGTGCGGGCGGTGCGGTCCGGTCCTGATCACCGATCTGCACGAGGGCCGGGCAGGTGACGTTCTTGGCGCTGGTGATCGGTCGATACCCACCCATGGCCAACACCAGTCGCGCGGTGAACTCGTTGCGCCAGGTGGGCCCGGCGATGTTGTACATCCCTTCGACGGCCCCCTCGGCGCCCAAGCCGGCCACTTCGCCGGGTGCGCCCACGATCGGGATGAGCACGGGTGGGCGCCGGAGCAGCTTCGCCGCGACGTCGCGCACGCCATAAGCCATCACGCGCAGGAGGTATCTCGGTCCGAGCGTCCTCAGCATGTGTGCGACCACGGGCAGTCCGTCGGTCGCGGGTGTCAGTGAGATGACTGCCGCCAGGCGCGGGTCGTCGGCCGCGACGCGGATGACGTGCCCACCGGACAGCGAGACGCCCCATGCCACGATCCGCTCCGGATCCACATTCTCAAGCCGCCGGGCGTAGTCGATCACCGCGTGGTAGTCGGCGATCTGCCGGGGCAGCGAGATCAATTGTCTTGGCTGTCCAGAGGATTCGGCGAAGTGCCGGTAATCGAACGTCACGACGTCGGTGCCGGCGTCGGCCAGCGCCTCGGCGAACTCGAACAGCCCGCTGTCCTGTGTCGCACCGAGTCCGTGTGCCATGACGACGCAGGGCCGTCCTGCCGGACCGGCCAGCGCGTCCGTCGTCGCGACGAAGTGCCGCGCCGCGATGGTGTCGCCGCCGGACTGAATCTGGTGTGCGGCAGACGTCATTGCGTTGTCCCTCCGAACAGTGCCATGTGCCAGGCGTGAATGATCGCCTCGAGAAGCGGGGCCGCGGCCTCGGGTCCGTCGTCGGAGCGGACGTGGCGGTCGAGTACCCGTTCGTTCATTGAGATGAGCGCGTGGGCAAGTGCCCCGGGGTTGGGGATGTCGATGGTGGGTTGCATGGCGATGAAGTCGCTGACGAACTCCTCGTACCGCTGCAACCACTGGTCCCAGATCGCCTTTGCCTCGGGATCGGAGTCGCGGGCATCGAGCATGGCCCGGAACAGGGTCCGGTGGGTGTGCCACGACTCGAAGGTCCGCGTCATGGCGTCGACGACGGAGTCTCGCGGGTCGCCGCCGCCGGCCAGGAATCCTCCGATGGTGAAGACGTCATCGTGGAAGATGCGGGTGAGCAGTTCGGTGACGGCTTCGTGCTTGCCCGCGAAGTAGAAATAGAACGCCGGTCGCTTCAACCCCGCCGAGCGCGCCACCTCGGCGACGCTGACCTCAGCCAGCGACTGGGTCTGCAGTTGTTCCGCGAATGCCTCGAGAAGGCGCAGCCTGCTCTGGTCGCCGCGCGGTTGTGGCCGGCGGGCGTTGCGGCGTGAGGTCTGCGTCGGCTCAGGCGACACCGGCGGCCTCGCGTGCCCGTCCGGCCAGCTGCACCGGTCCCAGTTTCTCGACGCGGCGCAGCCCGGCGGGAAGCTCACGCTTGCGCATGTTGCGTTCGTAGTCCCAGTAGTCGACCTGTTGGGTGTGACGCGGCTTGTCGACGAAGTGGCCGATGTACTTGCGCTCGTCCGCGGCGATGACGCGCCGCATCTCGGCTTCGGACGGGGGCCGGTAGGTGCCGGCGAGGTACGCGGCGGCCAACCGGGCCTGGCATTCGACGAACGGGAACAGCGTGGGCAGAGCCTGTGCGAACCCGATGAAGAGCAGGTCGTCGATACCCGGCTTGAGGATCCGCTTGTACAGCGGGAGCCGGTTGTCGGGGGCTTCGAGGAAGCTCCGGTCAAAGAACGGGAACGTGATGTTGTAGCCCGTCGCGTAGATGATCACATCGGCTTCCACGGTGGAGCCGTCGACGAACACCACCGAACGGCCGTCGAGGCGTTCGATGTTCGGTTTCGCGGTCGCGTCACCCGACCCCAGCCGCATGAGGAGTTCGGCGGACTGGGTGGGGTGCGCCTCGAGGAATCGATGGTTGGGTTTCGGCAGCCCGTAGCGCTGCGGATCACCGAACATCAGCCGGGCGAAGGGCTGCATCGCGCGGCGTTGCCATGCCAGTGGGATCACGGGCAGCGAGTGCGCGATCTTGTCCGCGGTCATCCCGAAGACGTACTTGGGCACGACCCAGGCGCCGGACCGGGTGGAGAGATAAACGGTGTTGCGCCACGACTTCTGGGAGAGCTCGGAGACGAGGTCAGCGGCTGAGTTGCCGATGCCGACGACGACGATGCGTTTGCCGCGCAGATCCAGCGGTTCGGTGGGGTCGATGTACTGGTGGGCGTGGATGCTCTCGCCGGTGAACTCGCCCGGGAAGTCGGGCGTGCGGGGATCCCAGTGATGTCCGTTCGCGACGACCAGGGTGTCGTAGCGTCGCGTCTGTCCATCCTGGGTGTCGAGCTCCCAGCCACCTTGAGGCAGGCGCCGGGCGTGCTTGACGCCGTTCTGGAACTGGATCCGCTCCAGAAGCCCGAAGGCCTCGGCGTACTCGTCCAGGTAGTCCTTGATCTGGGAGTGATGCGGATAGTCGGGAAGATCAGCCCGCATCGGGAAGTCACGGAACGACAGGCAGTCGCGCGAGGTGTCGATGTGCAGCGACCGATAAGCGCTGGAGTGACCGTTCGGGTTGCGGAACGCCCAGTTCCCGCCGATTCGGTCCGACGACTCGAAGCAGTCGTACTCGATGC
Source organism: Mycolicibacterium confluentis (assembly GCF_010729895.1). Classification (NCBI taxonomy): domain Bacteria; kingdom Bacillati; phylum Actinomycetota; class Actinomycetes; order Mycobacteriales; family Mycobacteriaceae; genus Mycobacterium; species Mycolicibacterium confluentis. Next base: position 5,805,960 of record NZ_AP022612.1, read on the forward strand.
CGGCGTCGGCGAGGTTCTTGCCCGTGGTCAGACCGCTGATGCCCGCCCCGATGATGGCCGTTGTGGGTGATGAAGACATGATCCCTACCGTTCTGTGAACTCCGTCACCCGGCACGCTAGCCAAATCTCTGACAACAGTCAAAGATTCGTTTCGGCAGGCGCGCGCGCCGCTGCGAGGCCGGGGCCGGCGGGGATTCTCCCCCTTCGGGGCCCGAGCGTGCGGCTCGTCGGACAATGCGGCTTTCGCAGGTCCTGCGTTGCCGGGAGCAGGGTTTATGCCGGACCGACTACGGGCCGGGATACGCGACGTTAGGGGGTCGCCTGCAGGGTGCGAACGACTTGGTGGAGCGGTTCGGGCACGGTGGACACCGCGCCGATGAACGGGTGGGACAGCTCCACGACGAGAAAGAGTTGCGCGCCGACGAGAGTGCCGATGATGGCGACCATGGCGTAGTGGTTGGCGGGTTTTTCGACCCCGTAGATGATGGCGCAGCCCAACAGCAGCCCACTGGTGATGATGATGACGGCCCACAGCGACCAGGGTGGGCCGGTGTCGGTGGCGGCCTGCAGGATGCGTTCGGCGCGCGCCCTGCTCAGATCTTCGAGGTTGCCAAATGAGTTGGCCAGGAGGATCTCTTGTGCGTCAGTGCGTGACTGGGCGGTTTCGTAGGCGGCGTAGACCCGGTCGAGAGCCTTATCGGCCTCGGCGTAGGACCGGCCGGCGTTGATTTCGTCCCACTCGATGATGGCGGCCTGTTTGTATTCGAGCAGAGCCTGACGCATCCGGTCGCGGTCAGGCTGGTCGAAGATATGGGAGTCTCGGGCCAGTTGCGCTCCGGCGGTGCCTTCGGTGCGCACGATGCTGTCGGCATGGCTTATTTGTCCCCACATGGCTGAGACGACGAAGCCGATGAAGAACGCGAACACGAAGCCGACCACGCCGAAGGCGAATTTGGTGACATCGTTGTGTTCGTCGCCGCGAAGGTTCGGGAATCGGCGGCGCACAAAGGCCTGGGCGAGGATCGCGGTACCCGCGGTGCAGGCGACGATCAGAATCAGTAGCAGCGACGGTGGCACATGGCTGACCAGCCACTGACTCACCCGCGCCCCCTTTTCTCGTTGAGTGGGCAGAATCGCCCTTGAGCCGGAAACTGACTGTAAATGCCAGCCCGGCCGAATCGGGGTGTTTCGCGAATCCCCGGCCGGGCCCGAAGCGGCCGACTTCGGACTGGCAGCAGAAAGGCCCTGCCGGAATCCGGTCAGGGCCTCTGCCTTGCAGTCACACGAGTCGGGGTGGCGGGATTCGAACCCACGACCTCTTCGTCCCGAACGAAGCGCGCTACCAAGCTGCGCCACACCCCGCGTGAAGCCACGACAGCGTATCGCACGAGGGTGCCGAGAAGCCAAACGCGTTCCCCGGATCGGGATGGAGACGGTGTGTCGGTGACGTTGTAGCTCAGCAGAAGCTGCAATCTGAAAGCCTCACCGAAAGAGAAGAACTATGACCGCGCTGGGTGCCGCACTCTACGGAGGATTCTTCGCCCTGGCCGCACTGTGGCTGTTCTTGACGGCCGAAGGTCAGGACCAGGAGCAGGACCGCTCGAACGCGGCCAGCTTCTCCGACGCCTCGGAGGGGTCGATCCCTCTGCTGGTGACCCACTCGTCGTCGAAGTAGGTGTCCGCGTAGCGGTCGCCGCTGTCGGCCAGCAGGGTCACCACCGACCCGCTCTCTCCGCGCGCCACCATCTCGGCCAGCAGGCCGAACGCGCCCCACATGTTGGTGCCCGTGGACGGCCCCACGCGCCGCCCCAGGACGCCGCTGACATGGCGGGCCGCCGCAATCGACGCCGCATCGGGGACGCTCACCATCCGGTCGACGACGCCGGGCACGAACGACGGCTCCACGCGCGGTCGGCCGATGCCCTCGATCCTCGATGACTGACCCGTGACGACGTCGCGGCCCTGCTGATACGACGGGAAGAACGCGGAGTTCTCCGGGTCCACGACGCACAGACGGGTCGCATAGCGGCGGTAACGGATGTAGCGGCCGATGGTCGCGCTGGTGCCGCCCGTGCCCGCGCCCACGACGATCCACGACGGCACCGGGTGCTCCTCGGCACGCATCTGGGAGAAGATCGACTCGGCGATGTTGTTGTTGCCGCGCCAGTCCGTCGCACGCTCGGCGTTGGTGAACTGATCCAGGTAGTGCCCGCCGGTCTCGTCGGCCAGACGCTGGGCCTCGGCGTAGACCTCACCGGAATTGTCGACGAAATGGCAACGGCCACCCTGGGATTCGATCAGCGCGATCTTCGACGAGCTCGTCGACTTCGGGACCACCGCGATGAACGGCAGGCCCAGCAGCGCCGCGAAGTACGCCTCGGAGACGGCGGTCGACCCTGAGGACGCCTCGACCAGGGTGGTGTGTTCGCCGATCCATCCGTTGCACAGCGCGTACAGCAGCAGTGAACGCGCCAGGCGGTGCTTGAGGCTGCCCGTGATGTGGGTGGTCTCGTCCTTGAGGTACAGCGCGACGTCGGCACCGCCGCACCACGCCGACGGCAGCGGGTAGCGGAGAAGGTGCGTGTCGGCGCTGCGCCGGGCATCCGCCTCGATCAGCCTGACCGCGTTGTCCAGCCAGGCGCGGTCAGGGGTGTGTTCGCAGACCGAGTCCACGGCGAATCAGTGCACAGCGGCTGTGGGCTGGGACTGGCCGAGGCTTCGGCTTGCGTCGCGTCCGCCGGTCGGGGCGGCGACCAGCGTCAGCAGCGTGGCCTCCGGGCGGCAGCAGAACCGCACCGGCGCGAACGGCGACGTGCCGATGCCCGCCGACACGTGCAGGGCCGTGTGTGCGCCCCACTTCGACGCACCCTTGACGCGGGAGGTGTCCAGGTCGCAGTTCGTCACGAGCGCACCCTTGAACGGCACGCACAGCTGGCCGCCGTGCGTGTGGCCGGCCATCACCAGCTGATAGCCGTCGGCCGCGAAGCGGTCCAGCACCCGGGTGTACGGCGCGTGCACCACGCCGAGGGTCAGGTTGGCTGCGGCGTTCGCCGGGCCGGCGATGGTGTCGTACCGGTCGCGCTGGATGTGCGGATCGTCCACGCCGGCTGCGGCGATCGTCACACCCGAGACCTCGATCTCACGGCGCACGTGCGTCATGTCGAGCCACCCGCGTTCGGTGAACGCCGCGCGCAGGTCCTGCCAGGGCAGCGGCGTGCCGTGCGAACGGTGATCCCGGTCCGTCAGGTACTTGGCCGGGTTCTTCAGCGTGGGTCCGAAGTAGTCGTTGCTGCCGAACACGAACAGGCCCGGCACCGCCAGCAGATCGCCCAGCGACTGCACGACGGCCGGCACGGCCTTGGGGTGCGACAGGTTGTCTCCGGTGTTGACCACCAGGTCGGGCTCCCACCGCGCCAGTTCCCGCAGCCACACCTGCTTGTGCTTCTGCGCGGGACGCATGTGCAGGTCCGACAGATGTAGGACCCGCAACGGCGAGGACCCCGGGCTCAGCACCGGCATCGTCACTTCGCGTACGACAAACGCGTTGCGCTCGATGAGCGAGGCGTAGCCGATCCCGGCGATGGCCGAGCCGAGCGTGACTGCGGCGGTGCGTTTCAGGATGGGCACAACTGCGGACATGTGAGCAGGATACTGCTCACGTGTGCGTCACGGAGGCGGTGGCGGTACGAGAACCGGCACCGTGATGGGCGGCAGACCGGGGATCTCGACCACGGTCTGACCGAACTGCGGCGGTGGCGGCGGCATCCCGGGCGGCAGCAGCGGTGGCGGCGGCGCCGGAGGGATGCCGTTGCTGACCTGGATCGTGACGATCGACCCCGGAATCGTCTGACCGCTGGGGGCGGTCCCCACGACCGTGCCTGCCGATGAACTGCTGTTCACCGAGGTCGGCTGATCGGCGACCTGGAATCCGGCCTCCTGGATCCGCCTCCGGGCCCCGTCCTGGGTCAGGCCGGCGACGCTGGGCACCCGTGAGTTGGGGCCACCGTCGACATAACGGGGGTCGGTCGGCGGCATGACGACGTCACCGAAGGTCGTCGCGATCGGCTTCATGGCCGCGAACCACGTGCTGGCGGGTTCGTTGCCGCCGAACAGCGACCCCGACCCGCACTGCCGCAGCGGCCACGAGCACAGCTCGCTGGGGGTGTTGGAGTCGTCGTAGATGTAGTTGGCGGCCGCGAGTTGATTGGTGAAGCCCAGGAAGCCCGACGACCGGTTGGACTCGGTGGTCCCGGTCTTGCCCGACATCGGCAGGTCCCACCCGACGGATCCGGCCGCGCCCGCGGCCGTGCCCGCCCCGGTGTCGTCCTTGCTCAACGCGTTGGCCATGGTGTTGGCCAGACCCTCCGGGACGACCTGCTCGCACGTCGCGGTGGTCACCGCGATCTCCCTGCCGTGCCGGTCGAAGACCTTCTCGACGGGGTTGGGCGGGCACCAGGTGCCGCCGGACGCCAGCGTCGCCGCGACGTTGGACAACTCGAGACCGTTGACCTCAATGGGCCCCAGGGTGAACGAGCCGATGTTCTGCCGCTTGACGAAATCGGCGAGGCTCTCGTTGCTTTCGGGGTCGTAGTCCCGCGCGGTGCCCGGGTCGGCGTACGAGCGCAGGCCCAGCTTGACGGCCATGTCGACCGCGCGCTGCACACCCACCTGCGAGATGAGCTTGGCGAACGCAGTGTTGGGCGAGGTCGCCAGCGCATCGGTGACGTTCATCGGGCTGCGGTAACTGCCGGCGTTCTGCACACACCAGGTGTCTTTGGGGCACCCCTTGGCGCCGCCGCTGCCGAGCCCCTTGGCCTCAAACCGGCTGGGCACGTCGAGTTGGGCGCTGATGCCCATGCCCATCTCGAGGGCGGCGGCCACGGTGAAGATCTTGAAGACCGACCCCGCGCCGTTGCCGACCAGGGAGAACGGCTGCGGCTGCATGGTCTCGTTCGCCTCGAGATTCAGCCCGTAGGTGCGGTTGCTGGCCATCGCGACGACCGGATGGGACTGCTTGCCCGGCCGGATCACGCTCATCACGCTGGCGACGCCCGGTGTGTCGGGGCTGGCGTAGCGGTTGACCGCATCTTTCACCGGGCCCTGGATGTCGGGATCCAGCGTGGTCTGAATGAGGTAGCCGCCCTTGGACAGCTGTTCCTTGCTGATGCCGGCGCGGGCCAGATACTCCTGGACGTAGTCACAGAAGAAGGCGCGATCACCCGCGGCGATGCAGCCGCGGGGGAGTTCGTTGGGCACGGGCAGCACGCCGAGCGGCTGTTCCCGGGCGGCGCGAAGCTCGTCGGCGTTGGTGGGCAGGTTCTCGATCATGGTGTCGAGCACGAGGTTGCGCCGAGCCAGCGCGCCCTCGGGGTTGGTGTACGGGTTCAGGGCGCTGGTCGACTGGACCAGGCCGGCCAGCAGCGCGGCCTGCTGCCAGTTCAGCTGCGACGCGTCGACGCCGAAGTAGGTCTGGGCGGCGTCCTGGATGCCGAAGGCGCCGTTGCCGAATGACACCAGGTTCAGGTACCGGGTCAGGATCTCCGGCTTGGTGAACGTCTTGTCCAGCGTCAGCGCCATGCGGATCTCGCGCAGCTTGCGGGCCGGGGTGGTCTCGATCGCAGCACGACGTTCGGCGTCGGTCTGGGCGGTGACCAGAAGTTGGTAGTTCTTGATGTACTGCTGCTCTATCGTCGACCCGCCGCGGGTGTCGGCCGCATTGGCCAGGTAGCCGGACAGGCCCGTGAGCGTGCCCTGCCAGTCCACGCCGTTGTGCTCGGCAAAGCGTTTGTCCTCGATGGACACGATTGCCAGCTTCATCGTGTCGGCGATCTGATCGCTGGGCACTTCGAAGCGCCGCTGTGAATACAGCCAGGCGATGACGTTGCCCTTGGCGTCGACCATGGTGCTGACGGCGGGGATGTCACCCTCGACCAATTGGGACGATCCGTTGGAGACGACGTCGGATGCGCGGTTCGAAACGAGACCCAGTCCGCCCACGACGGGAAACATGAGTGCCGCCGCCACGACGGCGGCCAGAAGGCAGCACCAGGCCATCTTGATGACCGTCACTGCCACCGGTGGGCGTTCTGACATGTCGTACAGCCTAACGATGCCCTGAGCGGGGCGAATGCCGAGCGTCGCGGTTCGCTTCGGCCTCGAAGCGGGGTGGTGGGACCCGATTCATGATCGGACGGGACGCCCGTCCCAAAAATGTGGGTCGAGAAGTGTTGCGCAAATGCAACCTGACCACCTAACTTATACACACAGTGCGACGTAGGTAACACATCACGACGCGATGTGGTGTAGATCGCAACACGATCAACCGCAGAGTGGGGTGCCGCTGCAGAGCGGACCGAGCGAAGGGAATCGCTGGTGTCAGGTACTCGGACCGCAACGCGTAGGGCAACCCCAGCACCGATCACGGTGCCTGTCCAGGGTGTAGAGGCGGAAGCCCGCATCGCCTGGGTCTCGAAGGCTCGGTGTCGAGGCGCCGATCCCGACGAACTTTTCGTTCGCGGGGCCGCCCAGCGCAAGGCCGCGGTGATCTGCCGGCACTGCCCGGTGATCGCGGAGTGTGGGGCCGACGCGCTCGACAACCGGGTGGAGTTCGGGGTCTGGGGTGGCATGACCGAACGGCAGCGCCGAGCACTGCTCAAGCAGCATCCCGACGTGGTGTCATGGGCAGATTTCTTCGCCGCCCAGCGTAAGCACCGCACCGCTGGCTAATAACTGCGCCAACGTGATTTCCTGAGCACCCCATGCGGCCCGCGCGCGCGCAGCGGGAGGAGTTCGCCGATCTTCTCGACTCGCTGACACCCGAGCAGTGGACGATAACGAGCCTGTGCGCCGGATGGACCGTGCGTGATGTGGCCGCACTCACCCGTTGCGTATCTCGCGAAGAGTCGTAGACGCCTGACGCTCAACATGGTTCGGGCATCCGGTGACATCGACCGCCTGAACGCCTGGGCCCTGTCCGATTTCGCGGCATCCCCACCCGAGGAACTCGCCCGCCTGATGCGGCCGGCGTGCCTCAGGCGCGTTTGACTAGCCTGACTCCTGCGCGCGGCTGGCGCCGCGGGCTTCGTCGTCAGGCGGGGCTGTTGCGCCTGACTCCTGCGCGCGGCTGGCGCCGCGGGCTTCGTCGTCAGGCGGGGCTGTTGCGCCTGACTCCTGCGCGCGGCTGACGCCGCGGGCTTCGTCGTCAGGCGGTCAGCTGGTCCGCGATGGCCCGCAGGGCCTCCAGATCCGCCACATCGAACGGCAGCGACGGCACCCCGACGATCGACACGTGCGGGTTGGCGCCGGTGAACCGAGACAGCAGGCGGACCTCACGCTTGGCGGTCAGCCCGCGATCGGCGTGCACGCGCAGCACCGCTGCCGTTAAGGACTCGGGGTCCTTCTCCTCCAGCGCCTCCGCGGCGTCGACGGCCCGTTCGATGTGCAGCGAGCTCAGCGTGGGATGCGTGCGGTTGAGGATCAGACCCGCCAGCGGCATCCTCTCCTGCGACAGGCGGTCGACGAAGAACGTCGCCTCCCGCAGGGCATCCGGCGCCGGTGCGGACACCACGACGAACTGCGTGCCGCGCCGCTTCAACAGGTCGTAGGTGCGGTCCGCCTTCTCGCGGAAGCCGCCGAACGTCGAGTCCAGCGACTGCACGAAAGCCGATGCGTCCGAGAGCATCTGGGAACCCAGGACGGTGGACAGGGCCTTCATGGCCAGGCCCACCGCGCCGGTGACGAGCTTGCCGATGCCGCGTCCGGGTGCGAGCAGCAGACGCCACAGGCGGCCGTCCATGAAGCTGCCCAGTCGTTTCGGGGCATCCAGGAAGTCGAGTGCATTGCGCGACGGCGGGGTGTCCACCACCACCAGGTCCCAGCGATCCTGGGACAGCAGCTGCCCCAGCTTCTCCATCGCCATGTACTCCTGCGTGCCCGCCAGCGAGGTGGCCACCGTCTGATAGAACTGGTTATCCAGAATCGCTTGTGCGCGTTGCGGATCCGTGTTCTCGATGACCATCTCGTCGAACGTGCGACGCATGTCGAGCATCATCGCGTGCAGTTCGCCGGGCACCTCGGGTGCCAGCGGAACCCGCTGCGGGGTGTTGCCCAGATCCTTGATGCCCAGCGCCTGCGCCAGCCGCTTCGCGGGGTCGATGGTGAGCACCACGACGGTGCGCCCGTACTCGGCGGCACGCAACGCCATGGCGGCGGCCGTCGTCGTCTTGCCCACGCCGCCGGCGCCGCAGCACACGATGACGCGGTTGGAGGTGTCTTTGAGGATCGACGCGATGTCGAGCGCCGAAGGTGTCGTGCTCATCTAGCGGACCCCCTGCTGGGCGAGTGCCTCGGCGAGCTCATACAGGCTGCCGAGGTCGATGCCGTCGTTGATGGCGGGCAGTTCCAACCGCGGCACCTTGATCTCGTCAAGCTGCTCGGCGCTCTCTGACCGGGCTTTGATGCGGGTGGCGTGCTGGATGGTCTCCGTCAGCAGACCCGCGAAATCGTCATCGGAGAGCTTGATTCCGACGGACTCGAGATCAGCGCGCACGGCGTCGGCGTCGACGTCGCCCTCGGCGGCCTTGGCCAGGTCGTCGGGCTGCAGGAAATTCGGGATGTTGCGGTTGACGATCACGCTGCCGATCGGCAGGCCCAACCCCTGAAGTTCTTCGATCGCCTCGACCGTCTCCTGGATGGGCAGCGACTCGAGCAGCGTCACCAGGTGGATCGCGGTCTGCTCGGAGTGCAGCAGCTTGACCACGCCGTCGGCCTGCGAGTGCACGGGCCCGCCCTTGGCCAGATCCGAGACGGCCTTGGTGACGTCCAGGAACCGGGAGATCCGCCCGGTCGGCGGCGAGTCGACGACGATGGCGTCGTAGACCGGGCGCTTGTTCTTGTCGAGTCGGATGACCGACTCCTTGATCTTGCCGGTCAGCAGCACATCGCGCAGACCAGGAGCGATGGTGGTGGCGAACTCGACGGCCCCGATGCGTTTCATCGCTCGACCGGCCAAGCCGAGGTTGTAGAACATGTCCAGGTACTCCATGAAAGCGGCCTCGATGTCGATGGCCAGCGCATTCACTTGGCCACCGCCGTCGGCGGTCGCGATCTTGAGCTCCTCATATGGCAGGGGCGGCACATCGAAAAGCTGTGCAATGCCTTGTCGCTCTTCAACTTCCACCAGCAGCACTTTGCGGCCGCCTGCGGCCAACGTCAGTGCCAGAGCGGCAGCGACCGTCGACTTACCGGTGCCCCCCTTGCCGGTGACGAAATGCAGTCGGGCCTCCGCCAAGCGGGAAGGCCAGCCGACGGTGCTGCCGCCGCTTGCTGTGGTCGCCATGAACTGCATGCTAGTCAACGGGCTAGCAGTCATGACTAAGCTCATGCCACATGAGCGATCGGACCGCCTGGGAGTACGCCACCGTGCCACTGCTGACCCACGCCACCAAGCAGATTCTGGACCAGTGGGGAGAGGACGGCTGGGAGTTGGTCTCGGTGCTTCCCGGGCCCACCGGTGAGCAGCACGTCGCCTACCTGAAACGGGCGAAGTGAGCGTCAAGGACAGGCTCGCGGAACTGGGCCTGGAGTTGCCCACCGTCGTCGCTCCACTGGCCGCCTACGTGCCCGCAGTGCGCACCGGCAACCTGGTCTACACCTCGGGCCAGCTGCCGCTCGCCGACGGTGAGCTGTCGTCCGTCGGCAAGGTCGGCACCGCCGTCAGCCCCGAAGACGCCAAAACCGCGGCCCGAATCTGCGCGCTCAATGCGCTGGCGGCGATCGACGCGCTGGTCGGCATCGACTCGGTGACCCGCGTGGTCAAGGTGGTCGGATTCGTCGCCTCGGCGCCGGGCTTCACTGGACAACCCGGCGTCGTCAACGGTGCGTCCCAGCTCCTCGGCGAGGTCTTCGGGGACGCGGGCAGCCACGCCCGCTCGGCGGTCGGCGTGGCCGAACTGCCGCTCGACGCGCCTGTGGAGGTCGAACTCATCGTCGAGGTGGCGTGACCGCGCCGGAGCATCCCGCCTACGGACTGCTTCGTCCGGTGACCGACACGGCCTCGGTGCTGCTGTGCGACAACCCCGGCATCATGACGCTCGACGGCACCAACACCTGGGTGCTGCGCGGCCCCGGCAGCGACGAACTCGTGATCGTCGACCCCGGGCCCGACGATGACGCGCACCTGGACCGGATCGCGGCCCTCGGCACCATCCCGCTGGTTTTGATCAGCCACAAGCACGGCGATCACACCGACGGCATCGACAAGCTCGTCGACCGCACCGGCGCCGTGGTGCGCTCGGTCGGCAGCGGCTTCCTGAGGGGCCTGGGCGGTCCCCTGACCGACGGCGAGGTGATCGACGCCGCGGGCCTGCGCATCACCGTCATGGCCACGCCAGGGCACACCGCGGACTCGATGAGCTTCCTGGTCGACGACGCCGTTCTGACCGCCGACACCGTGCTGGGCCGCGGTACCACCGTCATCGACAAAGAGGACGGCAGCCTGCGCGACTACCTGGAGTCGCTGCGCCGGCTGAGAGGACTCGGGCCGCGCACGGTGCTGCCCGGCCACGGACCCGATCTGCCCGACCTGCAGGCCGTCAGTGACTACTACCTCGCGCACCGCGAGGAGCGACTGGACCAGGTTCGCGACGCGCTGCGGACACTCGGGGACGACGCGACGGCACGGCAGATCGTCGAACACGTCTACACCGACGTGGACGAGAAGCTGTGGGAGGCCGCCGAATCATCGGTGCAGGCCCAACTGGACTACCTGCGCGCATAAAGCCGCGCCGCGACTGCAGACAGGGCTGTGATGCCGTCGCAGCGGCAGCCCTGAGCGCAGTCTCGGCGCGGGAAAAGCTGGTCAGCGGGCGCGGCGCGCCAGGCGCTCGCTGTCGCTGATCAGCACGCTCTTGCCCTCGAGCCGGATCCAGCCGCGATGGGCGAAGTCCGCCAGGGCCTTGTTCACGGTCTCGCGGGAGGCGCCGACCAGCTGGGCGATCTCCTCCTGCGTGAGGTCGTGCGTGACGCGCAGCGCGCCGCCCTCCTGGGTGCCGAAGCGCTGAGCGAGCTGCAGCAGCTGCTTGGCCACACGGCCCGGCACGTCGGTGAAGATCAGGTCGGCGAGGTTGTTGTTGGTGCGGCGCAGGCGGCGGGCCAGCACGCGCAGCAGCTGCTCGGCGATCTCAGGACGGTCCTTGATCCACGCCTTGAGCGCGTCACGGTCCATCGAGACCGCACGCACCTCTGTGATGGTGGTGGCGCTCGACGTCCGCGGGCCGGGGTCGAAGATCGACAGCTCGCCGAACATGTCCGACGGTCCCATGATGGTCAGCAGATTCTCGCGGCCGTCCGGCGAACGCCGGCCGATCTTCACTTTGCCGGAGATGATGATGTACAGCCGATCGCCGGGCTCGCCCTCTGCGAAAACAGTGTGTCCGCGCGGAAAGTCCACGGGCTGCAACTGCTTGGTGAGCGCGGAAACAGCGCTGGGTTCGACTCCCTGGAAGATTCCGGCCCTGGCCAGGATCTCGTCCACGTTGGCCCCTCTTAGTTCTGTGATGGTCTGATGCGCGCTGCCCAGCCCTCTATGGATTAGCGTGCTCAGTCTAGAGGTAGGCCGCTTAGCGACTAGCCAACGCTACACACGATTTGCTTGTCGAGTCTGTCGAAATTGCGGATTGCCTTCCAGTGTCCGGCACAACCGGGTCGGAAGATCGGGTTCTTCGGCGAATGCGACGGGCGTCGGCGGGGGCCGGAGACGCACGGGCGCGGGGCGCGGCAGCGCGGCCACCCGCTCGATGAGTTCGGCGACCTCGTCGTCGGTGTCGCGGTCGTCGATCGTCGTCTCCAAGCGTTCCAGCCCAAACGTCGCCATCATGAGCAGCCCGGGGACGGACGCTGCGAGCAACCAGGACACACGACGAAGTAAACACGGGCAAGGTCTCAGCAGGATTACGTTTTGCCATCCGCTGCGCCGCTACCCTGTGAGGGTGGCGGGCAAGGGAAAACGTGACCGGAAATGGGATCGCGAGACTCATCTCGGACTGGTCCGCAGGGCCCGGAGGATGAACCGGACTTTGGCGAAGGCCTTTCCGCATGTGTACTGCGAACTGGACTTCACCAACCCGCTGGAACTGGCGGTCGCGACCATTCTGTCCGCGCAGAGCACCGACAAACGGGTCAACCTGACCACCCCCGCACTGTTCGCCCGGTATCGCACCGCGGCCGACTACGCGGGCGCCGATCGCACCGAACTCGAAGAGCTCATTCGGCCCACCGGCTTCTACCGCAACAAGGCGACGTCGTTGATCGGGCTGGGCCAGGCGCTCGTGGAGAACTTCGACGGTGAGGTGCCGCGCACGATGGACGAACTGGTGACGCTGCCCGGGGTGGGACGCAAGACCGCCAACGTGATCCTCGGCAATGCGTTCGACGTCCCGGGCATCACGGTCGACACCCATTTCGGCCGCCTGGTCCGCCGGTGGCGCTGGACCGACGAAGAGGACCCCGTCAAGGTCGAGAAGATCGTTGGCGAACTGATCGAACGCCGCGAGTGGACCCTGCTGAGCCACCGGGTGATCTTCCATGGCCGGCGCGTGTGCCACGCCCGCAAGCCGGCCTGCGGCGTCTGCGTGCTCGCCGATGACTGCCCGTCCTTCGGGGCGGGCCCGACCGACCCGATGCTGGCCGCTCCGCTCGTGAAGGGGCCGGAGACCGAACACCTGCTGGCGTTGGCGGGTCTGTAAGCACAGATGAACTCGTCGGCGCGCTGGACCCTGGCGATCGCAGTGGTCATGGTGTTGGTGCTTGGTGCCTTCGTCGCGGAGTTCGTGGGCTCCGACGACGGTGAGCAGACGACGTCGCAGTCGGCCGAGGGCCCGCAGGCGCAGGACCGGCGCGCGGCCGACACCGCCGAGGCACTCGCGGGTCCGCGGCAGCGGGCCGACCTGCGCCCCTGCCCCGGTCCCGGCGTCGGACCGGGACCCGAGAAGTTGCGCGGCATCGCGTTGGAGTGCGCGTCCGACGGGTCCACCGTCGAGGTGGCCAAGACCGTCGCGGGCCGCCCCACCGTCCTGAACCTGTGGGCCTACTGGTGCGGGCCCTGCGCTGACGAACTGCCCGCGATGGCGGAGTATCAGCGCAGAGTCGGATCGGCGGTCACGGTGCTGACGGTCCACCAGGATCAGAACGAGGAGGCGGCCTTGTTGCGGCTCGCCGAACTGGGCGTCCACCTGCCCACGCTTCAGGACGGGCGGCGTCGCGTCGCGGGCGCGTTGCGCGTGCCGAACGTGATGCCCGCAACCGTCGTGCTGCGCGCGGACGGTAGCGTTGCCCAGATCCTGCCGCGGTCATTCGCCACCGCCGAAGAGATCGAGGCGGCGGTGGGTGACCTGCGATGAGGGGGGATGCGTGGTGAGCGCTGGTGGCACCGCGCGCTGGCGGGAACCCGTCCCGCTCGCGCCGCATGTCGGCCCGCCCTGGCTGCGTCCGCTGCTCGACAACGTCGACAAGGTCCGCGGCGCGTACCGCCGCCGAGTGCCCGCCGAGGTGCTCGCGATGATCACCGACGCCAACGCCCAGGCCGTCGCCGAGGGAACCGGGCGCGACGCGGCGGTTCTCGTGCTGTTCTCCGGTCCGCCGGACATGCCGGCTGACGGTGCTCTGCCGCCCGACGCCGACCTGCTCGTGACGGTCCGGGCCTCGACGCTGCGCCACCACGCCGGGCAGGCCGCCTTCCCGGGCGGCGCCAGCGACGCGGAGGACGGCGGACCGGTCGCGACGGCCCTGCGCGAGGCGTGGGAGGAGACCGGCATCGACACCTCGCGCATCCATCCGCTGGCGACCCTGGAGCGCATGTTCATCCCGCCGTCGGGGTTCCATGTCGTCCCGGTGCTGGCCTATTCGCCGGACCCTGGCCCCGTGGAGGTCGTCGACGAGGCGGAAACGGCTATTGTCGCGCGGGTGCCCGTGCGTGCGTTTGTGAACCCGGAGAACCGGCTGACGGTGTATCGCGCCAGCAGTACGCGACGCTTCGCCGGGCCGGCGTTCCTGCTCAACCAGATGCTGGTCTGGGGTTTCACGGGACAGGTGATCTCGGCGATGCTCGACGTCGCCGGATGGTCGAAGCCCTGGGACGCCGACCGCGTGCTCGAACTCGACGAGGCCATGGCGTTGGTGCCCACAGATGGTGAAGGTGTATGACCACATCGCAATGGATCGACATCGCCATCGTCGCGCTGGCATTCGTGTTCGCCGTGTCGGGATGGCGCTCCGGCGCGCTCGGTTCGGTGATGTCGCTGATCGGCGTCGCACTCGGCGGCGGGGCTGGTCTGCTGTTGGCCCCGCACCTCATCGACAAGATCGACGGTCAGCGGACCAAGCTGTTCGTCGCGCTGTTCCTGATCCTCGCACTCGTCGTGATCGGCGAGATCGCCGGCGTGGTGCTGGGCCGCGCCATGCGGGGCGTGATCCGTGGGTCGGGTCTGCGGTTCCTGGACTCGCTGGTCGGCGCCGTGGTGCAGATGCTGCTCGTGGTGGTGGCGGCCTGGATGCTCGGCAGCCCGCTCACGACCTCCGGGCAGCCGAATCTGGCTGCGGCGGTACAGGGTTCCAAGGTCATCTCGGAAGTCGAGGCGGTGGCACCGGAGTGGTTGCGGGCCTTCCCCAAACGGCTGTCCGAAGTCTGGGACACCTCGAATCTGCATGAGGCACTCGGCCCACTGGGACCGACCGCCATCGCAGCCGTCGACCCACCCGACGCCTCGTTGGCGACATCGCCGATCGTCGAGACCGTGCGACCCAGCGTGGTGAAGATCCGCGGAATGGCAGAGGGTTGTCAGAAGGTCTTGGAGGGCACCGGATTTGTGGTCGCCCCCAACCGGGTCATGTCGAACGCCCACGTCGTCGCCGGATCGGACAGTGTGACGATCGATTCTGACGGCACCGAGTACTCCGCCACGGTGATCTCGTATGACCCCGACGCCGACATCTCGATCCTCGAGGTGCCCGACCTGCCCGCGCCACCGCTGCCGTTCGTCACAGACCAGGCCGTGTCGGGCACCGACGTGCTGGTGCTCGGCTACCCCGGCGGCGGGGACTTCGCCGCCACGCCGGGACGCATCCGCGAGGTCATCGAACTCAACGGCCCCGACATCTACCACACGAAGACCGTCACCCGTGAGGTCTACACCATCAGAGGCACTGTCCGGCAGGGCAATTCCGGTGGACCACTGATCAACCGGGCGGGTCAGGTGCTCGGCGTCATCTTCGGCGCCGCGGTCGACGACAACGACACGGGATTCGTGCTGACGGCCAATGAGGTGTCCAAGCAGTTCCCCAAGATCAACAACACCGGGCGTGCGCCCACGGGCGCCTGCGTCGGCGGTTAACCGAGTTCCGCCAGGAACCTCGTCAGGTGGTCGTTGACCGCCTCGGGCGCTTCCTCGTGGCCGAAATGACCGGCGCCGGCCAGTGACCCGAACTGACCCTGCGGCGCGTACCGGCGCGTCCGGGACACCGGATCCGCCAGCACGTACGGGTCGGCGTCGCCGCGCAGGTGCAGCATCGGGATGTCGAGGGGCTTGTCCATGGCCTGCATGAATCGCCGTCCCTCGGAGCGGAACTGACTGCGCACCGCCCAGCGCTGGTACTCGAAGGCGCAGTGCGCCGCACCCGGAATCTGGATGGCCTGCCGCAGGTGTCCGACGCTCGCCGAGAAGTCCTCTGATGCGGCCCATTTCGCAGACGCGCGGCGACGGAACAGATCCTCGAGGGCGTGGGCATCGTGACGCGTGAGCATCCGTTCGGGCCACCACGGAGCCTGGTATGCCAGCAGCGAGCGCAGCAGTGCGCCACTCTGATCGCGGCGGGTCAGGGCGGAACGCCGCAGTGCCGCCGGATGCGGTGAACTGATCAGGGCGATGCCGCGCACCAACCGCGGATGCAGCACCGAGGTCGCCCAGCACACCAGGCCACCGTCGGCGTGGCCGACCAGCGTGGCCGAGGTGTGGCCCAGTGCGCGGATCAGTCCGGCGGTGTCGCCGGCCAGCGTCCACCCGTCGTAACCCCGGGGCGGTTTGTCGCTGCCGCCGTAGCCCCGCAGATCCACCGCGACCCCGCGCACGCCCGACAGGCCGCGCAGTTGGTGTCGCCACGACCACCAGAACGACCCGAAGCCGTGCAGGAAGATCACCAACGGGCGCGAGGCTGGGGGTGGATCGTTGGGCTTGGGATCGGCCTCGACCACGTGGAACCGGATCCCGTTGGCGTGCACGTCGTGATGACGCCACGGTCCGGCGATGCGGGTCACCGAGGGGTCGGGACCAACCGCCATCAGACGGTCACCAACCGGATGGGTCGGGTGCGTTGGCGGCTTTATCGGTCAGCGTGGTCTGGGCATGCGGGCCGCGGTGGTCACCAGGGGTCAGCGCCGACCGGGTCTCCTTGACCGACTCGATGGTCTGCTGAGGGCCCCGGATGCGCCGCACCTTCAGATACCCGAACAGCGCCAACACGGCCGTCACCACCAGCATGACGGCGAAGACGATCAGGAACGCGACCCAGCGCCACAGCCAGGTGTCCAGCAGTTCGGCGACGAAGAAGAAAAAGAAGAACGTGGAGTAGAACAGGATGACCAGCGCGAGGATGAAGAAGACGCTGCCGGTCAGCCCCTTCTTGACGTCGCGGGTGATCTCCGCCCGGGCCAGTTCGACTTCCGCCCGCACCAGCGTCGACACCTGGGCGGTGGCGTCCTTCACGAGGTCGCCGATGGAAGCGTCGGCCGGCACTGCATGCGGATCGACCAACGGGATTGAGGTCACGGTGGCGGGTACGCCGGTCTTGCGGTCACCTTTGCTCACGATCGTTCATGTTGCCATGCCGTCTGGGGCCAGCACGACCCGCTGATACCGATGGTGCAGGTGTGGCCCGGCTAAACTGACGCGACAGCAGGGGCTGGACGATGGCAGGAGATCATTGATGACCGGACGCCGGCGGTGGGGAAGTCTGGCCAGTCTGTGCGTGGTGATCGGTTCGGGCGTCGCTCTCGCGGGGCCCGCGCACGCGGCCCCGGTGGTTCTCGGTGGCGGTTCGGGCATCGTGGTCAACGGCGAGTCGTTCTGCACGCTGACCGCGATCGGGCACGACAACAGGGGTGACCTGGTCGGATTCACCTCGGCGCACTGCGGCGGCCCGGGCGCGACAGTGGCCGCCGAGGGCGCGGAGGCAGAAGGGCCCGTCGGCACCATGGTCGCCGGGAATGACGGCCTGGACTATGCCGTCATCAAGTTCGACCCGGCCAAGGTGACCCCGACCAACAACGTCAAGGGCTTCCTCATCAACGGCCTCGGTCCCGACCCGAAGTTCGGCGCCGTGGCGTGCAAGCTGGGCCGCACGACGGGATATTCGTGCGGCGTCACGTGGGGCCCCGGCAAGGATCCCGGCACCATCGTCAACCAGGTCTGCGGTCAGCCCGGGGACTCCGGTGCGCCCGTGACCGTCGACAACAAGCTGGTCGGCATGATCCACGGCGCGTTCACCGAGGACCTGCCGACCTGCGTCATCAAGTTCATCCCGCTGCACACGCCAGCCGTGACGATGTCGTTCAACACGCAGTTGGCCGACATCGTGGCCAAGGACCGCCCGGGCAGCGGGTTCGTCCCGATCGGGTCCTAGCTCTTCCCAGGGCCTTTTCCCGCGAGCGGGCTGGGGTCCCGCGAGCGGCCGCTCGCGGGAAGTGAGAGGGCTACTTGCCTGCGCGGATGGCTTCGAAGACGCTGGGGTCGAGCAGTGTTGAGGCGTCGCCGAGGTCGCGGGTTTCGGCGACGTCGCGCAGCAGACGCGCTGTGAAGTGGATACGGAGTGGTGGCGTGCGTCACGTGGGGCCGCTGATGCGACGCCGAGTATGCCGCGCCGGGGCTCGCTCCAACGGTCTGGACCGAGGACTTTACGTACTGTCGACGGCGACGCCCGCGTACTTGACACTTCGCGTGTGGGGCTGCCAGCGAATATCCAGCACTGTTCTTCAACACGGCAGTTTCAACGTGTGCTTGCCGGCTCGCGGCCGCAACATCGGCCTGATCGGACACTCCGCCCGGCCCGGCGGAAGGGGCGCCGGCGAAGGAATCGAGATCGACGCGTTCGCCCTCAGACGCTTGCCCCGATGGGCAGCAAACCGAAATTCTCGGCTACCCGACATAGGTTGCGCAGGGCGGTGATTGGGGCTCGGTCATCGCCTCCTGGCTCGGTTTCGATCACCCTCAGTCATGCCGTGCCATCTATCTCAGCACTGACGGGCTACGACCGCACGGAGCCACACCCTATGAGGCGGACCGATCTGGTGAGTGGACCAACGAAGAGTTGGCACACTTCGCGATGGAGGGCACCGATTTCCAAGTTGAATTGGGTTACTACCGCATCCAGGTGACACGGCCGCAAACGCTAGGCATCGCGCTGCACGACAGCCCGCTGGGAGCTGCAGCCTGGATTATCGAGAAGTACAAAAGATGGTCCAACTGTGTCGACTGCGATGACATCGGCGAACGTCTCGGATGGCAGAACTTGCTGACCATCGTGATGCTCTACCTCATCGACGACGCATTCGTCACCTCGACATGGATCTACGCCGGCCATGAACTGGACGATCCGTCTACTCTGCCTCCGGGCGCCAGAGTAGAAGTCCCGACGGCCTTCGCTGCCTACCGGGACCCCGTAGATCCCGCACCGCCACGATCACTGGTTGAACGTTCGCACAATCTGATCAGCGGGACTGAAATGCCCAAGGGCGGCCACTTCGCAGCTCTCGAGGAGTCCAAATTGTCTGCGGCAGATCTGCGCAGATTCCTGGGTCTAATCGACGAGACAGTATTTTCACCCTACGCATAACAGCAGAGCCGACGGCGACATTTGCACCTGGGGCAGGGCGGTGGGGCGCCAACCCGCTCGCGTTCTCGGAGAGGTTCGGTGGCGGAGTCCCACAGGTGGCTGTTCGAGCCAGTGCGTTGACAGATCGTAAGGCAATCGTGGGTGAACAGATGACAATTGCCATCTCGCGCTGCGCCCGTCACGAGAACACACTTCAGGAGCGTGTGCGCGGTCGAATGTCCTTCGCTCAGAAAAACTTTGGCGCGCGTTCTAGTGCTTTCAACCCTTCAAGGAGTTAATGTGCCGCGATCGTCACCGAGCAAATGGGCAATGCTCGGAATTGCCTACCTGGTGCTGCTGGCAGCGTACGTTCCGTTCCTCGGATGGACGCCCAAGCTCACCAGTGTCATGGAAGACCTGTCGTTGAACTACACGCAGGCAGGCGCCCTCTCCTCAGTGGCGGGACTTGCTGCCGGAATTGCCCTGCTCTCCGGTGGGGTGATCACGTCGAAGTGGGGGCCCAAGAACATCCTGCTTGCGGGTCTGGCTGGTGGAGTGATCGGTCTGCTGCTGTTCGCATACGCAGACAGTTACACGGTGGCGATGATCGCTCGTGTCATCAGCGGCGCCGCAGCCGGCTTTCTTTTCGTCGGCACGTACACCGTTGCTGTCAACTGGTTTCAGAAGTCGAAAGAGACCGGTAGGGCACTCGGCATCATGGCAACCGGTGATGGGACCGGTTTGCTGTTCGCGCTTTACGTCTTCGCGTGGGTGCTGACGTTGATGGGTTGGCGTGGTGGACTTGTCGCCGGCGCAATCGGCCTTGTCGTGGTGCTTGCAGTCGTCTACTTCCTGGTCCCAGGCGGCGCGGGGTCGACGGATGAAGCGCAGACCGAACAGGTCACGTCGAACGGGACATCAGCGCGCCCGGGGCTGCTTGCTTCGGTGCTGCGCCGAGGCGTGATTATCGCGGCAATATTCGCTATCGGAACCACCGGGCTTTTCACACTCCTCGCAGCCTGGATGCCTGCGGTACTGGTGGAGGGCGCTGGTTGGTCGGAGTCCAACGCGGGTCTGGTTGCGTCGTCGTTCGCCGTGGTCGGTATCACCACTGCGCTACTGGGAGGTTTCCTCTCCGACCGTATCGGCCGCAAACCGGTGTTGGTCGCGGGCGGGTTCGCCGGAAGTTTGGGCGTGGCAGGCACGGCTCTCGCTCTTTCCGCCGGGAACTACACCCTAGTCGCGGTCTGCATCCCGATCATCGGCCTAGGCATCTATCTGGCTTTCCCCGTGGCGGTAGCCCTCGCCGTTGAGGCTACCGAACCGGAATTCGTCGGCGCCGCAAATGGACTGGTACTGGGATCCGGATACATCGTGGGTGGCTTCATCTACCCGCTCGCGCTCGGCAGCATCAAGGACGCGACCGGCGACTACGCCGTAGGGTTCTATGCACTCGCTGTCGCGACATTCGTCCTTTGTGCGCTGGCTCCGTTGTTGGCCAAGAAGACGGCACATGCAGCGGCAACGGGTGCGGGCGACGTGAGAGGCACCGACCGACACGATCTCGAACCGCAGACGTAATAGTCGGGCTTCACGGGGTAGTGCGCTCGCTACCCCGTGAAGCCCGTGACCGACCCAGCTCCCTGCAATTTCGGATACTGCGCCGAGTCATCGCATCGGGATCTGGCTTCACTCCATGTGACATTCCGGCTGCAGCGCAAGAATGAAGGGTTCGCGGCGATTCGCGATTGGTGCGGGCCACTCGTTCACACTCACTGGGATGAAGGCGCCGCTCACCCCTGCCGATCAGCCGAATTGCGCGAGAGCAAAACTAGATGTCAATGAGGTTGTTGAGGAGCAGTATGAGCACGGACCTCCACTACATGTCGGCTGTGGACCTACTGAAGGCGTTCAGAGAGAAGTCAATCTCTCCGCTTGAGGCGCTGGAGTCGGTGCAAACTCGCGCCGACGAAGTCGAGCCCAAGATCAACGCACTGCTGGAACGTGACTGGGAAGACCACACGATTCGTGCGCGCGCGTCGACCGAACGGTATGCAGCGGGTACGCCCTTGGGGCCACTCGATGGACTACCGGTGGTGGTGAAGGAAGAGCACCCCATGGCCGGCCGCGAGCAGTCATCGGGATCCCTGGTCGTCCGTGACACTGCTGCAGAGACACATCCTGTGCCGGAGAGGATGATCAACGCCGGAGCCGTTGTGCACGCCCGGACGACAACTCCTGAATTTGCTTGCGCAGCGATATGTTTCAGCGAGAAGTGGGGCGTGACACGCAATCCCTGGAACAGGGACTACACGCCCGGTGGCTCATCGGGGGGGTCCGCAGCTGCCTTGGCCAGCGGCACTGCGTACCTCGCAAGTGCATCCGATATGGGTGGGTCTATCCGGATCCCCGCGAGCTTTTCGGGTGTCGTCGGGTTCAAGGCCCCTTACGGACGCGTTCCGTCCATGCCGCCCTACGGCCTGAGTACGTACTGCCACGAGGGTCCGATGGCCCGCACCGTCGAAGACGTCGTTCTCTTCCAGAACGTCATCCAAGGTCAGCATCACAAGGACCCGATTTCCCTTCCGTCGAATCCCGTTCCCACCGATCTCGGGGACGTTCGCGGACTCAAAGTGGCGTATGCGCTGACACTCGGCGATTATGCCGTCGAACCCGAAATTTCCTTGAACACCAAGAGATTTGCGGACGCTCTCGCTGATGCCGGCGCCGACGTCACCGAAGTTACGGTGCCTGTGGTTGCGAAGATGGTCTTCGAAACGTTGCTCGCCCACTTCGATCGCAACCTCAGCGAGTACGTCGACACCGCCTGTCGTGACGACAGCGACTACGACCGCCTCATGCCCTATACCCGGCATATCGTCGAGCTCTGCCGAGAGGCCGGTGGTCGAATCTCGCCGTTGCAAGGAATAACCCGCGAGGCTGAGATTCAAGCCGCGGTACTCCAGGTCTTCGAAAACCACGACGCTCTAATCTGTCCCACCATGGGAGCCTACGGATACCTCGCCGACGACAGCTATCTCGACGGTATCGAGACCAACGGCCACCGCTTCCACCACTACCTCGAAACCGCGCTCACGCCTGTGTTCAATATCGCCAGCCGGCATCCCGTTCTGAATGTCCCTTCTGGTTTGGCCCCCAACGGTGTCCCGACGGGAGTGCAGATTGTTGCTCGGCCTTACGACGACGTCACCGCGTTCCGCGTCGGTGCAGCCGCCGAGAAAGCCCTCGGCATCTGGTTGAATCCCGAGTGGCGACCGAACATCTAGGGGAATACTCGGATGGGTCGGCGCGGGGCGTTCGGCGTTCCCGCTACAGCACGCAGGGTATCGACCGTCCGAGCTTTGGGTCGGCACCTGCCTGGCTGTTTGGACGTAGGTTGCCATCGGTTACACATCGAGAATTGACGCAAACTCAAGCCAATCGACCCAGCATTTCTGAGAAGCGTTGAACTCCTATAATTTTCACGCAATCCGACCCAAATCTGAAAGAACAGGTGCAGCATGCAGAAGTTCGAACTCAACTGGACGCCCTTCGAGGCCGTGGCTCCCGAGCGTGTGACGGAGGGGCAGCCCACCACACGACTGGCTGAAGGCGTTGCCGGCGAGGCCCTGAAATCCGGGCTGTGGGAGGTGACGCCGGGCAGATTCACCACGGCCCCCAAGGGATTCGATGAAGTCATTCACATCGTCAGCGGGAAAGGGGTATTGCGGTCCGTTGATGGAAGTTCGATCGACCTGGCACCTGGAGTTTCGTTCCTGATGGAAGATGGCTTCGTCGGCGAGTGGGAGATCGTTGAGCCACTTCGGAAGTTCTACGCAAAGGTATCGACAACCACGGTCGCCTAGCTGGGGCGCAGCCAGCTTGGTACCCCCATCGAGCACGTACAGCGACTGCGCGAGTTCTGGCTCAAATCCTTCGACTGGGCACGCTCCCAAGAAGAACTCAACAGGCTCCCGCAGTTTCGCTGCACGGTCGCTGGCGACAACCCGCACTACGTCCACCTCCGATCCCGCACCGGGCAGCCCCGCGGTGCTCTCGTACTGATACACGGATGGCCGGGCTCGTTCTTCGAGTTCTACGGCCTCATCGACGAGCTGATGTCAGACCCGGCGTGGTCTTACGACATCGTGGTGCCGTCATTACCGGGTTTCGCTTTCAGTACCCCGTTGAGCCGGCCGCTGGGGTGTCGCGCAATGGCCAATCGCATTCGCACGCTCATGACCGAAATTCTCGGCTACCCGACATAGGTTGCGCAGGGCGGTGATTGGGGCTCGGTCATCGCCTCCTGGCTCGGTTTCGATCACCCTCAGTCATGCCGTGCCATCTATCTCAGCACTGACGGGCTACGACCGCACGGAGCCACACCCTATGAGGCGGACCGATCTGGTGAGTGGACCAACGAAGAGTTGGCACACTTCGCGATGGAGGGCACCGATTTCCAGTTGAATTGGGTTACTACCGCATCCAGGTGACACGGCCGCAAACGCTAGGCATCGCGCTGCACGACAGCCCGCTGGGAGCTGCAGCCTGGATTATCGAGAAGTACAAAAGATGGTCCAACTGTGTCGACTGCGATGACATCGGCGAACGTCTCGGATGGCAGAACTTGCTGACCATCGTGATGCTCTACCTCATCGACGACGCATTCGTCACCTCGACATGGATCTACGCCGGCCATGAACTGGACGATCCGTCTACTCTGCCTCCGGGCGCCAGAGTAGAAGTCCCGACGGCCTTCGCTGCCTACCGGGACCCCGTAGATCCCGCACCGCCACGATCACTGGTTGAACGTTCGCACAATCTGATCAGCGGGACTGAAATGCCCAAGGGCGGCCACTTCGCAGCTCTCGAGGAGCCCAAATTGTCTGCGGCAGATCTGCGCAGATTCCTGGGTCTAATCGACGAGACAGTATTTTCACCCTACGCATAACAGCAGAACGCACCTGCCTGCACATCGAGATCTCGCCCCACCGGATCAGCCCACGGATTGGCGAAGACGTAATCGCTATCCAGGTCGCCGTACTCGGCATGCAGGTAATCGCAGTACATGCGGATGGACCGGCCCGGTACCGGAACCTGATGCGATCCGACTTAGCCCGCGCCCCATCGGTATTCACCCGGCCCACCACCGACAACACGCACGCAACGGCGTCGATGGCCTCATGGCGCAATCCCAGGGCCTCGCCAATGCGTAGTCTCGTCTCGGCCAGCAGCAGGGTGAACAACAACCGGACCCGCGACCGGTCACACGATCCCAGTACCGCCGCGAGTTGGGCGTTGGAAGGTCTCGGCGATGGCGTGCAGGAGGTTGGTGGCGAGTCGGTTAGGGGAAACCCGCCCGCCCGGAGATGTGGCGGCGGACGATTCGCAGGGTGCGGATGAACGACATCCGCGGTGGGTCGTGGCCGTCGGGGTCGGTGGCTTCTTACATCAGTGCGCGGATCGCGCTGTGCGTCAATTGCAGCGCCCAGATCTGCAGGCGCGCCATTTCGGGGCTGTTGGAACGCACCACCCGCTAGCTGCCTCTTCAACCGGGCATTTTTTCGGCCTCGAGCTCTTCGAGCCGTTTGGCTCGTCGGCCTTCATGCCGCCGTACTGGGCAATCCAGCGACCCACGTCGATACGGAACTCAAACCGTTCACCTCCGGTCTGAAAACACTCCGCCCGGCGCTGGCTTTAGCAGCCGCGTCCGATAAGGCGGTGCGGCGCAGGGTTCTCGTCGACGATGATGCCGACCATGGCATGACCCAGCCCGCGCAACGGGTCTGCTGCACGAATAGGTGACATCTGAGTTGGCTTGCCCAGCGTGGGCAGGCTGGAAGGATGTCCCCATGGCAAGGCCCTACCCCCGTGAGTTCCGCGACGACGTCGTGCGCGTGGCCCGCAACCGCGATGACGGGGCGACGATCGAGCAGATCGCCACCGATTTCGGTGTCCATCCGATGACCTTGCACAAGTGGATGCGCCAGGCTGATATCGACGATGGCGCCAAGCCTGGCAAGAGCACTGGCGAGTCTGCTGAGCTGCGTGAGGCGCGGCGGCGGATCAAACTGCTCGAGCAGGAGAACGAGGTCCTGCGCCGGGCCACGGCCTATCTGTCACAGGCCAACCTTCCGGGAAAAGGCTCTACCCGCTCGTAAGTGAGCTCGCCGCCGACGGGATCCCCGTCGCGGTGACGTGCCGGGTCCTCAAGCTCGCCCGCCAGCCGTACTACCGTTGGCGCGCCAATCCGATTACTGACGCGGAGATCATCGAGGCATATCGCGCCAACGCCCTGTTCGACGCCCACCGCGACGATCCCGAGTTCGGCTACCGCTACCTGGTCGAGGAGGCCCGCGACACCGGCGAGACGATGGCCGAGCGCACCGCTTGGCGGATCTGCTCACAGAATCGGTTGTGGAGCGTGTTCGGCAAGAAGCGCGGCAAGAACGGCAAGGTCGGCCCGCCGGTGCACGATGATCTTGTCGAACGCGACTTCACCGCCGGTGGCCCAAACCAGCTGTGGCTCAGCGATATCACCGAACATCGCACCGATGAAGGCAAGCTCTACCTCTGTGCCATCAAGGACGTGTTCTCCAACCGCATCGTCGGATACTCGATCGACTCCCGGATGAAGTCCCGGCTGGCCACCACAGCGCTCAGTAGTGCGGTGGCACGCCGCGGTGATGTTGCCGGTTGCATTCTGCACTCCGATCGCGGATCTCAATTCAGGTCAAGGAGATTCGTGCACGCACTCGGCCGTTACGAGATGGTCGGATCGATGGGCCGCGTCGGTGCGGCCGGCGACAACGCCGCCATGGAGAGCTTCTTCGCCCTGCTCCAGAAGAACGTGCTCGATCGCCGCCGCTGGCGCACCCGAGAAGAGCTGCGGATCGCGATCGTCACCTGGATCGAACGCACCTACCATCGCCGCCGGCGCCAAGCCGGACTCGGGCGGTTGACCCCGATCGAGTTCGAAGCCATTATGACCACACCGGCCAGTCAGGCCGCGTGACCGAAACTGTCACCTGATCGTGCAGCAGACCCAACACTTGGCCTCATGTCTACTTTTGACTTGTGCGCGGGGCGTCGGAATCGCGAATCGGCCGGGTGGCGAGGACGCTTACAGCGGCGGGCACCATAAGCGCCGTAATTGCCAAAAGCGAGTTCAGGGTGCCCACGCGGTCGGCAAGCACACCCATCAGAGGTGGCGCGACCACGAAGGCCATATAACCGATCGTTGACACGACGCTCACTCGGGCCGCTGCTCGGTCAGGATCGTCAGCGGCAGCCGAAACGCCGACGGGAAACCCCGTCGATGCTCCGAACCCCCACAACACGATGCCGACCAGCACCACAACCCAGTAGCCTGCGAAAACAACGAGCAGGGTTCCAGCGGCGGTGCACGCTGCGCTGGCCCACAGCACCGGTGCCCTTCCCCATCGGTCCAGAATGCTGGGAACCGTAAAACGACCGACAGCCATCGCACAGGAGAAAGTCACAAACCCTGCTACGCCCACCCAATGCGCCGCTCCGTAACCGTCGATCAGCGCCAACGCCAGCCAGTCGTTTGCTGAACCCTCAACCGCCGCGAAGGCCAACACCATGGCGCCAATCGCCAAAGTGCGCGGCTCGCGCCAAGCTGAACGCGGTCGGCTCAAGGGTCGGGTCGCAGCCACTTGCGCTGGGGCAAGGTAGCGGACCGCACACAGTGTCCCCGTTGCGCAGCTGAGGGCAACGATGCCTACGTGGATGCTGAGGGCAACGTGAGCGGCAGCCAGCGGGACACCCAGCAAGGCGCCGAAAATCGAGCCGATGCTAAAGGCCCCGTGGAAGTAGGGCAGCAGTGTTCGACCGCTCTGCTGCTCGATTTCGGCGCCGGCGATGTTGTGTGCAACATCCCAGATCCCGGTACCGACACCGAAAACAAACAGTGCCACGGCCGTGCATACCACGGAGTGAGCTGGGCCTGCTCCGTAGGCAAGCACGATTAGTCCTGTCGCGCACATCAGGACGCCGGCTCTGATGACGTTTCCAGTTCCAAACATCTGAGTCAAACGACCGCTCGACGGTAGGCCCAGCAATGAACCAGCGGCCACCATCAGCAGCAGAAAACCAAGGGTGCCGTTACCAATGTCAAGACCCTCACGCACATCGGGCAAGCGTGAGACCAGCGTGGCAAAGAAGACCCCGTTGAGCGTGAAGCTCACTGAGACCGCTAAGCGGTCCGCGGACAACACGTAGATGCCCCTCTCTGCTGTCATCCGTGCCCTGAACGAGGACGCGCCCATGGCCTTGGCCCTCCATACTTAAGTCCGTCAGGTATGGATGCCATGGACGGTCTGTCGCGCATGCGACACAGCGGCCACACACCTTGCGGATCACAACTGATGACGGCGTTGTCGGCTGTGCGCTTTACCTTCGTCCATAGGGTCCGCTGGCAGCGGCATGATCAACCAGGTCGCCGCGACTCTGGCGCTACATGCAGCAAGGACGCCTGTTTCTTCGAATCGAAACGTGCGGTGCAGCAACGAGTCTCCATCAATACCGTCCGACGACAGCTCGATACCATGGCCCACTGGTGATAGGTAGCCTCGCAAAGGTTCAGACGACTCGACTAAGCAGCTTTCACTGGTCGGGCCGCGCGCCATCGGTAGTTCGTCACATGAGGTAGCAGGGGGTCATCGCATAGTCGGCGGGATTTGCACGCCGGTGTCAGTGGGTTTGCGGCGGAGGTGCTCGATCATCTCTTCGACGGTGTCGCACGGTACGATCCCTTCTGCTCGCAACATCGGTCGAACGTCAGCGGCCTCCTGGTGCTCGAGGTCTTCATTGAGCCGTCCGCCCATGAAGACACGCGGGTTCACCCCGCGAGCGTCGAGTTCTTTCTTGAGTCGGCGGCCAAGGGTTAGCGCCATTCCGTTATGAGTCGATACCGCAACCGAGTCCGCAGCGGTCTCCACCACAACTTTCGCGATATCGGGGGAGGTGGTGTTGATACCGAGGTCGATCACCTTCGCCCCACATGCGGAGAGTGCTTGGGTGAGGACATGCAGCGCGTACTCATGCACGTCGGTCCCGCCTGTGACGACTTTGACATCACGCAGGTCAGGAAGGCGGCCATCGGCACGAAGGCTGGTGAGCACGCTGTTTCTTCGCTCCTGGAGCCGGGCCAGCGTGTCGCTGGCCACGATCGGCTTGAACCCGCGCGGATAGCTGGAGTCGGGTTCGCCGGCGTGAAAGAGGTCCTCGATCGCACTTGCGCCGAGCCGTCGTGTCGCAAGCATCAACTGCAGAGGATCGCGGGTATTGACGCCAATCTTCCCCAAACCTTCCAGCAGGTTACGGAATACCTGTCGCCCGCCCTTGATGATCAGGTCACGCATTTGATAGATCGGTCGCCAGTCGATGATGTCCGGACATGCGCGGACGCGCTTCTCGGCCTCACTGACGATCACCAACGACTCGACCAATTCGTCGACGGTCGGGATGCGAATCGGCTCCGAGACAGGGGTGGCGTGCATGGCTGCACCCGTCGGGTGCTTCAACTCTCGGGCGATCGTGTACATCACGTCCGCGGCAACGATCACGGCATTGCGGTCGAAGTCGTCGCCGACCAGAGCGTTGGTATCCCCATGGACAAATGTTGGCGGGACGCGGTCCACATTGATTGAATCGAGCGCCATACCGAATGCTTGTTTACGGATCGGATCTGAGAACGTCGATCCGAAACTCTGCGCGTGGGCTGCACCGATCAGGTTCTCCGCGATGTAGCACTGAAACATGCTCCAGCCCAAAGACGTTGCCAGGTCGTGGAATGACGAACAGAACCCGTCCTCGATGAATGAGTTCAACACAACCCCGTGATCGCGCTTCTGCGCGATCATGGCCGCGGCCTGTACCCCGCGGATCATTTGCTCAGCGTCGTCGTCCCATCCTGGATAGCTGTAACGATTGAATTCGGCGAAATCGCCGATGTATCCGAAGCCGGCGCGTATCGCGGCTTCGGTGGTCGAAAGCCCACCGGGCGTGGCCACACCGTGGTCGTTCCATTCAGGCTCGACGTCGGTGTCTCGCGTGGCTCCTTCCCAGTCGGCGTCGGTGTACATCATGAGTCCGGTCTCAGCGATCGCGCCGTCGCGCATCTCCGGGGGAAGTCCCATTCGCCGATCGGTGACGAGGGAAACGCGGTCCAGCTTGTAGCCACGCTTTACTCCGGCAGCGGTGATTTCATGGAGAGCGTCTCGCGTCTCGGCCCATGTTTTGTAACCGAGGTTAATGTAGGTCGTGAGTTGGCCGCTATCTCGACACCGCTCTTTGAATTCACGGTCACTCTTGCCGTTACGTTCTTCGACAGCGCGCGACCGGCCGACAGGGATCCCCTCGGCGCGTCTCTTTGCCTCACGTACTAGGTCGTTCCCGTCGGGAAGATCATCGGGAATCAGTTGCTGCAGGTCAATCTGAGGCGAAGTCACGACAGGCTCCTTAAGCCTTGGTGCTGAGGCTGTTGATGAGTAACGGCATGGCTGACTCCAGCAGCGCACGCGCCGCTAGCGGGCTGGCAGTGGCCAACAGGCCTGCCGCTGCCAGCACGTATTGATCGTCCATGCCTGTACGAACTTGACGGGGAAGTAACAGCGGCTTACTCCCTAAGGCGTTGCTCAGGCAGGTGCTGAGATCCGGCGGATTGAGCGCCCGCAGAGCGCCTCCGGTGCCGACGAGGAGCGTAGCCTTTGTGAGGTCACGACCCTCTCGTTCAAGGACTGCACCGTCCGGCGTGAGCGTCAGGCGTTCGCGACCGACGTGACGTCGTAACGCGACCGTGATCGCAAGCATCGTCAGGCGGCGATCAGCATCTGATTCGGCTCGGCAGTCGGAGAGGTAGTTCGGGTTCTGTTCGCGAACCGCTGCGGGGTCGGCGAGCTCGGCGGCCTCAGCGGTGCTGATGAGTCCTTCTCGGCGCGCCGCCTCGACAATACCGAGGGCATTCCACCGGACACCCAGGTCAGCCTCGACTGATCGAGCAGTCACGGACTGCGGCAGGAGGGGTCGCTTATAGCCCCGAGGTGCCGAGTGTCCCACCAAGGCCGAATGGACGTCTGTTGTCGCCCCGCCGACATCGACGACGATTAGGCCAGTTCCAGCACCTCGCTGTGCGAGCATGTGGGCGAGGAGTTCAGTGCCCCGTAGGACTGCGTCTGGGGTTGCCATCTGAACGAGTTGCGAAAGCCGTTCTCCCTCAATGAGCTTTCCGCCGATCACATGACTGATGAAAAGCCGCCGTACGACTTCTCGCACTCCCTCTGGGCTGAATGCCCGAATCGCCGGCATCACGTTTGGCGCGCGAGCGACCGTCCATCCGCGGTCCCGAAGCCCTTTTGCGGCTTCTTCCTGGACCACGTCATTGCCGGCGATCACTACCGGAACGTGATGGCCGTCGATTCCGGCCAGGACCCCGGCGGACTCACGCAATGTCTTCTCGTCGCCGCCATCCGTTCCGCCGACGAGCAGGATGATGTCCGGATTCTGTGTGAGCAGTTCGTGAGCATCGGTAGCGCTCTTAAGACCTGCGCTGACGACCGTGGTCACCCGGGCGCCGGCGCTGAGCGCGGCTTGCCGTGCTGCTTCAACAGTCAGCTCACGTTCCAGTCCCACCACGGCCATGCGGAGACCGCCCCCAGCGCTGGAACAGGCGAGCGTTTGGGTGAAGACCTTGCCGGGATGGCGACTTTCGATATCTCTTTGAGCTGAAGTGAGGCCGGCAAGAACGTCCCGGCCGACGGTCGGGTGTTGAGAAGAATCCACGAAGCGGCCGTCCTGGCTGACCGCGCGCAGCTTGGTGAAGGTGCTACCGAAATCCACGAGCCCAATCAAGGTTCCATTGTCAGGCGGATCCGGCAATGCGGTCAGGGCATGGTCACTCATGTGAACGGGTCTGGCGAGCAGCAGCGCGGTGCACGGCGTTGGTGCCGATCACCGTTCGCCAAGCATCCGCAGGTAGAGATCAAGTGCCCCGGTGATCGCCGGTTCGGCGCTGGCGCTGTAGGGGCCGGGTATGTAGGCGCTCGATTCGATCCCCGCCTGCTGACGCTCCAGCGTCATCGCATCCTGGGGGTGGGTCGTCGCCCACAGCCCAATGACGTCCTCAACCTCGAAGTCCACGCCCTCGACCGCATCCTCATGTACGAGCCAGTAGGCCGCGAACTCCGACGACGTCGGACCCGTCGGGTAGCAAGTGGCGATCATGGCGTGATCGGGGTGGAAATCGCCCCACGTGTACCCCGGTTGGGTCATGAATCCGGTCCCGCTGTAGTCCGGGGGAATAGGGGTGCCACGCCCAAAGTCGCCAAGAAGCTTCTTTGAGGCCACGTTGCCGCTGAGGGTCAGAGAATCCTTACCGTATTGGAGCGGGATGACAAGTTCTTGGACGAGGCTAGCGTTGTAATCCTCTGCGTAGTAGCCGGTCATGGCGGACGGGTCGAGCACCTTGCAGAATTCGTGATGCACCGTGGGGCAGTGATAGCACTCAACGCCGTTCTCTAACAGCAACTTCCAGTTGGCCCTGGTCGGATACACGTGACTGTGGATGACCTTCATCTTCTCCGGCTCGAGTCGAGCCATCGCAGCCGTGCCTTCAGGACCAACCATGTCCTCAACCTCGCGCAGAGGTTCAGGCGAAAAGTTCACGAAGATCAGGCCCTGCCAGACCGACACCTGGGCACGGTGAAGTCCGAGCTGGTCGAAGTCCAGATCTAGTCCGCTTTGTTGTGGCGAAGCGGCTAGTAGTTCGCCTTCGGTGCCGTAGGACCAGGAGTGATAGGGACAGACAATGCGTCGCGCGCGGCCGGAACCTTCGCACATGCGCATGCCGCGGTGTCTGCAGACGTTGTGCAGCGCCAGGATCTCGTTGTCCCTGGTTCGGATTATGATCAGGCTCTCGTTGAGAATCGTGAAGGTAAAGAAGTCACCCGGGGACTTGACCTGCGAAACGTGGCCCGCATATAGCCATTGACGCTTCCAAATCTTTTCTACGTCCTCCGTGAACTGCTCTGCCGAGGTGTAGTAGCGCTGCGGAAGACTTGTCACGATCTCGTCGTCATCAATAACAGAATCGTTCTCATCAAGAACAGACACAGTTGGGAACTCCAATCGCCATCGGGACCAGACTTGCCAGCGGGCGCAGGTGAATCGGCTTGGAAACGAGCGTGTCGCCGGTATTCGGAATCGTCTCTCGGCATGTGTCCTGGCACACATGAACGCAGTGTCAGGCAATCTCCGGTTGCGCGTTACATATCGTCCAGCCTGTCGAAACCTCCCCGTGCGTCTCGAGGTCAAGCACCAGGTGTGTGAGGACGTGGCCCGAGTCGCCCTGAAGGAATTCGTCCAAGGATTCGCTCCAGTCCGTCGCGACCGTCGTTTTGTGTACCTTTGTTTGGGGAACGCGGTGGACACCAGCAGATCAACAACCTGGGGTTGCTTGTCGACGGGTGCGTCGATGGCCCGACTCTATTGTTCAGCAATGGATTCGGTGCCACGCTGATCAAGCCCCGAGATAGCCGGATACGTGCCTTCGTCCGTCCTCCGCGGTGGACACGTCGAGGCCCAGGATCTCGAACTAGCCTTGGGTGTTGATGCCGGTGGCGATGAGCGCGCGCGTCGACCACGAACGTGTACGGGCCGACGCCGCATCAATCATTTTCAATTCACAGATCGCGGCCAATGGTTTCGGGTGACTTTATCGCCACTGCCCGGGTCGGTGGTTGATCTGGTCCTACTTACTGGTCCTGAGGGCTTCGAAGACGCTGGGGTCCACCAGTGTCGAGGTGCCACCGAGTTCGCGGCCCTCGGCCACGTCGCGTAGCAGCCGCCGCATGATTTTGCCGCTGCGGGTTTTCGGTAGCTCCGGAACGACGTGGATCTCAAGGGGTTTCGCGATGGGGGAGATCTCCGTGGACACCTCGGCGCGCAGTTCGTCGACCATCTGTTCGTGGCTGAGCTCGGCGGCGTGGCTCTTGAGGATGACGAAGGCGCAGATGCCTTGGCCGGTGTGTTCGTCGGTGGCACCGACGACGGCGGCCAAGGCCACCCCGGCGTGCCCGACGAGGGCGGATTCGACCTCGTCGGTGGAGATGCGGTGCCCGGAGACGTTCATTTCGTCGTCGATGCGGCCCAGGACCCAGATTTCGCCGTCGGTGCCGTAGCGGGCGCCGTCGCCGGCGATGTACCAGCCCTGCCGTTCGGCGAACCGCGACCAGTAGGTCTCCTTGAATCGTTCGGCATCGCCCCAGATGCCGCGCGGCATCGCCGGCCACGGCTCGTCCAGGACCAGGTAGCCGGTGGTCTGTTCGGCGCCTTCGACGGCGCGCCCGAGGTCATCGTCGTCGTCGACGATCTTGGCCGAGATGCCGGGCAGCGGGGGCGTCGCTGAACCGGGCTTGCAGTTCGTCACCCAGGGCAGGGGTGAGATGATTACCGCGCAGGTCTCGGTCTGCCGCCGCTGGTGGCATTGGCGTTGGCTGCGAAGCCGGCCGATGGGGGTAGGCAAGCTGGGGTTGTGCTGCTGTCACGGGGTGGTGGTCGGGCATCGTTCTACCCCGCTCGGGGCTGGTCGTGGAATGCCGGCGTGCCTCATGTGGTGCCCGCCGAACGGGCCGAGCATGCCGCATTGGCGGCTGACCGTGACGGTCGGAACCAGGTACTTTACGTAGTGTCGACGGTGATGTCTGGGTGCTTGACACTTCGGGTGTGTGGCTGCGAGCGAGTATCTAGCACTGTGTGTGAACACGGCAGTTTCAACGTGTGCTTGCCGACTCGCGGCCGCAACATCGGCCTGATCGGACACTTCGCCCGGCCCGGCAGAAGTGGCGCCGGCGACGGAATCGAGCATGACACGTTCGAGCTCAGAATCCGGCCCTGAGGGGACGGGTGAAAAGCGACACAATGGTGCGTCGCGCCGGACAACAACACGAAGTTTTCAGAGGAAGGTGATCACGGTGATGGATCCGCGGCATGCGATCTTGTTCGAACCAATCGCGATTGGACCGAAGGTGCTGCCGAACCGGTTCTATCAGGTCCCGCATTGCACGAGCTTCGGCGTCGTCCGGCCGCGTGCACAGGCGGCGTTCCGTGGAATGAAGGCCGAGGGCGGATGGGGTGCGGTGTGCACCGAGGAATGTTCCATTCATCCAGAGGCCGACCAGATGCCGATGGTGCTGGCCCGCCTCTGGGACGACGATGATGCGGCCAACCTGTCGCTCATGTCCGAGAGCGTCCATGACAACGGTGCCTTGGCGGGTATCGAGCTGTGGTACGGCGGAATCCACGGCCTGAGCATGGAGTCCAGAGCTGTACAGCGGGCACCGTCACAGATCGCCAGCGATCTCGTACCGATGTCCCCCTGCCGTGAGATGGATCTTGACGACATCAAGGCGGTGCAGGGGTTCTATGTCGATGCGGCGTTGCGTGCGCGTGATGCGGGCTTCGACATCATCTGCATCTACGGTGGCCACGAGGGCCTGTTGGAGCAGTTTATGTCGCCGCACTTCAACAAGCGCACGGATGGGTACGGTGGTTCGTTCGCCAATCGGGCCCGGATGTGGCGTGAGGTCGTCGAGGGAATCTCTGCGGCCGTCGGCTCGGATTGCGCTGTCTCGGTGCGGTTGTCGGCTGACACCCTGCGAGGCGAAGAGGGCGTGCTTCTCGAACGGGACGTCTTGCCGTTCGTGGAGATGTGCGACGGCGTGGTCGACTTGTGGGACGTGCACATCGGCAGCAGCGACTGGGGAGATGACGCGACGCCGTCGCGATTCTTCAAGAGCGCACGGGCGATGGACTGGGTGAAATCCGTCAAGGAAGCGACCCGCAAACCGGTCGTGGCCGTGGGGCGCTTCACCGATCCCAACGAGATGGCCCGTGTCATCAACGAAGGCGTGCTCGACATCATCGGCGCCGCCCGACCCTCGATCGCCGACCCCTTCCTGCCCGCGAAGATCAAGGCCGGCCGGCTTGAAGACATCCGTGAATGCATCGGTTGCAACATCTGTGTGTCCCGTTTCGAGCACGGTGGGCCGCCGATCGTGTGCACTCAGAATGCGACGTCCGGGGAGGAGTACCGGCGCGGCTGGCACCCGGAGCGATTCTCGAAGGCCGCCAATGCCGACAACGATGTGTTGATCGTCGGCGCCGGTCCTGCGGGCCTGGAATGTGCGCGTGTGCTCGGCGAGCGGGGTATGCGCAACGTGCATCTGGTCGACGCCGACGCCGAACTCGGTGGGCACCTCAAGTGGATGGCAAATCTGCCGGGGCTGCGGGAGTGGAGCCGAGTCATCGACTACCGGCTGACCCAGTTCGACAAGCTCGACAACGTCACTGTCATCCCGAACACCCGTATGACCGCCCAGGACATCGTCGACTACGGCGCCAGCCTCGTCGTCGTCGCCTCGGGGGCGCGGTGGTCTGACTGCGGGCTCGGACCCGTTACGCGCAACGGAATCCCAGGCGCTGACGCCCAATTGCCCTATGTTCTCACCCCTGAGCAGATCATGGTGGAGAACAAGCCGGTGCCCGGTGAGCGCGTCGTGATCATCGAAGCGGAGGGATACCACGTCGGAGCGGCGTTGGCGGACCGACTCTCGGCCGAAGGCAAGTCGGTGACGGTGCTGACGCACCTCGGGGAGCTCGCGCCGTACACCCATTACACGCTGGAAGCGACCCATCTGCGCAAGAAGCTGTACACGCAGGGCGTCAGCACCGCGGCATCCATGGTTCCGACCCGCATCACCCCCGAGGGTGTGTGGGCTCACTACGCCTACGCCGACGCCGAGGATGCGAAGCTCATCGAGGCGGACGCCGTCGTTCTGGTGACCCAACGGGTCTCCGACACAACGCTTTACCGCAACATTGTCGACGGCTTTGGTGCGGAGAAGCTTGCCGAGGAGGGCATCGCGGGGGTCTACCGAATCGGCGACTGCGTGGCGCCGCGGATCGTGGCAGAGTCGGTCTTCGATGGGCACCGCTTGGCGCGCGAAATCGACTCCGCGGACCCGTCGATGCCACTGCCGTACCTGCGCGAACGCCCCATCGCGCGCGAGCTGCCGATCTTCAACGTGCAGCGAGCTTGACGAAACGCATTGGTAGGCACTGGAAGAACTGACACCCGGGGGCTTTCGGAATCCGTTCACGCGGAGTGAGATTGGTTCCGCAAGCACTACAGCGGAGCCGGCCACACGTCCGGTGATAGACATCGAGAGGATATGCCACATGGATCCGAAGCCTCTGGGGCAGCAGCACAATGGCGAGACGAGTGACGTCGACGCAGTTGTCATCGGCGCCGGTATCGGCGGCCTGTACGCGGTGCGCCGGCTTGCCGCCGACGGGCTGAATGTCATCGGTTTCGACAGCGCCACCGATGTCGGCGGCGTGTGGTTGCACAACGGCTACCCCGGGGCCCGGGTCGATATCGAGGCGTATTACTACTGCTTCTTCGACCCTGAGATCTACGGGGAATGGCAGTGGTCGCAGCGGTTCCCGCCGCAGTCGGAGCTGTTGGCGTACTTGCGGCACTATGCAGAACACTACGGATTGCGGCGGTACTTCAGTTTCAACACCCGGGTCGAGGAACTGCATTGGCAGCCCGAGGCCAAGCGCTGGCGAGTGCGCACCAACACCGGCTCCACCGTGTATGCGCGACACGTCGTGCTGGCCACGGGCCAGCTTTCGAAGGGGCGTGACCTTCCCTTCGAAGGTGTCGAGGACTTCGCCGGTCAGTGGCTGGAGACATCGCAGTGGCCGACCGAGCCGGTGGACCTGACGGGTAAGCGAGTTGCGGTGATCGGGACGGGATCCTCTGGTGCACAGGTGATTGCGGCGATCGCTGAGCAGGTCGAGAGCCTGCACGTGTTCCAACGCACCCCCAACTACGTGGTTCCGTCCCAGAACGCCCCGATGGATCAGGACCGTTACCGGCAGTACAGCCAGAATCTCGGCGACCTGTGGGATCAGGTGATGCGAACGGGGCCGGCCTACCTGGCCCCGACCACCGACGTACCGGCCTCGTCGATGGATCCCGAGCAGCAGCGTCAGCGGATGGAAGACCAGTGGAACTTCGGCGGCCTGGCGATGACGTTCACGTTCCCCGATCAGAGGACCGATTGGAAGACCGCCGATCTGGTGTCCGATTTCGTCCGCGCAAAGATTCGCGACGCCATCGATGATCCCGCGTTGGCTGATGTCCTCGAACCGCGCGACTATCCGATCGGCACCCGGCGCCTGGTGGTGTGCAACGGCTACTACGAAGCGTTCAACCGGGACAACGTCAACCTCGTCAACCTGCGCAAAGAGTCGATCACGCGGGTCACTCCGCAGGGCATACAGACCGATGAGGGGTTCTACGAAGTCGATGTGATCATCTCGGCGCTGGGATTCGACGCCTTCAGCGGGGCGATGGACGCGATCGACATCCGTAATGCCGACGGCCGGCGGCCGACCGAGGACTGGGCTCGGGGACCGCAGGCACACCTCGGTCTGATGGTGCACGGATTCCCGAACATGTACGTCCTCACCGGCCCGGGCTCCCCGTCCGTGCTGGTGAACTTCAACGTGCACAATGTGTTTCACGTCGATTACGTGGCGGATCTGATCTCCTACATGAGCAGCCACGACTACGACGCGGTGCAACCGACCGCCGAGGCTCAGCAACGGTGGCATATCGAGACCCAACGTGCCGCGGACGGACTGCTGCGCAAGGAGGTGAAGAACTACATGGTTCACGTCAACGACGACGGGTCCCGTGTCTTCATTCCCTATGCCGGCGGGTGGTCGACGTACGTCGACATCGTCAATCGAGTCGCCGCCGAGGGCTATCCGGGCTTCGCCTTCTCGGAGGTCGGAACGTCGACGTACCGTGCCGTGGACCATGAGGACACCGTCGTCCCCCTCTGAACGGCATCCGTCGATCCACAATGCCCGCCGGCGTCCACACGCCGGCGGGCATTCCGCTGTTCAGGCCAAATTTGATCCGTTCGCGTCGACATGGACAATCTGTCGACTCCCGCGCCGGCATTGCCGACGTTTCGCCCTTCGACTCGGCCACCCCGGGTTGACCAAACTATGGCCTATGAGTTCGTCACCGACAGATGCCACTCTTGCCCCCTCCAGCACCCCGGACGCCGCGGATCTCATGGCCGCGGATTCGCGGCACGTCATCCACGGCTTCAGTCCGTTCGGTGACCGAACGCCGGGCCCGGTCTTCGCGTCCGGACGCGGGATCACGCTGACGGATGTGGACGGTCAGGACTGGATAGACGCCTGCGCTGGACAGGCCAACGTCGCCCTCGGATACGGTCGCACCGATATCGCCGATGTGGTCGCCGACGCACTGCGCGAGTTGACCTTCGGAACGCACTTCTACCAGCGGCGGAGCCATGTCGGTGCGGCTCGGCTGGCCGAACGGCTGGCCCAGGTGACCCCGGCCGGCCTCGATCAGTTCGTGTTCATGCTCGGTGGCTCCGACGCGGTGGACACCGCGATCAAGATCGCGCGGTTCGTCAACATCGCCGCAGGCCGGCCGGAGAAGATCCACATTATCGGCCGGTGGAACAGCTACCACGGCGTCACCTATGGCGGGGCCAGCCTGACCGGCGATCCGGCGATGTGGCGCAATATCGGGCCCAGGCTGGAAGGTTTCTCCCATATCGACCAGCCGGAGACCGACTCGGTGGGCGCCGCACGCCTGCTGGAGGACGAGATTCTGCGCATCGGTGCCCACAAGGTCGCCGCGTTCATGGCCGAGCCGATCTCGACCCCGAACGGTATCGTCGTGCCGCCGGATGACTACTGGTCCCAGATCCGCGAAATCTGCGATCGCCACGACGTTCTGCTGATCAGCGACGAGGTGCTGACCGGGTTCGGCCGCACCGGAAAAATGTTCGCGGTGGAGAACTGGGATCTGCGCCCCGACATCTTGACCATGTCCAAGGCGATCACAGCCGGGTTCTTCCCGCTGGCGGTCGTCGCGATCAGTGGAGAACTGCGGGACCAGCTGTCGGCCAGCGACGACGCCTTCGTCCATGGCGTGACCGCCGGTGGGCACCCCGCGGCCTGCGCCGCCGCGCTGGCCACTCTGGACATCTACGAACGCGAGAACGTCCTGTCGCAGTGCATCACGGCCGGGCAGTACCTCTCGACGAGACTGCGTGCCCTGGCCGACACCTATCCGGTGCTGGACAAGAGCAGCGTCCGAGGCATCGGGATGATGCACGCAGTGGACCTCGACGCCGACGCGGTCGATCCGGGATACGGCGCGGCCCTGCACGCCGAGTTCATCAAACAGCGCGTCTTCGTGCGTACCTACCGCAACAATCAGACCATCGGCTTGCTGCCGTCGTTGACTCTGAGCACCGAGGATGTCGACGCCATCACCGGGCGCATGGCGGCCGCGCTGGAGATCACCCGACCATAGGCCGGCAACGCCAACCGACTTCCCCGACTGAGCACGTTTTGCACTGCAAACGGAAAGAAAGAACATGACGGAAACCACCAAAAGCTCACTCATCGAACGCGTTCCGAGCCTGGAACGCCTGACGCGACCGTTCATCGACGGCGGCTTCGTCGACGCCCGGTCGTCCGGCACGTTCGAGAACATCAGTCCCGTCAACGGTGACCGGCTGCCCGATGTGGCCTCGGGTGACGCCGCTGATATCGATGCCGCGGTGGCTTCGGCCCGCAGGAGCTTCGAGATGGGTGACTGGCGGCGGCGCACGCCGCGCGAGCGCAAGATCGTGCTGCAGCGGTTCGGGCGTATCCTGCGCGACAACACCGAGGAACTCGCCGCCCTGCTGGCCGTCGAGATGGGCAAGCCGGTCAAGGACGGCCGGTGGGAGGTCGATTTCAGCGCCACGGTCCTGGAGTGGTTCGGTGAGGCTGTCGACCATCTGTACGACGAGGTTGCGCCCATTGGTGAGGTCGGCCATGCCACGATCACCCGGGTCCCCGTCGGTGTCGCCGGCGCCATCATTCCGTGGAACTACCCGTTGCTGATGGCGGCGGTGAAGCTCGCACCGGCACTGGCTTCGGGCAACTCCATGGTCCTCAAGCCGGCTGAGCAGACGCCTGCGGTCGCGTTGCGGGTGGCAGAACTGGCGCTGGAGGCGGGCGTTCCCGCCGGTGTGCTCAACGTCGTCCCCGGACTCGGTCACACGGCAGGAAAGGCCCTCGCCGAACATCTGGATGTTGACGCGATCGGCTTCACCGGATCGACTAGCGTGGGCCGCCTGGTCATGAAAGCGGCCGCCGAATCCAATCTGAAGAAGGTCTCGCTTGAGCTCGGCGGCAAGTCGCCGGCGCTGGTGCTCGCCGACGCCGCCGACATGCTCGACCTGGTTGCAGCGAAAACCGCGGAGTCCGTCTTCGGAAACGCGGGGCAGATGTGTGACTCCAGTACACGCCTGATCGTCCACGAATCCCTCGCGGACGAGGTTGTCGAACGACTCGGTGCCGTGGCAGCCGATTGGCAGCCCGGTGATCCCTTCGACGATGCCACCACCATGGGGGCGATCATCGAGGCCCGGCAGCTGGAGCGCATCATGGGCTTCATCGCCGGCGCGGAGCCCGGTGGGGCGTCAATCGCCCATGGCGGCAACCAAGTTCGCCAGGAGACCGGCGGGTTCTATGTGGAGCCGACGGTCATCCGGGGAGTCACCAACGATATGGACATCGCCCGCAAGGAGATCTTCGGTCCGGTGCTCTCGGTCATCACATTCTCCGATGATGAAGAGGGTCTGCGCATCGCCAATGACACCTCCTACGGGCTGGCCGCCAAGATGTGGACCGGCGACTTGAAGAAGGCCCACCGGATCTCCCGGGAGCTGCGCGCCGGCGCGGTGTTGGTCAACGGTGACGAACTCTTCGACGTGACGCTGCCGCACGGGGGCTTCAAGCAGTCCGGTATCGGCCGCGACTACTCGCATCACGCCTTCGACAACTGGACCCAGCTGAAATCGACCTACATCAACCTGATGTGACGCTTGCGAATCGTCTGCCGCCGTGGGTGTCTGCCCGCGGCGGCAGACGTCGTTCCGGGGTCTTGTGTCAGAGCTGACCGCCCGGTATATGGCTGAGCACGCGCAGCGCGAGGTGTAATCCGAGCCGGACGTCCGAGTCGTCCAGGTCGACACCGAGCAGCGATTGGATGCGTTCCACCCGGTTGTAGAGCGATTGCCGCTCCAGATGTAGCGCCCGGGCGGTCTCGGTCTTCTGGCCGTGTTGCTCCAGCAGGACCTGCAGGGTTTTGACCAGTTGAGTGCGGCGCTGCGCGTCGTAGGTGATCAGACGCTCCAGTCGCAGCCGGGCGAAACGTTCCAGGTCGGGATTGTCGCGCAGACTCCAGATCAGGCGATCCAGGTCGAGGTCGGCGGCATCGTGCCATGGGCGTGGTGGGCTGTGCAGCGCACCGTCCAGGGCGTCCACGGCGACGGCCAGCCCTTCGATTGCGGCCTGCCACGTATGCACCGCCGGCCCAACGGACAGTACCGCTGACTGCGGATCGGCAAGGTGGCGCTTGGCAGCGTCCTGGGTGACCTGGGCCACTCTGTCGGCGATGCGGCCGCGGTTGGCGACATCTTCGACTCCGATCATTATCAGCGTCGGGTTGGCCGTCGAGCCGTCATCGATCAGCGCGGGAATTCCGATGCCGCCCAGATCGGACTTGACGTCGCGCCAGACCTGGCGCCACTGATGGTCCTCAGATGCGACGGTCGTCGCGCGATGATGGCGTGCCCGGCGGATTGCGAGAGGGATGAGTACCGGTGGAGTGAACCCGAGGGCGACTGCGCGCGCTTCGGCCGCGAACGGTTCGATCGAACCGGCCAGAAGCGAGGTCAGGAGGCCGCCGTGGCGACCGTGGTCGGCGAACACGGCGTCTCGCCGGCGATTGCCGATCACGATCAGACTGATCACCTGTGCGGCACGTTCCAACGCGACGGTCGCCGCCTCGGTGAATTCGCCGCTGATGCCCAGCGCGACGAGTCGGCCGTCGCGGGCTCCGTCGATGGTGAGATGCCTTTCGATCCACGGCGGCGCGGTGTCGACAGCACGTGCCATCAACTCCCAGCCCGCGGTGACATCGCGATCGGTCATTCCATTGAGCGCTCGATAGACGAATCCACCATCGGCTCGTTCGTAGACGACGGGGTTCCCGACGGCAGCGGCCACCGCATCGAGAACTTCGGCGATACCGCCGCCGCCGAGGACGAGGTCTGTCAGATGCAGCTGAAGTTCTTGCGCCTGATCCAGCAAAGTGATTTTTTGGTTGACGATCTGAGTGTGAATGGCCTCGGTGACTTCGATGAAGGCAACCGGCAGATGCAGCGCTATGAGTGTGAAGTCACGCTTATGGCATTCGTCGATGATGTGTCGAGGCACGCTGCGGAAGTTGGAGCCGAGCTCGAGCACCATAGCGGCGACACCGCGTTCGGACAGCTCCACGATGAGACGGCGATCGGCGGATTCCGGGCCGGCGAACATGCGGCCCTCGGTGAGCACCAGTTCGCCACCACGAAGAACCGACGCAATATCGCGAACCTCGACGACATGCACCCAACGGACCGGGTGATCGAGGTTGGCGTGGCCCGCCACCACTTCAGGCGCGCCTCCCCGCAGTGCGGGCAACGCCAGAGCTTGGCGAACGGTTAGCGATTCTGACACAGGACCATTGTGTCTGACTCGTCAATTGCGGTCGCGGGTCCAGCCTGAGTTTCTGACACTCTGTCGTGCGGCGGTGCGAGATGCTTGACAGCGCGGGGGTGCGGCTGCCCACGACGTTTGCCGCACGATTGCGAGGCGATCGTCTCTCCGAGCGGTACGTCTGTCGCTGCAACGGGTAAGGAGCCTCCTGATGAGCATGCCGATTGTCGGCTATACCGATCGCCTCACGGTTGAACCCGGCCAGACGGTTGACTTCAAGATCAGTTGTGACGTCCCGACATTCACCGCCTCTCTGGTGCGTCTGATCCACGGTGACCCCAATCCGGCAGGCCCCGGCTTCAAAGCCCAACACATCGCATCCAGCATCGAGGGCACCCATCCGGGTCGATGCCAGTCACTGTCTGCAGGTTCGTATGTTCGAGTCCCGTATGGCACCGGGTTGACCCCAGCCGGCAGCTTCACTGTCCACCTCTGGATCTGGCCGACCTTGCCGACAGGTGGTCCCCAGACCCTTATCTCCCAGGGCCGCCTCAGTGAGGGCGGCTACGCCTTGCGGATCGAAGAGGGGAAGGTCACGTTTCGCGTGGGCGACCAAGTGCTGTCCGCGCCGAAGGTGCTGCGTGCCCGCAGGTGGTATTCGGTGTCCGCAGTGGTTGACGTCACGTCAGGCGAGGTTCGACTCGACGTGGTGCCGAAGGCCATCAACTGTGCTGCCGAACACGATCGGGCAGTCGGTGCCATCGCCGTGCCGACGCCCGGAACCACCGACGTGCTCATCGGAGCCGAGCAACTCGACTCCGCTGAGATCGGCAATCATTACAACGGCAAGGTCGACGCTCCCCGGATCTATGGGTCCGTGCTGAGCGAGTCCGCACTGGAGGCGATATCCCAGGGCACTGCACTGGACGCTGAGGTGTCCCCGTTGGCTGCGTGGGACTTTGCCCTGGATATCAGCAACTGGACGGTGACAGACACCGCGGGTCACTTCCATGGGCAAACGGTGAACAAGCCGATGCGGGGCACCACCGGGCACAACTGGGACGGTACGGAGACGGCTTGGCCCCATGCGCCTGCACAATACGGTGCCATCCACTTCCACGACGACGATCTCGGCGATGCAGGCTGGGCGACGACGTTTCGATGGACGGTTCCCGATGACCTACCCAGTGCGGTTTATGCGGCGCACCTGACCGCCGGCGATGCCGAGGACTACGTCCCGGTGTTCGTGCGCCCCCGCAGCGGGGCGCCTACGGCCAAGATCGCCTTGGTGATGC
Source organism: Mycolicibacterium confluentis (assembly GCF_010729895.1). NCBI lineage: Bacteria > Bacillati > Actinomycetota > Actinomycetes > Mycobacteriales > Mycobacteriaceae > Mycobacterium > Mycolicibacterium confluentis. The sequence continues at coordinate 5,849,792 of NZ_AP022612.1, forward strand.
CGACATTCAGCTATCTGGCCTACGCCAACGAGCAGCTGCTCAACAATCCGCTGCTGGACAAGGGTGACTACCCTTCGCAGGTACAAGATCGTTACATCGTCGAGAATGGGTTGCTCAGCCTCTACGACAAGCACAGCGACGGGTCTGGGGTCTGCTATTCGTCGCGGTTGCGACCTGTGGTCAACATGCGTCCCAAGGTCAACATGGCCTGGCTCGACGGTGGCAAGGGATCGCCACATCAGTTCAACGCGGACCTGCACATCGTCGACTGGTTGTACGAACACAATTACGACGTCGACATCTATACCGACGAGGATCTGCATCGGGACGGCGGCGCGTTACTGGAGCCGTACAAGGCGGTGCTGACGGGCAGCCATGCCGAGTACTGGTCGGCCGAGATGCTCGATGCCACTCAACAGTATCTGCGCGGGGGTGGCCGACTGATGTCGTTGTCCGGCAACGGAATGTACTGGGTGACTCAGCTCGACCCCGAGACGGGGACCAGCATCGAGATCCGCCGTCGCGGGCCGGCGACTCGTATGTGGGAGCCCGAACCCGGCGAGGCGCATCTCAGCAGCACCGGAGAACTCGGGGGTCTCTGGCGCTTCCGGGGCCGTGGGCCGCACACCTGGATCGGGGCGGGCCACACGGCTGAAACCTCCGGTCCTGGCCGGCCCTATCGGCGCACCGAGCAGAGCTACGACCCCGAGTTCGCATTCGTGTTCGACGGTGTCGACGGCGACACGATCGGTGACATCCCATGCCTGGTCAATTCCCATGGTGCAGCGGGTTTCGAGTTCGACCGGGCCGATGTGGCCGTCGGAACCCCGGTCGAGACCGTGGTGCTTGCCACTGCCGATGGATTCGGCGATGACGCGCAGAACACCATCGAGGATGTCCTACTGGCAGATTCGCAACAGGGCGGTACGCAGAGTCCGAACGTCCGTGCGGACATGACGATGCTCAGGTATCCCGCCGGGGGTGCCGTCTTTGCGGTCAGTTCCATTTCGTGGAGCGCTTGCCTGTCATACAACGGATACGACAACGACGTGTCACGTATCACGCGAAATGTGCTTGAGGCATACATCTCCGACGGTATGTAGAACGGGCGATGAGGGCCGCGATCACCCGTTGTTCTGCCATGGGCAACAACGGAATTCTTCTGACCGCTTCAAACAATTGAGAGGGCTTACAGCCAGTGGCGAACGTCGAAACGACAAACCCCGCGACAGAACAGCAACTCGCCAGCTATACGGCCATGACAGACGCTCAGATCGACGCGGCCGTCGACCGGGCCGAGCGCGCCCACCGAGAATGGGCGACCTGGACCTTCGAGCAGCGAGGCACCGTCATCGCAGCCGCCGCAGAACTTTTGCGGCGCGAGATCGAGGAGCTCGCGCTGCTTATCACCCGGGAAATGGGTAAACCCGTGGCGGAGTCGCGGGCCGAGGTCACCAAATGTGCGAATGCGCTTGACTATTACGCAGAGAACGCATCGCAACTGCTTGCCGATACAGTCTACGAGACAGCAGCGGAGCGCAGCTGGGTGTCGTACGAACCACTAGGCGTTGTCCTGGCCGTCATGCCGTGGAATTTCCCGCTGTGGCAGGTGTTCCGGTTTGCAGGCCCTGCGTTGATGGCGGGTAATGCCGCGGTGTTGAAGCATTCCCCGAACACCACGGGTGCAGCACTGGAGGCACAGCGCATCATCGAGGCGGCAGGTGCGCCGGCCGGACTGTTGACGACGCTGATCGTGACCGAGAACGATGTCGCCGATGTCACCGCACGACTGATCGACGACGACCGAATCGCCGCAGTCACCCTGACCGGCAGCGAGCGCGCGGGCGCCGCCGTCGGATCGTGCGCCGGCCGGTCCATCAAGAAGTCGGTGCTCGAACTGGGCGGGTCGGATCCGTTCATCGTCCTCGCCGATGCCGATATCGAGACCGTCGTTCAACACGCCGTGAAGGCCCGCTTTCTCAATGCCGGCCAAAGTTGCATTTCGCCGAAGCGGTTCATTGTGGACGCGCGGGTCGCCGACGACTTCATCGCGGGAATGCAGCGGTCGGTGTCGGCGCTCACGGTGGGGGATCCCGAGGACCCGGCGACGGACATCGGGCCGATGGCCAGGCCGGATCTGCGCCACCTCGTTGCCGGGCAGGTGGCTGAAACGTTGCGTGCGGGTGCGGATTTGATCGCAGGCGGTAACTCGGTGTCCGATCGCACAGGCTGGTTCTTTCAGCCCACCCTCATCGCCGACGTGCGTCCGGGAAGCCCGGCATACGAAGAGGAGATCTTCGGTCCCGTGGCGGCGGTCCTGACCTTCGCCAGTGATGCCGAGGCGGTTCGTATCGCGAACGCCACACGATTCGGCCTGGGGTCGAGTGTCTGGGGTGCAGACCTCGACAGGGCCTCCCACATTGGCCGGCAGGTGGTTTCGGGAGCCTGTTTCATCAACGCCCCAGTAGCCTCGGACGTCCGCATTCCGTTCGGCGGCGCCAAACGCAGCGGGTTCGGTCGTGAGCTGGCAGACGCGGGAATCCGCGAGTTCGTCAACGCCCGCACGTGGTGGGTGAACGACGACGCCTCGGCCCGAAAGGGTCCGTGACCCTGCGCGGTTGACGCTGTGTGGGCCGTGCGACGGGCTTCAGTGGATTACGTGTGGTGAAGGCCTCGGTGGCGGCGTCGAGCTCGTTGGCCATGACGCTGACCTGCGACTTCGACAGGCCGGTGATGCCCAGTGTCTCCACCAGCTTGTCCATCCGGCGGGTGGACACCACAGGAGGTAGCAGGTGGCCACCACCTCGGCCTCGGCATACTGGCCCGCTGCCGACTGACTACCCTCACTTACGACAACCCGAAGTAGGAACCCAGGACATGCCCGCACTCACTGCCTAACTCACCGGATCACGCGGCGCTACACCATTGCCGGGACTTAACCCCTCGACACCGGTCGACACGCTGACCGCTAATACGTCAGTTGCATATTCAGCGTCTTCCATTGCCGTGCATGTTGGATGCTGTTGTACTCGGGCTCGCCGGCGAGCTCGATGCGTGCGCACCGCTGCGTCACCGCAGTCATGATGGTTTCGGTCTCCTGGCGCGCCAAGGCCTGCCCCATACACGAATGCGGCCCAGCAGCAAACGCAACATGCGGGCCTTCCCGGGTCGAGCGGTGGTAATCGAACCGGTCTGGGTCTGCAAACACACGCTCGTCACGGTTGGCTGATGCGAGGAGGACGTAGACCGTCGAGCCAGCGGGCAGAACGGTGCCAGCCACCTCCACGTCCTCGAGTGTCAGACGCGTCACTCCGACTTCCGGAGTGACGAATCGGAGCAGTTCGTTGATCACCTTGGGTCGAACGGCGGGATCGTCTCGGAAAGCGGCGAAAAGCTCAGGGTCCGAGGCCATGCGCTCCAAGCCATGGGCAGTGAGATTAGTCGGTGAGAACTGGCCTGCGGCCAGGAGGAGCAGAATGTTGGCCGTGGTTTCCCGCCGAGTCATGTCACCGCGGTCTTCGGCCTCGAGATAGGCGGCAATGACACCCGGTTGGGGATCTCGGCGCACCTTCTCTATCGCATCGGCACAATAGTCCTCCAGCCACGCACTGCCCTCAGCACCGGCCCGCAGATCATCTTCGGTGGCAACGAGGCCAAACCCCCGAGCAAACTGATACGTGTAATGCCGGACCTCATCGGCATGCTCGGCAGCCATGCCCAGCATCGAGCACGTCGTCGCGTGGATCGGTACGAGGCACAGTTCACGTACCGCCTCGATCTGCCCTGGCGTTTCCGCCTCGGACAGCGCGCGGTCGACGATCGAAGCCGTGGTGGCCATCCAACTGCGTACCGATTTGGGCGTGAACAGCTTGCTGACGAGTCTTCTGTGCCAGGTGTGCGCAGGCGCATCCATACCCACCAGGGAGGAGTGAAGGATGTCAAAGGCCCCGAAATCGAGTTGCTGCACAGAACTCTTTGTGTGCCGCAACAGTGTGGAAACGTCGTCGTACCGCGATACCACATACCTGCCGTCCTCGAGTTTGAGGACCGGAAATTCATCTCGGAGCCGGCGGAAATGCGGGTATGGCTCGTCCAGGAACTCCTCGTGATAGAACGGCAGCAGCTCCGTCTGGTCCGGCGCGGCGGGAGAACCCGCACTCGCGCGGCCCTCATGCGGCGGCGTGGTGGGGGTCATATACAAAGTGTCGAATCACTCGCGCGCGGACACACTAGACGAAGTGTCATGTGCCCGAACGGATAAGGCTGACGCAGTGTCACCGTCAGGCATTTGTGCGCTGAACGCAGCTACAGAATTCAGATGTGTCCAGTGGGTGACGTCCGCACGGCGTATGGCCACACCACGTTGGAATTGTTGAAGTACAGCCCGTTAGCGCGCTCCGCGGCAGACGGGCAGTGACAAAGTGTCGGTAGTTCGCCGCGAGTTCATGACAGTGAGTTTGTTCGGCTTCGACAGATCGCGCGCCTACTCTTGTCGCTTGTGGGCCGCAGTGCCAACTTTGACGGAGTAACCATGTGGTCCACTCCTGCGGGCACGGCCTGATTCTCGGACGTGACGAACTTGTGAAGTATTGACCCCATGGTTGCCGCCAGCACGGAGGTGCTCACGTTTGCCGACATAGCACCAGCGGCGTGGCGCACTCGATTCACCTCGACCTGTAGCCGGCAACTCCGATTCACGAAGGAAATTCGACGAGGTCGACCTAACAGAGGACGCGTGCCAGATCCATCGCCTTGGAATTCTCCGTGGTGGCGACTCTGGCGTCCTGTGGAGGGCGTGTCGCGAGTATGGCTTACCGGTGTTGGCCAATGACGAGGAATCGGCAGGAACCTGAGTGACTACTTCTGACAGTCAAGGAGAGAATGAATTGAACACTGCACCGGTTTTGCGCGAATTGGCCGAGGCATTCAACGCGGGCGACTGGTCTAAACTGCGAGAAATGGTCAGCGATGATGTTGTCGTCGTGGATATCGCGGCGGGTGGCGAAATCTCGACGGGTGCAGATGCATTCGTGCGTGGTGACCAGAACTGGCGCAACGCATTCACAGACTTTGCAGTCGAGATCCTCTCGGTGGTGGGGGATTCCACACATGCAGCGGGAGATTTCATCTTACGCGGCACTCACACTGGCCCGATGCCGACACCGTGGGGTGACATTGCCGCCACGGGTCGGAAAGTCGAACTGCCCTTCGCGATGTTCTGTGAGGTTGTCGAGGGAAAAGTTGCAGTAATTCGGGATCATTACAACCCTGCGTTGGCCATGTCGCAGATCGGGGTTGAACCCAACAGAGCCTGACGGCAGCGCATCATCGAGGCAGCGGTCGGTGTCGGCGCTCACGGTGGGGGATCCCGAGGACCCGGCGACGGACATCGGGCCGATGGCCAGGCCGGATCTGCGCCACCTCGTTGCCGGGCAGGTGGCTGAAACGTTGCGTGCGGGTGCGGATTTGATCGCAGGCGGTAACTCGGTGTCCGATGGCACAGGCTGGTTCTTTCAGCCCACCCTCATCGCCGACGTGCGTCCGGGAAGCCCGGCATACGAAGAGGAGATCTTCGGTCCCGTGGCGGCGGTCCTGACCTTCGCCAGTGATGCCGAGGCGGTTCGTATCGCGAACGCCACACGATTCGGCCTGGGGTCGAGTGTCTGGGGTGCAGACCTCGACAGGGCCTCCCACATTGGCCGGCAGGTGGTTTCGGGAGCCTGTTTCATCAACGCCCCAGTAGCCTCGGACGTCCGCATTCCGTTCGGCGGCGCCAAACGCAGCGGGTTCGGTCGTGAGCTGGCAGACGCGGGAATCCGCGAGTTCGTCAACGCCCGCACGTGGTGGGTGAACGACGACGCCTCGGCCCGAAAGGGTCCGTGACCCTGCGCGGTTGACGCTGTGTGGGCCGTGCGATGGGTTCAGTTGACATTACGTGTGGTGACCTCCTTCACTCTGGTGAGGAGGATGTGATGCGAAAGTAAATGTTCGTACCGACGTCATCAGTTCTCCTGAAGGAGCCTGCACGTGTCCGTGATCGACCATGAAAACTACTTCACCAGCCTGCCGCGGGATTACTACCTCGACGAGGGCCGATTCGCCGACGAACTGACTCGGGTGTGGAACACGCAGTGGGTCTACGCGGGGCATGTCTCCCAGATCCCCAGGCGGGGTGACTACTTCACCTTCAACATCGGTTCCGAGAGCATCCTCGTGGTGCGAGACGAGGACGCGATTCGCGGCGTCCACAACGTGTGCAGGCATCGCGGACTGCAGCTGTGTGATCAACCCACCGGAAAGCTGCCGCGGCGGATCGTGTGCCCGTACCACTCCTGGAGTTACGGACTGGACGGCAAACTGCTGAAGGCGACCCGCCAAGCCGATGGTGAGTTCTTCGATTACCGCGACTTCGGTCTGTTCACCGTCCACGTGGACGTCTGGCACGGCTTCATCTTCGTGAGTCTTGCCGACGAGGCTCCGGCTCCGGTGGCATCGATGATCGATGAGAAGGCCACCGCTGATATGGCGTTGCTGGATCCGACGCGGCTCAAGATTGCCCACGAGATCACCTATTACGCCGATGCGAACTGGAAGCTGCTACTCGAGAATGGTGTCGAGTGCTACCACTGCCCGTCGGTGCATCCGGAGTTCTGCGTTTCGCTCGATGCCCAGGAGATGTCGGACTACTACGAGGACGACTATGTCGGCGATCTGGTCCAGGGTTTGGTCATCCCGGTCAAGCGGGAGCTGGAATCTCTGTCGATGACCGGAAACTACGTGTCGAAGAAGCTACTCGGTGAGTTCGGTCGTGGCGCCGCCGTTCCTGATGACTTCGGGGCCGGATTCATGACACAACCGGGATACGCATGGGGCGGCTTCCATCCCGACTACGGCATGGTGGCCAGCACCCTGCCGATCTCGCCGACCAGATCCAAGATGATCTGTTGGTGGTTCGTGCATGAAGATGCCGAGGAGGGTATCGACTACGACGTCGATGAACTCGTCAAGCTCTGGGATATCACGAACATTCAGGACCTGCACATCCAGGAACGCCAGCAACGCGGACTGTCTTCGCAGCGCTATCTTCCTGGGCCGAACTCGCCCTCGCAGGAACCCGGCATTCGGGCCGCGTTGCGCAAGTACCTGGAGATGATGGGAGAAGCGAACTGAGCACGCAGAGCGCACGTCCGGGACGTCTCACGGGGAAGGCGGCTGTCGTCACCGGCGCGACCAGCGGTCTCGGGCTGGCCGTGGCGCAGGCAATGGCGGCCGAGGGCGCCTCGGTGGTTGCAGTCGGGCGCAACGCCGATCGCGGGTACGAGGTCGTGGAGTCGATCGCGACCGCCGGTCACAATGCGATCTTTGTGCGCGGTGACGTGACCGTCGAGACGGATATCGTCAGGGCGATCGAGGTCTGCCGGTCTGAATTCGGGTCGCTGGACATCATGCACAACAACGCCGCGTTCTTTGTGACCGCGGAACTGCATCAGACGACGACCGACGATTGGGATCGTTCGCTGCGGGCCAACCTGAGTTCGGTGTTCTGGGGTAGTAAGCATGCGGTGCTGGCAATGCGGGAGCAGGGGCGCGGCGGTTCCATCATCAACACCGCGTCTGTGGCAGCCTTCACCGCGACCGCCGACACCGCCGCCTATGTCGCAACAAAATCTGGTGTCATGGGTCTCACCCGGTCCGTGGCACTTGCGTACGCGGCCGAGGGAATTCGATGTAATGCGCTGTGTCCCGGCGACTTCGAGTCACCGATGTTCGACGCCTTTCTGGCAACCCAGAGTGATCCCGACACCGCCCGAAAGGACTTCGAAGCGCTGTACCCGACCAAGCGCATCCTCAAGCCCGGTGATGTCGCCAACGCGGCCGTCTTCCTGGCGTCTGACGAAGCGGTGGGCGTCAATGGGACGTCACTCGTAGTTGACGACGGACTGCTGGCCAAGACGTACTGATCGTTGGAGTCTCCTTCCTTGACCCAGCCAGTTCAATTGCGAGTCGTCTCGGTTACCGCGGAAACCGACGCCGCCAAATCATTTCGGCTGCGAGCACCCGAATCGCTCTCGTACAAGCCGGGACAGTTCCTCACCATTGGCATTCCGTCCGATCGTGGGATGGTGGCACGGTGCTATTCGATGTCGAGCGCTCCTCACGAGGATGACGTCACGATCACCGTCAAGCGAACACCGCAAGGCTTCGCGTCCAATTGGTTGTGCGACAACGTGACGGTGGGGGATACCCTCACCGCGCTGCCGCCGTCCGGAAACTTCGTCCCGCCAGCACAGGATGCCGATCTGTTGCTGTTCGCTGCCGGCAGCGGAATCACCCCTGTCATGTCGATCGCGAAGTATGTGCTTATGCAGACCGACAGGAGGGTGGCGCTGTTCTACGCCAACCGGGATTCTGCGGCAGTCATCTTTGCCGAACAGCTGCGCGCCATGTCCGAGGACCACCCGGAGCGGCTTCATATCGTGCACTGGCTGGAGGAGCTGCAGTCGCTTCCCCGAACGGCTGATCTGCAGCGGTTCGCATCGGTGTACCCGCACTACTTCGCGTACACCTGCGGGCCGGAGCCGTTCATGAATGCGGTCACCGATGCGTTGCACTCGCTTGGGTTTCCCAGCGATCGCTTCAAGAGGGAGGTGTTTCTGTCCTTGAGCGGCAACCCTTTCGAGATCGATGAGGTGGTCTCCGGGCCGGGAGCGAACCTCGCTCGAGTCAAGGGTTCCTGTAATGGTGCAAGCTTCGCCTTCGACGACTGGCCCTCTGATGTGCCGCTGCTGCAGTACCTGCTGTCCAAGGGCGTTGATGCTCCCTTTTCCTGCCGTAATGGCGAGTGCGGCGCGTGCTGTTTCCAGCTGATCGACGGCACAGTCGAGATGGAGTGCAATGACGTTCTCGACTCCTACGAACTGGCCGAGGGGTACCGATTGGCCTGCCAGGCCAAGCCGGCATCGAAATCCATCACCATCACCTACGCCTAGCTAGGACGCATCCGCGCACAGGTCGCGTTGTGTTCGCGCCGGTTAGCCGAGTCCCGTCGTTCCCAGTTCGTGTGCGCCAGTGATGTGGCCTGCGCCCGGCTACGGCGTCGATGATGGATTGGGGCGAGTGTTCCACCCTTCTTCTGGCTACTAGAACCGGATGTAGCGAGGTAGTACCCGACGTAGGCGGCACGGATCTTTTCTGCCACACAATCATTCCCGACTGCAGACGGGAGTCGATCGTCGTTGATGCGAATCGAACGGAACCGCCCATTCATTCAGTCGAGTGTTCGCATACTGCTTGAAGGAATGCACTGGCCGGTCGAGGTCTACGGTCGGCAGCGTCTCCGGTCGTCGTCAGGTCCGATGTCGCGGTCGGCCGACTACAGCGCGGCCAGGATCGCGTCGACTCGATCTTTGGCGTCGCCGAAGAGCATTTGGGTGTTGTCCCGGAAGAACAGCGGGTTCTGCACGCCGGCGTAGCCGGAGGCCATGGAGCGTTTGAACACGATGACGTTGTCGGCGTCCCACACCGTGAGCACGGGCATGCCGGCGATGGGGCTGCTGGGGTCTTCGGAGGCGGCGGGGTTGACGGTGTCGTTGGCGCCGATCACCAGGACGACGGAGGTGCCGTCGAAGTCGTCGTTGATCTCGTCCATCTCGAGCACGATGTCGTAGGGCACCTTGGCCTCGGCCAGGAGCACGTTCATGTGCCCGGGCAGGCGTCCGGCGACCGGGTGGATGCCGAAGCGGACGTCGATGCCGCGGTCGCGCAGCTTGCGGGTCAGGTCGGCGACGCCGTACTGAGCCTGGGCGACGGCCATGCCGTAGCCGGGGGTGATGATCACCGAACTCGCGGATGTGAGCATGTCGGCGGCGGCTTCGGCGTTGATCTCGCGGTGCTCGCCGTAGTCCTTGTCTTCGCTGGGGCCTGCTTCGATGCCGAAGCCGCCTGCGATCACTGAGATGAACGATCGGTTCATGGCTTTGCACATGATGTAGGACAGGTAGGCACCCGAGGAGCCGACCAGTGCGCCGGTGATGATCAGCAGGTCGTTGCCGAGCAGGAAGCCCGAGGCGGCCGCGGCCCAGCCGGAGTAGCTGTTGAGCATCGATACGACGACGGGCATGTCGCCGCCACCGATGGAGGCGACCAGGTGCCAGCCCAGCAGCAGCGCCAGCACGGTCACCGCGACGAGAAGCCACAGTGACGGGTCGATGACGAACCACACTGTCAGCGCCAGGAATGCCACCAGCGCGCCGACATTGAGGATGTTCTTGCCGGGCAGCATCATCGGTGCGGACTTGATGCGCGCCGAGAGTTTGAGGTTGGCCACGATCGAACCCGTGAAGGTCACGGCGCCGATGAACACGCCGATGACGACTTCGGCCGAGTGGATGCCGAGCATGCCCTGCTCGCTCAGAAGCGCGGCCTCGGTCCCGCCGGCGTCACCTTCGACGTGCAGGTAGCCGTTCCAGCCGACGAGGACCGCGGCCAGACCGACGAACGAGTGCAGCAGCGCGATGAGTTCGGGCATGCCGGTCATCTCGACGACCTTGGCCCGCCACAACCCGATCGCGGCACCGACGGCCATCGCGCCGATCAGCAGTGCCAGACCGAGCGGTTCGATCTGGTGGTTGATGGCCAGCGCGATGGTGGCGACCAGCGCGACCGCCATGCCTGTGATGCCGAAGGTGTTTCCCGCCCGCGACGTCTCGTGCTTGGACAGGCCGGCCAGCGCGAGGATGAACAGCAGCGCCGCGACGACGTAGGCCGCGGTGGCGGCGGTTTCCAGAGTGAACATGTCTTAGCTCCTCGTGAACAACGCCAGCATGCGGCGCGTGACCGCGAAACCGCCGAAGATGTTGATGCTGGCGAGCAGGATCGCCACGAAGGCCAAAGCGGTGATCGGGACGTTGCCGTGCCCGATCTGCAGCAGTGCGCCGACCACGATGATTCCGGAGATTGCGTTGGTCACCGACATCAGCGGGGTGTGCAGCGCATGGTGGACGTTGCCGATCACGTAGTAGCCGATCACGATCGCGAGCGCGAACACCGTCAGGTGCACCTGCAGCGCGGTGGGCGACAGCGCGATCAGCGCGAACAGCACGGCGGCGATCCCGAAGGTCAGCCCGAGGCGGCGTCCGGTCGAGATGGGCTCCTTGGCCGGTTTCTGCGCCACCGGTGCGGCAGCGGCCGCGGCCGCGGGCGCGGCCGAGACCTGCACGGGGGGCGGCGGCCAGGTGATCTCGCCGTCGCGGACCACGGTCACCGACCGCTGCACGACGTCGTCGAAATCGAGGCTCAGCTGTCCGTCCTTGTTCGGGGTCAGCAGCTTGAGCAGGTTCACCAGGTTGGTGCCGTACAGCTGGGAGGCCTGCGCGGGCAGTCGGCCGGCCAGGTCGGTGTAGCCGATGATGGTCACGCCGTTGTCGGTGACGACGGCCTGGTCCTTGACGGTGCCTTCGACGTTTCCGCCGTTGGCCGCGGCCATGTCGACGATCACGCTGCCGGCCTTCATCGACGCCACCATCTCGGCGGTGATGATGCGCGGTGCGGGCTTACCGGGGATCAGCGCCGTGGTGATGATGATGTCGACGTCGCCGGCCTGCTCGGCGTAGAGCTTGGCCTCGCGGGCCTTGTAGTCGTCGCCCATCTCTTTGGCGTAGCCCGTGGCCGACACCTCGGCCGCCGCTGGGTCCACCGCCAGGTACTCCCCACCCAGGGACTTGACCTGGTCGGCGACCTCTGGACGCGGATCGGTGGCGCGCACGATCGCACCCAGGCTGCCCGCGGCGCCGATGGCGGCCAGACCGGCGACGCCAGCGCCGACTACGAGCACCTTCGCCGGCGGCACCTTGCCCGCGGCGGTCACCTGACCGGTGAAGAACCGACCGAAGGTGTGCGCGGCCTCGACGACGGCGCGGTAGCCGGCGATGTTGGCCATCGAGGACAGCACGTCGAGTGACTGTGCGCGCGAGATGCGCGGGACGGCGTCCATGGCCAGCGCGGTGATCGGGCGGGTGGCCAACTGCTCGACAAGCTCGGGCTTGAGGGCCGGGGAGAGCAGGCTGATCAGCGTTGCGCCGTCGCGCAGGGCCGCGATCTCACCGTTGTCGGGGGCGTTGACCTTGAGCACCACGTCGGAGGCCAGGGCCTGTTCGGCGGTGCCGATCTCAGCCCCTGCCTCGCTGTAGGCGCCGTCGGAGAAACTCGCGGCGGCTCCCGCGCCGGATTCCACCAGCACGGAATAGCCGAGCTTGATCAGCTGCGCGACCGTCGCGGGCGTGGCTGCGACACGCGTCTCCCCAGGCAGGGACTCGCGTGGTATCCCGATGATCATCGTCAAAGTTCGACACCGCCCTGAACCGCGGTGGCGTGGCCCATCAGCCGCGTTCCGACCCGCTGGTGACGGCTGCAGAGACCGGTACCGCTGACTCCTTGCTGTAGTCGGCCGAGTTCCAGACTTCGGGACGCATGGTGATCAACACCGCCTTGTCGGTGTAGTTCGCGTCGAGGTATTCCTCGATCTCCTCGTCGGAGACGTAGCGACGGACGATGGGGAGTACGCCCTCGCGAGGGATGTCCTCGCGGATGGACGCGGGGCCGCCGACGGAGACGTAGCGGTACGGTGTGGTCTCCTGCTGTACCGCGAGGGAGAACCGACCGGCGGCGCGGATGAGCCGCTCCTTCATCGATCCGAGTTCGGTCCAGATCTCGACATCGCCGGCCTCATCGACGCGGTACCAGATGGGGACGGTCAGCGGCGGCTTGTTTCCCCGCTCGATGGCGATGATGGCGACATGATTGTCGGCGAGGAACTCTGTCCGTTCGGCTGCTGTCATCTTGAGGTCGGTCATGGTCGCGCTCCTATTCGAAGTTTCGAGGCGCCGACGGGGATTCAACGCGCGAATCCCTTCGGCGCCAGCTGTGTTCAACCCTGTGGGGTTGTGGCTAGAACTTAACGATGGCGGGTACGTCGGCGAGAACACACCCGGGTGTGGAGTCGGCCACCCGCAGCAGGAAGTTGAGCTTCTCGATGCGTTCGCCTGAGCGCGGTGCCCCGTTCTTCTGGAACGGCACCGACAGACCCACCGACAGGTCCATCACGACATCGTCGATGACGCCGCCCGACCGGCCGGACGGAATGGTGAAGAGATCGTGATCGACCGCGTAGCGGTAGCAGTCGAGCGCTTCGGTGATCGTGCCGACCTGGTTGGGTTTGAGGATGAACCCGCCCACCGCGGAGGACTCCACTGCGCGCTGCAGTCGATCCCGGTTGGTGACAACCAGGTCGTCACCGAGGATGATCGATTTCTCGATTGTCGCGACGGCCCTCGAGTATCCGGCCCAGTCGTCTTCGTCGAGCAGATCTTCGATGAAGACGAACGGGAACTCGTTGCTGAGTCGCCGGGTGTAGTCGATCAGTTCGTCGGAGCTGACGCGTTCGCCGTTGAGTTCGTAGGTTCCAGTGGCGGCGTCGAACATCTCGCTGGATGCGCAGTCCAAAGCGAAGGCCATGGTGTCGGCCACACCGGCGCGCTCCACCGCGGTCATCATCAGCTTCAGCACTTCTCGCGGGTCTGAGGACGGGCTTGCGAAACCGTAGGAGGAGGCCACCTGCGGTTTGCGCCCCAGATACTCGGTGAGGACCTCTTCGAGCACGCCGAACAATTTCACGCTCTTCTCGACGGCTTCCTGAATCGAGGATGCCTTGTAGGGCATGACGATGAACTCGTTGAACGGTTGCACGACACTGCCATAGCGACCGCCGTTGATCATGTTGAAGCTCGGCACCGGAACCTGGCTCACAGGGCCGGGACCGAAGTGCTCAGCGATCCACGAGTAGGTGGGCAGACCGGCGGCGGCAGCGGTGGCGCGCAGCAGCGCGATGGACGTCGAGTAGATGGAATTGCCACCGAGGCGGCTCTTGTTGGGTGTGCCGTCGAGGTCGATCATGAGTCGGTCGTTGGCTTCGAGGTCGAGTTCGGTGCCGACCAGCGCCGGAGCGATCTCGTTGTTCACCGCGTCGACGGCGCGGTGAACGCTCAGACCGTTGTACTCGGTGGGGTCCTCGTCGCGAAGGATGAACGCTTCGTGCGCCCCGACAGAACTGCCGGTCGGGGCGGCGCCACGGCCGACATAACCGTTGTCCGTGGTGATCTCGACCTCGACAAGGGGTCGCGTCTTGCAATCGAGGAGTTGGCGTGCGGTCACTGAGGTGATCTTCATGATGTCTTTCGAATCCGGGGCGGGTCAGGCCGGTCGCGCGGGGATGTAGAGGATGTTCAGGTCGCACAGATTCGTGCCGGTGTTGCCGGTGAAAACTGCGTCCCCGATGGCCGTAAGTGCCTCGTGGGTGGCGTGGGTGCGTAGTGCCTCGTGCAGGTTCACGCCGAATTGTTCGGCACGCGCCAGGCTCGTCGAGTCACACAGTCCGCCGGCGGCTGTGGTGGTGCCGTCGGTGCCTTCTGAGTCGAGCGAGATCATCGCTGCGCCAGCGGTTTTTGAAGCTGTCAGTGCAAAGCCCGTCACCAGTTCATGACCGGGTCCGCCATGACCACCGATGATGCTGTTGTCCGGGATCTGGGTGGTGGTCTCCCCGGCTGCGATCAGCACGCAGGGCGGGGTGATGGGATTTCCGGTGGCTTGGGCTTCGCGGGCGATGGAGGCGAAGAACGTTCCGGCGTCGCTGCTCTCACCCTCCAGAAAGGAGCTCACGATCATTGCCGGCAGCCCCATCTGCTCGGCCACCTCCTTGGCGTACAGGCAGGAGTCGGGAAGGGTGTTCAACAGGAAATATGTGTTGTCGGGGAAGGCCTTGGGTGTTTCGCCCTCCTCACCGGCTGACTGGAGATAGTCGACGATCGATCGCGGCAGTCGGTCCGCGAGGTCGTAGTTCTCGATGACGGCTCGCGCATCGGCGAGTGTGGTCTTGTCCGGGCCAATCGGTGTCGATGCATAGTCGGCGTAGGGCCGGCTGATATCCCCCGACGGTGGATTGCCCACTGCGTCCGAGATGCCGAAACCGATGAGTTCCGCGCCGGAACGGGCGATGCGCTGGGCGAGTCGGCCGCCGTTGGTCTGTGAGATGTGTCGGCGGATGGCGTTGATCTCGTAGATCCCGGCGCCGCTCTTCAGCAGAACGTCAGTGGCGTCCATCTCATCCTGGAGGGTGATTCCCTCGATGGGACAGCTCATCAGCGCCGACGAGCCGCCCGAGATGACGGCGATGAACAGGTCTTCGGGGCCGGCCTGATCGGCGAGCGCCAGGATCTCTTGTGCGGCCCGATGACCCGTTTCGTCGGGAATCGGATGCCCCCCGACGTGAACCTCGGTGCGGTGGAACCGGTCGCCGTCCTCCGCGATCTTGACGATCGCGATGCCGCGGGTGAGCCGGTCGCCGAGGATCTCGTCGATCGCCATCGCCATGTGATTGCAGGCCTTGCCTGCACCGACCAGATAGATGTTCCGTTTAGTCGACAGGTCCCAAGTGCGGGTGCCGATGGTGAGAATGTCACCGTCGAGGCGCGTGATCGATTTGATCCGGTCGTAGGCGTCCAAACGGGTCAGCACCCGGTCGGCGATGGTCAATACGACCGACCGAGATTCGCTGTCTCCCAAGCGAATGAGGTCGCTGTAGTTCTTGATCTTGTTCACTTCTGATCTCCGAGGGGCGTTGGGTTGCTATTCCGCGTACGGTGCGTCCCACAACACGAGGGGCGTGCCGAGCCCCTTGTCCTGGGCAGTGCGGTAAATCTCGTAGCCCCACGCGAGGTCGAAAACCGACATTCCGCAGGCGACGAACACGGTGCGCCGGGACCTGTTGTCATCGCGCGCGGCGGGTGACTGCAGCACCGTCCCGAGGTCGGTGAAATCCTTGAGAGCCGGCAGCTTTCCGTCATCGATGAGGCGGTACAGGGGGCCGCCGATGACTCCGTCGTACGCGGCCTGCTTGTCGGGGGAGGCAACGGCCTCGTCCACGTAGGCCTCGTGCAGGGCAACGTGATCGAGCACCACGCGGTTCTCCAGCCAGAACGCATCGTCCGCCGAGATCGGTCCGGAGATCAGGACGGTTGCGTCTGGGTGCAGCCAGTCATTCTGGACAACAAGAGGTTTCACGCGTGACGCAGCCACAGTGACGACTTCGGCGCCGGCCAGGGCCGCCTGCAGGTCGTTCTCGACGACGGCGTCGACGCCCAGAGTCAGGCGCGCCCAGTCGGCCAGCTTCTCGGCGGCCGCCTCGAAGATGTCGTAGCAGTAGACCCGTTTGAGGTTCGGCAGCTGACTGGCGATCGCCTTGAGGCAGGCCTTGTTGATCGGGCCACAGCCGAGCACAGCCACCGAACCCGTTGTGGCGCTCGCCAGATGCCGTGCTGCAACCGCTGGGACGGCGCCGGTTCGAGCGGAACTCAGCAGGTTCGCCGACATGAGGCAGAGCGGCTCGCCGGTCTCCTTGTCATTGAGCATCAGCGTCAGGACGGATCGCGGCAGCCCTTTGGCGGTGTTGGCGTGGTTGGAGCCGTACCACTTGTTTCCGCAGACATCGAACCGTCCGCCCAGGTAACCGGGCATGGCGACGAAGCGTCGGTCCGGGCCAGCGAGGGGCATGTTCGGGAACAGGCTGGATGTCGGGAAGACGACGCCCATGCCGTGGCTGTTGTGATTGGGTCCGCCCATCAAGTAGTCGCCCTGCGCGAGCAGTCCGAACACCTCTTCGCATACGTCGACGCAGCGTGCGGCGTCGAGTACGCCGGCATCGATACAGTCCGGTTCGGACAGGAAGAGGAACTCTGTACGTGGACTCATAGTGACTCCTGCAAAAGCGTGGGCAGCCGGAAAGGGCTGGGCGACTGAAGAATTGGAGGGATGGCCGGGGTTCTTCCAAGGCGAGAGAGACTGCCTCGAACTCGGCAGTGCCTACTTTGCCACCGGATGATTGATCGGTCTAGCGATAGATTTCGGCATATAACGTTCGAAGAACTCGATCGATAAAAGGCGGACAGTGTTCATCTCCCTAAGTGGGCCCGCAGGGGCGGCCACATGCCACACGGGCCGGGCTGGCGGACTTTGCCGATCTGCCGTGGGTGCTCAAACCGAAAGGCAAAACCGCGCGAGTATGGCTTGAATCAGCCTGCGGGGCAGCAGGATGACCTGCGATCCACGCCACGCACTCGGGCGTGCGTAACAATGCCCGATGGTGACAAGACGTCAGGCTCATCCGTTCGGGCACATGACACTTCGTCTAGTGTGTCCGCGCGCGAGTGATTCGACACTTTGTATATGACCCCCACCACACCGCCGCATGAGGGCCTCGCCAGTGCGGGTTCTCCCACCGCGCCGGACCAGACGGAGCTGCTGCCGTTCTATCACGAGGAGTTCCTGGACGAGCCGTACCCGCATTTCCGCCGGCTCCGAGATGAATTTCCTGTCCTCAAACTCGAGGACGGCAGGTATGTGGTATCGCGGTACGACGACGTTTCCACACTGTTGCGGCACACAAAGAGTTCTGTGCAGCAACTCGATTTCGGGGCCTTTGACATCTTCCACTCTGCCGTGATTGGAATCGATCCGCCTGCGCACACCTGGCACAGAAGACTCGTCAACAATCTGTTCACGCCCAAATCGGTACGCAGTTGGATGGCCACCACGGCTTCGATCGTCGACCGCGCGCTGTCCGAGGCGGAAACGCCAGGGCAGATCGAGGCGGTACGTGAACTGTGCCTTGTTCCAACGCATGCAACGATGTGCTCGATGCTGGGCATGGCTGCCGAGCATGCCGATGAGGTCCGGCATTACACGTATCAGTTTGCTCGGGGGTTTGGCCTCGTTGCCACCGAAGATGATCTGCGGGCCGGTGCTGAGGGCAGTGCGTGGCTGGAGGACTATTGTGCCGATGCGATAGAGAAGGTGCGCCGAGATCCCCAACCGGGTGTCATTGCCGCCTATCTCGAGGCCGAAGACCGCGGTGACATTACCCGGCGGGAAACCACGGCCAGCATCATGCTCTTTCTGGCGACGGGACACTTTTCGACGGCAACGCTGGCCGCGCATGGGTTGGAGCGCATGGCCTCGGACCCTGAGCTTTTCGCCGCTTTCCGAGACGATCCCGCCGTTCGACCCAAGGTGATCAACGAACTGCTCCGATTCGTCACTCCGGAGACTGGAGTGACGCGTCTGACACTCGAGGACGTGGAGGTGGCCGGCACCGTTCTGCCCGCTGGCTCGACGGTCTACGTCCTCCTCGCATCAGCCAACCGTGACGAGCGTGTGTTTGCAGACCCAGACCGGTTCGATTACCACCGCTCAACCCAGGGACGTCAGCACCTTGCGTTTGCTGCTGGGCCGCATTCGTGTATGGGGCAGATCTTGGCGCGCCAAGCAACCGACACGATCATGACTGCGGTGACGCAGCGGTGCGCACGCATCGAGCTCGCCGGCGAGCCCGAGTACAACAGCATCCAGCATGCACGGCAATGGAAGACGATGAATCTGAAACTAGCCTTCTAGTAGCCTGCCTGCCGTATGGCGGATGGGTCTGCTGCACGAATAGGTGACATCTTGACCTGATCGTGCAGCAGACCCGATCATCTAGTCCAGGGACCTGATCTAAGCTAAGGCATCTTGGGAACGGGCAACGGAGCGATCCAACGCCTCCACGGCGCTTGTATTTTGTGGCGGCGCACGTGTGCGCAACGAAAGGTCGCAGACCGTAGGCGCGTCCTCGCTCGTCGTATGTGGTCAGGCGTCAGACCAAACCCGTCCAAATTACTGTGCCATGGTTGCTTTCGGTAGTGGCGCTCTTCTGTCCGCGCGGCATCGGCCCGGCGAGGCCCATCGAACGGGCCGACCCACGGCCGACGGCAGGGCGATGACATCACAACAAACATCGAGGGTGTAAGCCCTCAACGGACCTTGATTCGGACTTCATCGTTTCAGTCCAACCACATTCGTCCGATGCAGTAACACAAACTCCGCCAGGACCGAGGCGGCTCGTCTGAGTTTGGGATGTTCAGGTCGTCGGTCGGGCGCACCGTCGGTTCTGCTGGTGGTCCCACTTCGCGCGGACCTCGCGAAGCTCGTCAGTGGCCCCTTGCCACCCATTCGTCGTAGCCGACTATCTCGTCGCCGATCTTGGTGGTGTCGCCGTGCCCGGTGTAGACCACGGTGTCCTCGGGCAGCGTGCCGAGGCGGTTCTTGATCGAGTCCAGGATCGTCGGGAAGTCGGAGAACGACCGACCCGTTGCTCCGGGTCCACCCTGGAAAAGGGTGTCGCCAGAGAAGACAGCGCCGAGTCCGGGCGCAAACCAGCACATCGAGCCGGGCGAGTGGCCGGGGGTGTGCAGGCCGATGAGTTCGATACCGCCGGCGCGTACGGTCATGCCGTCGTCGACGGTGTTGAACTCCTTGCCGGGGTGGGCCATCTGCCACAGCACGTCATCGGCGGGGTGCAGCAGCACCGGGGCATCGAGAGCCCGACTGAGTTCGGGGGCGACGATGACGTGATCGTTGTGTCCGTGGGTGCAGATTACGGCGACGACATTGCGCCCGGCGACAGCATCGATGATGGGTTGTGCGCTGTGGGCGGCGTCGAACACCACGACGTCGGAGTCATCGCCGACGACCCAGATGTTGTTGTCGACATCCCAGGAGCCGCCGTCGAGCTCGAACTTCCCGGACGTCACCACCCGGGCGATGTTGCCGGCGCTCACAGGATCACCACCGAACGCAGGACTTCGCCGGCGTGCATCTTGTGGAACGCGTCTTCGATGTCGTCGAGGCCGATGCGTTCGGAGACGAACTTCTCCAGCGGTAGGCGGCCCTGCAGGTACAGGCTGATCAGGGTGGGGAAGTCGCGTTCGGGCAGACAGTCGCCGTACCAGCTGGACTTCAGGGATCCGCCGCGGGAGAAGAAGTCCACCAGCGGCATTTCCAGTGTCATCGCCGGGGTGGGCACCCCGACCAGGACCACGGTGCCGGCCAGGTCGCGGGCGTAGAACGCCTGCTTCCACGTCTCGGGGCGCCCCACGGCATCGATGACGACGTCAGCGCCGAAGCCGCCGGTCAGATTCTGAATCGAGGTCACGACATCGGTGTCTGCCGCGTTCACCGTGTGCGTGGCGCCGAATTCTCTAGCCTGAGCCAACTTTCGGTCGTCAAGGTCCACGGCGATGATGGTTTTGGCGCCCACCAGCGCGGCGCCGGCAACGGCGGCCTCCCCGACCCCGCCGCAGCCGATGACGGCCACGGTGTCGTCGCGGTTGATCGCGCCGGTGTTGATGGCCGCCCCGATACCGGCCATTACCCCGCACCCGAGCAGTCCGGCCACCGCCGGGTCGGCCTCGGGATCGACCTTGGTGCACTGGCCTTCGTGGACCAGCGTCTTCTCGACGAACGCACCGATGCCGAGCGCAGGAGAGAGTTCGGTGCCGTCGGTCAACGTCATCTTCTGGGTGGCGTTGTAGGTGTCGAAACAGAGGTGTGGGCGACCGCGCTTGCAGGCCCGGCACTGGCCGCACACCGCACGCCAGTTCAGGACCACGAAATCGCCGGGTCCGACGTTGACCACACCGTCGCCGACCGCTTCGACAGTGCCCGAGGCCTCGTGACCCAGCAGAAACGGATAGTCGTCGTTGATGCCGCCCTCGCGGTAGGTCAGGTCGGTATGGCAGACCCCGCAGGCAATGATCTTCACCACCACCTCACCGGGCCCGGGATCGGGAATCACGATGTCGGTGACCTCCACGGGGGTCCCCTTGGACCGAGAAATCACACCACGCACTGTCTGACTCATTAACGAAATCTCCATTCTCTCTGGTTCGCCTTGGGATTGGTGTCGCCCTGCTCGTTGGGCTCTGATCCCGACGTCCTGCGGTCCGCGCTAAGTTGCTCGCCTGCGAAAGCAGGACTCAAATTCGACAATTGGTCGGGTACGGAGACTTGGCGTGAGGTCCGCGGGCGATGGCGGGGATCGGTGGGCCGCAGAAGGACTTTGGCTCGTGCGGCCCGGAAGAAGAGAAGTCAGAAGACGGTGTATACCTTCAGCACCGTCTCGTGAAGCTCCCACACACCGCTCCAGCCCTTCGGGAAGACCGCGCTTTCGCCGGAGGTGAGTTCGAGAGGTCGGCCGCCATCCTCGGTCACCGTCATCCGACCGGAGAAGATCGTGAAGGACTCATTGGTCTCGAACTTCCAGTGCGACGAACCGGCCGCACATTTCCATATGCCGACTTCGAGGATTCCGTCACCCGCCCAAAGTTTCTTGCCCTCGGTGGCCATCGGTGCCCCTGTTCCCTCGGGCAGGGGACCCCAGTCTTCGAGTGTCACTGAGTGGGGGTCGGGGATGATTGCCGCGCTCAGCGGTGATGTGCCTGAAATGGTCAATTTTCTCCTGCTATCACGTGTGGAGGTGGTCGGCGTGTGGCCTCACACTTCGGCGGGTGCAAATGTCTCGTGGGCCCACGTGATCGCGGTATCGCAGGGATCGAGACCGCTGTCGGCATCGTGGCGACCGGTATCACCGATCTGCGTTGCACCTAGATCGACGACCGCCTCTATCAGTGTTGCGATCCCGTTGTTGTAGGTGTCGTAGCTGCTGTCGCCCAGGCCGAAGGCGGCAAATCGCGTGGACGAGAGATCGGGCTTCAGGTGTTTCAGTGCGTCGAAGAATGGAATGGCGGTGTCCGGTAGGTCACCTTCTCCATAGGTGGAGGTGATGAGGATGACCATCTGTTGCCCGCAGAGATCCTCCACGGGGTAGTCCCCCATACTGTGGACCTCGCCTGTGAATCCGAAAGTAGCTAGCGCCGTGGATATTTCGTCGGCAACCATCTCGGCGTTGCCGGTTTCGGTCCCGAAGAGGATGGTGGCTGTTGTCACTGGTCCGACTCCCTGCGTGGTTGTTGTTGCGCCCGGGTATCGCCGACAGTCTGCGCTGCATGCAGTGCAGCGTGAGAATCAAGTGCTGCCATTGCGATCGAGAGCATGTGCTTGCGATCGGTAATCTTGCGCCGGCACCGGCCGGGCGGGGCTTCTCTCTTTTCGAAGGCCTCGATTCGCTGCCAATCTGCGAAAGACACGACATTCCGAAGTGACGACGCCACCGCGGTAAAGCCCGCTCGGCCGATTTCGAGCCGCCCGCTCACCACGTCGTCGGTGATGGCGTCGACCACTCGTTGAGCGTCCTTGCGGTTCTCGGGAATACCGCCTCGCGGTCCACGGCTGAGCCAACCCACCCGGTATACGTTGTCCC
The DNA here is from genome assembly GCF_010729895.1 of Mycolicibacterium confluentis. Lineage (NCBI taxonomy): Bacteria > Bacillati > Actinomycetota > Actinomycetes > Mycobacteriales > Mycobacteriaceae > Mycobacterium > Mycolicibacterium confluentis. Next base: position 5,872,035 of record NZ_AP022612.1, read on the forward strand.
CCGACCACTCCCCGGTCGGACAGCTCTGGTCCTCTTGAGCCCCATGGGTGAATCCAATTGCAGTGATGACGGAATCAACGACGATTTCGGTCACGGGAGTAGGCCCATGGGGCAGCCTTGCCCTCAGAAGTGTGCGACCGCCGCTGCTTTCGATCGATTCAGGAGTGAGTTGGAAGTGTAGCCGCACTTGAGTGCGCGTCTGTTCCGGTGGGAGGGAGTTTGTGGCGGTGCCGATGTGCGGACGCAGCAGATCTGCTGCGGGCCCGTTGTCGTTGTCGCTCAGGCCGGTTACGGTGACGTCGATGTTCGGCAGGGACAAAAGTTCTCGCAACATGGCAAGGTCGAACTTCGCGTGAGACAACCCAGATCGGCTGATGACGTCGATGCTGCTGGGTCTCCTGGGGCGGAGTTGCTCGAGTAGTTCATCGTCGATGTCAGACCCATCCAACTCCTGGGGATCTTTCGCCATCAGTCGAACCACATCGATGGCGACGTTACCCATCCCGACTACGGCCAACTGCCGCCCGAGTGCGGTATAACGTCCATCTGAGTTGCGCGGAATCGCTTGTACCGGATAGCTGTTGAGTGCGCGGAGTAGTGTTCCAGCTCCGATCACGCGCGTCCCTGCTTGCCTGGGAATCTCCAGTGGTCGATCCTGAGGAAGCCCGGTCGCGAGTACAACGATGTCGAAACAACGAGCAAGATCTGCGAAAGTGATGTCGGCGCCGACCGAAACGTTACCGGCGAACCGGACGCCGTCGCGCGTGAAGAGTCGGTCGAACTGACGTGTCACGTTCTTGGCGCCCTGATGGTCGGCCGCGATACCGTAACGGACAAGACCGTAAGGCGCCGGCATTGACTCGAAGACGGTGATCTCGGATCCCGGCCACTTCTTCGTAAGGAAGGACGCGGCATAACATCCAGACGGCCCACTCCCGACCACTGCGATTGTGGGGTGCGGACAGCTCGAGGTGGCGTCGTCGAACGCCTCAGGTGGGGTGCAGCGCTCCGTCTCAGCTGGTAATTGAGTTGCGCTAGAGCGTTTCTCGTCAGTCATTCCTGCACTTTCGCTGTGCGAGACGTGGGAACTACGTTTGCGGATCCGGGGTAAGGGCCGCCCGCTCGAGTGTCGGAGGTGGACAGCAGGCGCAGAAGTGGCGACCACGCAGTCCTCACAGTACGGAAGGTGTTACCGACGTTACGCGGCCAAAGTGTCAGAGGATTTGGAGCGGCATGCGTCAGATTGTCAAGCATGCTTCTGCTGGAGCGCGGCCCGATTCGCGAACGACCCCCCCAAACCGCTCCGGCTGGGAGTCGGGCGGGTGGAGGGCCCTGCGACGGGAGTGGCGAGTCCCCGTTTCTGAGTCCACCCGTTTCTAGAGTCGGGTTGGTGTGATCCAGATTCAGTTGATGCTGCAGGCCATCGGGGTGTGGCTACACCTGCAGACCGCAGCGTACTCGGCCGGTGTGCGGTAGCCCAGGGCCGAGTGCCGGTGGCGGTGGTTGTGGTCGGCCTTGAAGTCGCCGATGACCACGCGGGCCTCGAGCAGGGTGTTCCAGTGGTTGCGGTTGAGGCACTCCTTGCGTAGCCGGTTGTTGAACGATTCGATGTGTCCGTTGTTCCACGGCGTGCCCGGTGGGATATACGACATGCCGAATCTCCCGTCGCAGAACTGTTGCAGTGCTTGAGAAATGAACTCCGGACCGTTGTCCATCCGCAGCACCTTCGGTGGCCCGCCCGCCGCGGCGAACACTTTCTTGAGCTCGTCGACGAGCCGCTCGGCAGTGATCGAGCGTTCGACGATGTTGAGCAGCGACACCCTCGTGTGTTCGTCGATCATCGACGCGATCTTGATCGCCTTGCCGTCGATAGTGGAGTCGAACTGGAAGTCGATCGCCCACACCACGTTCGGCGCGTCGGCCACGATCGGCGGTATCGAGGAGATCCCGGCCCGCTTACGCGGACTACGGACCCGCACCTGCAGTCCCTCCTCGCGCCACAGACGGTGGATCTTCTTCTTGTTGACCTCACGGCGCTCGTCGTAGCGCAACGCCGCCCAGGCACGTCGGAACCCATGGCACGGGTGCTTGACCGCGTAGGAGCGCAGCCAGGCCCGCATCTCGGCGTCAGGATCGGCGGGGGTCTGCGACAACGGCAGACGTCGGCCGGTGGAACGGGCCAGCCAACAGCTTTGCACGCCAACCGTTCCGACATGCCCAACGCGGTGGTGAGCATGTCGACGGCGCGGCGCTTGGCAGCTGGGCTCAGAATTTTCCCTTCGCGACCTCCCGCAAAGCGTCCTTGACCAGCTCGGCCTCGGCGAGCAGGCGCTTGAGGCGCGCGTTCTGCTCACGCAACTCCTTGAGCTCTTTGGCGGCGTCAGTGTCCATGCCACCGTAGGAGCGGCGCCAGTTGTACAACGTCGCCGGCGACACCTCCAGCTCCGCGGCGATCTGCTCGCCGGTCTTGCCTTCGGCAGCCAACTCATCGGCGCGGCGCAACTTGCGCACGATGTCCTCCGCGGAATTCCGCTTCCGACCAGCCATACGTTCATCGTCCCTTCTCGCCCTACATCGGGCTACAGGACTCTAAAACTGGTTGGACTCAGTCAGTGGGAACACGCCAGGAGCGACCGATCAGTCAGCCCCAGCGGGATGGTCGATCGCCTCACCATTCATCACTCCGCGGTTGCGGTCTGCACCTTCGCGTAGAACTTCTGGAGCTGCTCACGGATCTCCCATTCCCCCACGAATCCGTCTTCCATGAGGAAGGAGACGCCCGGGGACAGTTCCAATGAGGTGCCGTCTGCAGAACGCAGAACTCCGCTGCCACTGATGATGTGAATGACCTCGTCGAATCCGCGTGGAGCTGTTGTGAACCGGCCCGGCGTCACCTCCCACAGACCGGACTTGAAGCATTCGCCCGCAACAGCTTCGGCAAGACGTGTGGCGGGTTTTCCCTCTGTGACACGCTCCGGTGCTACAGGCGTGAAGGGGGTCCAGTTGGTGTCGAACTTGTTCATTGCTGTCCCTGCTCTCCAAGGTGGGGTTGAGTGCGGTCGTCGATCGTAAGGCGTTGTCATCGCTGTGTCCTCACGAGACTGAAGTACTTGACGATGTGTCGCTGACGGTGGAATCCTCCTTGACACTTCGTTGATGTGGCGCATGCGCCCAGCCGTTGCAACCTTTAAGAGCACGGACGGCTCGTATGGGTTGACATCCAGCCAGGGCCGGACTTTGCACGAGAACAGGTTTCGTAAGGTCCGAGTCGCGGAGGAGCGTTATGTCGAACAGTAGGTGGACAAATCTATTTGTCGCGTACCTGGCATTGGTGGGTGCATTTCTGCCCTATGTCGGGTGGAGCCCCAGCATTGGCACCATCAGCGAGGAGCTGAGCCTGAGCTACTCGCAGGCCGGCGGGATCTCCTCGATCACTGGCCTGGTCGCAGGTGTGATGATCCTGATCGGTGGTGTCGTGGCTTCCCGATGGGGAAGCAAGAACGTCATCATGGCCGGTCTGGCCGCCGGGGTGCTGGGGCAGGCGGTCTTTGCTATGGCCGACGGATTTGAACTCATCATCGTTGCGAGGGTTCTTGCGGGCGTCTCGGTGGGGTTCTTGTGGGTCGCGACCTACACCATGGCCGCGAACTGGTTCCGGGACAGCAAGATGACCGGACGTGCAGTTGGCGTCATGCTGTCCGGGGACGGAGTGGGGGCGGTGCTGAGTCTGTTCGTCTTCTCGGCTGTGCTTACCGCCTTCGGCTGGCGCATGGGCTTGACTGTTCAGGCTGTCTGCATGGGTGCCGTCCTCATCGTGGTGATGTTGGTGTCGAAGAACGCGCCCGTCGCCGGGGTCCAAGCGCTGAATTCTCTCCCCGCGGATCCGGTGGCGGGTGTCTCTGTTGAGCGGACGTACCGCTCTCTGTTGAACCGAAATGTCCTTTCAGCGCTGCTCTTCTGGATTGGTGGCGTCGGCCTGTTCGCCGCGATCGCGAGCTGGATGCCGTCAATCCTGATCGAAGAAGCAGGCATGTCGGAGTCACTGGCGGGATTCCTGACCTCGCTGTTCTCCATCGCGGGCGCGGCGGCGGCACTGTTGGTGCCCATCCTCGCCGAACGGCTGGGCAGTACGAAGAGGATCATCACGGTTGGTGGATTCGTGACAGCGGGTTCGCTTGCGGCGATGACGCTCTTCCTGGCCACCGGAAACTACGTCCTGGTCGCCGTGCTCGTTCCGCTGATCGGCGTCGGCGTATATGCGAGTGAATCGCTGTCATTGGCCGAAGCCATCGAGTCAGTCCAACCGAAGTTTGCGGGTGTGGTCAACGGCATCATCGTCGGAACCCCCTGGATCGTCAGCGGATTCGCCTATCCGTACCTGTTGGGCGCCGTCAAGGATGCCACCGGCAGCTTTGTTCAGGGTTTTGTGGTGCTGACCATCGCCACCATCGTGCTGTGCGCCGTCACGCCGTTCTTCATCAAAGAAACGGCCACTGTCGCACAGCCGAACTCCGACGCGCTGG